>JAKASE010000001.1 GCA_021819135.1 Thermoplasmata archaeon | reverse complement strand
TGCCGGGGCCAGGATTCGAACCTGGGAACTCCTGCGAGAGCAGATCTTGAGTCTGCCGCCTTTGGCCGCTCGGCCACCCCGGCGCAACGGTCGCAGGGGTCGCGCTGCGTTAAGATTCTTCGGTCTCATCCTCGGACTCCGACTCGGGCTCTTCCTCCGAGAGCGGGCCGGTGAGCACCCCCTGGTCTCGGGGCGTGGCGGTGGGGGTGCCCCACCCCGTCCGCCGCGAAGACCACGAGCCGGGGCGGAGGATCGTGCGGCGCTCACGACCGCAGGCGAGACAGGTCCGGATCCGACGACCGCTCCGGATCCGGGTTCGAACCGTTCGCCCCTCGACCCAGAACCGTGAGCACCCCCGGCAGTAGAGCTCCCGATACTCGGGCATCAGGCGGACATTGTAGCGCATGCCGATCCGGCGGGCGAGCGCGACGTACCGGTCCGCCCGGGCAGGGTCTCCCGTGACCGCTTCCCGCTCCGCGAGCGCGAACAGGTCGGCGATCCGCTCCCCCGCAAGTCGGACCATCGTACCGGTGCGACGGCCCCGCCGGCCGCCGCGTCTTACGACTGGGGCTGCTGGCATACGGGGCAGTAGACCGCGACCCGGGAGATCAGCGTGCCGCATCGGTTGCAGTACTTCGCGCTCGGTGGGGGAGGGATCGGCCCGGCCGCGCCCGCCGGGGTCGGCATGATGTAGGTCGTCGGCGGCACCGGGACCGGGTACGCGTACGGGCGGGCCAAAGGTGGAGACGGCGGCGCCGTGGGAGCGAACCCGGTAGACGGCGCGGTGGCGGGCGCGGATCCCGGAACGGCCGCCGACGGGGTCGGAGCCGCGGACCCGGCGGGGGAGGGAGGCTGTACCTGAGGGAGCGTGAAGCCGCACTTCGGGCAGAAGAGGGCCCCGTCGGGCCCGAGCTCGCCACAATGGAGACAGACCGGCATGCCGTGGGGGGCAAGGTTAATGCCGTATATCATCGTCAGGGACCATGGTGAGACCCCGGTCGGTAGCGCTCGTCACCCGAGACCCGGCGCTCTACCACGAGCTCGCGGGTTTTCTGCGGGAGCGACGATGGCCGACCCTCAGTCTTCTTCCGGGGGAACGGATCCCGGACCGGGTGGCGGTGGTCCTGACCTCTCCCGGTGAAGCCCCCGCGATCAACCATCCGAACATTCTCACGGTCGGGGAGGAGGTCGACCGCCGCGCACTGGGTGCGGCCGTGCGCCACGCGCTCGATTCGGGGGACTCGCAGGGCGAGATCATCGTCGGGATCGATCCCGGTCCGCGCCCCGGATACGCCGTGCTGGTCGGGTCGTCGGTGATCGGCGAGGGGATTCTTGAATCGCCCGAAGCAGCCGGCCCGTTCGCAAACCACCTGCGGCACCGGTTCTCCTCACGCCATGTCCTCTTCCGGGTGGGCGCGGGAGATCCTCCCGCTCGGAACCGCATCGTGAATGCCCTCCTCGCGCACCAGCGCAGCGTCGAGCTCGTCAACGAGCGGGGCAGTACCCCGCGGGGAAGCCGTCGGCCCCGGGACGCCGCGGCCGCTCGAACGATCGCGGGTACTCCGGGCCCGTCGGTCCGTGAGCCGCTCGAGGCGACGTTCACCCCCGGGGAGGTCGCCAACCTCCAGCGCCTCAGTCGTGAGGGGAGCGAGGGACGAGTGACGATCTCCCGATCGAGCGCCCACCGGGTCCTTCGCGGGGAGCTCACGCTGGCCCAAGCAGTGGACGAGACCATGCAGCGGCGTCCGCCGCGGGCCTCCCCGTCGTCCCCGGTTCGAGGCCGAGAACCGCTTTAATCTCGACCCGGGTCGGCCGGTACGTGACACTTTCCCCCGAGGTAGAGCGACGGGCCCGCCGGGTGGCGCTCGAGAACGCGATCGCGCACGAGGGGTCCGCCCAGGCGGGACCGGTCGTCTCCCGGCTCCTCGCGACGGACCCGACCCTACGCCCCCTTGCCGGGGAGCTCCGGGATCTCGTGTCGAACGTCGTGGCGGAGATCCGATCGCTGCCGGTGGCCGAGCTCGAGGACCGCCTGACGGCCCTCGGAGGGCCGGAACCGGAGCGGCCGAGGGCCGCCCGGAGCGACGAGGCCGTCTTCCCCGAGCTTTCCGGAGCGGTTCCCGGCGGGGTGGTCCTCCGGATGGCCCCGTTCCCGAGCGGAGCCTTGCACATCGGGAGCGGCCGGATGCTCTTCGTCAACGAGTACTACCGGCAGCGCTACCGGGGGAAGCTCATCCTCGTCTTCGACGACACGGTCGGGACCGAGAAGAAGCGCGTCGAGACCGAGTTCTTCGACCTGATCCTCGGAGACCTCGAGCTGGCGGGCATCCGACCCGACGCGGTCTATTACAAGTCCGACCGGATCGCGAACCACTATCCCTGGGCGCGCCGGGTCATCGAGAAAGGCGCCGCTTACGTCTGCCATTGCCCGCCTGACCAGCTGCGAGAGAACCGGGCCCACGGCGTCGCCTGCCCGGAGCGGTCGCAGTCGATCACGGAGACCCTCGAGGCGTGGGACGGCATGCTCGGGAACCGGTACGGCCCGGGGGAGGCGGTCCTGCGGCTCCGGACCGACCTTCAGGATCCGGACCCGGCGTTCCGGGACCGGGTCCTCTTCCGCATCAGCGACCTCGACCACCCGCGGGTCGGTCACCGCTACCGCGTCTGGCCACTGCTCGAGTTCTCCTGGGCCGTGGACGACATCGAGCTTGGCGTCACCCACATCGTTCGGGGCAAGGACCTCGTCATCGAGGACCGGATGCAGCAGTACATCTGGGACCTCCTCGGGATCCGGGGGCCGCCGTTCCTCCACTGGGGGATCCTGCGGGTGCGGGAGGCGAAGGTCTCGAAGAGCAAGTCCTACGCCGAGGTCAAGGGCGGGCTCTACGACGGATGGGCCGACCCCCGGACCTGGTCGCTCCGCTCGCTCGACCGCCGGGGGATCTCGATGGACGCGGTCCGGGAGTTCACGCTCTCCTTCGGGCTCTCGCTCGCGGACATCGAGGTCCCGGCGGAGACGCTTTACGCCGAGAACCGCCAGCGGATCGATGCCACGACGTTTCGCCGATCGTTCGTGTACGACCCGGTCCGCGTCGAAGTGGACGGGTTCCCGATGGACCTCACCGAGGTCACGCTCCCGAACCACCCGGACCGCCCCGAGCTCGGCACCCGCCGCGTCCCGGCCGGGCCGCACTTCTACCTCGCGCACCGCGATCTCGTGCCACGCGCCGGGGCGGAGGTCCGGCTGAAGGATCTCGCGAACGTGCGGCTCCCCGAGTCGATCCCCCCGCCCGGGGGCACGTTGCGGGCCGAGTTCACGAGCCGGGCGAACCAGAAGCTCGCGCGCCTCCAGTGGGTCGGCGCGTCCGCCGCGTTCCCCGTGGATGTGCTCGAGGTGGACGGGCGGCACGGCTCGGGGATGGGCGAGGCGTCGCTCGCGGACGCCCACCCGGCCGACACCTACCAGTTCGAGCGGGTCGGATTCGTCCGGGTCGAGCGGGACTGGGCCCCAGGGACGGCGCCGCTGCGGGTCGTCTACGGACACCCGTAGGCGCGCCGAAACCTTAGAATCCTCCGCGGACGCTCCCTCCGGCCGAGGGGCCATGAAGTTCCTTCACACGTCGATCACGGTGCGGCGCATGGAGGAGAGCCTCCGCTTCTACACCGAGGTCCTGGGGCTCGAGTTCGAGCGGCGGCGCACGATCCCGGAGAACCATGCGGAGATCGCCTTCGTCCGGGACCCCGAGAGCGGCGCGCGCGTCGAACTGACCCACTGGGACGGCAAGGAGTCGTTCGAGGCGGGCGAGCAGCTCGATCACCTCGCCTTCGAGGTCGATGACCTCGACCGGTTCCTGCTGAAGGTTCGCGCGAAGGAGGTACGGGTCGCGAAGGAGCCGTATCGCCTGTCGGGAGGGTCCTCCCGGATCGCCTTCATCCTCGACCCGAACGACGTCTGGATCGAGCTGATCGAACGGGCGCCGACCCGCGGCTAGCGGATCCGCTGTGACCGGCGCCCCGGCGATCCCGGCCGCCTCCGCGCAGCGGCGGGCGCTCCTCGCGGTGTTCTCCTCGACGTTCTTCGTCCGGTTCGCCTTCGGGATCACGACCGCGGTCTTCGCGAGCTACATCACCCGGTCGACCGCCGGGATCGGCCAGGGGGAGGCGGGGGTCGTCGGGATCGTGAGCGCCATGGCGCCCGCGGGCGAGCTCGCGACCGTCCTCCTGTCGGGGGCGCTCGCCGACCGGTACGGGCGCTTCCCGGTCCTGTTCTCGGGCATCGGGGCGTCCGCGGTGATCTTCGCCCTGAAGTCGACGACCCGCGCGCCGGTCGCGCTCGGCGGGTTGAACCTTCTCTTCGGGGTGGCGAGCGGGGCGATCCTCGCCGCCAGCCTCGGCCTGATCGGGGACTGGTCGGGGGCCGACGAGCGGGGCCTCGAGATGGGTCGGTTCGACGCGATGAACCTCTCCGGCTGGGTCGGCGGGTTCGCGTTCGGTTTCGCCGCCCTCGGGCTCGTGGACAACGCGACCCTCTGGTTCGTCTTCGTGGTGGGAGCGGGGGTGCTCACGGTCGGGCTCTTCTCGGCCCGACGCCTCATCCGGGGGCTCCCCGTTCACGCCGCCGGCTCGAGCTACGTCTTCCGAGAGGTCCTGCGGCAGGTCTTCCGCCGGAGCGTCCTCCTCGTCACCCTCCCCTGGCTCGTGATCTACATGCTCATCGGGACCGCGCTCATCTTCCTCGGCTCGGCCGCGAACGGGGTCGGGGTCTCCACCGAGCTCCTCGCCGGCATCATCGCGATCGGTGGCCTCCTCCTGGTCCTGACGCAGCCGTACTTCGGTCGGCTCTCCGACCGCTGGGGCCGGAACCGCCTGATGACGTCCGGCGCCATCGGCTTCGTGTCCCTGATGGTCTTCGCCTCCCTGGTCGTCGCGTTCGGGGCGCGGGTCGAGCTCCTGGTGGGCCTCGGGGCGAGCGTCCTCCCGGCGCTCGCCTACGGCCCGGCGGCGCTCGCCGCGCTCGCGGACCTGTCGGTCGAGATCAGCCGCGCGACGACGATGGCGATCTACTCGCTCCTGATCAGCGCCGGCATGGTCCTCGGCCTGGTCTCCTCGACCGGGCTGTTCGCGCTGTTCGGGAACCCGGGGCTCTACGTCTTCTTCGGCTCCATCGCGGGGGCGCTCGTCCTCCTGACGGTCGCGCGGTACCGCGACCCGGGGCTCCGGGCCGGCGGGGCCCTCAGGACTCCGGCTCGATGACGATGTGCCGCAGCATCGGGTAGTGGCCCTTCAGGATCAGGCTCACATCGTCGATCGCCCGCTCGATCTGGTCGGTGGTCAGCCCGTCGCGGAAGTTGATCCGGAGGGCGAGGAGGGCATCCTCCGGGCCGAGAAGCATCGACTGCAGGCTCCGAACCCGGGCCACGCGCGGGTCCGTTTCGACCAGGCCGAGCACGCGCCGGGCCACGTCGGGCGCGAGCGCGCGGCCGATGAGGTACTCGCGGCTCTCCGCGGTCAGGATGAAGCCGGTCGAGATCAGGAGGATCCCCTCGATCGCGGCCGTCACTCCGTCGATCGCGTCGGCGTGGGTGCGGTAGACGATCGCGAGCCCGGCGAGGGCCACGATGCATCCTGCGACGGTGACGAGGTCCTGGAAGAAGATCGACTTCAACCCCTGGTTCGCCGACTCGAGGAGGGCCTGGAGGGTCTGTCGGCCGATCCGTAGCTCGCGCAGGGTGATCCAGATCCCACCCAGGCTGACCAGGGCCGAGATGGCAACGACCAGGAGCGAGATGTTGATGTGCGAGATCGGCTCGGGGGAGACCGCCTGCTCGACTCCGGTCACGAGCGCGAGCATCCCGGCGGTCGTGAACGTGATGAGGATCGAGACGAACGCCCAGAAGAAACGCTCCTTGCCGCGCCCGAACGGATACTGGTAGTCGGCGGGACGCCGGGAAACGTAGAGCCCCCAGAGCAGGAGGACCGACCCGACCAGGTCGGTCACGGTGTAGATCGCCTGGGCGAGGACCGCGCGGCTGCCCGAGAGCTCCGCGACGAGGAAGTTCGCCGCGAACAGCACCCCGTTGAGCAGGACGGTTGCGACGATGACGACCTGGGTGCGCATCGGTGACGGGAGCCGTTCTCCGGGTCCCGGTACAAACCGGTCCGCGCGGGATAAAGCCTCGGTCCCCCCCGCACGTGCGGTCCGGATGGCCGGGAACCAACCCTTAAATCGCGCCGGCCGCTGCTCGGGCCGAGGCGCTTCGATGAACGACGCCCGCGTCCGGCCCCCGAGCGTTCCGTCCGATCCTTCCGGTCCCGGGACCGTGGCCCATCGGTTCCCCCGACCCCCGCTCCACCGGCTCGGGCTCTCTCCGGGCAAGAGGACCCGCCTCAAGCGGCTCCTCTACGAGCACGGTCCCGGGGGCGGGACGCTCCTCGTCCTCCCGATCGACCAGGGGCTCGAGCACGGTCCGGTCGACTTCTTTGCGAACCCGGACTCCCTCGACCCGCAGTACCAGTACGAGCTCGCGCATGAGGGGCGGTTCAGCGCGATCGCGCTGCACATCGGCCTCGCCGAGAAGTACTTTCACGAGTACGCGGGGGACGTTCCGCTCATCCTGAAGCTCAACGGCAAGACCGCGGTACCGTCCGACGCGCAGGCGTTCAGTCCGCTCACGGGCACGGTCGAGGACGCGGTACGGCTCGGCGCGGACGCCGTGGGATACACCGTCTACGTCGGCTCCCCGGCCCAGGACCGGGACTTCCGTCAGTTCCTCGAGGTCCGCCGGGACGCGGAGCGGTTCGGGATGCCGGTGATCGTCTGGGCCTACCCGCGGGGCGAGGCGATCGCGAAGAAGGGGGGCAAGGAGAGCCTCTACGCGGTCGACTACGCCGCCCGGGTCGCCCTCGAGCTCGGCGCGGACATCGTGAAGCTGAACTATCCGGTCGCCTCCGAGAAGGACGCCGACAGCCCGTCCCCGTACAACACGCTGCGGCTCACGCCGGACGAGGCGTTCCGCAAGGTCGTGGAGAGCGCCGGCCGCGCCCTCGTCCTGGTCTCCGGCGGGGAGAAGATGGGGGACCCCGAGCTCCTGAAGAAGGTACGATCGTCGATGGACGCCGGGGCGACCGGGATCATCTTCGGGCGCAACCTATGGCAGCGCCCGAAGGCGGACGCCCTTCGCCTGACGCGCGAGCTCCATGAGATCTTCCGGGAGTACGCCCAACCTCCCGGATAGGCCTCCGATCCGACGGTACGTGATCCGGGTGGGGGACGACCACCCCCGTGCGTGCACCGGGGCTCGCCTGCTGCGGTTCGGTTGGGCGAGCGAGCCGCCCCGAAGGAGCTCGGCCGGCGTCGCGCCGATCGTGCTCGATCCGTTCGCGGCGAGGCCCCTCTCCCGGGTCGACCGGACGGTCGCGGAGCAGGGAGGCCTCCTGGCGGTCGATTGCTCCTGGAACCGCCTCTCGGCCGAAGGGCACCTCGCCCCGAGGAGCCTCGGGTCCGCGCGCGGGGGACACGGGCGAAGGCTTCCCCTCCTGGTCGCCACGAACCCCCAGCACTACGGCCGAGTCGGCGAGCTCAACACGGCCGAGGCCCTCGGCGCGGCGCTCGCGATCCTCGGGCACGAGGACGAGGGGCGTGCGCTCCTGGACGGGTTCGCCGGCGGGCGGTCGTTCTTCGAGGTGAACCGGGAACGGATCCGGGCCTACGAGGAGGCCGGTGACCCCGACGCGGTGCTCCGGGCGGAACGAACGCTCTTCGGCGCCGAGCCGTCGACTGCCGGTCCGGACCCCGGGAGCCGCCCGCGGGAGCGGCGGAACTAGTCGACCGCTGACCGGTACGATCGCCCCTCGCTGGGGAGGTGCTCCACCGACAGGGAGCGGACCGAATCGATCCGGCTCCCGAGGGGGACCCGGGCCGCGATGACCCCTCCGTAGCGCTCGTAGATCCGCGTCGTGTGGAGCGTGAGGCACCGGTCGTCGTAGAGCGGTCGGCCGACCACATCCGGGTCATGTCCCCGGAGGAAGACGCCGAGCCCGGAATCCTGCCGGAACCGATCGAGATCCGCCCGACCCCAAGCGGGCGCCGCTCCCCGCCGGTTGCGCGAGGCATCGCATTCGGCCCACACGATGTCGGCGAGCGCGTCGTCGTCCGGGCGCTCGAACGCCCCCGCCCAGCGCCCCGGCGGCCGCTCCCGCGGGAAACCGGCGTGAGCGAGGTAGACCCCGCTCTCGGTGGTGGCGGCGACCGGTCCCCGCTCGAGGAGTCCGACCAGCCGCTCGTACCGGTCGTCGCGGGGTCCCCAGAGGTCATCGATCTCCTCAGGCAGGGATCGCGGGAGGACCGGGAGCCGGCGGGCGGTCTCGTGGTTGCCCTGGATCAGTACGACCCGCTGGGGGAATCGGGCGGCCAGGCTGAGCAGGTACAGGGCGTTCGCCACCGAGCCGTTCGGGCAGTCGTCCGGATGACGGTCGACGTAGTCCCCTAACCCGACCAGGAGCGCCGGGGGGTCGAGGGTGAGCCAGCGCGTGACGAGTTCCTGGGTCGAACGCCAATCTCCGTGCGAGTCCCCGAAGACGAACGCCTCCTCGGCGCCTCGCAGGGGGAGGAGCGAAGGCTGCACCGGCACGTTCCGCTCGAGCTCCTCGAGGAGCTCGTCGGCGGCCTCGGGCTCGAGGGCGAGGATCTCCGCCGGGGTCGGGCTCACGAACGCGCCCATCGGAGGCGACCTCGCCCCGTCGCGGGGCGGAATGCGGGGGGCCGGAGTTTCCGACCGGCGGCGACGTTCGCCGCCCGGTGTTTTGAACCGGCGCATGCCCTAGGCAACAGGGTCCTAAGCCCTGCCTCGCGAGCCCCGTCCGCGAAGGACGGTTTGGCCGAGCTGGAGCACCCCCGCACAGTGACCTCGTTCACGCGATCGGAGTAGCCCCGGCAGGAGTCTCGGTCGTCGGGGTTCGCCTCCCCCGCGGCGTTCGAACCTGCGTCGCGAGATCCAGAGTCTCGCATGATTGGCCACTACACCACGGGGCTACGCCAATCCCAGCGTCGGACCGTTGATAAAAGTTGCCGCACGGACGGCCGGCTGGCCCTCTGCTTTCCTCCCTGGCCCGGGGTGGTCCCGGGTTCCGACCATAGCGACAAATAGACGCGGAGAGTGGCGCATCGGTCCATGCTCCGGGTTCCGCATGGGGGAGGCGAGGTACGGTCCGCCCAGGCTATGGTTCCGAGGACGCGACGGCGCACGCACAATCGGGTCGGACCTCTTCGCGGGGGCTCCGGCGGTCCTCCGGCGCTCGCGCGCCGCTCCCCGGCCGCGGCCGGGCCGCGGCCCTCTATGTAGCGATCCCCCTCGGGACCACGGCCCTCCTCGTGGTCTCCGCCGGCGGTGGCCTCGGCGGGATCGGCGCCTATCTGCCGACCGCCGTGCTCGACACGTCGTACTCCTTCGTCCGGATGCTGATCGCCTACGCGCTCTCGCTCGGCTTCGCGCTCGGATACGGCTACTATGCCGCCACCCACCGCGGCGGCGAACGCGTCATGATCCCGGTCCTCGATATCCTCCAGTCCGTCCCGATCCTCGGGTTCTTCCCGTTCGCGATCGCCGTGCTCGCGATGGCGACCCCCGGGAGCTTCGTCGGCCCGAACTTCGCGTCCGTCTTCCTAATCTTCACGTCCATGGCCTGGAACATGGTCTTCGGCGTCTACGAGTCGCTGAAGACCCTGCCGGCGGACCTCAAGGAGGCCGCCGACACCTTCGGCCTCCGGGGGATCCTCCTCTTCCGGCGCGTCCTGTTCCCAGCGACGGTCAACCGGCTCGTCTACAACTCGGTCCTTTCCTGGACCGCCGGCTGGTTCTTCCTGGTCGAGGCGGAGATCTTCACCACGGGCACCTCCACCTCGCTCTCCGGGATCGGGAGCTACCTCTCCTACGCGGCGAGCGACGGGAACAGTGCCGAGTTCCTGGCGGGGATCCTCGTCCTGGTCCTCGTCATCGCGATCCTCGACTTCGCGGTGTGGCGACCGCTCGGCCGGTGGGCCGAGCGGTTCCGCTATGACACGACCCCGGCGGGCGAGGCCTCGGAGGCGCTCCCCGGCCGGGATGCCTCGGGCCGGATCCGACGGGCCACGATGTTCGTCACGCGCGGAGTGCGCACCGGGATGGCTCGACTGAGCACCCCGTTCGTCCAGCTCGCGCTGATCCGGGCCCGTCCCGGTCATACCGCCAGCGCCCGCACCCGATCCCTCGTGTACTATCTGTCGCTCGGAGCGATCCTGGTGCTCCTCTGGCTCCTTCTCATCGCGCTCGGCGTGGCGATCTTCGACGTCTTCCGGGGGCCGATCGCGAGCACCGAGCAGCACGACATCGCGCTCGTCCCGCTCGCGATGGGCGCCTCGATCCTGCGGGTCGTCGCGGCCTATGCGATCTGCCTTGCGATCGCCCTGCCCCTCGCGATCCAGGTCGCCCGCAGCTCCCTCGCGGGCCGCGTCGGGCTTCCGGTCATCGAAGTGGTCGCCTCGTTCCCCGCGACCGCCCTCTTCCCGGTGATCATCTTCGGCCTTGTGCCGTTCCTCACCCCGGAAGGCGCCGCCATCCTGATGCTGCTCACCGGCATGATCTGGTACCTGTTCTTCAATCTCCTTTCCGGGATCCGCGCGGTCCCGCCGGACCTGGTCGAGGCCGCCCACGCTTACGGGGTGCGCGGCCCCCGGTTCCTGCGGCGCGTGCTCCTGCCCGCGACGTTCCCCGCGCTCATCACCGGTTCGATCACGGCGTTCGGCGGAGGCTGGAACACGCTGATCGTGGCCGAGTACCTCAGTCTCGGGCAGCACGAGCAGCTGAGCGTCCTCGGGATCGGTCAATTGATCGACATCGGCACCAACCTGGGGGCGTCGGGGTACGCGCTCCTCGCGGTCGCCCTCCTGACGCTCGTCGGCACGGTCGTCGCCATCAACGAGCTCATATGGAAGCCGCTCTACCGCCGAGCGGTCACCCAGTACCGGTACGACTGACCGGGGTCGCGGTCCGCGGTCGGGAGGGCAAGGTGGCGCTGATCCGGGTCGAGCACGTCGACAAGAACTTCGCCTCGCGCCACGGCTCGATCGCGATCATGCAGGACATCTCCTTCGAGGTGAAGGATGCCGACTTCCTCGCCATCGTCGGGCCGTCCGGATGCGGCAAGTCGACCCTGCTCCGGCTGATCCAGGGCCTGGACCGCCCCTCCGGCGGCCAGATCTACTTCCGGGACGCGCCGGTCGACGGGGTCTGCCGCCAGATGGCGATGGTCTTCCAGAGCTTCGCCCTCTACCCGTGGCTTACGGTGTCCGAGAACGTGGCGTTCGGCCTCGAGGCGCTCGGCTGGTCGCCCGGTCGGATCGGACCCCAGGTGGAGCGGTACATCTCCGTCATCGGGCTCGACGGCTTCCAGGAGGCGTACCCGAGGGAGCTCTCCGGCGGGATGCGCCAGCGCGTCGGGCTCGCTCGGGCGCTCGCGGTGGAGCCGGCCGTCTTGCTCATGGACGAGCCGTTCAGCGCGCTCGACCCCCTCACCGCGGCCAACCTTCGCGACGAGGTCCTCCAGCTCTGGAGGGACCCGGCCCTCCCGCCGGAAGCGGTCCTCCTCATATCGCACAACATCGAGGAGGCGATCGAGCTCGCGGACCGGGTGATCGTGCTCTCGCGGCGCCCGGGTCACATCCTCGCGGAGGTACCGGTCGACCTCCCCCGTCCCCGGGACCGCAAGTCGACCGCGTTCTACGATCTCACCGACCGGGTCTTCTCGCTCATCACCGAGGGGGCGCCGTCCGCGGCCTCCGCCGGGGCGAACGGTGCTCCGGCGCTGGATAAACCCTTATAGGCTCCACCTCGCGTAGGGAGCCGCACCGCGGAAGACCGTGCCGACCACCTTTCCCAAAGCGAGCCCCACCGAGATGATGGGGCTCCTCGTGCTCCTGAACTCTCACAAGGGAGACGAGGACGTGGCCCTCCTCGCCGACGATCTGGACCTTGAGATCGACGAGATCCTGCCGTCGCTCGAGTTCGCCGCGGTCCTCCAGCTCGTCCTCGTGAAGGACGGCCGGGTGTCGTTCTCGGACCTCGGGAAGCGGGTCGTCCAGGCGAGCATTCGCGAGCGCAAGTCGATCATCCGCGACCAGCTCAAGCGGACGACCCTGTTCCGGACCCTCCTGCGGGCCCTCGAGGGCTCGCCCGACCACTGCCTGTCGGACGAGGAGCTGAACCAGATCGTCTCCCTGACGACCGCGCCGATCGACGCCGCGGTGCAGAACATCGTCAACTGGGGGCGCTACGCCGACCTCTTCCGCTACGACTCGGTCCAGCACCGCCTCGTCATGGTCCGTCGTACGGCCGGCCCGCGGTCGGGGATGAACCGCCCCCCGCCGCCCGGCACTCCGCGGGACCCGGCGAGAAGCGGAGTCCCCACCGGGTCCAAGAGCGCGACGGCGGCCTCCGACCCCCCGCCCCCGGGGACCGCAGCCGCCACGTCGTAGTCCCTCGTCGTGGCCCAGACCGACCGCATCTCGGCCCGCCGGTTCCTCTTCCGTCCCGGGCAAGGACTGCCAGGCGCGCGGCGCGCTGACTCCGGGAGCCGGTCCGGAGAGGAAAGAGGATAAGCGGGACATCCTGTGCCCGCGCCGCTGGGCACGTAGATCAGCGGAAGATCGCTGCTTTCGCAAAGCAGAGGTCGGGGGTTCAAATCCCCCCGTGTCCACCTCCATCACCAGACCCGCGTGCGCGAGGTACGATCAGGGAGTCTCCTTGAGGGGCACGACATACCGCTACCCCTGGGGGTGCGTCGAAACTACTCGATTCGGACACATCGGCGCGCTCACTTCCGACGGCCACCGCTGCTGTGCTTCGTGCCTCTCTGCCTCGGAAGCTTTGAGGCAAGCGCTACCCTTCCGGGTCGGAGCCAGCAGCTCTTCGGACGCCGCTCAATCGAGAGCCTCTCGAGTGAGAGTCGCGCACGAAAGAGGGGCGCGTTGAGCACCCAGGTGTGATACTCTCCATTCTCACCCGCGGGATCAACCCCCCGGGAACTGAACGCCGTTTCCAATTCCTTGGCCGCGGACCAATCCAAACGCCGTCCCACCCAATCTTCGGGGAGCCGAGTGGTATCTACATACGAGACAACCACGTCGAACTCGAGCGCGCGGAGTCGACGGAGGATACCGGTTCGGCTACGATGCCAGAGTGGCATGAGTACCTCGAGGCCCATCGGCGCAGCGATTGAGCGCACCCAGTTCGTGCGGTTCTCGATTCGGTCAATGTCCCCGGTGGCAACCGCCGTAATCCCTTCGCGGAGGAGCCGCCGGAAAACCCGTTGATAGGCGGCGCGATAGGGAGGTCCAAGATGGAAGACGCGATGACGGACCCCGAGGGCCTTGGCCTGTAGGCGCATGACGCGCACCGGGTGTGCTCGAAAGGTTCCTCGGCGTGGTGCAAACGTGACTAGAGTGGGGACCGACCGTCCCTTGGCACAGACCTCGTGAAGGGCAAGGGCCGAATCTTTGCCCCCCGTCCAGAGCACCGCGACGTTCCGGGACGATTGCTTCTTACTCCAGAGTCGAACGGGCATCCTAGGCGAGCATGAAATCGTCCGGGCCAAAATGGTTGCTCGCGACTCGCCTGCCACCTCCATGAAGTCGGGCATCGCCCGACATCGCGTCGTGTGGCAGCACTTCGGACCCGCACTGGGGGTTTCGGTGTTGCACGCACCAGCGATACGAGGGAGAGTTGCGTCGCAGTTTCTCTCAGCCCACCGAGCTCCAACCATTAGCGAACGCTTATCCTCGGCAACAGTAGTCGCATTGCGATGCCGCTCACGGCGGTGACTACTCGCGATGAGGACGGTTGGTACATCGCCCAGTGCAAGGAGCTCCCGGGGGTCGTGACCCAGGGTCGGACATTGAATCAGGTACGTTCCCGCTTCTCAGAGGCTCTGGAGGGTCACGTGGAGGCTCTGGCCGAGCTTCGCGCCAAACACGGCAGACCTTCGAGGAACCAGGTCGTTGTAGGCACTTTCCGATACGAGGTATCCGCCACTCCAGTTTGAATGCCGCGCCTTCCCCAAGTGACCGGTCGCGAGACCGTGAAGGCGCTGACCCGGGGCGGCTGGACCGCCCTCCGGCAACGCGGGAGCCATGTCCACTTGGGCAAGGAGGTACCCCCCGCGTGGTCACCGTGCCGATTCACGGCGAGGACTTGCGGCCAGGTACGTCGCGGGCCATACTTCGGCAGGCGGGACTCAGCACGGAAGAGTTCCTCGAGCTCCTCTGAGATTCGTGTCCAGCTTGCAGACCAGAGAGACACCCCCGTGTCCACCTCGATCCTGGCTGATGCGCCTACGAGCGCAAATGGCCGGTTTATATCAACTTCCGCAGCCAGGCGACGGCCCAGTCTCCTTGAGCTTTCTGATACGCTCTCAGTGTCCGACGGTCCGGCGGAGCGGCCTTGAGCGAACTCTCGGCCCAGTACCCGGAGATCGCGGCCAGCATCGCCCGGGCTTCGTGAACGGGCACGTCCTCAGTACCCGGGACGCGACCCCAGAGCTTCCAGGGAGGGGGCCCACCCTGCACGGCCACGCTCGGCAACATGCACAGGATGTCGACCCACCGGGCGCCCACGGACGCATTGGGCCAATCTACGAAGAACACGTCGTCCTTCGTGAGCAGGATGTTCTCCGCCCTAAGGTCACCATGCAGGAGACTGCGCCCGACCGTGGCCTGGTGCCACTCGGCCTCCACGTCCACGAGCTCCTGAAGGTGAACGCGTACCCAAGGCGGGAGTCGTCCGGCCAGGTCGCTCTCGTGGGACTTCGCCCTCGCCTGCAACGATCTCCATCCAAACTGTTCGTCGTCGGCGAGGGCCGGGAATCCCGATGGCGCGGGGGTCAACCGCTCGGAGAGCCCTTTCCACGCCGCAAAGACTCGCTCGAGATCGGACGAGTGCCAGGGAAGGCGCGGTGAGTGGCCGTCGATCGGCTCGAGGGCCAGCGTGACCCATCCATCCTGCTCGTGACTCCAGAGCAACCTGGGCACGGGGAGACCGGGCGGTAGCTGCGACATGTACCGAATCTCCCGCCGGTGGACCTCGGGCGCGGACGGGTTCGGTATCGGGCCGACGGTCTTCAGGAACGTCTTCGCACCGGACGCGTCCGTCACGATCCCGGCGAACGCCCGCGTGAACCCATCGCGTCGTGTCTGGGTGTCCGTGATCTTGGCCCCGAGACGGACTTCGATCGCGAGCCGAACCGGTTCCGGAACGTCGCTCCAGTCCAGTCGGGGTCCGAGAGCACGTGGGAAGGCCGGTCGGGAGGTGCGGACCGAGTTCGGTCTTCCTCCGACGTTCATGACCTATCGGGTTGCGAGCCTCAGGCGGCTTAAGAGCCCACCCGCAAGCACGACCACCGGCGAGGTCCGTGATCTCACGAACCCACAGGGAGTTGCCGTCCCGGTCTCTATCGTGAGATACCCGTCCCGCGCAAGCGACCTCTCCCGGCCCGAGGAGACCATGCGGCACGAGCTGGGTGGACTAGCCGTCCGGTAATGGGGGACAGGGGCAATCTAACGGACCCTCCCTTCGGTGGACAAGGCTGTCGTTCCCGATCCCTCTCGATCGAAGGCCTCATCGATCGAGGAGCTCGGGTCGCACGACGTATTCCCTGGGGGATCGTCCGGAACCGCACCTGACCACTTTCCCGGACCACTGCGGCCCGACCTCGAGCCGCTCTGCGCGAATGTCCTCCCGCTGGGTCCGATCGGCATCTCGTGACCCGTCTTCGGGCGGGGTGCCCTGCAGGGCAGGGGAAGGGGAAAATCCCCGGACTCGCGAAGGGTTGATGATGCGATCCCCGATGCCACCGTGTATGACACCCCGTCGGGTCGCGATCTCCACCCGCCTGTTCGAGCATCGGAGCTCGGTCCTCACCTGGGTCGGGGGGCGACCGGTCCTCCTGGCGCGTGTCGAGGGCAAGTTGTATGCGATGGATGCCGTCTGCGCCCACATGGGCTGCGCGCTCTTGTCCGAGGCCCAGGGTCACACCGCGGTCTGCCCCGCCCATGAGGCCCGCTACGACGTCCGCACCGGTCAGCTCCTCGAGCCGCCGAGGATCAAGCCCGAGATCCCCTGCGAGATGGAAGCGCTCCAGGTTCCGCTCCGGACCTATCGAGTGACCGAACGGGACGGACTGCTCGAGGTCGATCTGTAGCACCGCACGCCCGACCCGGGCTCCCTCCCGGACGAGGCCGTGCTACACTCTAGCAGGGCCTTATCTATGCCGGCGAGATGGGCGCCGACCAAGGCGGCATCGAGGACCGTCAAATCGCTGCGACATGCGATCCGAACCGTCGATGATAGACTCCTCGAGTCGTTCGCGCATCGCCTGCGTCTCGCCCGGGAGATCGCCCTCGAATGGGCCCGCTCGGGGCAAGCCCTCCGAAATTACTCGGTGAGGCGGAAAGTGCTCGGATACGGGCGCACAAGGCTGGCGGCCGAGGGGATCCCCCCGGCGCAGGCGCCGCTCGGGAGACACTCTCGATGGCCACACCCCGCGGAGACCGGCCCGTGGCCGCCGCGCTCAGGTCCGGACGAAGTGCGGGGTGTTCGGGGGGATCTCGAAGGTGATCTCGACCAGTCCGGCGTCCCGGCCCTCCCGCTTCCAGTGTGCCTGGAAGACGATCTTCCGGACGCCGTTCTTCTCGATCGTATAGACGTTCGGCCCCTCGGAGGCCATCACCTGCTCGAGCTTGTCGAAGGCGAGGGGAGGGTGGCACTCCCGCAGGTTCCGGCCCCGGAGGGCCTTCCCTCCGTCCTTCGCGTTCACGGTCGCGGACCGGTCGTTCAGGTAGAGGACCGTGTAGTCCCGGTCGCACACCGTTACGGAACAGGGCAGCGCCTCGAGCCAGTCGATGGGGTTCTCCTCCGTCATGACGATCGCGACCTCGGAGCGGAACCGGTCTCAAGAACACGGGGTGAGCCGGCCTTGACCCGGCGGTCATGCTCCGGGCCGGGGAGGAGGTATCCCCGGCGTTGTGCCCGCGGGATAGGAACGACCCGCGATGCGCTACGCCGGCCCGGGCGTTCCGGCCGCCGGCGGCGAACGCGACCGATAGGCGACGTAGAGATAGAACCCCATGAGCGCGCCGACGATCACTACGCCCGCCGCGGACAGGACCAGATAGGCACCGACCATCGGCCCGGTCGTCGTGACCGAGTCCACGGTGATCCCCCCGTGGAACGCCGTCGGGTAGACAAGGTAGCTCTGTGAGAAGAGGACCACCGTACCCACGAAGCCGAGCAAGACCTTGTTCGTCACCGCCTTCGCGAGGCCCGGGTGCTGGTAGGCGGCCGCCGGAAGCACCGTGAGCCCCGCCGGGACCAGGAAGACCCAGGTCAGGAAACTGCTCGCGTAGAGGTCGAGGGCGACCGCTTCGATCACGACCCCGAGCGTCGTGAGCGGGAGCGTCCATCGCCGGAGCTCGGAGATGTCGTAGAACACGGGCGCGAGGCCGACCCCGAGGATCAGGACCCCGAGAAGGTACGGTATGCTCCCCGGGTCGGTGACCCACCCGGTGAACGAGAAGGTGAGCGCCGTGAGGTCGACGCCCGCTCCGCTCACGATCGCGGAGAGCATGATCACGACCACGATCCCGAGGAGCAGGGTGGAGACCGCGTACGCCTGGTAGAGCTTCTTCTCATCGAGCCAGCGCCGCTTGATGATGAACTCAGCGAACGAGATCGAGGCGTTCCGGGCGACCAGGAAGATGAGGAATAGGACGATGTACGCCGCGAGCAGGCTCGCGACCGGGAAGAGCATCGATGGGTAGGCGAAATCCGCGGTCACCACCCACAGGACCGCGAAGGTGCCGGTCACCTCCCAGATCGGGACAACGTACTCGAGTACCCGCCGCTTCGCCTTCTCGTACCAGAAGAGGAGCAGGAAGGCCCCCATCAGCTCGGTGATGAAGAGCGTGAGGAAGACCGCGAAGATCGCGAAGTTGACGTAGAAGATCCCGTTAGTAGTTGGCATCGTGCCCCGCCGGCGGTCCCTTCAGATCGAGGTCGAGGGGCCGTCCGTTGAATACCCGGACCATGAAGTAGAACGTGAGCGGGACGAGGAGGAAGTAGAACGCGATGATGAGGATCCCGGGAACGAGGAGCGCGGAGCTGTAGTTCGCCGCGCTGGCGACCGGCATCACCTGATAGATGATCCACGGCTGCCGGCCGATCTCGTCGGTCGCCCATCCGAGCTCCATGACGAGCTCGGTCAGGACCCCGAAGAACGCGAACCCGTACGCGAGGGAGCGCTTGTCGAACGGTCGGCGGTGGGTCACCCAGAGCGCCGCGAACACGAGGAGGAAGAGACCGATGAGGACCCCGCCGAGGACCATGGCATCGAAGAGATCGTGGATGATCAGGGGGGGCCATTCGGAGCTCGGGTACTGGGAGAGGCCGGGAAGGTACGCGCCATGGCCGAGAGCCCCCTGCAGACCCGGGATCTGGAGCGCCCCCACGACGCTCATGCCCGAGAGCCAGCCGAAGAGGTTCTCCGATAGTCCGGTCCCGGGATACGGGTTGAGCTCGATGGCGGCGTACTTGAGCGGTTGGTAGGTGTAGAGCCCCTCGATCTCGAGGATACCGGCGAGTATCGTCAGAACCACGAGGATGAGCGCGAGCGCCACCGTGACCCGAAGCCCCTTCCGGAACAACGTCCGCTCGTCCGGGTCGCGCGCCCGGAGATGCCGCAGGGCGAAGTATCCGCCGATCAGCATGATGCCCGCGAGGGGCACCCCGACCGTGACCTGGAAGACCTCGTAGCCGGTCGAAGTGGTGAGGAACGGGGCCCAGGGGTTCACGCCGGTCACCGCCCCGGTGGCCATGAACGCCCCGATGTCGAAGCCGTTCGGGGTGTTCATCCAGGCATTGACCATGGTGATCAGCACGGCGGAGAGGAGGGTCCCGATCACGATCGGTACCGTGAGCCACCACCGCGCGTACCGGCGCGTGAACGACCGACCGAAGTAGACGTAGACGACGAGGAAGATCGTCTCAGCGAAGAACGCGAAGACCTCGACGTAGAAGACCCCGATCACGCCGGTCTCCGAGACGAGCGTCATGAACTTCGGGAAGAGGTTCACCAGCTCTACCGCCATCACGATCCCGCTCGCGGTCCCGACCCCGAAGGAAACTACGAAGGGCCGGATCAGCCGACGGGCGAACGCGGCGTAGTACCGGTCCGACGTGCGGGCCGAGAGGAACTCGAACACCGAGAGGAGCAGCGCGAGAGCGATGCTCACGGAGACGAGCAGGATGTGCGACCCGATCGTGAACGCGAAGAGGAACCGGTCGAAATCCACCATCGAGATTCCCATGGCCGAGAACCCTCTCGCTCACCATTCTCGAACCCTAATACAGGGTCAGTCAACGGAACTTCACGGGGGAGCTCGCCGGTCCGTACGCCCCTCAGGAGGAGGTCCGGTCGGCCGCGCATCGCGGTGTCGGCCGCACCGATCGCCGGTCACGGGGCGGGACGACCCGCGGGGCTCGGGGCCTTCGCCGGACGAGCGTGCGGAAGGCTGACCAGGCCCAGGAAGAGCAGGAGGATCCCGAGGAACTCGGCGTAGTAGAGCGCGGCCGGGAGCGACGCGATGTACAGGGTCCCCCCCGCAGCGAGGACCCCCACACCGACCACGATGAGCCCCGGTCTCCATTGGCGCGAGCTCCGGATCGCGAGCGCCGTGGCGGCCAAGAGGAGGATCGTCGCCGGGAACGTGACCAGCGAGGAGAGGACCACCACCCACACGGACGGACTGCCCGAGATCACCCCGTTCGACACGATCCCGTCGGGCAGGGGCAGGCTGAACGAGGCGACCCCGACGGCGGCGGTCACGGCGAGGATGTACCCTTCGTAGCCGAGTTCGATCCGGCGATGTCCGAGCACCCCCGTCGCGCCGATCGAGAGCGCGGCGACCGTCGCGGCGGTCAGGAAGAAGTACGCGTCGAGAAGACCGGGCGCCGAGATCCCGACGAAGACGACCGCTTCGAGCATCATGGCCGCTGCCGCCGCCCCGAGCCCGGTCGCCCACCAGAGGAGGGCGCCCCGGGGCTCGGTCCGGTACCGGATCACGTTGCGTACGGCAAGGTAGGCCAGCAGCCCCCCGAGCATCCACAGGGAGGCATCGGTAGCGTAGCCGACGGAATCCATCGCCATCGTCGCCCGGTCCCTGGCGAAGGCCTTGACACGTTCGTAAACCGACCTTTACCGCGGACCGGTACCCCAGTTCCGCTGCCGGGCCATTCCCCTTCTCCGGGGGCGCCGCCGCACCCGGGCCTGGGAGTACCCGCCGTGCCGGGGTGCCCGTCCCTCCCATCAGATACCGATGGCTGCGGGGGAAGACGCGGAGATCGTCCGCCTAGTGGGCTTATCCGTCCCCTACGGTTCGGAAGAGGCCACCATGCCGAAGGTCGTAGTGCTCTCGTCCGAGAACGGACCCAACCTCGTGATGATCGACGGGAAAGTGCGGTACGCCTTCTGTCGGTGCGGGCAATCGGCGCACAAGCCGTTCTGCGATGGGACCCACCAGAAGGTCGGGTTCCGGGCGCCCCGGGTCGAGACGGTCGTCCTCAAGTGACCCGCGGGTCGTTCCACGCTCAGCGCGGCATCCGTCGGCGGGGTCGGCCGGGGGCGGCCCGTCTACGTCCCGGTGCGTGGGTCGAACTCCGCCGATCGTGCCCCCACGGCTTCACCCCTACGTAGAGCCCTCGATTCGTGGTGAAGCGGCTCGGTACGCGGCGGACGGTCAGGCCGGCCCGGACGAACGCGTCGCGCATCGTCGCGTCGTCGAACAAGCCCATCTCGTGCCGCTCCACCCAGTGTCGAACGCGGCCACGGTACGGCATGAGATAGTGCATGTCCATGATCGAGCGGCCGCCTCGCCGCTCGGAGATGTTCATCCGCGCGATCGGTGATTCGGCCGTCCCGTACTTCCCGAGATGGACCGCCCCCGGCCGGTAGTCCTCCGGCGCGATCCAGGGTTCCACCAGGACCACGCCTCCGGGGCGGAGGTGGCCCGCGAAGTTCCGGAGGGTTCGGCGCAGCTCGGAGGGAGTGCGGACGTAGCCGATGGCCGAGAAGAGGCACGTGATCGCGTCGAACTGCCGGTCGAAACGGAACGTCTGCATCGTCGACCGCACGAACCGGACGCGGGGGAGCTTCTTCCGGGCGACCGCCAGCATGGCGGCGCTCGCGTCGACCCCCGCCGTCTCGAACCAGCGGGAGAGGGTCTCGAGGTGCTCCCCCGTGCCGCAGGCGACATCGAGGAGCGTGTGGGCGTCCGGAGGTCCGTAGCGGCGGATGAGCGCGCGCACCCGGCGCGCCTCTGCCCCGTAATCCTTCCAGGAGTAGACCCGGTCGTACACCGCGGCGGAGATCGCGTATGCCGGCGCGGGGCGGAGGGTCATCGTCCTCGCGAGGGATCGGTTCTCATGAGCCTTGCCGACCCGGCGGAACCAGGAACGGCCGCCACGGAGGCCGGCCGCCTCACTCCGGAAACCGGATGATCGACTTTCCGACCGCGCGGCCGGCCCGGATCTCGACGAGCGCCGCCGGTGCCTCCGCGAGACCGATCGACCGCTCGATCGATACGGGAGTGCGGTGCCGTTGGATCGTACCGACCGTCCGCTCGAGAAGGGGGGCGGAGGGCTGGAGATCGATGTTGAAGGCCTCGACCGAGTGGGACGGAGGATGCTCGGGATCGGCCGCGTACACCGTCGTGGCCGCCCGGCCCCCGATTCGAAGGAGCGAGATCCGGCGGGCGAACCGCTCGCGGTCGCTCATGAGGTCGAGGAGCCCATCGACGCCGCCCGGATGGCCCCGGAGGAGACCCTCCTCCCAATCGGGCGCGGAGACATCCACGGTCTCCCCGGCCCCGAGAGCGCGGAGCCGATCGAACGAGCGAGGGCGGGCCGCTGCGATCACGTGCACCCCTTCGGCGACGGCGAACGGCACGGCGAACGATCCGATGCCCCCGGACGCGCCGACGACGAGCAGCGTGGCCCCCGGGCGAAGGGCGAGCCGGTCGAGGGCGTCGCGGGCCGTCATGCCGGCGGTCGGGATCGCCGCAGCCTCGGCGTCAGTGACCTCGGCGGGGACGCGGGCGACCCCTATCCGCTCCGGAACCGGAGCGAGCTCGGCGTAGGTCCCGGTACCTACCGGGTCATGCAGGAACTGTCCGAAGACCCGGTCCCCCGCCCGGAAGCGACGGACCCCTTCGCCGACCGACGTCACGACCCCTGCGCCATCCACGCCCGCGATGAGCGGGAACACGTGGGGGCGCGGACGGAGAATGCCATCCAGGATCTTCGCATCGTAGGGGTTCATCCCCACCGCGGTCATCCGAACGAGGAGCTCCCCCGGCCCGGGCATCGGGGCAGGAACCTCCATGACGGACGGGGGTTCCCCGAACTGCAGGACCGCGACGGCTTGCACGGAAGGGGTCATGTCCGGTCGGTATGAAACGGGTGGCAGGCTCCCGGACAGGGAACCGGCTAGGGTCATAGGCCCCGCCGCTGTCGTCGCGGACGTACCATGGTGATGGACCAGGACTATCCGATGACCCGTCGGGCCGCCATCGTGATGGTGATCGGGCTCGTGGTCATGGCAGGGATCGGGGTCGCGCTGTTCGGGGGGTACCTGACCGGAGTGAAGGCGTCGATCCCCAGCACTTGGACGACCACGGTCAACGGCCACACGTTCGACGCCACCTACACTCCTCTCCATGCACCGTTGTTCTCGGACCACACCGCCCCTTGGAACGTCACGTTCCGGAACGTGACGTTCCGGCTTTGGCTCTCGAACTGGAACCCGCTGCTCGGGGGAGTGGTGAACGGCATCGGGACCGAACCGAACGGGACCGCGTACTCTTTCGCGCTCGGGAATCCCTTGCCGAACGGCACCCACGTCCTGCTCTTCCTGGCCCCTGATTACGGGTTTGGTGCGGCGTGGGTCGGGGGGATCACCGCATCCTTCCAGGCCGAGATCCTCGTCGCGACCTGGTACTAGGGGGAGGGCCGCTCGTAACGGAGCGGGCGGGGGCGCGTTCGCGGGCTTCCGTGCCGCTCGCTCACGGTCAAGTCGGCTCCACCGACAAACCATCCCTCGCATCGGGGCATTCGGCGGAGAATGCAGGCGTTCGCCACCTGGAAAGGAGGCTTCGAGTTCCGGGTCGAGGACGGGCGGGCCCACGACGTGGAGGTCGATCTCCCCGTGGACCTAGGCGGCCGGAGCATCGGACCCACGCCGGTCGACCTAGCGCTGGTGGCGCTCGCCGGATCGATCGCGACGAGGTTCGCGGAACTGGCCGAGAAGCACCACCTCGCCTACTACGGCCTCCACCTCGCGCTCGAGGCGGACCCGGGAGGACGGAACGGTCCGTTCGAGCGAGTGCATGGGACGCTCCGGCTCCGCAGCCGGGTCGAGTTCGCGGAGGTCTCGCGGGTCCTGCGAGCCGCGCTCGCCACGTGCGGGGTCGGGATGATCTTCCGTCGGGCCCAGATACCGGTGGAGGTCGCGGTGGTCGTCGTCCCGCCTCAGTCCCCCGAGGCCGCCGCCGCCGTGGCGGAAGGCGGCGTTCGCGACCCCCTCGAGTGAAGACGGTCCGGGACCGTCGGACCTGAGATGGGACCCTACCCCGAACCGGCCGGAGGGCGGGGGACCCGGTCCAGGAGCCGCAGGACCTCGGCATCGCTCACCTGGTCGAACCGGGAGTACCACTCGCCCACGGCGAAGAACACCTCGGGCACGACGATGGCGATCACCTCATCGGCCTCCGCCTGAAGATCCCGGAGGGTGTCGCGCGGGCAGACCCCCAGCGTGACCACCACGCGTCGTGGCTGCCGCGAGCGCACCGAGCGGATCGCCGCGCGGAGCGTGCCCCCGGTGGCGACCCCATCATCGACGAGGATCACGCATCGACCCCGGATGTCGAGCGGTGGTAGACTCCGCCGGTACTCCCGGGCCCGGCGACGGACCTCCTCAAGCTCGGTCGTGATCGTCCGGTCGAGGTCGTGCACCGTGTATCCGGCCTCGCGCACCCGTCGCTCGTCCAGGTAGCGCGTGCCATCCTCCACCAGGGCCCCGAGGCCGTACTCGGGGTTCATCGGCGCTCCGATCTTCCGGACGATGAGGACGTCCAGGGGGGCTTGGAGTCGGCGGGCGATCTCGAACGCGACCGGTACCCCTCCGCGCGGGAGCGCGAGCACGACCGGGTGCTCGTCGCGGTATCGGGCGAGACGTTCGGCCAAGCGCACTCCCGCCTCGGTCCGGTCGCGCAGAGCACCGGCGGGCGCGGGGGGAAAGAACATGGCCGGCTCATGACCGGTAGGTCGACAACGCCGAAAGACCTCAGGTCTACCCGACTTGACGGGTCGCGAGAAGTGGCCCCACGTTCCTCGAGCCCCGGAGCCACCGAGCGGCTGCCCGGGGTCGGGGGATGGGGCCGCGAGACCCGCGCGGGGAGGCGTCAGATCGATTCGAGGGCCGTCTCCCGTCGGAGCAGGCTCTGGAAGTCCTCCTCGGGTCGAGGGGACGCGGGGGCCTGGGGACCGAGGTGTCGCCGGTTGAGCGCGAGGATCCGGTCATGGAGCCACTCGAACTCGTGGAAGATGAGCGGGTCGTGGAGGTTCGTCCTAAGCTGGTCGATCATATCGACCGGATGACGGAGCGACCAGTAGTAGGCCTCGATCCATGACCCGAACGCCTCCCACACGAGGTCATCGTGGAGCACCTTGCGGTGGGTCAGGGTCCCCATGAGCTCGAAGAACGTCACGACCTCGACGCTCGCGATGTCCTGGTGGGCTCCCCGGAGGAGCCGGTCCGCGAGGTGGCGGCGCGCGGCTCGCATCCGGGCCGAGTCGAAGCGCTCCCGAAGGTTCATGACCGCGTTGGCGGAGTTGATGTGCTGGTTCTGCCGGGTCTGCCAGTACATGAGGACGATCGTGCCGATCAGCAGCACCCACGTGCCTACCAGCGTCCAGACCGCGATGCTGAACCAGTCGACCATGGGCCCCGGATCTCCGTCCTCCGTGTGCGGTGCGGGGTAGGCGACCGGTGCCGGCCCCGCCGCGGTTCCATACGCGAGGGAAGGAAAAACTATCCCTTGCGGGGGGGCGCTCCCGCTTCCGCCCCGCACGCGCCGGTCCCCGGAAGGCCCGGGACGATTCGGTGCAGGTCGGTTGACGGACCCCTTATCGTTTCCCGGACCGGACCCGCGCGGGGGACGGAAGCTCATGCAGGCGTCCAAGCAGGCCGACCTGGCGGGCCCGGGGATCGGGAACTACTCCGACGTGGAGAAGGCACTGCCCAGCGACTACCACTCGTTGCTCTCGCTCCGCGACACTCAGCGGGCGATCTATGCGGTCAAGGCGTACATCGAGGAGCACCTTGCGAAGGAGCTCAACCTGATGATGGTCCAGGTGCCGCTCATCGTCGACTCGGAGAGCGGGGTCAACGACATGCTGGACCGGGACGGCTCCCGCACTCCCGTCCAGTTCCATATCTCGAACGACCGGGACGAGCACCCGATCAACGCCCAGGTCGTGCAGGCGGCCACGAAATGGAAGCGGATGGCCCTGCGGCAGTTCGGGCTCGGGCCCGGCGAGGGACTGATCACCGACATGCGGGCCGTGCGGAAGGACTACTTCCTCGACCACGACCACAGTGCCTACGTCGACCAGTGGGACTGGGAGCGCGTGATCACCGAGCGGGACCGCACGCTCGACTACCTCAAGGACACGGTCGGGAAGATCTGGAAGGTCCTGACCGGGGCCCAGAAGCACGTGGAGTCGCTCTTTCCCGCGCTCCGGGACCCGAGATACCCGCCGCTGCCCGAGGAGATCCGGTTCCTCCATGCCGAGGAGATCCTCGACATGTATCCGGACCTGCCCCGCAAGCAGCGGGAGACGCTTCTCGTCCAGAAGTACCCGGCGGTCTTCATCCTCGGCATCGGCTGGCCGCTGCGCGACGGGTTTCCGCACGAGATGCGGGCCGCGGACTACGATGACTGGGTGACCGAGACGCGGGAGGCGGACGGCCGCACGTTCCATGGCCTCAACGGCGACATCCTGGTCTGGAACCCGGTGACGCGTCGACGGCACGAGCTCATGTCTGGCGGCATCCGGGTGGTCCCGGCCAGCCTCCGGCAACAGCTCACGCTCTCCGGACAGCTGTCGTTCCTCGAATTCCCCTACCACCGGGCGATCATGAACGGGGAGATCCCGCTCAGCATCGGCGGGGGGATCGGTCAGTCGCGCACCCAGATGCTGCTCCTGCGCAAGGCGCACATCGGCGAGGTCAGCGTGACGGTCTGGCCGAGGATCCTCAAGCAGATCAGCGCCCGGAAGAACATCTTCGTCCTCGAGTGAGGCCCCTCCGGGGTCGCCCCTGGCCCCGCCCGAGCGGTCCGGGTCAGGGGGGAGCCCGTCGAGCCATCGCCACCCAGTCCGATGGGACCGTGCCTCCCACGCGGAGGGCGAGCGCGACGAGGTGCTTGCACGGCAGTCGCCCGGCCCGCCGCCCGGCGATCGGCACCCCGGCCCACCGCGCGGTCCAAGACGGGCAGTCGCAGCGCATCGGATCGAGCGAGACACGGTACCGGCCGTTCGCAACCCAGCCCTCGCTTCCCTCCTCGAGGGTCACGGCGCGGGCGCGGGCCACGACCGCCTCCAGAGAGCGGGTCTGCTCCTCCTCCCGGTCCGTTGCCGTGCGCAGCCCTGAATCGAGCGCCTCCCCCACCGCCCGGGTGAGCTCGGGGTCGGTCGGGGCACCCGACTCGAACCGAACCTGGTCGAACCGTCGGAGCTGCGGCACGATCTCGAGCGCCGAGCGATGGGCCCCCCGCCATCGTGGGGTCGGCGCCGCGGTCAACAGGCGGGCGGCATGAGGGTCACTGAATCGGACGACCAGGCGTCGGCAGCCGGACCGCTGGGCCTGCGCGAGGCCGCGCCGCAGCGCGGCGAACTCCGAGTAGATCAGGGTCCGCCCGTGACGGAGGGTGCCCGTCCGTACCGAGCCGCTTCCATCGGGCGCCCGCAGTCGCCAGCCGATGCCCGCGACCCGGGTCCGTCGCTCGAGCACGGCGGCGGCATCGAGGCTCCACTCTTCCCGGTCCACGGACGAGGCCCGGGGCGATGGCCGCGGGTCCCGGAGCATCATCGGGGGACCTCCCATCGAGACCGGGTGAGCCAGGTCCGGAAGAACGCGTTGGTCCGGGCGGCCACCTCGTCGAGCGCCCCCGCCTCCTCGAACAGGTGGCCGGCACCCCGCAGCACCTGAAGCTCCGTCGGGGCCGACATCGCCGACCGGGTCTCTTCGTTCCACCGGCGGACCTCGGGGTCGAGCTCCCCCACGAGGAAGAGCGTCGGGGCCCGGACCGCGTAGACCGTCGGGCCGGCGAGGTCACTGCGGGCCCCCCGGAGGACGAGCGCCGCGACCCGGAGGGGACGGGCGGCCGCCGCGTCGAGGGCGGCCGCCCCCCCGGTGCTCGCACCGTAGAGCCCCACCGGCAGCTCGGCCGTGTTCCCCCACTGGGAAAGGGCGTCGATGACGGCCACGAGCCGGGTGGCGAGCCGGGGCACGTCGAACCGGTAGCGGCGGGTCTCGGCGTCGACCGTCGACTCCTCCCCGGTGAGCAGGTCGAGCAGGAGGGTGGCGATCCGCGATCGTTCGAGCTCACGGGCGACACGGGTGTTCCGCGGGCTCGTCCGTCCGCTCCCGCTCCCGTGGGCGAAGACGACGATCCCGATCGCCCCCACCGGCACGGTGAGGTCGCCCGTGATCGCGCCCCCGGGGACCTCGAAGCGGACCGACCCGCCCCCGTTCGGGGATCGGGCCGGCAACGGCGCGTTCGTCCCCCCCTCGGTCGTCATGGTGCGCTCCGGGGACGCGGTCCCTCCGATCCCGCGAACGAGTCCACGGCGGTCAGGCGCCGAACTCTCCGACCGGTGGGTGTCCTCCCGGAGGGGCCCCCGAGGCCGATCGCTTCGATGCGATGATATCGTCGATCCGCAAGAGCATCGTGCTCGCCTCGGTCGCCCCGAGGATGATCTGCCGGTCCACCCGCATCGGCTCGACCGCGACGGTCTCCATGTCCGCGACGCGGCCCCCGAGCACATCGATGCCGGCGTGGATCGCCCCGGCCTTGTGCCGACGGCGCATCTCGATCAGCGCGTCGATCGTGTCCATCCCGGCGTTCTCGGCGAGGGTCGATGGTACGATCTCGAGCGCGGTCGCGAACGCGTCCACGGCCATCTGCGCCCGACCGCCGAGCGACGGCGCGAAGTCGTGGAGCGACCGGCTCAGCTCCATCGCGGCGGCGCCGGCGCCCGTGACGATCCGACCGTCCTCGAGCGCGATCCCGACGGTCATGACCGCGTCGGTGAGCGACCGCTCGACCTCGTCCACGACATGCTCGGTCCCTCCTCGGACCAGGAGGGTGACGGCCTTCGCATGCGGGGAACCGAGCACCACCGTGAGGCGGTCGTCCCCGATCTTGCGCTCCTCCACCCATGCGGCCGTGCCGAGGTCGGCCGGGGTGATATCGGCCGGACGCGCGACCAGCCGTCCCCCGGTCGCCCGGGCGAGGAGCTCGAGATCGCTGCGTTTGGCCCGGCGGACCGCCAGGATGTGCGCCCGGGCGAGGTGCTCGGCGGCGACGTCGTCGATCCCCTTCTCGCAGAAGACCGCGTTCGCCCCGGACCGTACGACCGCGTCGACCATCGTTTGCACGCTCCGCTCCTCCTCGGCCCGGAACGCCTCGATCTGGGAGGCCTCAGAGATCCGGATCTCTGCGGTGTACTCGGTCTTGCGGAACTCGAATGCCCCCTCGACCAGGGCGATGCGGGCCGGGCCGACCCGCTTCGGACAGTCCGGGTGGACCGCGGACTGCTCGACGATATGGCCATCGATCAGCTCGGAGTCCTGGACCTCTCCTCCGGGACGCTTCACGATCTGGATGTTCTTCCGGTCGAAGCGGACCCGGCCGTCGACGGTATCCACGACCTCGGTGACCGCCCGGACGGCGAGGCGGGCGAGCCCCGAGCGGAACCCGCCGACGCCCTTCGAGATCATCGAGGTCATCGCGATCCCCTCGAGGATGGCCGAGTCGGCCGGACCGACGGGCCGGGCGATCGCCGCGAGGCGCTCCAGCGCCTTGCCCGAGGCGATCTGGAACCCCTGGACGATCACCGTCGGATGGATCTTCTGTTCGATCAGCGCCTGGGCCCGATGGAGGAGCTCCCCGGTGAGGATCACCGAGGTCTTCGTCCCGTCGCCGCACTCCTGGTCTTGGGCCTTCGCGACCTCGACCAGCATGCGCGCGGCCGGATGGTCGACCTCCATCTTCTGGAGGATCGTGACCCCATCGTTCGTGATCACGACGTCACCGAGCGAGTCGACGAGCATCTTGTCCCGTCCGCGAGGCCCCAGCGTCGATCGTACCGACTCCGCCAAGGCACTGGCGGCCTTGATGATCCGTTCCCGCGCGTCCGCTCCCTCGGCGCGTTCCGCCCCTTCTTTCAGCAGAATGACCGGAGTACCCGCCAGCATGGGCGCCTCCCGTTCTTGGACCGGCCCGCGAGCGATAATGGCGAGGTCAAAGGAGGTTAACCCCGATTCTATGACCTACCGGATGGTTCGGGGCAGGGACCCGCTCCGGGCCGCGGGAACCGTCGGGGAATCCCGTGCGCGAACCCTTACGCGTCGACGTCCGACGGTTCGCGTCCAGGGTGCTCGCCGCGCGCGAACGCCGCCTCGGCCTCGCGCCGCTTCTCCGCCTTTTCCTTCGGCGACATCCGTACGCGCATCGAGAGCGACCAGTGATGCCCGAACGGGTCCAGCAGGTGTCCGTACCGTTCTCCCCAGTACCGGTTCTCGAGCGGCATCGTGACCTTGGCTCCCGCCGCCACCGCCCGGTCCCAGAGGGCGTCGACGTCCTTCGAGTAGAGGTGGATCGTCGCGGTCGTGGTGCCGACGGAGGTGGGGGCCGCGACACCGGCTCCGGGGAACACGTCCGACAGCATGAGGAGAGAGGAGCCGATCCGCAGCCGCCCGTGGATGAGCTTGCCATCGGGGGTCGTCTCCCGCGCCAGCACCTTCGCGCCGAACGCCTTCTCGTAAAAGGCCAACGCGGCGACCCCGTCCTGCACCGCGAGGTACGGCACCAGGGTGGGATACCCCCGAGGAATCGGACCGGTCGAGGAGGCACGTTTCGTCGCGCGCTTGGGCCGGGCACGCGGTCGCGGCATGGGGAACCTGGGTCCGGTCACGGAACCCGGCCTGATAAACCGAGTGCTGGGGGCGCCGAAGGCCGGTACGCGCCGGTCAGCCCGTGTGCTCGTGGGCGTTGTGCGTCCTCAGAGCGGCCGTGGAGTGGAACATCTTCTTGCAGAGCGAGCACCGAACGGTCGTGGCGGGGATCGGGGCCTTTTCCTGCCCCGAATGTGCTTCCGCCTGGTGCTCCGCGAGGTCCTCCTCGGAACGGAAGACCCGCCCGCAATCGGAGCAGATCGCCTGAACCTCGTCGTACTCGACGTACGGCATACCCTCGCCCGCCCGAACGGGCATCGTCTCGGGCCGCATAAGCGATTGGGCGCGGGGAGAGAATCCGAGAACCTCGCGACGGGCGGGACCGGCTACGCCCGCGACCCGGATCATGGCGTCCGGCGCGTCGAGCCCGACGGCCGGTCGACGGGGCGGCCGGGGATAGGGGTGCGCTCTTGCCTCGGCATGTCATGGGCCGTCGGAATGTCGGAGCCTCCGTGGGACCGAATCCTCCGCGACCGCTCGGAGCGCGTGGTCCGGCACTGGCCGGCCGAATCGGCGCGAGCGGACGGCGAAGCGGACCGGTCGGGTTGGCTCATCCTCACCGATCGGCGCCTGCTCTTCGTGCGCCGGGGCGGGTGGCGCGCCCGGGCCCAGGACGCCGAGTCCCCCGATGTGACGCTCCCGCTCGAGTCGATCCGACAGATCGAGGCCCGCCCGTTCCAGATGCGGATCGGCTACGGGGATCGCGTGGTGATCCCCGGTATCGCGATCGACGGGCACGCCTTCCGACTGCCGAGAGAGACCCCGGCGGAGGAGGTCCGGTTCGTGCTCGAGCAGGCGGCTCGGTCCCGTCGTTCGGGATCCGACCGCTCGCCGACCTGACGCTTCGCCACCGTCTTCGGATGGTCCCCGGGCCCCCTCCGGGGCCCCATACCTACTGGAGATCGACCTCGAGGTACACCGCGCCCGGGATCGGATTGAACCGGTAGGCCGGAATGTCAACGAACCCCAGCGATCGGTAGAGCGCGATCGCCGCGCCCATCGAGGGGACCGTGTCGAGACGCATTCGGCGGTACCCCAGGGACCGCCCGGCCCGGAGGGCCTCCTCGGCCAGTCGGCGGCCGATCCCGCCGGCTCGGTACGCCGGTCGAACGTAGAGCCGCTTCATCTCACAAGTCTCCTCCCCGAGACGCCGCACCCCGACGCAACCGGCCGGCGACCCGCCGGACCAGGCGAGGAGCAGGATCCCGTGGGGGGCCCGGTACTCACCGGGCAGGCTTGCGAGCTCGTGCTCGAAATCCTGGAAATCCAAGGCGAAGTCGAGCCCTTCGGCGTACTCCCGGAACAGCACGCGCGCAGCCGATACCGAGCGCTCGTCGACGGCCGCCCCGATCCGAAGGGGCCGCGGAGGGCTCATACGTGGTCCCGAGCGGGCACCGGCGCATACCCTTTGGCCCGGCGGGTCCCGGGACGACGGCCCGGTACAGCGACGGCGGCCCTCCCCTGGCCCGGAGTCCACAGAAGAGGCCGCCGGGAGCGTGGGGGTTTTTTCTCCCCGCTCTCCCTTCGGGAAGGGATGCCGGCGGGCCGACCGGGGCGTCGCGTCTCCCACCCGCCCGACGCGGGACTCGACTCCACCCAAGGTCGGGTAGGAGGGAGAAACGAACGCCCGGCGGGCCCGGACGAGGAGGCGCCCGATCGGCTGTTCATCGCGACCCTTCGACTCCGGATGCCGAAAGACCTCTGGACCGGGCGTTTCTCCGCCGCCCACCCCACGGTCCGATTCGAGGCACTGAACCGTGGCGAGGTCACCCCCGAAGTATCGGTCTCGGATTACTGGTTCAGTGGGGGCCCTCCCGGTGTCTGGGCCCGGGAGATCGCGGGCTACCCGGACGTGCTCAAGGTCGAGAGCCTGACACAGATGGGCGAGGGTTCCCTCTACCGGATCACGTATCGGAATCCTCCCGTGGTCTATCTCTACCGGCGGCTGAGGCTACCGCTCCAGTTCCCCCTGCGGATGCTGGCGGGGTCCATCGACTGGGAGGTCGTGGCCCGGTACTCGGAGTTCCAGGAGATCCTGCGGCACGCGCGGATCGCGGACCCGGCGGCGCGCATCGTCTCGATCCGACGGCGACCGCTGCGCAGCCACCTTCCGCCCCTCACGGAGACCCAGCAGTCGCTCCTCGCCCAAGCGATGGCCGCCGGGTACTTTGCCGTCCCCCGTGGGATCACCCTGACCGCGCTGGCCCGGAAACTGAACCGCAGCAAGTCGAGCGTCTCCGAGTCGATCGCCCTCATCGAGAAGCGATTGCTCGAATCGATCCTGCCGCCGTCCGGGAGCTTTCCCTGAGGAGCGGGCCGGATGGGAGGACGCAGGGTTTCCGCGCGAGATCGTCCGAGGTCCCACGTCCGGTCCCGACCCGGCAGGTCGCGAGCCGTTCCGGGCGATGCCCGCCCCCCGGAGGCCGCACGCGACCCAAAGGGTTCCGCGGCCCGCCTTCGGGCGCTCCGCCGCACTGTCGACTCCCGGCTCTCGAACGACGTGGTCCTCGCGACGTTCCGCTTCCGGATCCCCGCCCGGGTCTGGGTGGGTCCGTTCTCCGAGCGCCATCCGACGTTGCGCCTGGAGGTACTGAACCGAGGCGAGGCCCGGCCCGGGATTTCGGTCTCGGACTGCTGGGTGTCCGGAGGCTCTCCCGGAGGCTGGGCCCAGGACATTCGGACGCTGCCGGACGTGATCGACGCGCGGGGCCTTGCGGAAGTCGGGGACGGGTGCCTCTATCGGGTCCTGTACCACGACCCGCCCCTGTTCGCCTTCCTTCAGAAGCTCGGTGTACCTCTTCAGTTCCCCATATCGATCCAAGCCGGGCTGGGGTGGATCGAGGTCGTCGGCCGCCTCCGGCAGATCCGTCGGATCACCGAGTTCGCGCGGGCGGCGGACCCGAGGATGGAGGTCATACCGATCCGAAAGGGCCCGCTGAGGAGCCACCTGCCGGAGCTCCGACCGAACCAGCAGGAGCTCCTCCATCGCGCGCTAGCTCTCGGGTACTTCGCCGTTCCCCGCAGAGTCACGTTGACCGAGCTCGCCCGCACGCTCGGCCGAAGTCTTTCGGGGCTCTCACAGTCCATCGCGGTGATCGAGCGAAAGCTGCTCGAGTCGGCCCTGACCCCCTCCTCCGCGTTCTATAGGTCCTGACGGAGCACTCCCGCGCGACCCGAACCCGTTCGGGTCCCCGAAGCGGTTCGGGCCAGCGTCATCGGTCGACCGGACCTCCCGCGTACGAGGTCGGCCCCGCCCGCTGCTATGCACCCGCCACCACCGGTCCCCGGACCCGTCGCGCCAGACCCCCGATCGGCCCTCGTCTACGGGCGGGGAGAGCCGGCGATCTCGATGCTGGCCCTCGGACTCGCGCGGCGGATCGCTCCCTACTTTGCGTGGGGCCGTTGCGTGGGCGCCGCCGACGCCCTCTCGGGGGCGGCGCGCGCGATGTGGCTCGCGGACGGCGCAGGTCTCCGGTTCGACTCGGTGTCGCCCTCCGACCTAGAGCCGCAGGCCATACCCCATGCGCAGCTCGATACGTTCGTCGCCTCCGGGCCACCCGCGGAACGCGCGCGCTTGCTCTCTCTGCTTCGACTCCCGCCGCTCCTCCAGATGCTGGCCGGCCCACCGGGGACACCGGCGGGCGACCGGCCCCCGCTCCTGCTCTCCCACGTCGAGCGGCTCCCGCCCGGGGTCCTGCGGGCCGCCCTCACCGAGCCGGCGGTTCCCCCCTCGCTTCGGGAGTCCGGAATCCCGATCGTGGCGACGTTCGACGGCGCACCGGAGGCGTCGCTGCGTCAGGCGTTCGCGCGGGTCTTCCGGATCGAGGACTCCGGGGGATTGCACTGGTCCGACGCCCAGGTATGGGCGGAGCACGGACCCGTCGACAGCGACCGACGCCGGCCCCGGCCCCTGCGGGAGGCGTGGATCGACCTCGACCTCGACCGGTGGCTCCTCGGGCCCTAGCCGGCCGTCTGCGAACGAGGCACGGATCGCCGACGATCCCGTGCGCCGTCCCTCCGGCAGTCGGACGCTCGGAGGGGTCACCGCGGATCCGATCCGATGAGACGAAGACCGTAGAGGACCTCGCCGTGGACGATCCACATCCGGGTCCGGAGGCCCTGGGCTCCGAGGCCCCCGAGCCGATAGCTGGTCTCGTTCCGATCCACCAGCCGGAAACGCCGGGACTCGAACAATCGACGGGAGGACCGATTCTCTTCCTCGACCGCGCCGTAGACGACCACGACGCCCTCAGACCGGAACCGCTCGAGGGCGTCGTCGAGGAGGAGTCCGCCGATCCCCGTGCGCCGGTGCCTCGCCCCGACCGCGAGGTAGTAGACGTACCCCACCTCGGGGCCCAGCCGCTCGAGCAACGAGACGCCCGCGAGCTCGCCCCCCACGAGCGCGGCCCGCACCACGGAGACCGTGCGGAGGGTCCGCTTTGCGTGCCATCGGTAGATCCCCTCGAACCCCTCCCGCAGGATCGGGACGGCGAGTTCCCGGTCCCCCGTTCCGAGCGTGACGACCGAGACGTTCGTGCCGTCCGCGGAAGGGGTCGGGATCATGGTTCGTCCCAAAGAAGGGCTCGGCGGGCCACGAACCTTTCGTACCCCCCGACAGAATCCGCCCGGGGGGGCTCCGACCCGTCGGACGAAGCCGTAAGTAGGCGTCTGTCCTCGTGAGACCTCGAGGAAGAGCCCATGTTCTGTCCCCACTGCGGTCGTGAAGCCCCATCGGGCGCGACGAGCTGTCCCGCCTGCGGCGCTGCGCTGCCTTGGACCCCGCCGCCCTCCGCCGGCACGGTCGGAGGGGGGGACACGCTGGAGTCCGTGCTCCATGAGACGCGGCGGGCGGCCCAGGACCTGGGGCGGGCGACGGCCCGCCTGTCGAAGCGGCTCGTGGAGAAGGCGCAGGTGGCCGCGAAGAACCCTTCCGGCTCGGCCAAGAAGGCCGCGCAACGCGTCGCAAAGGAGCTCGACGAGGCGGCGCACGAGATCGACCGGATCATCAAGGAGCTCTAGTCGGCCGGTGGGGTCGGACCCCTCCGCGGTCCGGCCGTCGGTCCCGCTTCATTCGGTCGAGCGTACAGCGTCTGCCGGAGAGAGCCGGGCCGCGCGGAGCGACGGAGTGGCGATCGCCACGAGGACGAGCGCGTAGGCGATCCCGGCGATCTCGAGGACCGTGACCCAGGGGACCGCAAAGGTCCCGAAGCCGGCCGACACCGCGCCGGCGCTCACCGTGAGGTTGTAGGCGACCAGGAGGCCCAAACCCACGCCGATGACGATGCCGGCAAGGGTGACGAACGAGTACTCGAGCGCCAGGGCTTGCAGGACCATCCGCTGCGTGAAGCCGGAGGCCCGGAGCATGCCGATCTCGCGCCGACGCTCGACCACGGCCCGCAGGGCGAGGATCCCCATGGCCGCGATCCCGACGGCGAGGCCGAGGCCGACGAAGATCTCGAGGAGTCCGATGAACCCCTCGGTCGTACTGATGGAGGTCTGGAGGATCGCCTTCAGGTCGATGAGAACGAGCCCCCACGGGAAGAACGCGATCTTGGCCTGCTGCTCGGCGTGCGTCACGTCGACCCCCGGGGCGATCGTCAGGGCGTACCCGGTGGCCTCGCCGTATCCGAGGGAGGCCGCCACGCCCGGGTTCACCCACACCCCGCGCACCGAGGAGGTGGTCAGGATCCCGATGACGGTCAACGCGGTGGGCTGCGCCCCGCGGATCGTGGCGATCCGGATCGTGTCCCCCACGTGTACGCTGGGGTGGGCCGGCCCCGCGGTCGTTCCGGTCACGGAGGAAGCCGTGGAGCTCGGTCCGTAGGTCTGGTCCACGATCGCGACCGAAGAGTTGGTCGCGAGGTCGCTCCAGGTCTCGGAGGCGGTCATTCCCCGCCACAGCGCGGCGAACGAGAACTGCTCGGTGGCGTAGAAGCTCGAAGGACCGGTCGTGTTCGGCGGGGGCGCGTACATCTGGTCCCGATACGGGTTCCCCGCGAAGCCGGTCACGTTCACGTCGATCGAGGCGGTCACGACCGACACTCCGGCAGAGAAGAGGGGGGCGAGGGTCGCGTTCGAGGAGATCATCCCCCAGAGGTCCGGTATCGGCGTCTGGGAGTAGCCGAAGAGGCTGTACCCGCCGGTCTGGTCCTGGACCGTGCTGTCGAGGCTTGCGGAGGCGATCGACCCGAACGTGGCCGTCGCGACCATCGTGAAGACCACAAGGGCAAAGATCGTCAGGCTGACCGCCGTCCGCGTCGCCTGACGCGTCGGGTACGCGAGCCCGATCCGGACGACCGGGCTCGAATCCGTGCGACGGCCAAACAGGTGAGAGAGCGCCCGGGCGATCGTGGGGGCGTTGAAGACGAAAACGAGGAGGACCCCCGTGATCAGGACGATCCCCGTCACGAAGAGAACGAAGATTCCACCCGTGTGGGAGGTGCCCAAGAGGTCAGTATGGAGGGGCTCGAAGCCCGCCCAGACCACGAGGCCGAAACCCGCGGTGGTGAACACCAGGCGGTTCTTCAGGAAGCGCGCGGCCACGAGGCCCATCCCGAGGATCGCGAGGCTGCCTCCGATGATCGGGTAGGAGATGTCGGCCGACCCCCGGTAGGTCCCGAAGAACAGAAGGAACCCCGCGACCGCGCAGAGCACGCCGAGGTATGCGAGGAACGTGTACGTCCGGAGGCGTGGGGGAGGCTCGGGAGTGTCCCGGATCGCCCGAACGATGTTCAGCCGGCTCGCCCGACGGCAGGCGACGATCACGGTGGCGAGCGTCAGGAGGAACCCCACGACGTACGCGATCACGAGGCTCTCGCCGGTCACCGTGAACGATTGCAGGAACACGGCGGGCGGGATCTCAAAGGCGAGGATCTGCCCCGCGAGGTAGACGAGCAGGTAGCCGACCCCCACCCCGAGCGCGGTCCCGGCGAAGGCGCTCCCCGCGGAGTAGATCACCCCTTCGAAGAAGAACGCATACACCAGCTCCCGACGTCGCAGTCCGATCGCCCGAAGCATGCCCATCTCGCCCTTGCGTTCCTCGGCGAGCATCACGAAGAGTCCGACGATCAGCACCGCGCCCGCGACGATCGAGAAGAGTCCGAGGGCGAGGAACAGGGTGACGAGGCTGGTGCCGCTCTGGGTGGAGGCGTCGAGCGAGGTCTTGAGGGGGGTTTGCACGGTCAGACCGTACGGCTCGAGCACCGGGGCGAGCGTCGTGTTGAGGTACGCCGCGATCCCCGGCGACGCGTCCGCGCCTTCGATCTGGGTGCCCGTGTTCGTGAGGCTGATGTAATTGATCGACCCGGTGGCGTTCTCGAGGTACTGGGCCGTCGCGAGGTCGACGAAGAGGTTGCCCGGGGTCAGTCCCCCCGTGATGAACGCCCCCCGGACGTTGTCCTGGACGACCGCCTCGATCGTGAGGGGCGCGCTCCGGATCCCGTAGACCACCAGGGTCTGCCCGGCGGTCGCGTTCAGCGCGGACGCCGCCTGGTCGTCGACCAGCACCATCCCTGGTGCCGCGCCCGCGAGCGAGGTGCCGCTGTCGGCGACGAACGCACCGAGGGCGGTGCTCTGGTTGCCGTTCACGCCGATGAGGTTGAGTCCGGTCTCGGGAACCCTGCTCTCGAGATCATACGCCGAGGCCCCGGAGATGATCTCGGGGGCGATGCCGGCGATCCCCGGGTGCGCGCCGGCCAGCGAGACGGTCTGAGTGTAGACCGAGTAGTTGTAGAAGACGTTCCCGCCCGTGGCCGAGGGCGCGGAGATCGCCTCATCGTTGAACCCCGCACCGAGGTACGAGTAGTGCACGACGAGCTGATCGACCGTATCGCCCACGATCAGGCTCCCGGAAACGATGGTCGTCGCGACCAGCAGGCCCGCGACCAGGAGCACGGTCCTCGTCCGGCCCCGACGCACGTTCCGGATCGCGAGACGGAAGGCGAGGCGGTGCCGAAGCGCGAGCGCGACGGTGATGAGCCCGACGAGGACCAGGAGGAGAAGGACGGCGCCTACGACCGAGACCGACGCCATGCGGGGTCACGCTCCGTCGACGAACTTTCCATCCCGCATGCGCAGGGTCCGATCGCACTGGGAGGCGACCTCGCCGTCGTGCGTGACGACCACCATCGTTTGACCGTACTCCCGATTGAGCTCGCGCAGCAACGTCGTCACGTCTCGCGAGCCTTCGGCGTCCAGGTTGCCGGTCGGTTCGTCCGCCCAGACGATCGCGGGCTTCGCCACCAGCGCCCGCGCGAGGGAGACCCGTTGCTGCTGGCCGCCGGAGAGCTCGGCCGGCCGATGGGCCCTCCGGTCCCCGAGACCCAGCCGGTTCAGGATTCCCCGGGCCTCGGCCCGAGCCTCCCGGGCGCTGCGACCTGCGATGAGGAGGGGGAGCTCGACGTTCTCCTCGGCACTGAGGATCGGGAGGAGGTTGTACGACTGGAAGACGAACCCGGTGCGGAGCGCGCGGTACTCGCTCTTCTTCGCGTCGCTCATCGCATGGATGTTCGTGCCTTCGATCGTGACGGTGCCTCGTGAGATGTCATCGAGCCCGCTGAAACAGTTCAGAAACGTCGTCTTCCCGCACCCGGAGGGGCCCATCACTGCGAGCATCTCCCCGCGGAGGATCTGGACCGAGATCCCCTGGAGCGCCGGGACCGCGGTGTTGCCGCTGCCGTAGACCTTCCACACGTCCTGACCGACCACGACCGCTTCGGTCACACCTCGCCTCCATCCGATCGTGTCCTCGTCTCCGGGCGTTCCACCGGTGGGTGGAGGGTTCGTCCCGGGACGGGAGCGATCATCGGCCAGCGAACCGACCGGCCGTTGATAAATGGGCTCCCGCGAGCCGTGTTACTGGATCGAGGCTTTCCGGGGTATCTCAAGGGTGATACCTCTTGGGACGGGGGGACGCATGCGTCAACCCGAGTTCCTCTCTGGCGCGATGTTCCTCCGTATCCGACCGCGCTCCGAGCGGCCGGGCGGGGGGCTGGCGGAGGGATACCCTGGGAGCCCGCCCACCCCGCCCCCTCTTCATACCGGCAGCGCCCGGGGGATCGGTCCCGACGATCGGGACTGGCGGGATGCCCTCGTCTCCGCTCCGGGATCTCGTCGCAGGAGCGCTCCCCGCGAGCGACTTCCTCACGGGCGCGCGAAAGCGTTACGAGCCCCTCCCCGGTCGACGGTCCCATGATCGCGAAGATCGACCATCCGGTCAACGATGTCAACTCGATCCGCCAGTACCTGCCGGATTCCGCCGAACGTCGGGCGCTCCAAGCCGAGATCGAGCGAGCGAAGCGAAGCCCCCTCGACATTCCGCTCGTGATCGGCGGCCGGGAGGTTCGCGGCGCGGAGACGGTCGACGTCGTATCGCCCCACGACCGTTCGGTCGTCCTCGCGAAGGCGCACGTCGCCGGACCCGCGGAGCTCGCCGCGGGTGCCGAGAGCGCGCTCGCGGCCCACGACGCCTGGGCGAACCGGGACTGGGCCTCCCGCATCGCGATCTTCCAGAAGGCGGCGACCCTCCTCGCGGGGCCGCGCCGACTACGGAACATCGCCGCGATCATGCTCAATCAGTCGAAGAACCCCTACGAGGCCGAGATCGACCTGGCCGAGCTGGTCGACTTCTGGAACTTCAACGCGTTCTTCGCACGCCAGATCTACGACATGCAGCCCGACCAGTACCCGGGCGAGGCGAACCGGTTCGACTGGCGGCCGCTCGAGGGGTTCGTCCTCGCGATCCCGCCGTTCAACTTCTACTCGATCGGGGGGAACCTCCCCACCGCCCCGGCGATCGTGGGGAACGTCACGATCTGGAAGCCGGCCCGTGCGGTCATCGCGGCGAACTACGAGATCTTCCGAGTGCTCCAGGAGGCAGGCCTCCCGGCGGGCGTCGTGAACTTCGTGCCGTTCTCGAGCCGCGACGCGACAGTGTTGCTCGACCACCCGGCGCTCGCCGGCATCCACTTCACGGGAAGCTACGCGTCGCTGGTCCAGATCTGGAAGCGCGTGGGGCAGAACGTCGAGCGGTACCGCAACTTCCCCCGGATCGTGGGAGAGACCGGCGGGAAGGACTTCATCTTCATGCATCCCTCCGCCGACGTCCGCGGCACGGCGATCAACCTGATCCGGGGCGCGTTCGAGTACCAGGGACAGAAGTGCTCGGCCTGTTCCCGGGCGTACATCCCCGAGAGCCGGTGGCCCGAGGTCGCCCGGATCCTGCGCGAGGAGGTGCCCCGGTTGCCCGTCGGGCCGGTGGACGATCTCGGCCACTGGATGGGAGCGGTGATCGATGAAGGATCGTTCACGAACATCGGTGGGTACCTCGCCCGCGCGCGGGAGGATCCCGAGCACTACGAGGTGGTGGTGGGGGGCGAAGTCGACCGCTCCCAGGGCTGGTTCGTCCGGCCGACGGTCGTCCGCACGACGGACCCTCAGGGGATCCTCATGTCGGAGGAGATCTTCGGACCGATCCTCACGGTGTACGTCTACCCGGACGCGAAGTTCGAGGAGACGCTGCGCCTCTGCGACCGCACGTCCCCGTACGCGCTCACGGGGTCGATTTTCGCCCAGGACCGCGACGCGGTCGCTGCCGCCGAGCGTGCCCTACGCTGGAGCGCCGGGAACTTCTACATCAACGACAAGCCGACGGGAGCGATCGTCGGCCGACAGCCGTTCGGCGGCGCCCGACGATCGGGCACGAACGACAAGGCCGGGTCGATCGTCAATCTCCTGCGGTGGCTGACCCCGCGGAACATCAAGGAGACCGCGGTGCTGCCCGACGACTGGCGGCGCCCGTTCCTCGCCCACTGATCCCGGCCGCCCCGAACGGGCCGGCCCCCCGGGGCCGACCGAGAGCGCTCAGTGGGACGGGGCCTTCGCGCTCGCCGACGACCCGGAGGCCCCCGGACCCCCTCCGGAGAACTCGGCGACCCGGGCCCAGCCGGGGAACCGCTTCTCGATCAGGCCGTCGAGGCTCCACCGGCTCGTCCCGTACGTCGCGTTGATGACGATCAGCCCGAGGAAGGCGATCGCGTAGATGATCCCGGTCCCGACGTCCGTGCCCCCCGCCCCGGTCTGGTACGGTCCGCCAAACCCCTCGGGGACCGCCCAGATGAGCAGGCTGAGGACGACCCCGCCGGCGTAGGCGACCTTGCGCATGAGGCCGAGGATCAGCGCGATCCCGAGGAGGAGCTCGAGCGTGCCGACCGTGTAGACGATCAGAGACGGGTTCGCGCTCGCCTGGGTCGACCAGAACGAGAACCAGCCCGATAGCCAGCTGGGGGCGTTGGACTGAGCCAACTGCACGGCCCCGGGGAAACCGTCGACGAATCCGGAGGTGAACTTCAGCACCCCGTCCACGAGCCAGACGACGCCGAGCAAGAGCCGAAAGACGGTCTTGAGGCCCCCGGCATGTTCCGCCCACCAACTCGCGGTCGCTGGTCCCATCATCCGCTCCCGAGCACCTGCCCCGTGGCCGCGGTGCGGAGCAGAAAGGGGTCTATATCACCGGGGTGCATCGACCTTGACCTTCTTCCGGACCGGATCGCTTTCCAAGGCGCACAACCCGCGGGCAGCTCAGAGATCGGGACGCCTACGGCTTCCAGACGGGGGAGGAGTAGCCGTCCGGTACCTGAGGTGGGCTGGCCCCCTCACCGTACGGGTCGGGCTTGGGGGTGGCCGGACGGCCCGCCTTCCGGGCCAGATAGGCGTCGATCGCATCGGCGGCCCGGGTCCCCGCGGCCATCGCGTGCACGACCGACCGACCCCCCGCGGCGAAGATCCCCTCCACCGCGGTCATGTAGTCCGCGGGCCGCCCCTCGGGCCAGCCCTTGTTCCCGATCTTGAGCCCGAGCTCCGGCCGGAAGCCGGTGAGGTCGGCCTTCTCGCCGATCGCCATGATGACCGTGTCGCACCCGAGGGTGACGGTCCGCCCCTCGACGGGCCGGACCGCCCGCCGTCCGGAGGCATCGGGAGCGCTCAACTCCATCTCCTGGAAGACCACTCCCTCGACGCGGTCGGTGCCGAGGACCTTGAGGGGAGAGAGAAGCCAGCGGAACGCGATCCCCTCCGGCTCCGTCTCCCGAAGCTCCTCCTCGCCGGCGGGGGACTCGCCCCGGGTCCGTCGATAGGCCATGGTGACCTCGGCGCCCGGAGAGATCCGGCGGGCGGTCCGCACCGCGTCCACCGCGACGTCCCCGCCCCCGATCACGACGATCCTCTTCCCAAGGACCACGGGCCGGCCCTGGTTCACGTCGTAGAGGAAGTCGAGGGCCGGGAGGACGCAGGGAAGGTTCTCGCCCGGTATGCCGGGGTAGCTCGCCTTCGACGCGCCGATCGCGACGAAGACCGCCCGGTACCCTTCGGCAAGGAGGCTCTCGGGAGTGTAGTCGACCCCGGCGGTCTTCCCCTCGGAGAACGTGAGGTCGAAGTCCCGGAACCGCTGCAGGTCGATCAGCAGCTCGTGGTGGGGCATCCGGTAGTGCGGGATCGCCCCCGCCTGCCCGCCGACCGCCGACTGCTTCTCGAAGATCGTGACCGAGTATCCGCGCAGGCAGAGCTCCCAGGCGGCCATGATGCCCGCGGGCCCGGCCCCGATGATCGCGATCCGCTCGTGTTTCGGGGCGCTGTGGCGGTACTCGAGGTTCGAGTTCCCGTGCTCGAGGGCGGCCCGTTTGATGTGGCGGATCGCGATCGGGACGCCGCGACCCCGCATGATGCACGCGTCCTCGCAGTAGTGGTAGCAGACCTTGCACAGCGTCGTCGCGAGCGGGTTCTCCCTCAGCGTCAGCCGGGCCGCCGCATCGAACTGCCCGTGCGCGACCAGTCCGATGTACCCGCGGCAGTCCTGCGTGATCGGGCACGCCTCGACGCAGAACGGGAGCGCGCACTGGAGGCACCGCTGCGCTTCCAGCATCGCCTCTTCGCGCGTGTAGGAGTGCAGGACCTCGCGGAAATCGTTCACCCGGTCCTCCGGGTGTTCTTCGGGGATCTCGATGCGCTCGTATCGGGACTCGGCATCGGTCATGGTGTGGCCTCTTGGTACCTCTGGAGCTACTCAAACCAATCGCCCCGGACGGATAAATCACGCGTGGACCGCGTCGCTACATGCTACGGCCTCGCACGGAACCGGCGATCGCGGATGGGGGAGCCCGGAGCGTCCGCCCGCGGGGTCGGAGCGGGCAGGGGTAAAGAGCCAAGGCGGGATGCCCGGTCGTGTCGACGGGGCCTCCGGCCGCCTGGAGGAAGCTCACGCCCGCCGAGGAGCGGGTGATCGTCCGCAAGGGCACCGAGGCGCCGTTCTCGGGAGAGTACGAGGCGACCTTCGCCCGGGGCGCGTACTCCTGCAAACGCTGCGGCGCCCTGTTGTACCGGTCGGAGACCAAGTTCGACGCGGGGTGCGGCTGGCCGAGCTTCGACGAGGAGGTGCCGGGTTCGGTCCGCCGGGTCCCGGATCCCGATGGCCTCCGCACGGAGATCCGGTGCGAAGCCTGCGGCGCGCATCTCGGCCACGTCTTCGAGGGCGAAGGGTTCACCCCGAAGGACATCCGGCACTGCGTGAACTCGCTCTCCCTCGTCTTCACCCCGGAGCCGTAGCCGAGGGCCGATGTACGGTCGCGGTGCGGGGGGGACGTTCTCGCTGGTCGCCACGGACGACGAGCGCCAGTACTGGGGGGTCGTGGTCGCCACGAAGCCGATGGCCGTGGGGGCCGTGGTCCCCTGGGCGGAGTGGCGGGTGGGGGCGCTCGCGACCCAAGCCCAGTCGAACGTCCGCTACGGTCCCCTCGGCCTCGAGGCATTGCGACGGGGTCGGTCCGCCGACGAGGTCGTTCGCCGCCTCACGCGGACCGATCCCGGACGCGACACCCGCCAGCTCGGGGTCGTCGACCGTCGCGGCGACGCGGCGGCGTGGACCGGCGCGAAGTGCCACGACTGGGCCGGCCAGGTGACCGGCGACGGCTTTGCGTGCCAGGGGAACCTGCTCGCGAACGAGCGCGTGGTCCCGGCGATGGCCCGCGAGTTCGAGCGGGCGAAGGGGACGCTCGCGAACCGGCTCTTCCGAGCGTTGGTCGCAGGGGAACGCGCCGGCGGGGACCGCCGAGGGATGGAGTCGGCGGCGATCCTGGTCGTCCACCGGGAGGCGCGGTTCGATCCGGCCTGGGGGGACCGGTGGGTCGATCTTCGGGTCGACCAGCATGAGCGGCCGGTCGCCGAGCTCGGCCGGATCCTGCGACGGGAGGAGGGGGAGACCCGGCGCTTCCTGGCGCGGTACGTCGCCCGCCGCCGTCGCGCGCCTCGTCGGAACGCGAAGCGGCGGGCCTGATCGCGGGGCACCCGCGCTCGGGCCCCGGTGCGACCGGGTCCGGGTCGCCGACACGCCAGTTCGGGTCGATCGGGCTAGGGGGACAGGAGCAGCGAGGTGCGAATCGTGCGCCCGAGATCGCGCGCCTTCCCCATCTCGCCCGGGGCGACCGGTCCCCGCGTCTCCTCCACCATGACCGAGAGGCCGAGGAACGGCGGCGAGACGAACGGGTTCCGGTTGCGCAGCATGGTCTCCATGCGCGCGGTCACCCGGCCCCGATCGGAGGAGAAACAGGTGTCGAAGAACGCGAGCCGCTTCCCCCGGAGATCGAGCGTACGCATCTTCTGCAGGAGGTCCCGGATCCGGGGCGTGGGGGCGCCGAAGTGGCAGGGGGAACCGATCACGATCACGTCGTGCCGCAAGAGCTGCTCGGGGGAGGTATCCTTGACGTGGGCGACCACCGTCGGGATCCGTCCCTCACCGGAGAGCCCGCGGGCGATCTCGTCGGCGACCGCCTTGGTGCACCCGTACCACGAGTCGTAGACGATGACCGCCGAGGCCATGGAGTCCCTGCGGACTTTCGCCCGCCGGGGGGGTACCCGGGATTTACAGTACTTAGACCGGGAGTAAGAACGGATTGACGAACGGGCTCTCCGAGGGGTATCGGGCGAGGAGCGGAAGACGGAGCACCGTCTCTCCACTCGCGCGGGCCGGGGGAAGGACCGCGGCGGCCCGGTTCCCCCGACGAGAGTGGCTTATCCCGGAACCGCATGCCGGTGGGCGAGCCCCGGTGTCACGGCGTGGGCGGCGGTCCTCCCGATGGTTGAGTCGGACCCGGATCGGACGGCACTGCGGTTCGTCAACGAGATCAATCGCCACGATGTCACGGTGCTCCTCGAGCTGATGGCCCCGGACATCCGGTACATCGACCATCTGGGTCAGGAGGTGCGGGGCAAGGAGCGGATGGCTGAGGTCTGGTCGGCCCTCTTCGGTCGGTTCCCCGATCTCCACATCGTGATCCGGGACCACCTTACTCTCGGACCGGTGGTCGGCCTCTTCGGCGTCGCGAGTGGCACCGCGACGGACGGTGGGGAGAACGCCCCGGCGACCCGCTGGTCGATGAACGCGGCCTGGCGCGCGGTCGTTCGCGACGGCCGCGTGGAGGAGTGGCAGGTGTACTTCGACGACCGACCCATACGGACGCTGCGGGAGGCACACCACGCCTAGCGGCGGGGTCGCGTTCCACCCCGCCTCCGCGATTTGCCGGCTCCTACCGGGGGTATAAGACAGGTCCGAGGCATCGTGGAGACCCTTCGGGTCAACCATGGCCGTGTCCATCCCCCTGCGATCGGGCCCTTCGACCGTCGGCTGGGGGATCGCCATCGCGGCCTGTGTGCTGGTCTCGCTCCTCCAGGTGCCCTTGGGGGGCCCATCCGGGCCGGTCCCCCACGCGGCCGACGTCGGGTCCGCGGGGCTCCCCGGCCTTCCGGCGGCGTCGGTGTCGGCTCCGGGGACCGTCCGAAGCTCCGTGGCTCACCCGGGGGCGATCGGCGGGCTCAACATCACGATACAGAACCCAGGAACCAACGCGACCGGGACCTACGACCAGCCGATCGGGATCAACAGCTCCGAATACGCTTCCCTCATCAACACGGACTGGAGCAACGGCATCGCGGAATACACCGCGAACGGCACGCCCATCTACGGGTGGATCGAGTCGGGCGCCTCGAACACCTCGTGGGACACGGTCCTCTGGCTGCGCCTCAACTCCATCCCCGCTAGCGGGTCGACGAACGTCTCGCTCTGGTTCTGGCCCAAGAACTCGACCAACCTGTCGGAGAACGGGTACATGGGGGAGAATCCCCTCCTGAGCACCCCGTATGCCGAGTTCGACAACGGCTGGAGGGTCTTCGATGCCTATGCGAACTTCTCGGGAACGTCGTTGCCCGCGGACTGGTCACCGCTCGGCAGCTGGGTCGGCACCGTCCGGGATGGCCTCACCGTGGCCTCGTCGTCGGCGACCGGGGCCGTCGAGGATATCCTGCCTTCGTCGTACTCCTCCACGCTGACGGTCGAGGCCGAGTCGCGGACGAGCGGGTCCGGCGGTCCGCTCGTCCTCTTTGTCGCGGGGGCCACCGGCATCCGCACCGGCAGCCAGTTCTTCCCGAACGCCTACGCGCTCGAACCCGGGGTCAACGGGAACTCGACCGGCGGCCTCCTCACCAGCGGGGCCGACGGGATCCCGGTCCAGCACGTCGCCGTCGTCAACGCGCCCACGGACTTCGCCCAGAGCCTCCACGTGGTCGGGCTCACCTGGCGCGCGGCGAACGCGAGCGAGGTGGGGAGCGTGAACTACGTGCCGTTCATCTCCCAGATCAACGCCACCAACGGCCCGCTGGTCGCCTATGGACTCGGCGCGGTATGCAATGCCACCTGCCCGACCTGGTCGGTGGCCTGGACCCGGGTCCGCTCGTCGCCGGACCCGATGCCGGTGGTCTCGAACGAGGCGTTCGCCCCGGCCGGGGTAGTGGTGGCCTCCGTCCTCCCGGCGAGCGACCCGGGACTCCCGAGCGCGTTCACGTGCACGACGTCCACTTCCGTGACGTCGCCCTCGTACGCGTGGAACTTCTCGGACGGAGGCTATGCCTCGGGACGGGTGGTCGCCCACGCGTTCTCCCACGCCGGGACGTATTCGGCGACCTGCACGGTCTCCGGGCCGCTGGGGGCGGTCGGGTCGGATACGATACCGTTCCGGGTCAACGCGGACCTCACGATCCTCCTCTTCCAGGCGGTGCCGTCGACGATCGATATCGGCTCGGGTCTCAACCTGATCGTGAATGTCACCGGAGGGACCTCGCCGTTCCTCTACAGCTACGCCGGGCTGCCGCCCGGGTGCCCGAACCACGACACCGCCACCCTCACCTGCCTTCCCGGAGTGACCGGGACGTTCGCGATCGAGGTGACGGTCGAGGACAGCGTCGGGGTCCAGACGTCGAACTCGATCACGATCACGGTGATGAACCCCCCGACCCCCTCACCGCCCACGCTGACACCGTTCGAGGGATACGTCCTCGCCGGCGCCGTCGCGGGCGTGGTGGTCCTGGCAGGGGTCCTTCCGGTGCTCCTGTTCACGGCACGACGGCGTCCGCCACCGCCCCCACCGGGCAATGGGTCCCGGGCGCCGCGAGGCGGAACGGCGGGGGATTCCCCCCGCGGGGACCCACCCTGACCTAGGGAGCGGCCGCGCCGCCCCCGGGCTCGGTCGGTCGCCGGGGGGACCGCAATGCCGAGAGGCCCCGGGGGATGAGGACCCCTCCGCTCACCGCGAGCCCGATCACGGCCCCGAAGTAGGTCGGCCAGAGCGTGGAGGATTGGGCCACGTCGTTCGCTCGGGTCGCGATGACGTAGGCGATGAGCAGCTCGACCGCGGCCGTGACCAGGATCAGCCCGATGACGTAGACGGCCATCCCGCTGCGCACGCTCCGGAAAGAGCGCGGACCCCCTAGATAGAGCATCGGTTGCGGACGCGGTCCCGGGTCCGAGCCGTCTCACGGATTCGGCACTGTTGGGGGGGCGGCCGGCGCCGGGGGGGACGGCATCTTGCCGTGGGCGCGGGCCCCCGCATGGCCCCGGACCACCAGCACGGGGCATGGAGCGTCGCTCACGAGGCCGGAGGAAACGCTGCCCATCAGGATACGACGACCGCGCGAGAGTCCCCGGGAGCCGACCACGACGAGGTCCTGGGGGTGGGTCCGCAGCCATCCTAAGATCTGTTCGAGCGCCTCCCCTCGCAGGTAGACCACATCGACCCGCCGGGCCCCCCGGGCCGTGGCCCGCCGGCGGATCTCGTCGATCGCGTCGGCGAAGGTCCTCCCCCCCTCCGCGGCGGGCACGAGGTCCTCCAGGGTGTCGTCGACCCCGTCCGGGTTCGGCGGCCGGACGACCACCATCGTGAGGGAGGCCGCGAACCGGCCCGCAACCTCGACCCCCAGGTCGCAGGCATGCCTCGAGTGATGGGACCCGTCGTAGGCGACCAGGATCCGCTCGAGCATCGCGCTTCGCCCCGCCCCAGCAACGGTCCTGCTATCAAGCCGCTGCGTGACCCCGAGGTTTCGGGCAGATCGTTCCCCTCCGGGCGGATGCGCTCGGGGTCGCCTGGCCCGTACCCCTCCGGCCGCCCCGAAGGCGATGCCCCCGGGATGAGGGACCGGCCGCGTGGGTCTAGGGGAGCCCGCCGAGCCCCGGTAGGGACGACGCGCTGCAGTTCATGCTCGTCGCCCGGGTGAAGAGACCGCCGTTCACCGGATTGACCAGGGCCTCGAACACGGGGTAGGAGAGACTGGAGGAGGAGGGGACGAGCGGGTTGCAGGGGGTGTAGAGGTACCCCCAGCAGACCCCGAGCGAGTTCAGGCACGCCGAGCCCCCGCCCAGGAGCGCGAACTCCGCGTTGTAGGTGAGGTTCGCGTGCGCGGCGACGAAGGCGGAGCCCCCGCCGTTCCAGACCGCGCTCGCGCTCGCGGGGCTGTCGGCCAGCCCCGAGGAGGGGATCGCCGTAAGGCTCGCGAACGACGCCGTGCAGTTGCCCGAGGCGACCAGAAGCGCGTTCGCGGTCCCGTTCACGACCTCGACGAGCAGGACCTGCTGCGTCGCGGAACGGTAGTACGCCATCGCCCACCAGGGGGACTTCCCAGACTCGAAGGAGCCCGCGTAGTTCGGCACGTACACGGTCGGAGGAGGGGGACCCCCTCCGGGCGAAGCGTACGTGCATCCGCCTCCGACGGTCGCCGACGTGGATGCGACGGCCGCCTCGGAGAGCTCGACGCCGGCCGCGACGACCAGCGACCAGTTCCCTCCGGCCGTGGATCCGGCGAGCGGATCCGACGCGGCCGCCGCGTTCAGGTACGTCACCGAGACCGGCCCGCCGGCCCCGGTGGACCCGAAACCGAGCAGGAAGGTGAACGCGAGGAACCCGAGGACGATGATGGCGACCACGATGACCGCGATCGCGGCCCATGTCCGGCGGGTCCGCGTCGGGCGGAGGGGAGGGAGGAGCGAGGGGGCCGGTGGCCCGGTGGGTGTCGAGCGAGACGCGGAGGGGGCGGTCGGTGCCGTCTCGGTACCCTCTACGCCCATGAACCATCGGAAGCAGGACCTCCCGTGCGGTTCAGCTTTTCTCCCGGTTCTCGGCGGGATGGAGGAAGGGGGGATTCCTCCCCCGATCGGCCGGGTCCCGGGACCCCCTCGAAAAGATGTACCCGTTTCCCCTGCCCTGTTCGTGGGGCTCCTCGAGCTCTTCGTGGCGGTCCTGATCGTCGGGATCTCGGCCATCAACGCGGCCGTTCCCCTCGCCGCCTGGCGTCGGGCGGGGGACGGACGATTCCTTCTGCTCTGCGGGGCGAGCCTCGCCTTCGTCCTGCTCGGGTCGATCTGGGCCTGGGGCACATTGCCCCTCGGTCCGCCGGCGTACGCCGAGGCCGATCTTCCGGTCCTTCTGCTCGCGTTCGTCGCCGTCCTCCTCCTCCTCGTCTCGTCGCTCTGGCCGCGCAAGGTGTGACCGATGGCCGACGACCTCCTGTCGCTCGAGACCCGGCGCCGGATCTACGAGGCGGTCCGACGGGCCCCGGGCCTGGGCGCGCGGGAGGCCCAACGCGCCGCGGGAACCGGCTGGGGAGAGACGGTCTACCACCTGGACCGGCTCACCCACGCCCAGCTCGTGTTCCGGGAGCGGGGATCTCACCAGGACCGCTATTTCGCCTCGGAGGTCCCTCCCGTCGACCGCCGGCTGCTCGGGATCACGCGTTCGGCCTCGGCCCGACGGCTCCTGGTCGCGCTCCTCGAAACCCCGGGCCTCACCGTGCCGGACCTCGAGGCGCGGACCGGCCTGAGCGCGGGCCGTCTCTCCGTACACCTGCGTCGCTTGCTCGCGGCCGGGGTGATCTGCGGAAAGCGACGGGGCCGATTGCGGACGTTCCATCCGGTGGACCCGGAACGCATCGCTCGATGGGTCGTCGCCAGCCGCCCGCGCTTCTCCGACGAGTGGATCGAGCGATTCCTGAGCACCTGGTCGGAGATCTTCCGCGTGTGACCGTGGGCAAGGGGCCTGCTTCCCTTCCGCTCTTGGACCAAAAAGCGGCATACCGAGCGTTCCATTTCGGCGTTCACGTCGCACGGTTCGCAGCGCTGGACGGCCCCCGGCCCATCGTGGAACGCGGCCCTGGTCCTCGCCGGGGCGGTGGCCCTGGCCCTGATCCTGCTCCCATTCGCCCCCGCCGTCGGGGCCGCTTCCGTGGCCGGCTGGAGCACCCCAGGGGCGTCGTGGACGAACGGCGTCGTGCTCTGCCGCTTCAGCGCGAGCAGTCCAGGGGTCGATGTCTCCGCACTGGCACGGCCCGACTCCGGGCTCGCCGGGCTCCTCGGGACCATCGCGGAGCGCTCGCCGGGCGGCACGGTGGTCGGGACGACCCAGGGCGCTCCATTGACCTGGACCGTGGAGAACGCGAGCGGGGGGGCCGGCTACGACGAGGGATACACGGCCCACGCGTCGCTCGTCGCGGCCGGGGGCGTCGACGCCCGGAACGGGTCGGTCGATGTCCGCGTGGACTTTGACCTCGGGGAGGAGAGCCCCTCCGGCGGTGCCCCGTCGAACGAGGTCACGCTGTCTGTCCTGCTTTCGAACTGGTCGCGGGTCGCCCCCGGCGACTCGCTCGGTTTCGACCTTTCCCTCTGGCCCAGCCACCCCAGCGCGGAGCATCTGAGCGGAGGGTCCACCTCGGACCCGACGGTCGCGAGCCGGTCCAACGTGAACGAGGGGATCCTGGAGTCGTGGATCCCGTCCTCGACCGCCGAGGTCGGTTGGGACAACGGGACCCGGACGACCGTGGACACGACCTCCTCGATGCGGGTCACTCCGTCGAACGCGACCATTGGGATCATGATCGCTTCCTCGTCCCCAGAGGTCCTCTCGCTCGCGTACTCCGGGTACTTCGCGGTTACGATCCCACCGGTTCCCGCTTCCCTGCCGCTGATCGACTATGTCCTGGTGGTCGGTGCCGGGGCCGGGCTCAGCGCCGCCGTGGCCTACGGGGCCCGATGGATCCGGAAGCGACCGTCCGACCTGGTGTTCGATACGGAGGAAGAATGAGAACGAGGAGTCGAGCCGCGCGCGCGTTCGCGGACGAACGAAAGGAGGAGCGGTGAAGGGGAGCATGGCCGAGGCGAGAGAGGTCCCGATCGTAGCACGGCTCGGCGCGCCGCCGCTCCGAGCCCGACCGGCATCGGGGGGCCCGGAACCGGGTCCCTCCCGACCGCCCCCACCGGCGCTCCGACCGGATACGGCCGCGACCCCACCCCGAGGATCCCACCGAGGGGTCTGGATCGCCGTGGTGATCGCGGTGATTCTCATCGCCGCCGGCGGTTTCGGCGTATACTACTCCTACTATCGTCCGTCGTCGACCTCGAGCCAGTCGCCGAGCTTCACGGCGGGCGCGTTCTCGAGCGGCCAGGTGGTGACGTTCGTGTACAACGGTTCGGCCACCTTCGAGTGCACGCCGTCCCTGACGGCCCTCTTCCCGCACGACCCGAATGCCTCGGGCGCGTCGGGAACGACGTCCTGCGGGGCAGGCAACGCGAGCCAATCGGCCGTGCCCGGGCAGGTGCCCGAGTGGTACCTCATCCCCGCGTACGCGGGGCTGTCGGCGTTCGGACTCACCGGCTATAACGCTACGACCCGAGGGTTCCCGACCGTGAACGGTTCGGCGGTGCTGACCGACTGCGGGGCGGGCGCGACCCCGACGGCCTGCGTGGATCATCCGGCCGATGCGTTCTCCCCGTTCTTTGCCCAGTTCGAGGTCCACGCCGGCCTCTCCTCGGGGGTCGAAGGGCTGCCGGTCGGGGTGCTGCCGTTCCCCGCCCACGATATGGTCGAGAACTACACGAGCTTCCCGATCGTTCCCTGGGGGACCTCCGTCGTCTTCGTCCTGGATCCCAACATCCTTCCGGACCGGGCGACGGGCGTCTGCGCCCCCGTGGTCGTGCCCTCCAATCTCTCGGCGCCCCTCGGGAACTGCCTCAACTCCACCGCCGCGATCTACGCGGCGGCGACGACCTGCTCGAGCGCGGCGCAGGATTACAACTCGGCCGCCAACAACCCGATCTGGTGGGTCCTGACGCACGAGGACCACGTCTCGCCGTGCGCGCAGGTCTACGTCCCGTCGCCCGGCTCGCTCGCGCCGGGCGGTCCCGGTTCGGGGCTCAACACGAACCTCTACGAACCCTACTCGGTCCAGTCGGGGGCTCCGTCCTCGTTCCCGACGTGATCCTCGGTAGTCGTCCGAGACGGTAGGGGTCCGCGGGAACCGCATGCGGGGAGAACCGGGGATGCTTCAGACGGTCCCGGCCTCCGGCCCCGCGGAGTTCGAGCTCGCCGGCGGAGTGGTCGCCCACAACGAGGAGCGGACGATCGAGAGCGCCGTTCGGTCCCTCCTCGACCAGGACCTCCCCGACGGGGTCCGCTGGAGCCGGATCTGGGTCGTCGCGAGCGGGTGCACCGACCGCACGGCGGAGAACGCCCGGCGGCTCGCGCGGGAAGACCCGAGGGTGGCGGTCGTCGAGGAACTCGACCGTCACGGAAAGTCCGAGGCGATCCGGACGGTGGTACGGACCGCGAGGGGGCAGGCGCTCGCGCTCCTGAACGGGGACGCCCGGGCCGAGCCCGGAGCGGTGCGGGAACTCCTCGACGTCGCGCGCGACCGCCCGGCACCGTACGCGGTCATGGCCCGTCCGGTCCCCGGCCCGGCCGGGAAGGCACGATGGAACGGCCCGCTCGAGCTGATGTGGCAGCTCCACCATGATTTCCACCGACAGCTTCAGCAGGAGGGGGGCGGCGCCCATCTCTCCGACGAGCTCCTCCTCGTCAGTCTCGGGCCCGCCCCACCCCTCCCGGAAGGGGTCATCAATGACGGCTCGTACCTTGCCGTCTGGCTGGCGCAGCGCGGCTGCCCGCGGCTGTACGCGGAGGACGCCCAGGTCACGATCGAGGTCCCATCGAACCTGCGCGACCATCTGCGCCAGCGACGACGGATCCACGTCGGGAACCGGCAGGTGACCGCGTTGCTGGGAGCGTCCCCGAGCACTCTCGCCGACTACGCGCTACGCCAGCCGCGGGCCGCCGGAGCCGTGATCCGACGGTCGGTTTCCCGCGAGCCCGCTGGCCTCCTTCGCTTCGCCAGCCTCGCCGCGGCGGAGCTCGCGTCCCGGGCCCTGGCGGGCTGGGACCGGATCCCGCCCGCCAAGGACCACGTCCGCTGGGAACGGATCGAGCGGACCGGCTCGTCCGCACCGGACCGTCCGGGGACGCACCCGGAAGTGCCTCCTGTCCCGCCGCCCGCTCCGGCGCCGACGACCTTTGAGCGCCGCCTGCGCACTCTCGTGGAGGCGGCGCGTTGGTTCGGGACCGGGGTCGCGGTCGAAGAGCTGGTGGAACTGCTGCCACCGGAGGCCCCGCGCACACCGGGGGAGCTCGTCCGGTGGATCTCCGATCACCCCGAGGCGGGGCAGCTGGTGAACGGACGGCTGGTCTCTCCGGACCTCGGGCCCGTGTCGGTGGATCCACGACGGAGCCGGGCGCTCCGGTACCGAGAGTCCGCGCATCGGCTCGTGCATGCGGACCTCGCCCGGACCCGGCCCTGGCTGCGGTGCATCGGGATCACGGGGTCCACCGCGTACGGCGAGCCCGAGGTCGACGACGACCTCGACTTCTTCGTCGTGACCCGCACCGGGGCTCTCTGGTGGTTCCTCGCGGTCGCCTTCGCGACCCTGCGGCTTCGCCGGCTCTCCGGCCGGGACCGGGATCGGCCCGAACCCTGCTTCAACTACGTCCTCGACGACGCCACCGCCCATCGGGAGTTCACGGAAGGGTCCGGATTCCTGTTCGCCCGGGAGTCCCTTTCGATTCGGATGCTCGAGGGAGACCCGTACTTCCGGGGGATCCTCGCTCGCACGCCCTGGATCGGTCGCGAGATCCCCCGCCTCTACGCCGCGCGCACGCAGTTCCCGGGACCCTGCGAGCCGACCCGGGCGCCGCTCGCGATACGCGCGTTGAACGCGCTCATCTTCCCGTTCCTTGCGACCTATCTCCACCTGGCGGGTCTACGCCGGGACGCGCGCTACCGGCGGACGAGCGCCGACTCCGCGAGGTTCCGCACGCAGACCGGGTTCCATCGTTTCGCCCTCCAATCCCGTCGGTTCGATACGCTGCGGGTCGGGTACGACTTCGATGGCCGCGTGCCCGGGAGCGCGGGGGGCTCGCGCCGGGGGTCCCGGATCCCGGTCGACCGATGATCGGACCGGAGGGAGTACCGTAGGTGGCGACGGATCGCTCCGCGTTCGCAAGCGACGGACCGAGCCCAGGAGCGGCCCCGACGCGGGACACCCGCGTCCATTCCGAGGTACCGGAGCTGCTGAGCGACTATTCTCGGTACGATTTCCGGTCCCGGTGGTCGGGACGGGACCGGGTCACGGAGGTCGAACGGGCCGTGGTGGCCCGTGCCTTCGACGGAGTTCGGCTCGACCGTGTGCTCGACATCGGGTCGAGCTACGGACGCCTGGTCGGGGCCCTGGGGAGTATCGCATCGCACGTCACGGTGGTGGATCTCGATATCTCGGCCCTCCGATGCATGGACCCGAGGGAGGTTCCGGTCCCCCTCACCCGGGTCGCCGCGAACCTCTTCCACCTCCCGTTCCCCTCGGAATCGTTCTCCGGAGGAGCCATGGTGAGGGTCTATCACCACCTCGCCCAACCGGAGGCGGCGCTCTCGGAGATCGCACGGGTGCTCCGGCCCGGGGGCCGCTTCCTCGTGTCGTACAACCCGACGCCATCCGTGGGTACGATCGTGAACGACCTCGGACTCGCCTTGCGGAACGGGACGCACGAACGATGGTTCCCGGTCACGCGGGCCCGGCGGCGGGTCGCGGTAGACCATGACGCCTTTCCGCTGTTCGCCGCGCCGCGGTGCGATTTTGAGGGCGTGGCCCGAAGCGCCGGACTGCGTCCGGTGGGGGAGTTCGGCACCGGGTTCGAGGAGTACCGTGTGCTGCGCCGGGCCCCCGCGGCGTTCTTTCTGCGACTGGGCATGGGCCTTCACCGGGCCCCCGGCTTTCCCGCCCGCTTCGCCGTGCTGGAGAAGCCGGGCCGGTCGGGTCCGGATCCCGAGGGGGACGCCGAACGCTTCGCGTGCCCGGTCTGCCGGACTCCGATCTCCGGGTGGGAGGAGAACCACGACCCGGTGTGCGCGCGGTGCGGCTTCCGCGGCAACGGTGTAGAGGGGGTTCTGGACCTTCGGTACGTTTCGCCGACGGCCGAGTTCCGGGGCCCTGGTTCCCGCCCTTCCGGACCTCCGAGGTCGCAGGACGCGTGAGCGGGTCCCACCGGAGAGGGACCCGGGTCCTGCGTGACCCGGAGATCCCCGAAAGGGATCACGCACGGAACGGGGCGGTCGGCGCGTCGACGAAAGGGCCCACGAGCCCTTCGAGATACCCCCGGCCGATGGCGCCTAGGAGCGAGCGGAGCGAGGGACTCGGGCGCACCATCATCGCGATCAGAAGCGGCACGAGGAAGTCGAGGGCATGGTAGGTCGCGAGGGCGGAGAATCCCCGAGGACGGGGTCCCCAGCGTCGATGAAAGCGGAACCAGTCCGCGACCTCGTAGCGGGTACGTCCCGGGTCCGGGACCGAATGCGCCCCCCAGAACGCACGGCTCCCGGGCGGCTCGACGTCGTGGCGGGTGAGGACTCCCGTATCCGCCACGACCTCGCCGCCGGCCCGCTTCAGGCGCTGGCAGAGGTCCCCCGAGCTGTTCACCGGGAACGATTCATCGAAGCCCCCGACGTTCGCGAACGCCTCGCGGCGCACGAGGGAGAGGTTCGGGAGTGCATCGGTCCCGAGGATCCGGCCCTCCCACCGGGGGTCCCTCGGGCGGTTCCGGCCGATCAGCTCGAACTCCCACCGATCCGGTCGGAACGGCGCGGCGTAGACCCAGACGAGGTCGGGCCGAGCGTGGTAGAGCACGCCCGGCATGACGGCGACCCGGCGAGGACGGTCCGCAAGGGAGCGGGCCAGCGACTCGAGGAGGTTCGGCGGGACCCGGTTGTCGTCGTCGATAAAGGCCAGGAACTCCGAGGTTCCCTCTCGGGCGCCCCGGTTCTTCGCCCGGGTGATGAACCCGCGCTCGGGCAGGTGCACTGTGCGGAGCGAGAGCTCGGGGTGGTCGGACATGACCGGTCCTCCCCCCCGACTGTCGTCGACGACCACGGTCGACGCTGGAGGGAGGGTCTGGGCCTCCAGGTCGCCCAGCAGTGCCTCGAGCTTCGCGGGGCGGTCTCGGGTCGGGATGACGATGTCGATGCGAGCCCGGCCGCCCACGCAGTCGCGAGGTACGGGAGAGAGAAAGACTTGCCCGTTCGCCGGGAGATGACAACGGGGGGCTGTCCCCCGTTCTGTGCCGAGACCGGCAGCGACCCCCGGCCGGGGCCGGCGCCCTGGGTCAAAGGAGTAAATCGGCTCCCCCGATGTGGGGAGGATGTCACCGACCGGGGTCGCTACGTCGGGGGTCCTGCCCTCCCTCGAGCCCGTAGCTTCCCGGTCCGGGAAGCGCGGGTGGTGGGAGCTCTTGGAAACGTCCTGGACCCACCGGGTCGTCAGCGCCTACCTGGTTGCCGTGCTTGCGCTCATCGCCTACGAGACCCCTCGGCTGCTCGCCGCGCGCCAGGGCCTCGACTTCGGTCCAATCGAGCTCTACGGTGGATGGCCGGTCGCGGTGTATGGGATCTACTTCTACACCGCACTGAGCTTCGCCACGTCGTTCGTCGTCGTGCTCTGGCGCCGTGGCGCGTGGTGGGACGGGGTGGTACTGGGTATCCTCGGCGTCGCAGGCTTCCAAGCCGCGTACGGGGTACTGTACGTCCTCCTCGCCGGTGTGCCGGGGTATCTCGTCCCTCAGCCGGGCCTGCCGGTGACCGGTTGGGCGGGACTCGCCTCCTGGGTGATGCTCGAGGCGCTGGTCGCGAGCCTCGCGATGTATCGCTGGAGTTCTCTGGGATTCGACCGCGGCACGGCCGCGGCCCTTGGCAGCTTCGTTGTCGCGATGGTCGCTTGGAAACTCACCTTGAACCTCGGCTTTCCGCCGTTCGAGACGAACCCGCTCGTGTATCCCATCAACACGTGGGCCGAGGTGTCGGGGTCATTGCTGGTTCCTCTCGCGTTTACGGTTCGGCGGTCGCCCGGGGGCCCGGGATCCTCACGCACGGGGCGTCCGGTACTCGGGGAGAAGCGGAAGGTCATCCCCTCCGTCCCACGGACGGCCGCTCCCGGCTCGGTATTCCACGAGGGCGCGGAGCACGGACGGTCCATCGAGCGTGGCGGGCAGCAGGGTCGAGAGGCGCGCGACGTATTCCGGGCGGTCGAAGCCGAGGAACCGGGTGAGGCCGCCTTCCTCTCGGACCCGGGCGGCCCACGCGGCGAGCCGGGCACGTTCCGGGGAAGGAAGCGCGGCCCAGTACTGCCGCCGCGCCTTACCCTGCTCCCATCGGGACCGGGCGAGCCCCCCGGAGCCCGTGGTCAGTATCTCCCGAACCGCCTCGGCCGCGAGCATGACGCGGACCATCGGGTCGGGCAAGGGCCTCAACGGCGCCGGCAGCCCACCGGAACGGTACGTCGCCAACGTACCGGGTCCGAGTCCGAATGTGTTGCGGAGGTACGAGACATCGTACGGCCGCTCGAGCGTGTCGGGGAGGAGGTAGCGACGGGCGCGATCGGCGCTCGACCAGAACTCGGCGCCGGACGGCGCCCGATGCTCGATATGCTCTTCGCGGGGGAGCCGGCCGGTGGGGCCCCGGATGACCGGGTACGCGTGGCTCGGACCGGAGTAGGTCGCCGCCGTCCGGGAAAAGAGACGGAGGTGATACGTGTACCCCCGGGCCGAGCGTTCATACCGGGGGATGATGTAGCCATTCACGTTCCCCAGGTCGTGGAGCCGGGCGCGCAGGCCGGGTGAGGGTGCCTCATCGCTCTCGAGGAGGAGCACCCAGTCCGACTCCGCCTTCGAAAGCCCGTACGGGCGTAGCAGGTCGACGTCCCCGACAGGCGGCGCTTCGTGGAGCCGTTCGTGCGGCTCCCGCAGGGCTCGGAGGAGTTTCGCCCGTTGCTCCGGGTAGGAGCTGTCGATGACCACGCACCCGTCGACGTCCCCCCGCAGACCCTCGATCAGGTCGATGACCGCGTCCACGTCGTTTCGCGCGAACGTCAGAAGGGCGACCGACCGATCCATCCGGCTTCCCTCGCTACCCGGCCGTTCGGAACGGAGCCCCGGGGGTATCGCGTCTCCGCATGGCGGGGCCGCGTGAGCTCTCCGTGGGGCACCTCCCGTGGGCTCGGAGACCCGACGACCCTTGAGTCGGCACGTTGCGATCGTAATCCGGTACGCTAGTCCTGATGGACATCCGATCGGTCTCCCCGGACGTAACGAAGCAAGATCCACTCGGCCCCGACCCAGGAGCCGGGAATACCGGCAAGGCGACGGTCGAGCCGGCCGAGCCGGCTGAGGCCACGCGTTCCGAGCCACCGAATCGATCGCTCGGAGTCGAAGGGCGGGGCCAGGACCGAGACGGCCCCAACCGCCTCCCGACGGAATCCCGGAGAGAGGGAGGTGTCCCAGCCCTTTATCGTCGGCACGTAGAGGGAGAGAGGATATCGGACCCCGCCCACCGGAATCATGGCAGCCGTGCGCCGGAATGCCCCCGAGAGGCTCCCGGAGGCGATCTCCCAGACCATGGGGAAGAGACCCGGCCGGTTGAGGGAAGTGAAGATCAGGTGACCTTTCGGACCGACAAGGCGGGTGAGCGCGGCGCATGCCTCCCGGAGCTCCGGCTCGAGGTTGAACGGACCGAACGCGGAGAACGCACCGCCGAACGCACCCGGGGGGCGGTCCGCGAGCAGCGCGCTGAGGTCCCTGAGGCGGCCTTCGCGCACTTCCAGGCGTCCGTCGGACCCGCGTTCCGCGGCGTGGCGCTGGAGCCGTTCGAGCATCTTCCGGGAGACATCGACCGCAAGGACACGATGGCCTGCATCCAAGAGCCGCAGCGTGTGGAACCCCGTTCCCGGACCGACCTCGAGGATCGGGTCCTCATCGACGAAGGCGCGCTCCACGACCTCGGCCACGCGCTCCTTCAGGTATCGCTCGACCGGGCGAGAGGCGACCCCTGCATCGTACCCGCCCGCCGCCGCGTCGAACTCCTCCACCAGCCGGCGGTCCGGGGAGGGCGGAGCCGGAGGATGGCTGGGATCGAGCGCGAGCGCAAGGGTCGCGCGGCCGAAGTAGGACGGCCATATCGAAGCTCCGTACTTTTCCTGGAAGAGCCGCCGCACCCGCTCGAACTCCGGCCCGGCCGGAACGACTTCGGTCCGGCAGACCTGCTCCGCTCCTCCCGGCGGACGCACCGTCACCCCGCCGTCCCGCACCGCACGGGAGAACCACTCGGCATCCCGGACGGACGGGACCACGGACCAGCCTCCCCGATCCTCGACGAAGAGCAGTCGGACCGGGGCACGGCGCCCGTCGGTCCGCAGCTCGAGCGTCCCCCGTTCCTCGCCTCCCATCGCCCCGCCCCTATGCCGTCCCTCGGTCCGGACCGCTCGGGGGAACGAGGGGAGCGCTCGGGGCGCTCCTCAGGCACCGTTCGGGTACGTCTCCTCGATGAGGGAGAGCACCCGGGGGGTGCTGTATCCCGCCCGAGCTACGATACGGTCCCGGGTCAGGATCTTCTTGCGCCCGATGAACGCACGAGAAACGATGAACAGATGCGAGTAGGTCTTCGTGGTGATGGCGACGATCGCCCCCTGGGGCTCCACGAGGACCTTGATGACCCGCCGCTCGCTGATCCACTTCGGGGACACGGTACCGGGATACCGGGACTTGTAATAGCTTTCGAGCGAGGCTGAGCTCGGCCCCTTCTCCCCGGGACGTGCGTCAGGGCAAAATAGCCGAGGAGGGTTCGCGCGAACCGGACCGGTGTCGCGACCCATCGTCGCGGGGATCCTGACGATCCTCGGCGGACTGTTCATCCTCGTCGGCGGGACGGTCTTCGCGCTGATCGGCGCCGTCTTCGCGATCTTTGGCGTGTTCAGTCCCCTGTTCGGAGTGGGGATCCTCCTGGGGCTCCTGACCCTCCTCGCAGGGGTCCTGATGCTCGCCATACCTCGGGGGCACACGATCTGGGGGATCCTCGCGATCGTCCTGGCGCTGGTGAGCATCCCGTTCGCGCTCGCCGGGCTCATCCTCGGCTTCGTGCTCGCGGTGCTCGGGGGACTTCTGGCGATGGCCTGGCACCCCCCGCCCCCCTCGCGCCTCATCACGGTGGACGGCCACGTTGTGCCCCCGTCCTCGTAGCGGGAGGGGACGAGCCGCCGGTCGACGATGCCGACCGGGCCGCATCCATCGCGTCAATGAACGTCGGCTACGAGCTCCTCTTCGGCCTCGTCCTCGGATTCTCGCTCACGATCCCTCCCGGACCTATGAACGCGTTCATCGCGTCGCAGGCGGTCCGCTCGCTGCGCCGGGGGATCCTCACCGGCTTCGGCGCAATGAGCGCGGACGCCTTCCTCGCGCTGGTCGTCTACGCCCTCTCCGAGCTCGTCGACCTCCACGAATACGTGCGGGTCATCTACCTGGTCGGCGCGGTCGTCATGGCCTACTTCGGCCTCCGTCTCCTCCTCGCCCGCCAACGGCCCTCGGAGCAGGAGTTCGGGGACGCGCGGATCTACACGACCGCCCTGGGGCTCGGCGTCTCGAACCCGTTCCAGATCCTCTGGTGGCTCACCGCCGGTCTCGCGTTCGCGTACTTCGGAGGGGCCGTGATCTTCCTCGGTCTCTTCGGGGCGATCGCGATCTGGATCGTGGTGTTTCCCTGGGCCCTCCGCCGGGGGGTCGAACGGTTCCCGGCGTTCGAGCGTTGGGTCACGTACGTCTCGGCGGGGATCCTGCTGGTGTTCGCCGCGTACTTCGCCATCCTCTCCGCCTAAGCCCGGAACGAGGCCCCTCGCGCCCCTGACGGGGCCGCCGGTGCCGGTCCTACCGGGATCGCAGCCGCTCCGCGTACTGGTGACGGAGCTTCGCGACCTTGGGCGCGATCACCAACTGGCAGTACGCCTTCTCCGGATTGCGGCGGAAGTAGTCCCGGTGGTACTCTTCCGCAGGATAGAACGCCTTGAACGGGGTGATCTCGGTCACGATCTTCCGGCTCCAGACCCCGGTGGCCTCTATCTCCCGGAGCACGGACTCGGCGGTCGCCTTCTGGGCGGCGTCCCGATAGAAGACCGCCGACCGGTACTGGGGGCCGACGTCGTTCCCCTGACGGTCCCTCGTGGTCGGGTCGTGCGTCGTGAAGAAGATCCCGAGGAGGTCCCGCAGCGGGAGGACGGACGGGTCGAACGTCACGTCGACCACCTCCGCATGGCCGGTCCGTCCGGAACACACCGCTTCGTAGGAAGGGCGCTCGACCTTCCCACCGGAGTACCCGGGGACCACGGATCGGATACCGACGAGCTCGGAGAACACCGCCTCCGTGCACCAGAAGCAGCCGCCAGCGAGGGTCACCCGCTCGGTGCCGGGCGGCAAGGGTTCCTGGGCGCTCCCGTGTTCGCTCATGCCGAGGCCGCCGGGCGAGAGGGCCGTGTCCGGGGGAGGATGCCGAAGAGGACCATCGTCGGAGCGCCCACGCCGACCAGCGGGAGGAGCAGCAGGAGATAACCTCCGCCCGGGACGGTAAAGAGGAGCTCGAGGAACGGAGCGAGGGCGAGGAGGAGAAGCAGGAGGTACAGGGCCGATCCCAGCGCGATCGTACGCTCCTCGAAATGGTCGCTCGCGAGCCACAGACCGAGCACGATGCCGATGCCCCCGAGCCAACCGAGGACGAACCCGACGATCGCGGTGTACGCCCCGAGCGGTTGGTTCGTCTCCATGCAGGAAAGCGCGTTCGAAGGATGCCCCTGGAGGCAGGACCCGAGGTTCGAGGCAGACCCGGTGAGGTACGCGGCGGCCACCAGTATGAGGAGGAATCCCACGGAGCCGAGCAGGCAGAGAGCGGAGGCGAGCGCGAACTCGGGCGAGGATTGTCGGAGATGCGCAAAGGCCCGCCGATACAGGAACAACGACAGGACGAAGAACGCCGCGCCGATCAGGACGAAGAGACCGGTCGCCCGGAGGAGTGCCGTCCCGAACGCCAGCGTACGCAGGCTACCCTGCCCGGCGAGAAAGAGGCTGAACGACGGCAGAAGCAGGCCGAGCGCGGCGGCGACGAGACCGACCCAGGCGCCCCATCGCAGACGGCCGGCGCCGACCCGGTCCTCCTCGGACCATCGAAGGGTTCGGGTCGAGCTCATGGGGGCAGGACGGGTCGCTCTCACCCTTTAGGGGGATTTGAAGCGTCGTCCCGTCGCACACGGCGACGTCGGGGCGCGGGCCTCGACGCGATCACCGGGACTTTCGGCGACGCACGAGGAACTGCACTTCGGTGCGCGCGTAGGCCTTCCGATCGTTCCATGGGTCGCCACGGTAGATCTCGCGGTAGGCCCCGACGGACCGGATCGTCCGGTCGCGACGGCGTCAGCGGAGCCAGTCGGCGAGACCATGGTGGATGACACGGGGCGACACGACGTCCGGATCGAAGACCACCCGGGCGACCTCGCTCGCCGGGTACGTCCGGATCCGGATCGTTCCCTCGGAGCGGGCCTTTCCCCGGACCTCGATCGCCACTTCCCAGGTGCGTTCCGCGGGCTCGCGGAAGACCCATGCGCCGGTGCGGAGCCCCTCTCGGCGGGCCCATGCCAGAACCGAGAGGAACTGTCGATGGATCCGCGCGTCGCTCCAGGGGCCCTTCCAGCGGACCGCGGCGACACGATAACCGGGGGACCGGGCGATCTGGAAGTCGACGACCATTCTTGCCCCTGGAAACACCGAGGGGCGCCGGGTCTATGAAGGCGTCGCGTGGGGCCCTCGGGGCGCGTGCCGGGACCATATATGGGGGTACACCGTGGAGAACGGGTGATGCTGTCGGATGCGTTCGGCCGCGAGGTCACCGACATCCGCATCAGTGTCACGAAGCGCTGCAATTTCGGCTGTATCTATTGCCACGACGAGGGGCTCGGCCCGGTGTCCCGGCCCCGCTCGCCGCACGGGGAGGAGATGACGCCCGCCGAGGTCGAGCGGATCGTCCGCGTCGCCCGGGAGTTCGGTGTCCGTTCCGTGAAGTTCACCGGGGGCGAGCCGCTCATCCGCGCGGACCTCGAGGACATCGTCAACCGGACGGTGGAACAGATCCCGGACGTCTCGCTGACGACCAATGGGTCGATGCTCGAGTCCCGAGCGGAGGCCCTGCGCGACGCCGGGCTCAAGCGGGTCAACGTTTCCGTCGATTCGGTCGACCCGGAACAGTTCCGGTCGATCCGCAAGGGGTCGCTCGCCCCGGTCCTCCGGGGGATCCGGGAGGCGCTACGGGTCGGGCTGAAGCCGGTCAAGCTCAACATGGTCGTCTTCCGGCCGACGCTCGCCAATATCCCGCGGATGATCGACTACGTCGGGTCTACGGACGGGCTCAAGCTCCAGCTGATCCAGTTTATGCCCGAGCTCGTCACGCATCCGGAGTGGATGGTCGACATCGAGTCGGTCAAGCGCTGGCTCGAGGAGCACTCGACGCGGGTCCTCGTCCGCGAGATGCACCACCGTCGGGTCTACCAGTTCCGGTCCGCCGAGGTCGAGCTGGTCGATCCGGTCTACAACTCGGAGTTCTGCGCGAACTGCCACCGGGTCCGCGTCACGCACAAGGGGGAGCTCAAAGGCTGTCTCAACCGGGACGACGACCTCCTGCCGACCCGGGGACTGGACGACGATGCCCTCCGCTCGGCGTTCCGCGCCGTCGTCGCGAACCGGGTCCCCTACTATGGGGTCTACCGCTCCGAGTTCCCGGCGCGTCCGGCCGAGGCGGCCCCACCGGCCACCGAACCGTCTTCGTACCTCGGCGTCTAGACCGGCCCGGGTCAGCCGGGCCGCGCGACGGGTGCCTCGGGCCCCTCTTCGAGAGCGACAGTGACCGAGAGCGGGGTGCCTCGTCGCTCGAGGTGCACCTCGATCTCCGACCCTACCGGGAAGTGGGAGAGACCCTCGAGGAGCTCCCGGACCCGATGGACCGGGAACGGACCGACCTGACGGAGGACGTCGGCCGGACGGAGGCCGGCCCGGTGGGCCGGCGAACGCCGGACCACCTCCGCGACCATGAGCCCGGACCACGGTTCGAGATGATACTGGCGCGCCAGTTCCGGGCGGAGCTCGGCGACGGTGACCCCGATCCAGGGGCGGACCACCCGTCCCTGACGGCGGAGCTCGTCGGCGATCCGGCGTACCGCATGGATCGGGATCGCGAACCCGACCCCCTGGGCGAACGGGACCATGGCGGTGTTGACCCCGATCACCGAACCGGAGAGATCGGCGAGAGGCCCCCCGCTGTTCCCGGGGTTGATGGCGGCGTCGGTCTGGATCAGCCCCTCGAAGATGAAGTCGGATCCGGGGAGCGGCCGGCCGAGGGCGCTCACGACCCCCGTCGACACCGTGGGGCCTCCGGGCAACCCGAGGGCGTGACCGACCGCGAGGACGATCTGGCCGACCTTCAGGGCCTCCGAGTCTCCGAAGCGGACGGCCGGTGCATCGATCGCGTCGACCCGCACGACGGCGACATCGGTGACCGCGTCCCCGCCCACCACCTCCGCGGGGAGGTCGCGCCCATCGGCGAGATGGACCCGGAGGTCGGTCGCCCGGTCCACGACGTGCTGGTTGGTGACCAGGTAGCCCTCCCGGTCGATGACCATTGCCGTCGCCTGGCCCGGCGTCGCGAACGGCCCGTTCCCCCGGCGACCCTCGAGCCGGAGGCTCGCCACGCCGGCGACGCTCGGGGCGAGCGACTCGACCGCGGAAGTGATCCGGGCCTCAAGCTCGCTGAAGACCATCGGTCATCCCTCTGGTCGGGGCGGGCCCGAGGCCTAGCCGGGGCGCGGCATCAGCGGCTCGGGGGCGAGGGGAGGCTGCGGGCCCGGCCCACCGGGAAAGGGGAAGGTGGGAGGGGTCATTCCGCCAGGAGCTGGTCGAGCTTCGCGAACAGCTCCTCCTCTTCCTTCTCCTTCTTTCGTCCGCCCTCCCAGCGCGCGTTCACGATCTGCACGAGGAGATCCGCCACCCGGTCCATCCAGGGGCCCTCCTGGGCTTCGAACCGCTTCTTCACCTTCTCGCGCAGTAGCTCGTGATAGGCCCGGTAGGCGCTCCAGACCCACGGACCGTAGTGCGTTCCGCTCGGCGCGCAGTCCCCGCTCGATTCCGTCATCGTTTCCTCTCTCGGAACGTCCGTTCCGACCTCCTCACCGCGCGACCGAGGATATTGAGCGGGTCGCGCGCTCGTCGCTCACACATTCCGCGGACCGGCGGCCGTTCCTTACCGGGCGGGAGCGGGCGCCGGGGGCCGCCTCGAAGGAGGAGAGCAGGTGGCCTCCGTGTAACCCGGCCGCTAAATCCCTGCCCACTCTAGAGGCCGCGATGGAGCCCGAGAAGGACGAGCGGACATCGACCGGCTCGGGCCGTCTCGACGATCGGATCCTCGAGACCCTCGAAGGGCTTCCCGGACGCGTCGCGTTCAGCGGACTGCGTCGCGTGCTCGGTGCCCATCCGGAATCGCTCGCGCGGGCGCTCCGACGGCTGGAGCGCGAGGGGCGGGTGGAACGCGTGGACGGAGGCTACCGGATCCACTCCGAGCACGTCCGGTCGATCGACGAGGTCGCTTCGGACCTCCACCCCATCGCCCGTGTGGACCTCCCGCTCGGCACCCCGGTCGAAACGATCTTCGGGCGTCTCGCCGGCCGCTGGTTCGGTTCGCTCCGCTGGGTGGGGGTCGTGGACCGACCCGGCCTCCGACTCCTTGCCTGGGCACGACGGGACGGCGGGGGGCTCGTCCTCCTCGGGGTCGACCGCGGGACCGTTCGTGTCTACGTTCCCGGGCCGTCCGGCCCGGAGGATGCGGCCGACGTCGAGGATGCCGCGTACGAGCTCCTCGTCCACGCGGTCGAGGCGCTCCGGCCTGCGCCGCGAGCCATGACAGGGTCCTTCCTCGCGCTCCGCCCGCTCGGTCTCGGACCGGACGCGCCGGAGAACTAGCCCGCGGACCGATGTCCGCTCACTCGGTGTCCCGACCGGGAGGCCCGCGCTACCAGCCCACGGGAGCCTTCCGGTTCTCGGAGTCGAGCCAGCGCTGGAGCGGCGCGAAGTACTCGAGGAGGCCGCGGGCCTCCATCGTCCGCTCCCCCGTGACCGCCTCGAGCGCGTCCGGCCATTCCCGGCTCTGGCCCATCTCGAGCATCGCGCGGAGCTTCTCGCCGGCCTCCTTCGAGCCATAGATCGAGGCCCGGTGGAGCGGCTCGCCGCTGCCCATGGCCCGGACCAGGGCCCGGTGGAACTGGAACTGGAGAATGGCCGCGAGGAAGTACCGCATGTACGGGACGTTCGCCGGGACGTGGAACTTCGCCCCCGGGTCGAACTCCTCCGGATCCCGGGCCGCGGGAGGGACGATCCCCTGGTACGTCCTCCGCATCGCCCACCAGGTGTCGTTGTACTCGGCGGGCGTGATCCCTCCGGAGAAGACCTCCCAGCGCCATCGGTCGACCACGAGACCGAACGGGAGGAACGCGATCTTCTCGAGGGCCCGGTAGAGCAGGAGGGGGATATCGCCCCCGGTGGGCAGGGCCGTGGAGAGGAGGCCGATCTTCCGCAGGTACTCGGGGGTCACCGAGAGCGCGATGGTGTCCCCGACCGCTTCATGGAATCCGTCGTGGGCGCTGTCGCGGAAGAGGTACGGCTGTCCGGCGTAGGCGCGCTGGTAGTAGTTGTGGCCCAGCTCGTGGTGGACGACCCGGAAATCCTCGTCCGTGATCTCGATGCACATCTTGATCCGGAGGTCGTCCGCGAAGTCGAGGTCCCAGGCGCTCGCGTGGCAGACGACGTCCCGGTCCCGGGGGCGCACGAACATCGAGCGCTCCCAGAAGGTCGGAGGCAGCGGATCGAGGCCGAGGGAGACGAAGAACGACTCGGCGTACCGGACCATGTCCGTCGGCGTGGTCCCCCGGTCGACCAGGATCCGGGTGAGGTCGAAGCCGAGGGATTCCTCGGGGGGGGCGAGGATCGGGAAGATCCCTTCCCAGGACTGGGCCCACATGTTCCCGAGAAAGTGCGCCGGTATCGGTCCCCGGGGATCGACATGATCCGGACCGTAGGTCTCGACCAGGCGGCGCCGGACGTAGGCGTGCAGGGACCGGTAGAGCGGCTCGACCTCACGCCATAGTCGTTCGACCTCCGAGGAGAACGCCTCCGGGTCCATGTCGTACTTCGAGCGCCACATCGCCCCCATGTCGGGAAAGCCGATCTCCCGGGCCCCACGATTGGCGAGTTCGACATACCGTTCGAAGTCCGGACGGATCGATCGGCCGACCGAGTGCCAGCCGGTCCAGGCATCCGTGAGTCGGGCCGGGTCCCGGCTCTCCTGGAGGACATGCGAGAGCTCCTGGAGGTCGAGCTCCGTGGCCGAGCCGCGGAGGACGTGCCGGCCCCGGGCGTACTTTCCCTCCATCGTCGCGACGAGCCGGGTGAGCTCCGTCGATTCGCTCGGGTCGGAGGGAGCGATGAGCGGCAGGGACAGGCGTAGGAGGCGCAGCTTCCGCGCCTCGACCGGCGTGATCGGCGCGTCGTTCCACCGGGTCGACCGCTTGGCGAGGTCCACCGTGACCCCGATCAACCGCGCGAGCGTCCGCGCCGAAAGCGCCTCGGTGTCCGGGTTGATGTAGGTGGAATAGACCCAGTCGGCCTGCTGGGCCTCGATCGAGAGCTCGAGGAGTCGGGCTTCGGTCTCCTCGAGAAAACGTCCGACCTCGGTAGGCGAGGAGCCGATCATGGGAACCGTCTCTCGACCTCGCCGGCCTACTTGAGCCGGTGGTCTGCGCCCGGGCTTTGTGCGTGTCGGACCGATGTCCGTCGGGGCCGGCTATCGGGCGTCGGTGCCGTACCCCCTGTTTCCTGTCGAACTTCGGGCTTTATGTACGACATGCGTCTGACAAGCCCCGAGGGACCATGTCGGACGGCTCTCGAGCAGTCTCGATGCTCGCCGCCCTGCCCCTCGGAGCCCAGGAGTTCGAGAGCCCGCACTACTCGCTCGCACTGCTCCCGTGCCTCTCCGCGCCCGTCTCCACGCGCCGGTTCCCGGCGGCCGAGGATTTGTGAGCGGAGCCGAACGAAAACCGGCCCGACCCGCGAATCTTCCGTTGAACCCCCCTCCGGCGGTCCTTGGCCAGGGCACGCCCCGCGGGTACGGTTCCCGTCCGAAGCTCACCCTTGAGGCCGCGGCGGCGTTCGCGACCTACGTCGATTCGGCCCGGGCCCGGGCGGCGATCGAAGGGCGTACGCTGGTCTACACCGTCCGGTGGAACTAGACTAGTTACTCCGGGTCATCCGTCCGCCCGTCGGAGAGACCCGCGTCCGGCAGCTCCTCGGTCGCGGCCCGTTCGGTCCCTTGCCCGATCTGGGCTCGGGCCTCCTCGAGGGCGATCTTCGACAGCTCGTCGGCCCGCCGGTTCGCCTCGCGGCGAACCCACCGGTACTCGACCCGTTCGAACGCCCGCCCGAGCTGCGTGAGCCGCTCGTGGTACGCTTCGAGGTGGGAGGCCCGCACCCGGTACTCCCCCTGCATCTGACGGATCACGAGCTGGCTGTCGCCGATGATCGTGACCGCTCCCCGAAACCCTTGCCCGGAGAGCCATTCGAGGGCACAGATCGCCCCGACGTATTCGGCCACGTTGTTGGTCGCGTGCGGGGCATGCGGCGCCACGGCGAGGCCCCCGCCCTCATGGTAGAGCCCTGGTCCCTGGACCACGAAGCCGTACGTGGCGACGCCGCCGCCCCGCGGCGGCTCGCAGGCGCCGTCGAAGTGGACGGTGGCCTGGCCGGAGTCGACCGCGGCCACTCCGCGGGGAATCGTTCGGTCGTCCAACGTTGCCTCACCTCATCCGCGACGGGGCCGGGCCGCGAGGCCGGGGGCCGCCGCCGGGCGGGGGACCGGAGAGCAGTAGCAGAGCGGCTCGGCCCGTCCGCAGAAGGGACAGGTCGCCCGCTCGAGGACGAGACCGAGCGGCCGGCCGCAGCTCCGACAGTCCCGGGCCCGGGCGCACCGCGGGCACCGGGCGAGCTCGGGGTGGATCGAGGTGTGGCAGTACCGGCAGTAGATCGGATCGCCGGGGCTCCACCGGGCCCTCGGGGGGAGCGATGGGGTCGCCGACGGGCCGGCCCGGAGCCGGGAGCGCTCCTCGGGGTTCCCGAACGTTCCCCCGACCGTCGTCCGCTCGGGGTTCACCTGGACCGCCCCGATCAGGATGACGAGCAGCCCGACCGGTGCGACGAGGATCCCGGCTTCCTGCTCGATGTCGAAATGCTCGGCCCCGGTCCGTACGATCGGGAAGGCGGCGAGCGCGAACCCGGCGAGCACGATCGCGAGGCCGACACGGCCGATGGAACGGTTCATCCGGGGACCGCCGCGAATCCCTCTCCGCGGCCAGCGACATACTGCGCGCTCCTCCCCTTTAATCGAGTCGGTTCGACCCGACCACCGCCCGGCTTTTAGGCGTCGGCACTGTCGGGAGACCATGGCGAATCCGACCGTGACGCTCCGGACGACGCTGGGCGACATCCGCCTCGAGCTCTACCGTGACCGGGCCCCGAAGACCGCCGAGAACTTCCTCACCCTCGCGCGCAAAGGGTTCTACACGGGCCTCACGTTCCACCGGGTCATCCCCGGATTCATGATCCAGGGCGGTTGCCCCACCGGCGACGGCACCGGCGGTCCGGGCTACACGATCCCGGACGAGTTCCACCCGTCGTTGCGCCACGATGGTCCCGGCGTGCTCTCGATGGCCAACGCCGGCTCGAACACGGGCGGCAGCCAGTTCTTCATCACGCTCGCACCGACCTCCTGGCTCGACCGAAAGCATGCGATCTTCGGCCATGTGCGGGGCGGCCAGGAGGTCGTCGAGAAGATCGCCGCGGTCCCCCGCGACGGCAACGACCGCCCGCGCTCCCCCATCAAGATCGCGGACGTCGTGATCTCGGGCGCCTGACCCTCGGTCGCGTTCACTCGGTGGGACGGGGAGCGGGGAACCCCCGCACGACTCCGTCCGCGTCGCCCCGACCCGAGGGCCGATGGACCTCAGGTACCTACCGGCGCTGCGGTCGCTGTCGCGGGCGGCGTGAACATCGCGGTCGATCGGAACATGCGCTGCTTGAGCCGGTCGAGCACGAACCCCAGGCCGACGACCGCCCCAAGGAGCGCGAGGATGACGAGAGGGTCGACGGGAGCCATCAGGATCCCGAGCGTGGCGAGGACGCTCACGACCAGGATGTCGAGCCCCGAGGCCACCATCAAGGGCGTGCTCGGACGCGAGTCCCAGAACGGACCGCGCTCGCGCATCAGGAAGAGGCTCGCCTGCCCGGAGAAGACCAGGTCGAGGAAGACGACGGTCTGCAGGGTCGGTAGCGGCCAGCGGATCACGTACGCGCCCACGACCACCACCGAGAAGGAGAGGACGAGCCACCCCATCGCCATCGATGCCCCGACCAGGATCAGGCGACGGACGTCCCAGTGATCCGGGGTCGGAGAGATCCGCGCCGTATCCGTCCCGACCGACATTACGACGAAGTCGTTCGCGAAGATCATGAGGAGGATCAGGAACGGCGTCGTCACGAACAGGCCCGTCGCCACGAACGCGATCGTGAGGAGGACGACCTGCTCGATGGTCTTCGAGATCTTGTTCAGCATCCAGGTGAGCATCCGGCGGTAGACCCGGCGTCCCGATTCCACGGCGGCGACGATCCCCGCGAGTCCGGGGCGCGTCAGCACCAGCTTCGCCGACGCCTTGGCGACATCGGTCGCGTTGGCGACGGCGATACCGACCTCGGCCTGCTTGAGGGCGGGGGCGTCATTGACCCCGTCGCCCGTCATCCCCACGATCTGGCGGTGGCCTTGGAGGGCCTTCACGAGACCGAACTTGTCCTCGGGGTACACGCCGGCGAACCCGGCAAAGCCGGGGGAGGCGCTCGCGAGCGCCTCCCGTCCCCCGACGGGCCCGGAGAGCCCTAGCTTCTGCGCGACCGACCGAGCGGTCGGCAAGGCGTCCCCCGTCACCATGACGACCCGGATCCCCAGCGCGCGGAGCCGCTCCACGAGCGAGACCGCGTCCTCCCGGAGCGGGTCGGCGAGCGCGATCATCCCGACGAGCTTGAGGGCGCCCTCCGGCCCGGCCCCCACCGCGAGGATGCGGTAGCCTTCGGCGCTCCGACGATCGAGCCAGTCGTCCGCGCCGGGCGCGGAGGACATCAGGTGGGAGATCACCGCCGGCTGGCCGAGGAGGACGCGCCAGGTCTCCGTCCCATGGCGTATCGTCGCCTCCGAGCGCTTATTGGCCGGTTCGAACGGGACGAACCGTGACCGCTCGTACCGGGGAACGTCCCGGCGCTTGGCCTCGTCGAGAAGGGCAATGTCGATCGGGTCCTGAGTCGAGTCGTCGCAGGCGGCCACGGCGAGCGACAGGAGCTCCTCGTCCGAGCCGGGCACCAGGGAGCGCAGGTCGGTGACCGTCTGGCGGTTCTGGGTCAACGTGCCGGTCTTGTCGCAGCAGAGGAGATCCATCCCCGCGGCGTCCTCGACCGCCGAGAGGCCGGTGACGAGCACGCTCTCGCCGGCGAGGTGGTGCGACTCGAAGGAGGAGGCGACCGTGAAGGTCGCGGGCAGAGCGACCGGCACGGAGGCGATGAGCAGGATCAGGACGAACGGAGCGAGCAGGATGAGGCTCACGCCCCGAAGGAGCCCGTCCCCGACGAAAAGGACCACGAGCACGGCGTCGAGCATGAGGAGGTAGCGTACCACGGTGAGCATCAGGTCCTCGAGGTGGCTCCGCGCCCGCGCGGTGCGGACCAGCTCAGCCGTGCGCCCGAAGTAGGTGCGGGCCCCGGTCGCCGTCACGGACCCGGTCGCTTCGCCGCGGCGGATCACCGACCCGGAGTAGAGGGTCTCGGCGGCGCCCCGCGAGACGCTGGTCGATTCGCCGGTGAGCATCGACTGGTCGACCTCGACGGAACCTTCCTCGACCCGGGCGTCGGCGGGAACGATGTCCCCCATCCGAACGTGGATCCGATCCCCCGGCACGAGCTCTCGCGCGGCGAGGCTCTTCCAGAACCCGTCCCGCTCGACGCGCGCGAGCACCTCGAGCCGCTGACGCAAGAGATCGACGGCGGCCCGAGCCCGTTGCTCCTGGGTCGTCGACAGGGCGGCGTTGAGCAGTAACAGCCCGGCCAGGATCAGGGCCTCGGGGAGGTGGCCCAGCACGAGCTCGAGGACCAGCGCGACCTCGATCATCCATGGCACCGGCCCCCACATCTGCCCGAGGAGGATCCGCATCGTCCGGGGCTTCTCCTCCCGGACCTCGTTGGGCCCGACCTGCCGGCGCAGCTCTTCGGCCCGAGCGGAGGTGAGTCCGCCGCCCACCGGGGCGGAGAGAGGAAGGTTGGCCGAAGCGGTCATGACCCGCGGATCCGGTGGTGGTGCCGCAGGATCTCCACCGTTCGTTCGATCGGCAGCGCTTCGACGGTCCGGCCCCGGCCGGTGACCGTTGTCGCGCGGAAGAGCGAGTTGTACACGGCCTCCTCCGTCGCCTCGATCGCCGCCCAGAACAGCGGGTCCATGGCGTCGTTCGGAATCTCGGGCGATCCCCGACGGGTCGAGAACGCGATCGCGTAGTCACCGCTGTGATTGGACCCCGCCGCTCCGGTGCGCGCAATGCCGTACATCGAGCGGACCGCGATCCGCCGCAGGTTCCGTGCGTCGATGGGAGCGTCGGTCGCGACGACCACGATCACCGACCCACCGACGGCCGGCACGACCGGGTGCGGGTACCGTTGACCGAGCTCTTGGCCCACGGGGACCCCCGCGATGGTCAGGAGTCCGCCGTAGTTGCTCTGCACGAGGACCCCGAGCCGGTGCCCGCCGAGCTCGGCAGGCAGTTGACGGGACGCGGTCCCGATCCCCCCCTTAAACCCGAAGGCGACCGTCCCCGTTCCCGCTCCCACCGCCCCTTCGTCCGGACGCGAGCGCTGGGCGACTCGGAGAGCGGCAAACACTTCGTCCCGACCGACCGATCGGGCGCGCACGTCGTTGAGGAGACGGTCGTTGGTCTCCGCGACGAGGGGATTCACCGACTCCCGGTTCTCGTTGCCGGGTTGCTCGAGGACATAGTCGATGAGGGCATCGGCGACCCGCGGGACGTTGAGGGTCGAGGTCAGCAGGATGGGCGTCTCGATCTCGCCGAGCTCCTCGACCTGCGTCGACCCGACGAGCTTGCCGTAGGCGTTCGACCAGTGCACCGCTCCAGCGACCGGTTCCCGGCTCAGGTTTCCGGGTCGCGGGACAATCGCCGTGACTCCCGTCCGGATGTCCGTCCCTCGCATGACCGTCGTGTGCCCGACCGAGACTTCTCCGACGTCCGTGATGGAATTCTGCGGACCCGGGGAAAGGGTGCCGAGCAGGATGTCAAGGTCACGGGCGCGGGGGCGCAGGGTAGGTTCCATCGTCCGCGGCAGGCCTAGACCCGCTCACTCATGATGCTGGCGGTACCGGAATCGGTAACGTGCGGCCGATCACCCGGGCCATATCGTCACGACTCCCACATCCCTCTCCAGGGGGGACCGGCTTGCCACGGCCGGAGGCCTTACCCGGGGAGAGAGCGACTCAGGGATTCGAGCGCCCCGAAGGTCTCCCATCTGCACGGCTCCTCCGGTGCGGCAAGCATCGATGGGAGGAGGGCCTTCGGAACGCAAAGGTCCGGTCCTTCGCATCCGCCTGATCGGGTAGATCCGGTCGATCTCCCACACACCGTCCCTTCTCCGGCGGAGAGTCTGAGAGAGAACCATCGTTCCCGATTCATCGACAAAGACGGGGCACGCTTCGGTCCCGATCAGAGCGCACCTCGTGCGTTCCTGGACCCACCGTCGTCATCTGAATGACCCAGCGGAGTGGTGGCAGTCTGTCCGCGCCATCGGACCAGTTCCGTGAGCGCCGCGCTCCTGCTCTGATGAAGTCCGCTCCCGTTCACGGAAAGGGAACCGCGGAGAGGACTCGAACGAAGGGTTCCATTCTACGAACCGGGTAGTGGCTTCACGGTTCTCCAGGGGTCCGTACAAGACAGGTAGTGTGGGCAAGGCTTCGTCGGCCGAGACCGCACATGTTCTTTAGCCATGAGAGACCGTTCGCGGGTCTCATGACCCCTCGACGCGGGCGGTGGGTGCGGCTGGGCTTCGCCGTGATTCTAGTCGCGGTGTTGGCGGTGCCTAGTGGGGCTCTGGTTGGGGTGCATCCTGCCACCCAAAGGACTCGGGCGCCGAGCCCACCAGCACCCAAACTTGGAGCATTGCCCCTAACGGGGGACTTGCGGTCCGGAGCGGCCCCCCCCAAGTCGAAGCATGCAACCGGGGGATTACCAGAGTCCCTTGCGGCGAAACCCGGGAGTCCCTCTCCATGGAGTTCGTGGGTACCCATAGGTCCGACCCAGATACCCAACGCATCAGGCATCTCGGGGGCCCTGGCCTCCGGCAAGATACAAGCCGTGGCCGTGGACCCGTCCGATCCCGAAGTCATGTTCGTAGGCGGTGGGACCGGCCCCGGTAACTCGGGACCCGGGGCGCAATCGGGGGTGTGGGGCACTACGAACGGGGGGAGTACGTGGGTGCCATTGGACCGAGGCCTAGCAGACCCAATCGTTGATGCTCTTTGGCTGGACCCCGCGAACCCCTCCGTCCTAGTGGCAGGGACCTGGTACGATGGCGGACTCTCCACCGGAGGGCTCTACCGGAGTACGAACGGCGGGCTGAACTGGTCCTTGGTCTTCCCGTATGTGACAAGTGGCTTCCTTCAGCTGGGTTCCACCCTTTGGGCTGCGACCGACGGGGGCATCGCGAAGTCCACGAACGGTGGGGCCTCTTGGTCGTTCACCCTGCCTACTTCCAACCCGGTTCGTGTCCTCGAGGGGGTTTCGGGCCTACTCTACGCGGGACTCGACAACGGGACCGTACTCGTAAACGTGTCCGGCACCGCGGGGTGGAGGGCTACGGACCCTACGAACGGAACGTCGGTGTGGAGTATCGCCGTCGATCCCACCGACCCTGAGCATGTCATCGTGGTCGAGTGGCGTGGGTATCTGAACCCCGACACTTACGTCTCTGAGGACGCAGGCAAGAGCTGGAGCGTGCTCTCGTCGTACGTCTATGGAGCGGGTGCCCAGTACGTGGCGTTCAACGAGAGCACCACTGCCCCTTCGACTCCTATCCTGTTCGTGGGAGCCGATGGGGCTCTCTTCGAATCGAAAGATAACGGCAGCACTTTCCAACAGCTTTCGCTGACGGTCGACGTACGTCTCATCGTCCCTCTTCCGAATGGGTCACTCCTGATCGGGAGTGATCAAGGGCTCTTTCTCGGAATGGGCGCCGCCTGGGTAGGGCTCACTGGGCCCGTCGATGCTTCGCTGTTGACAGGATTCGCCGTCTCGGGCACGACGATCCTCACCACGGTCCAGGACTTCAGCCCGATAATCTCGTTCGACGACGGGACCGGGTGGAATCAACTCAGGCAACCTTCGCCACCGGTCGGAGAGGACGGGGTCGCGGCGATCAATCCCCTGAACTCATCGTGGGCGTATGTGTTCACGACCGCGGGCTTCCAGTACTCCTCGGACGGTGGATACACATTCCATCCAAGCTCGGCGTCGCTCGGCTACAACTCTCAGGGAACAGAACAGCTCATCGCGTTTGATCCGAACGCAAGCACTCATCTGTACGTTGCTGCCAAGAACGGCGTGTTTACGAGTATGAACGGTGGCCGAGACTTCGCACCGCTGTCCTGGAGTTTTTCAAGCCCGACCGTGATCGCTGTCGCTCCCGCGGACAATCAGACCATGTACGTAGGAGACTCTGACACGCTCTACGTCACTCACGACGGGGGTGCGAACTGGAGCCCGTGCGGCCTTGCCTCCACCCAACCCGTCCTTTCTGTGGCGATCGAGCCGCACAATACCTCGGACCTGCTCGTCGCCACCGGTTCCGGGCCGGAGTCGGTCTACAGCAGTACCGATGGCTGCCAAACGTTTGGGGCCGCAGGCAATGGTCTCCCTTCGTATCCCACCAATACCAGCCCATGGGCCTTGTGGAACCTCGCGTTCAATTCAAGTGGAAGCGCCGTTGCATTGGCCACGGATGATGGGGTGTACGAAAGCACGAATCTCGGGCAGAACTGGGTGGACATTTCCGGCAATATCACCCCTCTTTGGGTATCGGATGTCGCCTGGTCCGGCCCGTATCTTTACGCATCCACGTATGGAGAGGGGATCGTCCGAGCGAGGTTCGCCGCAGTGCCCACCGCGTATCCGGTGGCGTACACTGAGACGGGATTGCCGAGCGGGACTTCGTGGTCGATCACCCTGAACGGGCAGACCCACACGACAACGAGCCTGACGATCACGTTCCCCGAGCCGAACGGGACGTATGCATACTCGGCGGGCCCGGTGTGGGGCTACACGGCGTCGCCGATGTCAGGGAGCGTGACGGTGGACGGGGGCGCGGTGAACCAGACGATTGCGTTCACGGCGGTCACGCCGTCGACGTATGCGGTGACGTTCACGGAGAGCGGTCTTCCGGCGGGAGCGATCTGGTCCGTGACGTTGAATGGCCAGTCCCTCTCCTCGACGACCTCGACGATCACGTTCAACGAGTCGAACGGCACGTATGCGTACGGGGTGAGTTCTTCGGGTTGGCAACCGAGTCCCGGGAGCGGCACGCTTACGGTGGACGGGATATCGGTCTCGGAGGGGATCGCGTTCACGCAGACGACGTATGTGGTGACGTTCGTGGAGACGGGGCTTCCGGGCGGGACATCGTGGTCGATTACCCTGAACGGGCAGACCCACTTCTCGACGACCGCGACGATCACCTACTCCGAACCGAATGGCGGCTACTCCTTCACGGTCGGGTCGGTCTCCGGCTACACGACCTCACCGATTTCGGGTACCGTGACGGTGAATGGGTTCGCCCTAAGCCAATCCATCCTCTTTGCGACGAGCTCGACAACTTCCGGTTCCTCGTCCTTCCCGTGGACATACCTCACTATCGGGGTAGCGATCGTCGCAGTCGCGACGATTGTCTCGGTCGCCGGGGTGGCACGGTCTCGGCGCCGCTAGGGCGGAGGCTATCCACTACGGTAACGCTTGGTGGGTGACTTCCCGGTCTCTCGGAATCGTGGCAGTCCTCAGCGCGCCGCTCGGCGTTCGAACGTCTCGATCCAGGGCCCATGAGCGGAGCCCATGGGAACCACCACGTTCTTCCCGAACCATCCGCTCGTGTGGCTCTCGCGAGGGCCTGCAAGGGTCGTCATTTGGCTCCGCGCCGCCGAGAGGCTCGCCACCTCCACGCTGGCCCCCATCATCGCGCACGGTTCCTTGACCCGAGATAGGAGGTCCTCGAGAGGGCCCCGAGAGGACGCCGAACTGGGCGAGCATCAACGAACCGGTGCCCAGAGGAACTTCGGACACACGAGCATCGATCAGTGGGAGGGTTCTCTCCGGGCGGGGCGTCAAGCCTATCGAGGAGTAGCTCGCCTTCGCTCGCTCAAGATCGTCCACCGCCAGCGACGCCGCCGCGATCCGGCTCGCGGTGTTCGGGTGGGTCTCGAAGGTGCTCTGCTGGATCCTCGCGGCATCGGGGTTCTTCGCGGCGTAGGCCTCCCATGTCCCTTCGACCTTCTCGGTGAAGAACAGCACGTCCTTCAGATACGGCCGATCCCCGGTCACCTCGACGTTCCAGAAGAATGGCGGCGAAAGTCCCCCCGGGTCGGGATCCGCCGCCCGAGCCGGGGTCGGATAGATTCACCGCTATCCTTTCGGACCCCGGAGTTCCCTCGTGCCAGTCCTAGTTCAGTCGCCTTGACGAAGGAATGACCTTGGGCGCCGGCGCTGAATATGCCCCCCTGGGGCAGTGAAAGGTGCGGCGAATCCTTCTCGACATGCGGATCTTCCTCACGACCGTCGTGGTTCTCGGAGTTGCCCTCGCGTTCGTTAGTCTCGCGTTCGTCGGGGTCTATGGCGCGCCTATCGAGCACATCGTAACGTTCCAGGGCGGATCCTACGCGAAGGTAGTGAACCACTCGACGATCATCAGTCTTCGGAACTTCACCGAGTCCGGAGTCCCTGTGGGAGCGCTGATTGGGTTCAGTTGGGCTACCGGTTTCGGTGGGGGCATTACGATTCTTGCATATGCGGGTCACAATACGTCGATTAGCTCATTGGTCGGCTGCGAGGAGGGTCCCGCCTACTTCGGATCCTGTGCTTGGACGGCGGATAACTCGTCATTCACCGTCTCGATTACGTACGCCAATTGCCCGGCCCCCATCTGCTCCGCGAACTTCACAGCCATTGCGGGCGTCCAGGGGTGGTACGTTTACTCGACGCCCGCAGACTAAGTATGCCTGTAGGATACCGTCTGTAGCCGGGCGGACCGATCGTCCCTCTCGGCCTCTCCGTCGGCCGATCCCGGTGCCTTGGACTTTCTTCGCTCACTGGCTCGCATGAGGGACCCTTTCGAGCCGACGGCCTTGATCTACAGGGGGGTTTCGTTCCGGCGGGCCCCGCTCCTTCGCGAATTGACGGTTCGCCAGATCGACGAGAAGAGAAGCCACTGGAGGGGTTTGAGCTATGGGTTCAAAGCCGTTGTTCCGCTCGAGGCTCGTCTTGCTCGACCGGAAGATGTTCAGCCGGTTGCTTGGACGGATTCACGCACGTCAGTGAATCGCGTCTTCTCCTTGCCCAAAGCGTCGACCCGCCCTTCGTCGAGTCCCGCGTCCTGTCCCGGTGGCTGCCACTTCTGCCGTTCTCGTTCGAGCAGGATGAAGGCGAACTCACTTCCGAATGCCTCCCCAGCATCCACGCCCCGACGGTAAGCCAGCCGCTCCACCTCGGCCTGTTTCAGAATCCGGGCCTCCCGCCGGCGGATCGCGACGAGCGAGGGTAGCTCGCGGTTGTCCCCGATCCATGCGCATCGAGTCGCTCGATTGTCGCAGAGTCGGGTCCACTTGTCGTAGGCTGCGCCTGCCTCGGCCGACACTCGACCCTCGAGTCCGGTGAGCTCGCCCCGAGCCAGCCGGCACATCGCATCGTCGAGCCTCCCGTTGTCGACAGGGCCGGCGATCTTCTCGGCGAGGCAGAGCAATCTCCGGATCGACCGAATCTCGGCGCGGGTCAGCCACCCGTCACCAAGCTTCCGTGGCATACGTCGAATATGATGCGCGTTCTATATGGACAAATCGCGCACAGATGTAACGACTGTTAGCGATTGGCGTCGACCCGCCATAAGTCGCGACTTATTCGACCCGCATTTCACGTCACGACCTCGGGCGCGCCGGACAGGGTGCGTACTTTCGGGTGTATGCCGGCCAAAGTATTGCGACGCGTCAATCGCACCGGCCCGGTCAGCCGCGTGATCGTCCTTCCCCCCGATTGGTGCCGCGGCGCCGGAGTCGAACGCGGCAGTTGGGTCGAGGTCCGCTACGGGACGCTTCTGCTGGTCGTTCCCCCCGGCAAGGAACGGGACGCGGACCGACTGATCGAAGCGGCCGGGGGCCTTCTATGACCGAGACGCCCCGGCTAGTCCTCGCCTACCGGGCCATCCTGGCCGAGGCCGAGCGGCTCGACACGTCGAAGAGGCGAGGCTCGAGCCCCGGGGGAGCCGAAGTGGGCCGGACAGAGGAGACTGACAGCGATGCCGACATCTCCGCGTAGGCTTGAGCCGCCCCCACCACCGGGGACCCGCTGCGAAGGCTGCCGCCGTGCGCTGAACCCGGACTACTCGAGCTACCGGGATCCCGTCACCGGGGCGGCATGGTGCCTCCGCTGCATGGACGAGCTCGTCGAGAGGACCCTGCATCTGGTCTACGTTCCGAAACTCCAGCGGAGGGGGCTGTGAAGACCGCCATCCCGGCCCTCGTCATCGTGATCGTGGCGCTGATCGCCGTCGCCACCGCGCTCAGCATCCCAATCGTCGCGTACAACAACCCGACCTTCGCGCGCACGAACGTGGTCATCTGGTACCAGACCCCGACCATCGTTCACACGAGCTCGTTCATCGCGGTCCCGGTCGGGATCTCCGCGTACATCGGGACCGGGGCGTCTGGGGACATCCCGAGACCGGCCCCACCGCCGGGCAACCTCGCTGACCTTCGTAAGGGAGGGTACTTCCTGCTCCCGCTTCCCGCCCAACGCAAGGAGCCGCCCCCCGAAGGTTGGACGGAGCGGACCGATCCATACGACATCACGACGGGAGGGAACGTCGCGGTGGGCGCACGTGGTGAGATCTGCATCCTGATCACCAACGACGAGGCCGCCACCGAGTGGGCGACGCGGCGATACGGGGCACCGAACGTGCGCTCGCGTCGCGGGGGGCACTGGTACTTCCGTGGGGGTGATGGGTGGTCCAATCTCCCGAACACCGAGACTGCGGCGGGGACGATGGAGTTGCACGTCCACAACAAGTACGCTCTGATCCCACCTTCGATCCATCCGTCCGGTGTTCCTTACACCTGGGAGCGTCCGCTCCCTCCGATCGCAGAACTTCCGCCCTGCCCGACCGATCTTCGCGCGCTGTGGTCACCGAACGATCCTGAGCCGGCTCCGCTCCGAGAAGACCTTTCCGGTATCGAAGAGCAGGTGGTTCGGGCGGTGTCGCCGCACTGGAAGCCCGGCGTACGATGGCAACTGACGAAAGCGATCGCCGGGTTCGCGAGGAAGTATCTTCGGCTGGACGAGACAGGAGCACGGGCGCTCATCCAACGGATCGCCGTGACCGCCGGGGACCGGGATTCGCTCGACCGGGAGAAGAAGATCCCCTACACGTTCCGACTCGAGCCGAAGCGCGTCGGTGTGGGCTATTGGCTCCAGGAGGCTGGGGTCGAGAGCTTGGGCGAAGAACTGCTCGGAATACTTCGCCGGGAGGGAACGGCGGCCCGGGACCTGTGGATCCGAAGGACCCGGCCTGACGGAACCGAAGAAGTCGTCCCGAACCGCGCTGAGTTCGAGGATCGGCTGCTCGAGGAGCGCCGGTTCCTGTCGCTCCGCGATTCGCGGGAGCTCCGCATCTACTCCGAGGAGCGTGGGTTCTACATCCTCGAGGCGGACACGTTCGTCGCGCAGTGGGTCCGCGAGCGCTTCGCGGAGCAGGCCAAGACCGCATCGACCGCCTTCCTCCACGAGGTCGTCGCGACCGTGCGCGACCGATCGTATCGCGAGCGTTCCGAGGTCAATCCTCCCTGGGAGGTGGTCGTCGAGAACGGCGTGCTCGATGTGAAGACCGGCCATCTCCGACCCCACACGCCCGAACCGCCGTTCACGGTAGGCCTCCCGGTTCCCTTCGAGCCCGACGCGAAGTGCCCCCGATTCGAGAAGTTCCTCGAGCAGGCCCTCCCGAACCACGAGACGAGAGATGCGATCCTCGAGTTCTCCGGCTATCTGCTCTGGCCCTGGAACTCGCTGCGGAAGATGCTGGTCCTGTGGGGGCCATCGACCACGGGCAAGTCGACCTTCACGGCCGTCCTCAACGGGGTCTACGGAACCGACAACATCGCCGCGATCGACCTCTCGGGTCTCGCGGACGACAAGTTCCTCGCCGCGGAGATCGCCGACAAAATCGCGAACGTCCGCAGCGACATTCCGTGGAAGTTGATCCGCAACGTCGGTCTGGTCCAGGAGCTCACGGGCGGTCGGGACGAGATCTCGGCTCAGCGGAAGTATCAGCACCCGTTCAAGTTCCGCCCGTCGGCGAAGCTCGTCTTCTCCTGCAACCGCCTTCCGAGGGTCCCCGGGGCCACCCCGGCGTTCTGGGTCCGGATCCTTCTCGTCGCCTGGGAAGTCAAGGTGGAACCGAAGGACGAGCGCCCCGATTTCGCCGCCGAGCTCCTCGAGGAGAGGGCGGGGATCTTCCGCACGTTCTTCGACGCCTCGCGTCGGTTGCTGAAACAGGGGCGCTTCACCGCGCTCCCGGTCGACATCGCGGACAAGTGGGTGCGGTCGTCCGACCCGGCTCTGTGGGTCGCTGAGCACGAACTCGTAGACGATCCCGAGGGGGAAGTCGCCCTGGACGACGTGGTGAAGCGAGTGGACGAGGTGGCGGAGGAGGAAAACGTCGAGGAGCCGCCCAGCCCCCGGGAGGTCGCGGCCGCGATCCGCCGGGCTCACCCCCGCGTCAGCTCCGAGCGCCGCGGGAAGGAGAAGAGAACGTTCCTTCGAGGGGTCAAGGCTCGGGTCACCCCACCGCCCGAGCCGACCCACGAAGGCGCGGGAAGGAAGGGGGATCCGCCGAAACCTCCCGGAGATGTGCCGCCACCCCCTTCTATAGGGTCGGAGGCGGAGGTTACTCCCCGCCGTCCGCCACCCCAAACCGTGCGGGCGCGTTTAGCGCACACGGCTTTCTCGGCCTCATCGGGCGCCCCACTTGAGGAGGACATACGGTAGCCTCAATCCCAGCCCGTACAGCCGTGCGGAGGACGCTTCTTTCTGCCACTTCACTCGCCACCAGTGCTTCACGGCGCACAGGCGAATTCGGTCCAGAATCCACATCCCCAGGTTCCAGAGCCGAGATGGCTCGGTCATCGAGAAGTAGTTCGTCCACCCGCGAATCACGGGCATCACCCGTTGCACCACTTCCTTCAGCGGACGCGTCTCGTGCCGCAGCGTCAGGGAGCGTACCTTCTCCTGAAGCCGCTTCACCGACTTCTCCGAGGGCCAGACGCCCCCGAGGGTGATGCGATACCCCAGAAAGTCCACCCCCTCTCGCAACGACACCACACGCGTCTTTTCCGGCTTCATGGTCAGCCCTTCGTTCCCGAGGGCGGACTCCACCTCCTCCTGGGCCGCTTCCGCTTCCTCCCTCGTGGCGCACTGCACCACGAGGTCGTCGGCATACCGCGTCAACTCCCAGCGCTTCCCTACCTCTCGGTCAAACTCCGCGAGATAGATGTTCGCCAGGAGGGGCGACAGGGGACTCCCTTGCGGGATTCCCTCGGCACTCTCCTCTGTGGTCCGCTCTCCCAGCACGCCGGACCGAACGACTTGGCCCACCAGTCGAAGGAAGCTCCCGTCCGCGATCCTCGCCGCGAGCTTCCCCACCAGTCGCCGCCGATCCACCGTGTCGAAGAACGAGGCCACATCGGTCTCCACGACCCATTCCTTCCCCGCTCGTCCCTTCTCCGCTACTCGCGCTACTGCTTGCTGGGCGTTCTTCCCCGGGACATACGCGAAGCACGCCTCCCCGAACACGTCCTCGAACATCGGATAGAGCACGATGGCGATGGCGGCGTGCACCACCCGGTCCTCCACGCTCGGGATGGCCAGTCCTCGCTTCCGGCCGTCCGGCTTCGGTATCCAGACTCGACGCAACGGCTTCGGCTGCCACGTGTGCAGTCGGAGTTCCTCCGACAGTTCCCACAGCCGTTCCTTCGCATGTTCTCCGAACTCCTCCACCGTCTCGCCGTCTATCCCCGGGGCTCCTCCATTCCTCCTCACCTGCTCCCATGCCGCCTGGAGGGTCTTCTTCCGAAACAGCAGGGGCATCAGCGAGGAATGCTTCTGCCCCGTCCACTTCGGAAGCGGCTTCATGGGTGGTTCTCCCCGATGGCACTCGACCGACTCGGAGGGCGCTCCGCGCCCTTCCCCTCCCTTGGCGGCTCTCCGTAGAGGATGGGATGGGTCGTCCCACCATTCCGTGCCCGCCCTCGGGAAGTCACTCCGCCGGTCTTTTCCGCGCCACCCTTGGCCGACCGGGAGCCCTTCGCTCGTTCCGGGTTTCCCCGGCCGTCACGACTACTACGGCTCCCTCTGCCACCCTGGTCCCTTCGTCCTCGTGTTGCCACGAGGTCTACCCTTCCCGTAGCTCGGGCCATTCGCCATCGGGGTCCCAACCCCGAGGCTTCCTTCCTTGCCACGGCCGGGAGGACCGAGGGCATCCCGAGGTCACCATGGAGGCCCGATACCCGCGTGCCGACCTCACACACCTCCTCGCCGTACGCCACACACGACTTCCCCCCGTCAGAACAGGGTCGTCCTTCCGCGAGGAGGCTGGTTGTCGGTTCGTCTTCCTTCGGCCCACGAGCTTGCGGGTCAGGCCCTTCAGATTCGGGGTTTCCCCCGACACCCTGCCTTCCGCTACGACTTACCGTGTAGCTTGGGTCGTTGCTGGTCTCCATGGTTGCTCGGCGCACTCTGACGGGAAAAAGGGGGACGTGGACACGTCGCTCTCACAACCTCCCACGAACGGTGTACCGCCTACCGCGTCCGCGCAGGCGGGTGTACGCGCGATGGGCCAGTTGTCAGACCCACATGCCGCCGACACCCCATCCTCTGACGAGCGCGGTAGGTGGCGGCACATCTCCGGACCGACCCCAGGCCACGGCCCGGATCCGCCCGAGCCGAGAGCGGGAGACTCCGAACACGACCGACGGATTGCGGAGGGGGTCTCAGCTCTCCAACGCGAACTCGCCGGCAACTCAGCGGGCTACGGAGAACAGACCCTCCGGGACCGGCTGGTATCGATGGCGTATTCGCCCGCCGAGATCGACAGCGTCCTCGGTCGGCTCTACGGCGAGGGCTCGGTCGTCCGGGGGAGCGATTGGGTCCGGCTCAAGGAGGCGGAACCATGACCGCCCTCGCCTACCACCCGCGCCCGGGCGAGAGCGGAAAAGCCGACCGAAAGGAGAGCCGCCGGACCGAGGACATCCCGGCGGCGACCCTGGCACATGAGACCGGCCGGCACGGGGTCCGTCGGTACGAGTTCATCGATCACCGCGGGGCGGGTTGCTCCGATGGCGGTACCGGGTGGTTCTTCTCCTGTCGGACCAAGTCCTGGGACGAGGCGTACCTGGTCCGCCATGCCGAGCCCGAGTTCGACACCTACTTCGCCTTCGAGAACCCGCAGTACCGCCCCGGGCGGCCCATGAGCGAGGAGGCGAAGGCGCGGCTCCTGCGTCGGCGCCGAAATCACGCGAGAAGCGGCCCGGACTCCAGCGTCCGGACACGTACCGCCCCCGAGACCCCTTCCGACCCGTCCGGGACCGCCCGAGGGCCGGTAACGCGTTCATTCGGGGGTGAGACCGCATGAACGGGTCGCCGGGCTTCGTTCGGGCTGTGGATTACCGCAGGATCCGCAGTCGGAACAAACGGCCTATCCGGAGCAACCCGGTAGAGGCCGCCCGTCGGCGCTTCGGCAAAGTGGTACCACCATTCCCCCCGAGTGGAGAGCCCCAATCGTCCGAACACCGGGATTGCGCCGTTCGAGTTGAGCCGTGACGGCCTGTACCCACGACGGACCGCGTGTCCGCGGCAGCGATCCACTCGTCTGTTCCAACTGCCGAGACCAGGTGATCGGCCGAGCTCCCGCCTCCCGATGTGCCCTTTGTGGCCAGGATCATCGTCGCGATCCCGGTTGGGAAACCGGGGGTCCTCTGTGGTCCGAGGTCATCCTGACCCACCGAGAGAGTCCGGGGCACGTGTCGTCCGTCGGTCCGGTCTATCTCGAAGTCCCGGGCGGGGAGGCGTTCACGGAGCCGGAGGGTCCAAGTCCAAGGTCCGGCCCACTCGAACTCTATCCGCACGAGGAGCCGAACGTGCCACCCGTCGAACCGCGCTCGTCCCGCTCGTCCCACTCGTCCGGCTCGTCCGGGAGCGATACCACCCCGGTCTCGTCCCCCGCGCGCGGGGAGGTACCGCCCGGGGAACCGGGAACCGGCCACCACTTCGAGGATGGTTCCGGCACGTCGGTCTCTAAGTCGCAACGAATACCGGAACCGTCAACGGTCAACCCCCCTACTCCCTCACCCGCGCGTAGTTCGCACGCTCCGGAAGCGTCAAACGTCAAGCACTTGGGGAACTGGTCCGGCTCGGATCGCATCCTCTGCCCCCGGGGATGCAGGACCCTGGTCCGCCGGGACAACCTCTCCCGCCACGTCAAACGATGCGCGGGATCGGTGAGCCCGTCCGAGCGGCCGACTCGTCCGGACGAGTAACCCGTCCGACCCGGTGCCATCCGCCTTCTCCTTCCCCGCGCGTGGTGCTCGCGCGCCGGGGCTCGGGATGTGGGAATTGGGAACCACTCGTCCTCAAGGGATGTTCTCACGTCTTTCGGAGGAGCCTTCCTCGCGTAGTCGGGGTACTCGCTCGTATTGGGCCGCCTCCCGACGTGCGGCACCCATCGAACCAAGAGGCCGACGAGGGCGCTCCGGACTCGCGTCGCGCGGAGAGCTCGCTCGGGGGATGGAGACCCCCTTGTGACCTTGTGGACGCCAGCATCAGACTCGCTGCCCGTCCGGCCGAGTGACTCGTCCTCGTCCGGCTCGCCCGGGTCTTCTTCTCCCGTGCGCGTAGTGCTCGCGCGCTCGACGTTGAACTTTGACCATCGATCCATGGGCTCCGAGGGGCTTGCGGGGGCATGGTTCGCTCCCTCCTCCCCGCGCTTGCGGTGACTGCGAACGTCGCGCCTCCTCCTGGCGTCCGGCGGACGTCAACTCGGAACGCGCGTCGCGTGGAGAGCTCGCTCGGAGGAAGCCGACCCAGGGCAAGGGGCAAGATTCGCGATCGGCCCGCTCCCCTCCAAAGGGACGCTCATGCGTCCCCACCGGCTCGCCCGGACGAGTGCCCACCGTGTACCCCTCACCCGCGCGTGGTTCGTGCGCGCCGGAACCCTCAACCGTCAACTGACAAGGGTCCCCGTCGGGTTCAGACCGTGTCCGTGCCCCACGGTCGAGGGAGCGTTCTCCCCCTCGACCACCTGAGCCGACACCTCAAGCGGTGCTCGGTGTGAGCAAGTGCTCGCGAGGGAATGACTCGTCTCGCCCTTCTCGTCCCGCTCGTCCGGACGAGCTACCCGTTCCTCCCTCGCGTGTGTGTGGTACGCGCGCGCCAGCAGCAAGTAACGGGTAGCGTCTATCGATCCGACAGCATCCCGAAAGATGTGCCGGCTCGAACGCGCAAGCGCGGAGAGCTCGCTCGGGGGAAAGGGACCCGGTGTAAGGGTGCATGGTGCAGGGTGAGATCCCGGCCCCGAAGGCGCACCCAAGGAGAGGTCGCTCGACCGGAAGAGACCCAGTGTCCGGGTGTCCGGTAACCGTGGTTCCCCCAGTCGTCACGTGCGCGACACAGCTAGGGTTCGGGGTCCGTGAACGGCGCGAGCATGAGCGCGAAGGAATCGGCGTACACGCTCACGCCACCGCCATTGGGACGCGAGCTCCGCGCGCACGGGAACGTGTCTGGCTTCGTAACGGCACATCATCTTACGTCCAGAGTCGCGTGAACCGGCGCTGCCGGCTGTTCGTTCCTCAGGGCGGTACCTCCCCCGTCGGAGAAGAAGCAGATTGCGATCCGAGGGGAGGCTCCTCGCTCGTCGCTACCAGCAACGAGCAACTCCGGGCGGTACCCTCCCGCGCGCCTGAGGAGACGCGGATCACTCCCCCGTCGGAGACTCAGACCTGATGGCTCCAAAAGGCAATCGCCGCGGGGCCCTGGGCCCCCTTCCCGAGACCGACCTACCGTACCTCACGCTCGGACTTCGGGGTCCAAGATCGAGGTCGACGTGCAGGACATGGAAGCGCAATTCACGGGACCGGAGTTTGCGGGGGACGTCGAGGCCGTGGCAAAGGCTACGCTCGCGTATTTGGCCCGCGGGAAACCGGCCCGGGAGCGGCTTCGAGAGCTTCGGACCGAGACGGACGCCGCGGAGCTCGCCGTTCAAGAGGCGGTCGAATCCGACGTGCTCGCAGGCCTGACCTACAGGCAGATCCAGGCCAAGCGCGGGGTGACGACCAACCTGATCGCATCCATCCGAAAGAGGCTCCAAACCGCCGAGCGCTTGACGCTTGACGCTTCCGGCGCGCGAGCACTACATGCGCGCGAGGGGGAAGGGGCCGGGGTCGACCCCGGGTCGACGGCATGACCGGACCATCGCCTGACCCATTCCCCACCCAAGTGGGACTGTATCGCGGTAGTAGGTGCCCATCCACTGCCCCGAAAGCGGCCCCGACGCACGGTCTGGGGCCGTTCTCGCACGGAATCCGGGTGGGCCCACGCCCCCTGGTGGGGAGTCCGTGATGCTCTCGGAGTTGACGCCTTGGGTTTACGCCTTCTTGACGGCGTACGTCCTGGTCGCGCCGTTCGTCGCGTGGCTGCGGCCGAACTACTGGGGGATCGCTCTCGGGGCGACGGCCGTCGCGATCGCCGCCCTCTTCATCGAACTGCTGGCCGAGGACGCGGTCTCCCCGTTGATCGCGGCCACCGTGACCCTGGTGCTCATCGGGCCACTGACCGAGGAGGTCCTGAAGTTCCTCGCCAGCGGCTCCCTGGGGGCGAACTTCGCGTCCGCCGCCGGCGTCGGGATCGGCTTCGCTGCGACCGAGAATGCCCTCTACTTCTGGTCGGCCTGGGGCGGCCCACTTGGGGAGCTGGCGTTGCTCATCGCGATCCGGGCGGCCACCGACCCCCTGCTGCACTCGACGGCCACGACCCTGACCACGCTGACCTGGCGGGGCAGGCCGTGGGGCTTCCCGGCCGGGCTGGCCCTCCACATGTCGTGGAACTTCGCGACCCTGGTTTATGTCCTCGTGGACCCGCTGGCCGGGCTGCTGTTGCTGGCCGCCGCGGGCCTGGCTGTCCTCGGGATCATGCTCCTGCTCCGGCGCAGTCCGGTCGTGCGAGACGATCTGGACAACGCGACCTGGCTGCACGCCTGGACGGGGAGAGTAAGCCTGGGATAGGTGAACAGTATGGCTGAAAGCAGCGAAAGGAAGTGGGCGAGGGACGTCGAGCTCCATCGCGGTGCCTTGGAGCGACTGGGTTGGAAGGAACACGAGAGCGCCGAGGCGCGGCACCGTGCGCTCGAGCGGTCCGTGCGGGAGGACGGTTGGAAGACGACGGTCGACCGCCTTCTGTTCATGCAGAACGTAGCGGGGCGCGAGCACAACCCCGGCCTGCACCGGACCGCTGGTGACGATCTGGACTGGCTCCGCCGATGGGAGGTCGAGGACCGCGGGGAAGAGGACGTGCGCCGAGACCGTGGGACCGAGCATCGGGTCGAGACCTATCGCAAGGACGACGGGACGCTGGTCCACGCCCACCTTGCCAAGAACCCGCAGCGAAGGTAACCGGCTGGAACACATGCGAACCCGTTCCTCGAAACGAGCCAGAAAGCCGCCAGCTGCTCCGGAATGGGCAAGGACTGCCGTACAAGAGGTGCGTCCGTCGTCAGGGTGACGCGTTCTGGGTCTCGCTATGCTCGCACGTGGCGGCCAAGTTTAATCGCCGGAGGCCTCACCCGGTCGTGACAGGGCCGGGGGGCCGGTGACTCCGAGCGACTCATCCCAGGGCGCCGAGCCCGTTGGGCCGCCCCGGTCACCGCCGGTGGCGACCAAGCGGACCTACCTGCTCAGGCCGGGCTCGATCGGGCGATCAACCGACCTGTGGTTCGTCCTACCTCCTGTGGTATGGTGGTCCGGACTCGCTGTCGCGCTGGCCCTAGGCCGGGAGTTCGATCCAGAGGGCTTCGGAACCAACGAGGTAGTCGCGTCGCTCCTTGGCGGCTCGATTGCCCTGGTCCTCTGGGCCGTTGCGGTTCTGCGGAGCCAGTCCGAGAAGGACGCCTTGCGGCCGGATGGCCGCACTTTCGACCACGTGGCTAGACACGAGTTCTGGAGGGCCCGAACGATTGCGTGGGGGCTCTTAGCGATTGGAATCGCCGCGACGGGTCTGTTGGGCTTCCTCTGGGCCGGGCTCGCCTCCGTCGTCCCACAGGCCGACGTGCCCTTCGTCGAACTGGCGGTCCTCGTGCTCACGCTCGCTCTGCTCGCCGTATTCGCGCGGTACAACTCAATGACTTTCCGCACCGACGGCGATCGGCTCATCGACCGTCTCGAGGAGACCTCGAGAATCGGGACCGCCGCGAGACTCGCTGAGACGGAGAGACTCGTCGGGACCTTCGCATCCCAGACCGACAGGCTCGTGGCGAAGATCGAGGCGCAGAGCCTCGCAATGTCGGAGGGCCTGGCCGGGATCGCGGTCAAGCTGCAGAACGTCGCCGACGCTATCCAGACCCAAGCCCGAATCGCGAGCGAAGCCCGGGCTGCTGCGGAGCAGGCTGCCGAGCTGCAGAGGCAAGCCCTCCAGCAGGCAGCTGATCGGGAAACCGCCCGGGTCGCAGCGGAGCGGCGAGCGGCCCTCGACCGCATCGAACGAGTGCGGCCCGACATCCGGATTCAGATGAGGGGGCAGGGCGTCCTGTTCCACCATCTCTACGTCGACGTGTTCAACGCTGGAATGGACGCCGTGGGCCTACGTGTGCGGGTCACGACGGGGCGAGGCACCATGTCGGAGTTCGCCGAACCGGGGATCCGGGCCAACACTCCCCGGTCGTTTGATCTGGGCGACGTGGGGGGTTTCGAGGATCAGGAGCAGTTCACCGTGACCGCCCTCGTCTCCGATGTCGACGGCAACCCGTATGAGTGCGTCGCCCGTCTCACCTACCAGCGCGAGAGAGGGTTTCTCGGACGGACCACCGGAATCCGGTTCACGCCTGCAGACTGGGTGCGGGCGGCCATGCGCGCCCTTCGGCCGATACCTGCTTGAGAGCAACCCACAGTATCCGCGAAAGGCAGGGTCAAGTCGAGGGCGATCGCTCCGAGCCCACCTTCGACAAACTGATCGGGTTCTCGACTGAGGACTTGGATTTTGTAGGATAACGCATATCGAATACGTTGGATACTTCTATCTATTCGTCAGTTCTCTACCCTGCGTGCCCCGAGGCCTCTACATCAAGGTCGTTCGTCCTCGGGGGCAGACCTACGCTCAGTTGGCCCGAGGGATCCGGGAAGGAACCAAGGTCCGGACCGAGGTCCTGGTCAACTTCGGTCGGGTTACTCCAGAGCAGATCGAGAACCTCCGTCGATGGCTGGCCACCGACCCGCGGTTCCCCCTGGCTCCTCGACCGCGGGACATCGCCGATCTCTCGGAGCTCAGTGTCCGTCAGTCGTGGAGCTACGGCAAAGTGGCCATCGGTCACTTCCTCTGGCGGAAGCTTGGACTCCACCAACTCGCCCTCGAAACGCTTAATGGAGTGCCGCACAAGGGACGGGTCGCGGCGCTCCTCGAGGCGATCGTGCTGAACCGCCTCGACGATCCGACCTCGAAGTATGGTCTCCTCGAGTGGTTGCCCACCACCGCCGTTCCATTCTTCCTCCACCTCGACCCCGAGCGGTTGCACGACAACCTGTTCTACCGAGCGATGGATGCCTTCTGGCGAGCGAAGGACCGGTTCGAACCGAAGCTGTTCGAACGGGTCGTGCGCCCAATGAGCCAATCCTCGGGAGTGCTCTATCACGACCTCACGTCCAGCTACTTCGAGGGCGAGGGAGGTCCCCTCGCCCAGTTCGGCTACTCGAGAGACCGTCGAGCGGATCGGCCTCAGGTCAGCTGGGGCATGGTCGTCACGCCCGAGGGCCTCCCCATCACCCTCCAGGTCTATCCGGGTAACACCACCGACAACACGACGGTCATCGGGATGGTCGACCGGTTGACCCGGCTCTTCGGACTGAAGGAAGGGACCTATGTCGGCGACCGGGGAATGAAGAGCGAGGAGGTCCTCGCGGACCTCCACGCCCACGGATTCCACTACGTGCTCGCCGAGGTCAATCGGAACGTGGAGGAGATCATCCTCCAGGCCCAGAAACTCCCGCCAGTGGCCGTCAGCGAGCAGAACCAGGTCCGTGAGGTCATCGACCGAGAGGGACGACGGTTCATCGTCCTCTTGAACGAGGAGCGACGGAAGACCGAGCTCGAGAACCTCGGGCGTAGGATCGCCCAGGGCGAGGCGATCCTCTACCAGCTTCGCCGTGCCTGGGCGAAGCGGCCTCGGCACCATCACACGATCCTTCGACAGGCCCACGCCGCTCTGGCGGCAAAGGGTCTCTCCGACCTGTTCGAGATCGAGTGGGACGAGGCGACGGTCCGTGGATTGACGGCGAAGCTCAAGGAAGGCCGTCGACGCGATCGGAGGCTGGCCGGTTGGTGGGTACTGACCACCGACACCGATCTTCCCCCCGAGGAGGTCGCCCGTCTCTACATGGGGCTCTCGATCATCGAACAGGGATGGCGGGAGCTGAAGAGCGGACTGGAGGTCCGCCCAATCCGCCACCGCCTCGAGCGACGGATCGAAGCCCACCTCTTCCTCTGCGTGCTCGCCTATCTCCTCGAGCGGGTGGTCGAACTGCACGTCCGAATGCGCGATTACGAGCTCACGGGAGCGAAGGCCCTGGACCAGTTCCGCACCATCATGCTGAACGAGGTCGAGCTCGCCAAGACGGGCTGGCGTCGCCGGCTCGTGACGGAGATGACGAAGGAACAGCGGTCCCTCCTCGGAGCCATCGGCGTGGCGGGGTTACTGTTCGACGCGGGTCCTCGAGGGCTGGACTGACGGAGTATAGGATAACAATCAGGGGGTGCCCTCACCCCGACCGGTCGGCGGTGGCGGCGCGCGTACCCTTGTCGAACTTGGGTCCGAGTCAGACTTTCATACTGAGGGGCAGTCCCGGGCATCATGGGGCGTTGGTCAGATTGGGCACCCCTGTACAATTCGGACGGCTCGCCTCTAAAGCCAAGTCAGATTCCGTTCGAGGGACCCGCCGCTTACGTCATCGCGGCCTCGAGGGGACGAGGTGATAAACACACCCTCTACGTGGGTCACACCGGAGACGTGCGGTACCGGCTCTACTCCCATGGACGAGGGGAAGCGAACACCTGGAAAGCTCTCGAGAATCTGAGGGACAACGGATTCAACATCTTCTACTCGATTCACTCGACCGATACAGTCTGGGCCGCCAAGCGACTCGAGGAGAACACACAATCGGAGTGGTGGCTCTACATGTTGAACATACTCGGGAACCCCACCAAGAAGACGACGGGCTAAGGGAGAGCTCACATTCCCATGCGAACCCGTTTCGCGATGCGTGCTCCAGGGCCGCCGCACCAGTCCCAGACGCAGCGATTCGGTGGTATGTGGGGTGTTGCCAGAGGGCTCCTTATGACGACCGTGACGATAGCTCGAAAGTGAGAGGGACTTTCCGAAGTTCCGGTTCGTTCGGCAAGCGCCAGGAGTTCGTCGCGATTTCCGAGCTTCTAAGGCGCGGCTTCGACGTCTATCTGACATTGGTGGACGACCAGGGGATTGATTGCGTGATAAGACGGGAGGACCCCAGCGGTCACCCAAAGTATCTGGACGTGCAGGTCAAGGCGCGCTCAAAGGACGTGGCCCCGCGCGATGCAGCCTTCTTCAGTGCTTTCGAGTTGCGCAATCCTCGTCCCAACTACCTCTTCATGTTCTACTCGGAAGCCGCGGGAACCTGGTGGGCGCTCCCCTCACTCAAGCTCGACGAGTGGGCGCATCGAAACAAGTCGGGAAAAAACGTCGGGAAGCGATCGATTCGACTGGCCAACCCCTCGACGACCGGAATACGGCCGCGACCCAAGTTTCGGGATTTCGAGGGAGAGGCAGGACTCAGACTTATCGGTACAACGCTCGATAGTCTTCCATAGGAACGTGAGCGCGCGTACCATTACGCGTGAGCCCCGTGACCAAACCGGGCCCTCACGTTCCACAAATCGCGCGACGGCAAAGCCCGTCGGGGTGCGCTCGAAAGGCTGAATCAGGTCCCACCTCCTTGGTGCCAATGGACGGTAAAGCCTGAGCGGCCGCTCACTCGGTACACGATGGGGGCAACCGCCGAAGGGTATATCCAGCGGCTCGCACGAGAACTCCTTATCGCGAGTCCGTGGCGTTTTGCGCGCTTAAGCAATTCGTCGAAAGCCTCGGGCGAAAGAGGAGTCTCGACTCGGCCGATACGAATCACATGCCGAATGCCGGTCAGCTCACTCCTATGGGGAATTTGGCTGAAGTCGAGTAGTTTCATTGATAAGCGCGGGTCGGACCAAGTAATCTGCATGTCTCTACCAGAAAGGGTGTTGAACTCCACCCCGGCATCGTCGATCCGAACATGGTTTGCACCACCCCGGGTCAACGCGATCCCCGGGATGATCGCCGAAAGGACTAATCCAACGATTATGAAGACTATGAGAAGCGTGGCGAGCCTCACGGTTGAAAGAGTACCACCAATCGCAGAAGTCCAATCAGTTGCTAGGAAGAATAGCCCGAACGCGACAATGAACACCGCTCCTCCCACGAGCACCTTGAGCTTGGCCTTCTTTGCCCTGTTTGATTGCTCATTCAAAGTGCCGACATCAAACTCCCGAGCATCCGAATCCTCCGTCGGCCCCATCTGTCACGACTCCGCCAGATGGACATCGGCCCCGGCAGCAGCAAGTCCCACTCCAGCCAAGATGACGGAGACGGTGGCGTAAGTCTTCAATTCCGGAATGCTCGCGCTCGCACCCAGTGCTCTGAACGCGACATACGTTCCGGCGCCCGCCAGCAAGAGGGCGGCGATGGCGATGTCTGCGAGATGACTCGCCCAGTTCACGATGCTCACCACAAAGACGACGAGGTCAACGATGATGGAGAGGGCGAGGGTACCTGCGATGGTGTTGGTGAGTCCCTTCATCGCCGCTGTCGCCAACGCAAAGAAGAAGTCGAAGCTCGACGCCCCGATCGATACGGCACCTGCCAAAGCTTCCCAGTCAGTCTGCGAGACCGAGTTGGAGAAGCTATCTTCGAGAGTTGTCACCGCGCTCGAAGTGAGTGACGTCACTGTCGCCAGTCCATGGATTAGCTCTTGCGCGAGCGTGGGAATGAGGGACAAGATCACCCCGACAACGAACCCTGCTCCTAGAGTGACGGCTGTAACAATCCCGATTACGATGGTGATACCGACTGCGAATGCAAACCCAAGGTAGGCTACTGGGTCGAATGCCCGTGCCCAAGTTAGCCCATCAGCGGGGGTCACGTAACCGAGTGAGCCTTGGTCGCTCACAGTCACGTTGGCCCGAGTCGCTAGAGTGCTGTCGAAACTCTGGGCCGCGTTAAGTATCGGGTCGATAACCACCGCAAGTGCGTCCTTGACGAGCGTGTAGAGCCAGTTCAAGAACACCTCGAACGCGTTCGCGATCTCCCTCCCCGCCTGCACGATCGCGGCTGCGGTCCGCGCCACGACCTCCGCCCCGATCGCGACCGCTTCGTGCGCGAGGTGGTTCAGGTACGTGAACGCGGCCGTAGCGGCGTCCCACACGGTGTTGACGAGCGACAGGACCGTGCCGAGCGGGTTGACCACAAAGCTCGTGACCGCGTTCCAGAAGGAGCCCCAGAGGCTGCTCGGCGGGTTCGGCGGCCAGGTGCTGCTCGGTTGTCCGTAGAGCCCGTCGTTCGGCTCTGTCCCGTTCGGGATCGCGTTGAGTACGGTCGGGTTCAGTCCGAGGAACCCGATCTGGTAGGTGACGGACTCGAGGGTACCGTTCACCGCGTTGGATCCGCCCGTGGTGTTATCGAGCAGGGCGGCGAGGAGGAGGTCCAGCGTGTCCGGGCTGGTGATGTTGAGGGTGACGATGGACTGCAGGGCCGAGGGATCGCCGACGGTCGAGTAGAGGCTCGGGTTCGAGGGGAGGCCGCCGGTGTTGGCAGTGGTGGCGGACGGACCGACCATCACCGAGATGGCATCCGTGGTGCCCGCGGCGGTACCGGTCTCGTTATACCCGGTGATGTTCCCCGGTCCGGAGGCGATGGCCCGGTTCTGCCAGTAGGCGCCGAGGTCGACCATCGGGTTCGGACTGCCGAACCCCGATATGTCGCCCCACTCGATCGAGCCGTTGAACGGCAGGGCTTGGGAGGCATTGAAGCTCGTGCTCTTCCCGAGGAAGATCGCCTGGCCGAAGGGAGAGTAGAGGAACTGCTCCCGCGGGACCAGGAAGTCGTTCAGGCCGGCCGAGAGCGGGATCCCGGTCGGTGTCGTCCCGCCCCACGGGAGCGGGATCGGGTCGGAGGAGAGGGCCGAGGAGGAGACGTTCACGACCACGAGGTCGAACGACTGCTCGCCGGTGTATCGCTGGAGGCCGATCGGGAGACCGTTGACGGTCGAGTTGTCCGTGGGGACCCAGAGCCACGTCGGCGCCTTGGTTCCCATCGGCACCTCCGTGAACACCCCGTAGAGCGTGGAGTAGCCGCCGTGCCCGGACCAGCCGACGACATTCACGACTAAATTGCCTCCTCGGACGAGGTCGTACGTTTCGGAGATTCCGGTACCGCTCCCGTTGATATAGGCCGGCTGGGGCCCCTGGCCCGGAGTGATGTTCTCCGCCACCTCGAGCGAGATCGTCTGGGTCGGCTGGGTTTGACCCACCGGCAACGTGGTGGTGTAGTCGGTGACGTCTCCATGGTGGGAGCTGCTGTTGCCGTATACCGCTGGCGTGGAGTAGTTGTTGATGTATCGCCAGTTCCCGCCATCATCGGTGTAGCCCTCGACCATCTCGACCGCGTAGCCATTGCCATCGTTGCCCGACCCGAGCCCGGTCAGGTTCGCATAGACGGAATGGAACTCGAGACCGACATCGTAGAGCGGGTTGACCCGCGCCCCGTCCGAAACCCCGTCGTTCGGGGTGGATGCGGCCAGGGGATCCGCCCCCCAAGAGAGCTTCCCTTCGACCGTGAGGGTCGGGATCCCCTGCCAGCTCCCCTCGACGGCCCGCAGCCAGCCCGCGTTCTGGACACCGGACAGACCGACGAATGTCTCGAGCGCGGGGTAGCTGAAGAGCGCAGTCGATGCCCATGGGCTCCCGTCCCCGATGTTGACGCCTCCCGTGGCGGAGATGTTGGTCGCGTTCCGCTCGCTGGCCGGTGGATTGCCCGTCTCATAGAGCCCGTGGGAATACTGAAGACCTGCCGCGAACGGCTCGTAGGTCGAGTTCTCGTACCAGACTCGGAGGTCCGAGCCGGTAGGTAGACTCCCGCCTGCCGGCTGGAGATTGAACGTTAGGTTCCATGTATCGAGCATGTGGCTGCCTGCCGTGTCGACCGTGCCCGGGTCGAGCCCGAACTCCTTCTCCACGTAGTCTCCCACGAGTCCATTGGTCGCAAAGGCGCTGGGTTCGGCCGTGACGTGGCGGGTGTGGTAGGTGCCCGCAAGGTCCTGGTAGGTCACGTTCCAGCCGCGGACCTTCTCCGCATCCGTCAGGCCATCCCCCGATGTGTCCCAGAGGTAGTTGAAGGTCGTCGGAGCACTGTGCATGGAGTACGATCCGCCGTCCCATGAGAAGTTGAGCGTCTCCTGGACCACATAGTTCAGGTTCGGACTCGTAGGCGTGATGTTCACCAGGAAGCAGTTCCCTCCACAGGTGATGGAAGATAGCGACGAGATGGGGATGGTGATGTTCGGCCCCGCGTCGTTGGCCGGTCCGTAGTCCAGGTAGCCTCCGGTCGAACTTACCGTGCTTTGCGTGTAGAGGGTATACAACTGGGGCGACAGGTATGCGTAGATCCCCTCACCGCCACCTTGCTGCGTGATCGAATCGTAGGCGTACGCGAACGGCGTCAGCGTGAACCCTTGTCCGAAGAACGCCGTGGACGAGATCGCGTTCGAGAGACTGAGGCATCCCCCGGCGGCCACCGTCGTCGTGGCCGTTAGGGAGTAGAACGCGGTACCGGGCAGGCCGTGGACGGTCGCCGTGTACTTGTCAGTCCCATTGGAATCGGTCGTTACGACCGACGTCACGGTCTGGCTCCACGACGTGCCGACCTCCGAGTATTCGAGCACGCCCACCCCGAAGCCGTTCGCCCACCAAGTCACCGTCGCGGTGTCGTTCGGTCCTCCGACCCCCACGAGTCCATGGAGGCTGAGCGTGTTGGTCTGATACACGAACTGACACACGGAGTTCGTGGCCTGCACCGGTGACGAGGTCTGCTCGGCGGCGGACATCGACGGCTTCCAGGAGCTGTTCCAACCTCCCGGATAGCTCGAAGTGTTCACGGCGGCTTCGTAGGCCACACCACTGCTGAACGTGTGAGTGTCGTTCCAGGACGCCTGGTAGACGAACCCGGAGAGGCCACTACCGCCCATGGACGGGCTGATGACCCCTTGGCCATCCGCCATCATGGAGTTATTCCACTGAAGCTCGACATCGCTGGTACCCTTCTCGATCACCTGGGCCGAAGTGGTCAAGGTCGTCGAGTCCTCGGATCCCCCGCTCATCGAGACCGACGCGGGACCCTGGACGACGTTGTTCCCCAGGTTTGTCACACCCTCCCGGGTCGTGCACGCGTTGTGGATGATCCAGTAATCGGTCTCGTCGTAGGTCGCCTTCAGGGTAACGTACCAGGTGAACAGCCGGTCGGCGGAGAGGTTCTGGAGATAGAGGTTGGGAATGAAAGACGACTTGCTACCTGAACAGCGCACTCGTACTATGACCTACGCCGGTACCGCGGTCGCGACGGGCCCTTCTTGGAGCAACCCGGTCTGCTTGAGGCGCCTCAACCCCTCCCGGACGCGGTCCGTGACATTCAGATACCACGTTCGGGCCTGAGCTCCCAGCCGGACCTCGGTTCGTTCCACGCGTCCGAGCTCCTCCAGCAGCCGCTCCTGGTACTCCGCTACGTCCTCCGGCTTCACACCGCCCTCCAGGAGCTTCCACCGAAGCGCCATCTCCAGTCGATACGCGAGCCCACACACGAACAGGTAGGCCCGTACCCGCCGCTCCCGACGGTGCCGCACCGGCTCCACCTCGATCCCCGACTTGAACGTCCGGAACGCCTTCTCCACGAAGTCCTTCCCCAGATACTGCTCCACCACCTCCGCCGCCGACAGCCCCGGGTCCGTGCAGAGCAGCACGTACTTCCCGTCCCGCCGGGCCGCCGCCTTCACCGCCCGATCCCGAAAGGACCACGCCACTCTCGGCGTGGCCCCGCCCCGACGCACCCGGACGTTCACGAACTCCGCCGATTCCCCGAGCACGCCCTCGATCGCCTCGTGGAGCTTCCCTTCCGACCAGTCCTTCCCCTTCTCCGAGAGCGTGTCGAGCACCTTCCCGATCATCGAGAGCGCACGGTCCCGTTCCACCCGATCGTCCATCGCGTGCTCCGCGTTCGTGTAGAGCACCACCTCCTGCTCCGACTTCCAGAGCCTCGCCCGGACCTTCGCGGCGTAGATCGCCCCCGTTCGGGTCTTCTGAACGAACGTCGAGGGGTTCTCTCGCAGCTTCGCCGTGTCGAGGATCTCCCGAACCTCCTTCGAACTCCGCGAGAGCCCCCCAAGCAGCTGCCAGCCGACCGCCCGAACCTCCTCGACGATCTCCCGGCCCACGAGGCCTCGGTCCACGATGAGCAATCCGGGGGCCACTTGGGCCCGCTGGAGCTCCACCAAGAGGTTCCGCATCGTTCCCACGCCGTGCCGGTTCCCCCGGTAGACGAAGTGCCGCCAGAGCATCCGGTCGTGACGGCTCACCACGGCGCCGACGTTCACTTGGAGCCGATTCTGGTGATCGGGGTTCCTACCCGGAGTGGCGATCGGGCAGGTGACGCCGAAGAACAGCACGTTCGTCAGGTCGTAGGCCATCACCTCCTTCGTCCCCTTCAGGAGCGGGTGGCGCTCCCGCCACCCGGCGCTCAGCGTCTCCTCGAGTTCGGCGGTGTGGTCGACCACCTGGGCGAGCGCCGGGTCGTCGTAGCAGATCCGGTCGAGGGCGCGCAAGAAGGTGTCCTTCGCCCAGGCGTCCGCCGAGACCCCAGCGAGGAGAGGTAGGTCGGTGGTGGGCGTCCACAGTTCGAGGCGGGTGGCGCTGGCGGGATCGAGGACCCGGTTGATGGCCCAGGCCGTCAGGGTTTGGCCCGGAGAGGGCTCGGAAGGGTCGGAATCTCGGCCGCAGATCCGGTCGATGGAGGCCCGGAACTGCAAATCGTCGGCGAGGCTCCAGAGCAGTCGGACCGCTCCCGCCCGATAGGAAGAGCCGTGGACCGTGCGGTCGAGGACGGAGGTGGAGGGACCGGCATTGTGCTCGGGGCAGAGGCCGAGGTAGCGGACGTACTCGCTGACGACTTTGCCGTCTCGGCGGTAGGTGCGCCACTGGGAGAGGTAACAGCGGCCCGAGCCGCGGTTGTGCTTGACCGCCATGTGGGTCATACGTAAGACCCACACCTATTTAGCCGGATCGGTCCAGGGGAGGCTACCGGCGAGGTTTCCCTCGCCGGTAAGCCGGTTGGAGAGCGCGAGCAAGGCGGCGGTCAGCCAGATGTAGGTACTATGAGGCTGCGCCGTTCAGGTTGCTAATGGTTCCCAGCGCGGTGACCATGTTGTTGACGAAGGCCGTGTCCGAGAAGGTCGATGGCGTGTCGGTGTAGGAATCGGTTCGGAGGGGGTAGTGGGTGCTCCCGCAGGTCGTCGTGCCGGTGGTCGTTTGGTACTGATAGGTGGGGAAGGACCCGGTGATCCCGAGCTCGGCCGTGGTCGGATTGATGACACTCGGGGTGACCGTGGCGGAGCTGAGCTTCCCATCCACCGTGTTGTGCGGATAGGCGGGCGTCCCGTATCCGGGCAATGAAGACAGGCTTTGGGGCAGACTGACGTTGTTCAGCGGATTCGAAGCCGCCACCGGGACCACACCTTCGGAGGCCAGCAACCAATCCGTCTCGACACTCAAGTACGTGGCGGCGGAACCGAAGCCGACCGAAGGAACGAGGGCACCATACGTCTCGGGTGGGGAGTATCCCGGACCCGTCTCTACCGCGGGAGTCAGGTCCGCCCCTCCGGCGAGAGTGTACTTCTTGCCACTCCCGCTGCCCGAGGACTGCTCGCCGAAGTAGCCCAGGGAAGAGAGACTGTCGTTCTGGTATAGGTCTGCGGTGAGATTCCGGGCCAGGTTGAAGTATCCTCCCGAACCTGCTCGCCCGGCATCGCTCGCGATGCTCGTGAGGATCCCGGACATGCCGCTCACATAGGTCGCCACGTTCCCCGAGCCGACGAGGTCCGCGCTGGTGAGATTCCACAGGGCGTCTCGCTCGAGACCGACGATGTTCGATGGAGACGGGAACGCGCCCGTCTCGATCAGGGCGTTCCCGTTCGATCCGACCGGCGTTGCCCACACCAGCAGGGGACGCTCGAACGAATCGAGGGCTGAACCCACAACTTCGACGTTACTCACCGGCCACGGGCCAATCCCTCCGGGGATGACGGTCGGGTCGGAGAGCAGCCGACCGTCCGGCGCGAGGACGGCTTGCTCGATCGCGGAGAGATTGCCGCCGTCGCTCGCCAACCAGGTGGCATAGATGTTCCCATCTTGACCGCCGTAGATCTCGGGGTCGATGATCGAGCCCATCGTCAGCGGGAGGATGATCGGGCTGTTCCACGTCTCCCCCTGGGTTCCCGAGGCCGAGATCGCGGCTTCCATGGTCCCGTTCTCCTGGACCGTGGTCAGGACGACGAGAGTGTCGCCCACGACCGCCACCGACAGCTGGTTGGCATACCCCCCGGGTTCACTGAGCTGGGTCGACCCGATCGCGTTGAACACCGGGGACGCGTTGCTCTGAGGCAATCGGAAGATCCCGTAGGCGATAGGTGAGAGCCCGGTCTCCGTTGTGGCCCAGAACGTGGTCCAGCTTCCGGGGTCAACGGTGACCGCTCCCTGAACCGCTCCTTCGGCGGTACGAAGGATCACCGGGCGGGCCGCGCTCGCCGGTCCCAGGGTGGTCGACGTCACGGGCCCGGTCGGGAACGGCAACACGCTCTGCACGGCGTCTCCACCCGAGATCGTCGTGGCCGCAGCGTAACCCGCCGGGTCGATGGTGAGCTCGAGCCCGGTTCCTGAAAGGGTCCCAAGGGCAGTCCATGACGTCAGTGCATTCGTCGGGGTGGAACGAAACACCCGGGACGTGGAGCCGCACGTGATCCCGGCCACAACCGACGAACCGTCCGGAGCGGCGGCGATGGCCGTCGAAGAACAGTTCCCGGATGCCGTGTAGATGGTATGAGCCACGGACCAATTGAGCGGCAGTGTCCGCGAGGTCGTATTGGTGGCAATGTCGGTGGCCAGCCAAGACGCGTAGACCCCGACCCGGATGTCAAAGTCCGTCTGGAGCGACCGGGTGCCGTTCGACCCCTGGACGAGGTAGGTCGCCGCGTAGACGAGGAAGAAGGTCGGATCGGTTCCGATCCCGGTCGCCGCTAGTGGAACATTCCATAAGTCCTTAGCCTAGTGTTGCCTACCTCTATCGAGGTGGGCTACTGCTCGCACCCAGCTACGCCGTGGTGCTCTCGGAAAGCGAGCGCTCAAGGCTCGAGGCCAGCCTTCGTCGGACCTCTGCTCCGTTTCGCGAGGTCTTGCGTGCGCGGATCGCCCTTCTGGCCGCGGAGGGCACTTCGAACCACGAGATCGCCCGAACTCTGGGCTGCGCTCTCCAGACCGTCAAGACTTGGCGGAAGCGCTTCGTCCGTGACCGACTGGCGGCCTTGGCGGACCGACCTCGCTCCGGCCGACCTCGTCAGTTCCCGGCCCGCACCTTGGCGACCCTCAAGGCGATCGCCTGCGAGTTGCCCGCCGAGCGGGGCCTACCGCTCAGCCGCTTCTCCCTCTCCGAGATCCATTCCGTCCTTCGGAAGGAACGGCTCCGGCCGCTTCCCAGCCGGACCACCCTGTGGCGGGTCCTTCACCAGGATGGGATTCGACCGTGGTTCTATCGCACGTGGATCCACAAGAGGGCTCCGGACTTCCTCGAAAGAGCCGGTCCGATCCTCGATCTCTACGAAGGCCAGTGGAACGGTCGGCCGTTGGGGCCCCAGGACCAAGTGATCTGTGCCGATGAGAAGACCGGGGTCCAGATCCTTCAGCGGAAGGTGGCCACCCGCGCCCCTCGGCCGAAGGAACGCGGCAAGGTGGAGTTCGAATACACGCGCAAGGGAACCCTCTGCTTCCAGGGAGCGCTCGACGTTCGACACGGGGATGTGTTCGGGGGGCTCCCCCCTCGAAACACCGCGGAGTCGTTTCGTGCCTTCGTCACTGAGGTGATGGAGAAGGAACCCTACGCCACGGCCTCTCGGGTGTTCTGGGTGATCGACAACGGGAGCGCCCATCATCCGAAGAGCTTCGGGCCATGGCTGAAAGGGGCGTTCCCCCAAGCGCAGGCCGTGCACACCCCGGTGCACGCGAGCTGGGTCGACCAGGAGGAGCTGTTCTTGGCGATCCTGACGAAGAAGGCACTGACACCGAGAGATTTCCGGAATCGGGAGGAAGCGGAGGCGAGGATCCGTGGGTTCCTCGCTCGATGGAATCGACATCCACGGCCCTTCCGATGGACGTACACGCGGGAGGACCTTCGAGCGGACCTGAAGCGATGGTCCGAGGAAGAGTCCAAGAACCCGGAACCCCTGCATCGCGAGGAGAAGGGATGAAGAGGTCGACGGAGGGAATCCCTCCGAAGCTGCGGCGGGAGTTGACCGGGCGGCTTCGGGCTCGCGCCCAGCAGCGATGGAGGGAGCGATGCGCTCGGGTGGAGGTTCGCTTCCGAGGGCGGTACGCCCAGGTGGATGCCTACTGCTATGACGAGGATTCGCCGGGGAAGGTGGAGAGTGTTCCGACCCACCTCTGTCGGCTCGAGTATGCCGGGCGGCCGGACGTGTGGGGTTTCGCGTTCTACAAGTACAGCACGGAGCGCTACGAGCGCTCGTATCTTCCGAGCGGGTCGATGGGAGGCACTCCGGAGGAGTGCTTCGATTGCGCGGGCCTCGCCTACCTCCAGTGAGCCCGGCAATGGGGCGTTCGTGGGAGGACCGGGTGGACGAGTATGTGGACTCCCCACGGATGCGGGAACGGATGAAGGTCGGGTCGACCTTGGTCTGCCGAATCCAAGGGAACTCCGGCGTGTACCGGACCCAAGCCTCGGCCGGACGGAAGAAGGAGGCCCAGTGCACGTGTCCGTCCGAATACTACCCCTGCAAGCATGTGGCGGCGCTCCTCGAGACGTACAAGCGTAAGCCACGGTCGTTCGTGGATCTGGACAAGGTGCTGAAGGATCTCGAGAAACGGGAGAAGAAGGATCTGCTCGGAACCATACGGCAAATGGTCCTCGACTCCCCCTCGGCGCTGTCGATCCTCGGAGTGAAAGGGTTCGAGCGCCTCGATGACTACGATCCCGAAGTAGACGGGTGGTAGCAGGCCCGCGTGCTAGGCTAGGAACTTCTGGAAACGCCCACTAGTTGCGGAAGTGACAGGTTGACCCCGGACGTGGACGGCACGGCAGTGTCCGGTGACGGCCACATCGACGGAGGGACCAGCAACGGATAGTACGGAGTGGCGGAACCCACGATCCCGGCGGGGAAGGCGCCCCCGCTCCCAGCGGCGCGAATCAATCCGATCGATGAGGATAGGAGGATGAGAACGGCAACTACGGACACCGAAACCGTAAACCACCGCATGCGCCGGCGGCGCCCGATCGAGGGAGACCGTCGGAGCCCCACACCGCCTACCGACGGCCTCGTAGCCCGGATCTGGACGGAGGAGCTCGACGTACTGGAAGGGCAAGAACGATCTGCCCCTCCCAGTCTCCGGTCGTCATTCAATCTACCCACGGGGCCGCCCGGTGGGCGGAAGCACACACGTGGACGGTCGCTACCTCGGCTGTCCGAAGGCTCCGGGTTCTCGTTTGGGTCCATGCCTGCTCCGGTGGACCGCGGCCGATGGCGAACCCGGGGTCGCCCAATCGGTCACACACGACAGGAACGCGCGCTCGATGGCGAGAAATCGACGCGACCCTGTCATCCAAACGCGCAGTCAACGGGTGCATCTTAAACTTAGCTGCGGAGAACCAGAAATCGCCAGAAGCGAGCCGGAGCTTCGGATTCATGCCGAGCCGGGTCTCAGCCTTTCGTTCACGACTCCAGGGTTGAAGACGGCGGTCACGCGACGCTTCCGATAGGGGGACTTCGCTCCCAACGCGTCCATAGAATCCCGCCGTGGACTCTCGTAACGAGTCCGAGCCTGTCACTGTGTATTACCTCCAGCGTCCGGGTGCTCTCCGCCGACCCAGCAACCATCACCTGCAGCCTTCACCCCCTTCTCCCGTGACTTGAGAAGGAGCACTTGGCCATGAGGACAGAACTGGTCGTGCCTCACCTGTTCCTTGGCGAGACGACGGTCTATTGGGCGGGAGGGAGGAACTTCTATATCCAGACCCGAAAGGGTCAACGAACCCGGTGGTGGTGTTGAGAGTACAAGGCAGTCCGCGCAGTACGGCATCGTATCAAACCAAGTCAGACCATCGAGGTCATCTCTCACAATATCCATCGTCCCCTCGATCGGCGTCCCTTGAGTCCGAGATTGGATGTCCTTGGGGTATAGGACACAGCCAACGTCGTGAGCCTTATAGAGAAGGACGGCGACGTACCTGTCCCCGGTTAGTTTGGAGTGGCTGTCCAAGTCTGCCAGAATCTTCCGGGAGACCGCCCAACGGTCCAATGAGTAAGTGGCGTGGAGAACCCCGCACACGATGTGAGAGACACCGTTCGGTGTTTCTACCGAGGACGGGTCTGAGTCAGCGGCGGGGGCGGTGTTCAAGGTGAACGCCGTGTTGTCCTTACGGTTGTTTACCGGCCCCTCTTCCGTGAAAGCCCAACCGCGACTGTTCGCTTCGTTCCGCATAGCCTCCAACCACTTGTCCCTCAGGACATCTCCCCACCGTCGATTCGGCATGGGTGTGAACATATTCTCCTTCAGCATGGGGAGCTAACTAGACGCCGCCAACCCGGAAAGAACGTCCGTGGAAACGGCACGGAGGTGTCCGGTGGGGAGCCGTCAAAATCCCCTTTCCGAGCTCGATAGGTGGGTGTGTCCCTTGACTGCGTTTCTCTCGCCACGCTCTGAATTCGCGCCGAGTACGCGCGGGCATCTGCCGCTGCAGATCCTCGTCCCACTCCAACTGCGCCAGCACATCGAGTTCACGGTCGTCGTGAACGAAGTTCATCTCAAGGCAGTGTCGTTTGACCCACCTGGCGACAGACAGGGGCACGAAGGCGGCATCCTCTCCGAAAAGGCGCGCGCATTCGGGACAGGTTCCTCCGTGGTCCTCCATGATCGAATCCGAATCGCTGTCCTCAGCTTTAAACCCCCGACGGCCGTCGAAGGCTTGACTAATCAGATTGTTCTCCGTCTTGCTTCCGTATGTGAATGGCAAGCTGATTCCTCCATGACTCTGCGCCTCTGTATTCCCTCAGCCGAACCTCCAAGTTGAATAGCTTCAGCTCGGACCGGTTCTAGGGCTGCGCGGTTTCACGAAACCCCGCGAGGAGTTGTTCTGCCTGTCTTCGATTCAGGGAGAGGATAAGATGGAGTTCTTCGACCTTCTTGCCCTGCTTTCGGAGTCGAAGCTTGTTCCGCAGGTTCACCGTTTCAAGGGACACCATGACCAATCGTTGGTCAGCAGGGCACGTCGGGCATGTAAACACCTGAGGGCTCGGCTCGGGCTCGCCGGGTAGCTGGGTCATCCGGAGCCTCACCCCTGCATGTCTTGGGATGAGCACGTATTCCTTCTCGCTCGGGGGTTCTCTCTCAGTGTCCTTTCTCGTTGGCATATAGCCTGCCCATCACTCTGCGGCATGGGTGGATGGGACGTTGGGTGATTAAGGGGTGGGTTACGGATGACGGGGGTCGTTGGATCCGCGTCCCCTCAGCAGACGTCACGGGAAGAGAGCCCGAGAATCTCGTCGAGCGTACGGAGAGTCAGGTTCACTCCTTGTTCCCTCGCTAACCGCTCCGCCTCGTCCAAGGAACCTTGGGAATATGAGAGCGCCACCATAGTCCCCGCAGTCCGCTTCTCGCGGAGAACGGCAGCAAGAAACAGGTCGACCTTGTTTCGCGGTACATTCGGGCTCTGCGTCACTTGGATCGGAGTTCCATCGGATAGGTGACCGTCAACTCCAAAGTCACGAGCCTTGATCGGATTCGATACTCCTCCCAACATTCCGATGACGGCATCCTGAAAGTCCTGTCGAGAGAGCCGGAGCAGCTCTTCACGCCTTAATCGTCGTTGTTCCTGCTCCGATCTTCGCGGAGCTTCGGCTGCTTGGACTTCGAGGACTCGAGCGTGTGCGGCCTTCTCTGCTTCCAACTCGTTGCGGTGTGAAGAGTCCACCCACCACACTGCACCGATGAGCATTGCTATCGCCAATAAGACCAGAATGGCGCCGCCGGCCGTGTAACCTTCTGCGATGGTCACCCCTCCGGTGATCGAGGGCACGATGACCAGAAGCAGGAGAACCAGTACGATGACCCAAAACCTCGGTACCGGCAGGGCATACGATGCCATCGGTCGAAGGTTCGTGGACTCGCAATGGTCGTTTATAGGCTCCTCCTCGGGCTGGCGAGGGCTGAGTGACTTAGGTACCAATCTGAAGGCTTCTGATTGAGTGACCCGACCTCGACTATGGGTTGGGCGTAACGGTCCGTTTTCAAATCCCGATCTGGGTCGCCTGTACTACTGATGCTCACGCGGGTGGCGGCAGAGGCCTTCCGCACTTCTGACAGAAGAGAGCGGCGCTAGCGTTGCCAACGCCGCGTGAAGGGCAAGACCGCGAGGACGCAGGCGTCGCAGAGGGGACGGCCTGGCCCGACTTCCGTTTCGCCACTAAACCGACGATCAAGAGGACGAATCCAATCAGTCCTATGACGCCACCATACGCAATCATTGTATCGGGTAGCAGTCCATCCAAGGAGCTTCGATTGGATGCGAGCAGGAATGCGAGAAGAGAGAGAAGTGCCCCGACGATCATCATCAGAACACCCACCGCGACGACTCGCGCTCGCATCAGCTGGTGGACTCCGAAATGAGCCATGATACTTTGGCCCACGGAGGCGGTCGCCAGTCGAAGAGTGAGATTTGTGCACGCGGGGGTGACGTGGGGGCCGTCGCGATTAAGGGGTCGTCTTGCGCAGACGATACCGACGCGGCAATAGAGGAGCGATGTGCGGAGCTGGCCACCGCGCACGACTCGACGCTCTCGGTGCCTCTGCCTGAGCTTCGATACTCGCTACCCATTGGAGAAGCGGAGGGGGAGTTTCGGGCTTGAACCGGCCGCGAGTAACTAGTCCCTTCATCCTGAGGTAGCACTTCCGTTTTGCCACGACGACTCGGTGATTTCCGTCGTTGTCGTTCCAGAAGAAGCCGTTGACCTCGGTGAACTCCGGGAGTCTGTTCACTGGACCGCCAAGTACGGCCCTTCGAGGCGTCCAGGGTCGCTTCGCGTTGACCGATGAGGGCGAGCCCCGAAGCAATCTGTCAATCCTGCGCTTGTGAAAGAGATACTTCTTCCGGTCTGTGCGGTAGAGCGAAGGGAGTATACGCCAATCAGACGTGAAATCCTCCCCTGACAGGATGCCGAGAATCCGTCGTACGTCGACCACACGCGCCTGCTCCGGTCCGAACCCTTCGAGCCAATCGAGTAGTCTCACACTCGAAGGCGCCGTCTTCGAGCCTCCACCTTGTGTTCCTCGACTCATCGCAAGAACTAGGGCCACAGGCGATGCTCACAAAAGGGGCACCTTGTAGAACCCCCCCACCCTAGAGCGCTGCCGGATCCTTTGCGGAGAGCAGGGTTTCCTAATGCCCCCTTCCGAGACTGATTGCAACCCTTGCGGCTCGAATGGGAACGGACCCAAGATCGCGACCCGTCCGGGGGAGCAGACCGTTACGCCTCTGCACGGCCGAGATGTACCCTCAGCCGGCGCGCGATGAATGAGCGGACCTTCGGGTCGTCAAGAAGGTTGGCAAGCGCATCTTCCTCGGCCTTCCACTTCGCCCGCTCCTCCACGCCTTCAAGACTGAGCGGACCACCGCACTGGACGCAGAACTTCCCGTCAGGGTCGTTTGAGGTAGAGCAGCGGGCGCACACACGCGGGAGCTTCGACATCGGAGTTTCCGATCTGCCGAGGTCGATCCCGTGGGCTCGGGCAAGGGCGTCCTCGACTTCCTTGCCCGACAGGTGAACGTACGTCTTCGCCATCGACGAACCCGGCTGCCAACCGAAGAACTTCTCGAGCACCGAGGTCGAGACTTGGGGATTCTGTGCCACAGCCGTGGCTCGGGAATGCCGGAAGCTGTGCGGATTCACCGGCTTCGCCACGCCGGCGCGGGCCGCCGCTCGCTCGAGCAACTTGACGACGTAGCGGTAGCCGATTCCACTTCCGCTCGGGTTCGCCTGCTCGATCTGGACCCAGAGGGGAGCGTCCCTGTCGCTGGCTCGGGGATGGTTCTTGAGCCAGAGGAGAAGGTTCGGCACCGCGGCTTCAAAGAGGGGGACAGTTCGTCGACCGGTCTTTCCCGTCGGAAAGTAGAGGCGGACCGCCCCGTATTCGGTTCTCTCCACGTCGCCGATTCGCAGGGTCAGCACCTCGCCGATCCGTCCTCCGCTCTCGTAGAGGACCCAGATCAGAGCCTTGTCGCGGAGGTTGACTGTGTGATCGGCGATGCGTGCGACCTCCTCCGGGGTCAACACATCGTTGTGGTCTTTCCGGCTCGCCCCTCGCGCAGAGAGCGGTATCTTGAGCCAGCGGGGGAAGTCCTTCCCATCACGATTGAACCGCCACTTCCAGAATGAGTAGAGGACGGAGCGCACAGTGAGCTTGGTCCAGACCTCCTTCTCGCGGTAGGCCCGCAGGAACTTCGCGGGCGTCTCCCGGTTCGGTTCCAGAAGGTCCCGGCCGAGTCTCTTCGAGGCCGCCTGGAGATTCGCGAAGGTAGGTCACCGTCCTCTGCGCGGAGACGGCTTCTCTACGAGCCTCAACGAACTCGAGGATCGCCTGAGCGGTCTCGGGTGGGACCCCCGAGTCCCCTGAGCGCAGTCGGGCCTCCGCGTGGGCGATCTGGGCGTGCGTGTCGTGGATGTCGAACCGGCGATTGTCGGCGGCCGGTTCGACCGGGGATTGACCCATCGCTTCGAGGGAGGGCTGTCAACGGATATGAACCCTTGGACCAAAGCCACTGGAGGGACTTGAACCCCCGACCTGCTGATTACGAATCAGCCGCTCTGCCGACTGAGCTACAGTGGCAACCGTCTGGGCGGATGCCCCGTTCTTCATAAGTTTGGGCTACCCGCCCACTCGAGGACGGCCGCAGCTCCCTCTTCGGACCCGCCGGTCGAGAGGGTGATCCCACGCCTCGTTCGAGCCAACTCAGACGAATGCCCTGCCGAGCCCCGAGTCCGGCCTTGGTCCCGGTGGAATGGCCTCCGACCCTTGCTGGAACTCGCGGGTCAAGGGGCACACCACCGAGCCGGTCGCCAGAGGAAGTCCCTCTGCGCGCCCGAGAGAGGACCGACCCGGTCGCCCTTATCGGCTCGAGCTCGGGAGTGGGAAGAGCGCGGGACCTACATGTCGAACGGGGTTTGCGAGCCCCAACCCTTCGCCGCCGGTCGTGAGGCGCGCGAACCGGGCCGGTAGGTCAATTCCGTGCCACTATGCGTTTATCGGAGCGCGTGCGCCCTTCACCGGCGCCGGGAGAACGCTTGCCCCGGGCCGAGGGGGGACGACCACGAGCACCGGTAGTCGGCGGTATCGAACGAAGGTCGAGGTTCTCCGAGACCTCGTGGCCGCCGCGGTGTCGGAGATGCGGAAAGGCCGCCTCATCGGGCGGGCCAACCTCAACGAAGACTCGTTCTCTCGCTACTCCGGAGTGGCCCTGCAACAGGGCCTGCTCCGGCGGACCGCGATAGGGTTCCGCGCTACGGACCGGGGCAAGGATTGGCTCAACGCGGCGAACCTCGTGATCCAGCGTCGAACGGAGCTCGCCACCGCCGTGGAGGATCTGACCGCGCTCTCCGTCCGGGATGCCGAAGGCCGGTCCGCGGAAGGGCGGTGGCATCGGTGGGTCGTCGCTTTGAAGGCCCCGCCAGAACCCGCGGGCGCCTTGGTCGAGGGCGCAAGGGTCCGTCTTCCTCCTACCGCGTCACGGGCGCCGATCCCGAGCATTCCGTCGGGCTCCGCCTACGCGTCGGCACCGACATTCGCTGCCGGGTCCCTCTCGCGCTCTGCTCACCGGCCATTGTCCCATGATGCGGGGGCGGCGCGGGCACCGGTCGGACGCTCGGGCGACAAGCGGAAGCGGTTCCCCGAGGTCTGGCCCGGTAGCCTCCATCTCCCGCCGCTGTCCTGGCTCGTCGCCCTCGGATCGGCGATCGGGATGTTCGGGACCGGGGTACCGATCGACGGCGGGCTGCCGGCCTAGGTCGCTTCGACGTCCGGACGGCCCGAACGGGCTCGGAGCGTACGGAGAAGTGGGTCGGCCTCCGGAGGCATGTGTCGAGAGCCCGGTCCTGGATCTTCCGCGGAGCGGGTCGGGATCCGCCGCTACCCCCCGGGCCCTTCGGCCGCCGACCGGTACGGAGGTCCGGCGGCGCTCCAGGAGCGCACGATCCGGTGGGGTCTCGGGGGAAAAGTCCTGCCCTTCGGAGAGACCGCGAAGGATACGGGAGGCGGGTCGGTGGGAGTGGGGGTCCCCACCGGCCCGCCCGGAAAGGGTTTCGACCGGCGCTGCGACTCGCAGGCGTCTCTCGGTGCTCAGGTGCCCGCGGTCGCGGTGTACACGATCGTGAAGGTCGTGCTCGCCGGTGCGGACGTCGATCCCGCCGGGATCCCGACGTAGATCGTGTCCCAGATCGAGTGGCCCGGGTAGAGGGTCACCCAGTGTGTGACGCTCCAGACACCTCCCACCGCGGTGAGCCCCGAGGTGGTCTGGACATCGAAGGCATCGGCGCCGCCCATGGCCACGAGGTTCCCGTCGCTGTTGACGAGCGTGACGGCGATGTGCGCCGGGAGCGTGCCGACGTTCTTCAGCTTCACCTGCTCGTTCGGGTACTGGCCCGGAACCAGGTTCCACGCATAGAGGTCGATCGACTTCTTGTCACCGCTGAGATGCGTGAGGTACGTGTGTCCCGGGTAGGCGACGTTGTTGCTGTAGTCCACGATATGCACGTCCAAGGTACCTGCCGTGGCGCTCCCATTGATGGTCAACGGGTCCGTGAAGGCCGCGAATCCGACCCCCGCGACGCCCAGCACGACGAACACTCCGACCAGTCCCACAACCCACTTGCCCGACATTTTCTCAGCCTGAGGCCTTTCACCTCGTACCGGGCATGGGCGGGCGATGGCAAGCCGACTGCGAAGGTCCGAGCCCACTGCTCCAGAGCAAACCCGGGAATCCTATGATCCGGGCACCGCGTCGGGGCCCCGGGCTCCGCCCCGGAGCTATCGGAGGTCGGTCCGACCCGCTCGCTCGGCCGCTTCGCGAAGGAGCCGCTCCGCGCTGTCCAGATGCCCTTGCCGGGCCCGAGCGATCGCGCGAAGGAGGAGCGCGTCCACCTCTCTCCGAGGCTCGCCCCCGACCCCGCTCGTCCGCAGGCGTTCGCTGACGTCGCTCACTTCCCGAACGAACCGTCCGAGCGATCGGTCCCCTTCGCCGACGGCGGCCCGGATGTCGACGGATCCCGCCGGACCGGGGGCGTCGCGAGATGGGCCCCGGAGTCCGGTCGGTTCCCCGGGCCGGTCCGCTTCCTCGATCCGGTAGACGTAGGCCACGGAATCCGCGAGGACGTAGAAGACCGATCCCTCCCGTGCCCCGCCGGTCGCGTCGGCCAGCCGTAGGATCGGCCGCCCGAGGGTGTCGGCCACTTTCACCAGGTCGGCCCACGACCGGACCTCGACCGACGGCTGGCGCGGCGGGGGAGTATCGGTTTCCGCGATCTCGTCCCGGTAGGCCCGCAGGTCGGCTTCGAGACGGGATCGGGGGTGGCGATCGGATCCGCCGGACGGACGGAGCCCGAGATAGCCGGCGGCCCCGAGGCTCGCGACCAGGATCCCGATCGGAAGGTAGGCGTTCCCCCAGATCCCCGGCACTCCGCCGGTCGGGCTTCCAAGGATCGTGTGGGCCCCCCGAGCGGAGGAAAGGAGCGCGCTCGGCACGATCTGCTGGGAGGTGAAGTTCAACGCGAGCGTGGAGGCGAACTCTACCGGAGCCACCGTGCCCCCCGTGTCCACGGAGGTCGTCACCGTCGGGCTGAACCGGACGGCGAAGGCATCCGGCTGGTAGCCGGTGTCGTTCACGATCGACGAGACCAAGGAGACGACCGACGTCACGTTGAGGTCGTAGGTGACCGCGAGGGTCGCCCCTCTCGCGCCGGTCGCCGCGAACGTCGCGTTCTGTGCCCCGAGCGGTTTCGACCAGACCGAGCTCTCCAGGACCACCGGCACCTCGGCGTTCACGGTCGTGTTCACGACCCGGTCGAGCGTGATGTGGTAGACGTACGTGACGTGAAGCCACGAGGTGATCCCGTAGAAGAGGGTCGCGTTGGGGTTCGTCAGGTTGACCGGTCCGTAGAGCGAGTTGTTCTTCAGCTCGGCCACGTACGAGTAGACCCCCGTCTCCTCGTACTGGAACGTGGTGGAGACCGGGGTCTGGGAGGCGTGGGACTCGTCGTACGCGATCCAGTACCCGGCGCACGCGGCCAGCACGATCAGCACCGCCACCCCTGCGATCGGACCTTTCATCGATGCCACCTCCGATGGGAGAACGACGACGACGAGGGCCGGAGCAGGGCGACGGCGACGACCGCGATCACCACCGTTCCGACCGACAACGCCGGCGAGAGGGCGAAGAAACCGAGGAGGGGAACGACCAGAACGATCTGCCCGATGACGGCGCCGATCGGCACGGGACACGGATCGTTCACCCCGTTCGCATCCCCCCTCGTCGTGTACACTGGGCCGCCGGTTCCCGGGCTCTCGGCCACGACACGATGTACTACCGGGGAGGGCATGCAGGAGGAGGAGTAGGCGATCACCGTTCCGACGCCGATCGACGCGGCGTCGGCCTGCCGGACGAGAACGATGTCCCCCCGGTGGATCGTCGGGCTCATGCTATCGCTCGAGATGGCGAGGAACGGGGGATTGGTCCCGAGGGTCGTCACGAGGGTGACGAACGTCCCCGACAGCACGAGCGCGACGGCCACGCTCGCGACGACCAGGGACCGACGCTCTCTCCGACGCTCCCGGATCTCCCGGAACCGTCCCCGGCGGGGACCGAACCTCTCCCCGAGATAGGCGCGGGCGAGGAAGCGCGACGGTCGGTACAGGACGAGCAGGAGCGCGAGGACGAGACCGTAGGCGAACAGCTCGAGGAGCAGGGAGAGCTGCCAGCCGGGCGAGCCGGCGAGGAGCGGCGAGAGTCCCACGAAGAGGAGGATCCCGGTACGGAGGACGAACGGCCCGAGCAGGTTCCTCGCGGCGCAGAGGTAGTAGAAGCCGAGCACGACGCCGAGGACGACGAGCGGGGCAACGCGGCTGAGCAGCAGTCGTCCCAACGAGACCGGCTCGAGCCCTTCGAGGACGACCACGTTCGTCCCGGCGACCGCGAAGAGCACCGAGGAGACCCCGAGCGACGCCGGTAGGGTGCCCGGCTTGAGCCAGCGATCGAGCAGATACCCTCGGAAGACCGCCTCGCCGGCCAGGGCGGTGAGCGGAGCGTACGCGATCCAGTAGAGGACGCTGTCCACGGTGTCCTCGGCCCCCGCCAGGAACCCGAAGCCGAACCCGGGTTCGAGGACGGCGATGAGGTAGACCCCGACCAGCAGCGCGGCGACGCCGAGGGCCCGGGCCGGGTCGGGGGGCAGGAAGAGCCCGTGGTCGCGCGGCGTACTCCCGTCCCACCGGACGAACAGGAAGAAGAGCGCGAGCGCGCTGAGCGGGACGGCGAGACTGACCGCTCGGGCGACCTCGGGAGTGAGCGTGGGGGTCGCGAAGTAGACCGACTGCCCGACCGCGAGCACGGCAGCGAAGAGAAGCCAGGGACGTACGCCGCGGACTCCCGTAGGTGAGATCACGGACGGCTCCTTCGCCTCGGCGGCCGGCGCCGGGGCGACACGCCTCGCGCGAGATCGACTCGGACCCGGGAGGATGCCGACGCTCCGCCGGCGCCCTCGCCCCGAGGGGAGGGCGGGGAACGGGTGCCGGGGAGGCCGAGCTCCTCGATCACCGAATCGAGCGCCGGCGGGTGTTCTTCGGCGGAGAGGCTTGACGCGCTGCGCTCCACCGGCGGGGCGTCCCACGTCCTCGGGGCCGGTGAACGGTCCGAGATCCGGGCCAGCTCACTGAGCGCGGAAGCGAGCGCGGTACGCTTCTCGAGCACGCGGCGGACTGCCTCCAGCCACGTGATACCGGAAGGAGTGACCCGGTATCCCCCCTCGACGGCCTCTAGGAGACCCTCGGAGAGGGCCAAGGAAGCGTACCGCTCGAAGAGGTCCTCGTTGAGGAAGGCCCGACCGATGATGTGGGTCTTACCGTGGTCCACCCGGGACGCCTCGAGGAGGTCACGCAGGACCTCGACCTTGCTTCGGTAGTGGCGTCTTGTGCCTGTCGTGCTCGACGCCCCCTGGCACCCGGTCCTCCTCGGTCGGTCGAAACCGGTTCCGCCGACGCGTACGGGCACGATGAACCCAAGGTCGAGGCGAATTGACGGGCACGGAGCACCCGCGGCCCCTCGGGGGCGCACCGTAGCGCGCTTCCCCCTCCGACCGCGTCCCGGTTCGGTTTCGCCGCGCCTCGCCGCCCGCGGCGGCGGCGCCCCGACTTTGGGTTCATATGCCAGGCGGGCGTACCGGAACTGGCCAGTTCGGCACGATGAGGGTCATCGTCTTTGACGCCGGGAGCCGGGTCGGAGCCCGAGTGACCGAGGAGCTGGTACGTCGGGGTCACCGGGTGACCGGGGTCGTCCGCCGCCCGGTCTCCGCCGCCCCTCCGGGCTCACCGGTCCGGTTCGTCCGCGGCGACCTACGGGATCGGGCGACCGTCTCCGCGGTCCTGCCGGGGCACGACGCGGCCGTTTCGGCGATCGGCCGACCCGGACGGGGGCGAGGTACGGACCTCAATGCGGCGACCTCCACGCTCCTCGAGGGGTTGCGCGAGGCCCGCGGGCCCCGCGTGCTCGTGGTCGAGGAGAGGGGCTGGGCCCCGGCGAAGCGGAGCACGGGGGGCGAGGCCGTCCCGGAGCGCGCCGCCGAGGCCCCGGGCGCCCCCGCCCGGTCGACGTTCGATCTCCTTCGGGAGGAGCAGGAGGTCGATTGGACCTACGTCTGTCCGGAGGGACCCGTGGCGGACGGAAAGCGTACCGGCGGCTACCACACGGGCATCGACCCGCACGGGGGAGGTCCGCCCGCGCGGACCCTCTCGCTGGCCGATCTCGCGGTGGCGGTCGCCGACGAGCTCGAGTCGCCCCGGCACGCCCGGCGCCGGCTGCTGGTGAGCGCCGTCGAGCCCTCTACGGGCTCGTCACGCGATCGAGCGCCTCGGTGAAGTCCCGGACCAGGTCCTCCGGCTCCTCGATGCCGAGGGAGAACCGGACGAGACCCTCGTCGATCCCGCGCTCCCCGAGCTGCTCTGAGGTGAAGTGCCGGTGCGAGGTCTTCCGGGGCACGCTGGCGAGGCTCTCCACCCCGCCGAGGCTCGCCGCCGGGTGCACCAGGCGCAGGGAGGAAAGCAACCGCTCGGCGGCCGGCGCCCCCCCGTTCAGGGAGATCGAGAGCATGCCGCCGCGCCCCCGCATCTGCCGCGCCGCGACCGCCTCCTCCTCCCCCGATCCCCAACCCGGGTAGTGGACGCGCGCGACCGCGGGATGGGCCCGTACCGCGCCCGCGACCCGTCGGCCGTTCTCGTTCTGACGGGCGACCCGGAGCGCGAGCGTCTTCAGCCCGCGGGCCAAGAGGAAGGCGGCGAACGGGTCGAGCGGCGCGCCGAGGTAGCTCTTCGCGTCGATCCGTTGGATCAACGACGCCGACCCGACCACCGCCCCGGCGATGAGGTCGGAGTGCCCTCCGAGGTACTTGGTCGCGCTGTGCACCACCAGATCGGCGCCGAGCGCGAGCGGGTTCTGGTTGATCGGGGTCGCGAAGGTGTTGTCGACGAGCAGGAGGGCGCCCGCGCGGTGCGCCGCCTCGGCCCACTGGGCGAGGTCGTGCACCCGGAGGAGCGGATTGGTCGGGCTCTCGACGATCACGAGCGCGGTTCCCGGGGGGACCGACGCGACCGGGTCGCGCGCCGCGTCGTCCGAGACCTCTCGGACCGTCACGCCGAAGCGGGGGAGGTGGTCGGTGAGGAAGTCGGTCGTCCCCCCGTACAGCCCCGCGAGCGCCACCACCGAGTCGCCCGAACGAAGGAGCGAGAGGACGGACGCGGTGATCGCGCCCATGCCGGAGCCGAAGAGGCGGGCGTCCTCCCCGCCCTCGAGGGCCCGGATGACCTCGGTCGGCACTTCGACCGTCGGGTTCCGCACCCGGCTGTAGAGGTAGGCCTCGGCCCGGTCCGACGACTCGGAGCGGTCGGCCGGCCAGTGGAACGTCGAGGTCTGGTAGATCGGCGGGACGACCGACCCCGCGTTGTAGTCGGGCCGACGGCCGCCATGGACGACCGCGGTGGACGGGCCGACCCAGGGCGGCAAGGGTTCGAAGCGCGACCGGCGCTTCGGGCCCTCCGAACCGGGATCGGAGGAGGGCGGATCGCTCACCGGCGACGACCCCCCGACGACCGACCCTCGCCCGCCTTCAGCAGGCGAAGTCTCGCCGGAGCGCCGATCTCGGCGAGGTACCGAGCAACCGACGGGGGAAGGAGCTCTTTCCAGCCCCGTCCGGAGGCGATCCGCTCCCGGACGCCGATCCCTTCGAACCGACGACGGTCCACGAGCGTCGGGCGCTCGACCTCGTAGCCCGACCGCTCGAACAATAGCCGGGTGAGCGGATTGTTCGTGTAGACCCGGTCGAACCCGGGCAAGAGGCCCTCGAGGTACCGGACCCAGAGCGCGTGACGCCGGATGTCGGCGATCGGGACCACCTCGACCCGCGAGAGCCCCGCCTCGTCGATAGCGCGAGAGATCATCTCGAACCGTTCGCCGGCGGTGAACGGGTTCTTCCAGGTGTACGACTCCTCGGCGCTCCCGATGCCGATCAGGAGCGGCGCCTCCGGCCGACGCTCGCGGATCTCCCGTACGACCGCGAGGTGACCCCGGTGGAACGGCTGGAACCGCCCGATCAGGAGACCGCGCACGGCCGCCCCGACTCACTCCGGGGACAAATCGTCCACGTCGTCGAGGAACTCGTCGATGTGGGGGCACCGGGCGGTGAGGTAATGGCGGCAGTGCGAGCAGTGACGGTCGTCCCACGACGGCCGAAGCAGCGCGTTGAACTCGTAGCAGGGCCGGTCGACGAACCGGTCCTCGTCCTCGCCGAGATCCGGCGACGGGCCGGTGCGCGTCGCGATCGGCGGATGGACCGGGATGCGGAAACTGCCTCTCACGAACCGGCCGGCCGAGCGGGAGCCGGAGGCACCGCGCCGGTAGCCGGGACCTCTTCGGACGTGCGACTGGTCGCGCGGACCATCGCGCTGAGCCGCTCGAGGAGGGACTCCTTCTGGGAACCCTGGCCGACGAGCGCGTACTTGAGGACGTCCCGCAGGGTGCGCACCGGGATCACTTCGATCATGCCCCGGTACCGGGATTCGAGGACGAGGTCGTCCAGATTGTCCTCGGGGACGAGGACCCGCTTGATGCCGGAGTCGGCCGCGGCCTCGACCTTCGCCGTGACGCCGCCGACGGGGAGGACCTGGCCACGCACGGAGAGCGAACCGGTCATTGCGACCGACTGGTCCACCGGGACCCCCTCGAGGGCGCTGATGACGGCCGTGGCGATCGACACCGAGGCGCTGTCGCCCTCGACGCCGTCCGACGTCCCCACGAACTGGATGTGGATGTCGTAGCGGGAGATGTCCTCCCCCGTGTACTTCTTGATGAGGGCGCTCACGTTCTGGACCGCCTCGCGAGCGATCTCCCCGAGCTTCCCCGTCGCGACCACGACGCCTCCGTCCCGTGTCTGGGCCGGCGTGACCTCGGCGACGATCGGGAGCACGATGCCGGAGAACTCGGCCATGCCGGTCTGGGCGTTGATCGCGGCGAGACCGTTCACGACCCCGACGGCCGCCCCTTCGGTGGAGAACATCCGGTATTCCTTGCGGCGCTCGATGTAGCGGTCGGCGATCTGCTGCTCGAGCGAGCGGCTGGCGCGTTTCGCCTTCACGACCTGGTCGGCCTTGACGATCGGGAGGCCCTCGGAAAGGGCGATGTCCCCGGCGACCCGGACGAGTCCGCCCAGCTCCCGGAGCCGCAGGGTGAGCTGACCCGACCGGCCCGAGCGGCGCTGCGCCTCGCGGATGACCTCCGCGATCGCCCCGGTGTCGAAGTGGGGGATCTTCTTGTCCTTCGTGACCTCCTGGGCGATGAACCGAACGATCTTCATCCGGTTCTCCACGGTGTCGGGCATCGTCGTCTTCACGTAGAGCTCGTAGCCGTAGCCGCGGATCCGGGAGCGGAGCGCCGGGTGCATGTTCTGCACGCTGTCGACGTTGCCCGCGGCGACGAGCACGAAGTCGGCGGGAACCGGTTCGGTCTTCACCATGGCGCCGGCCGAACGCTCGGACTGCCCGACGATCGGGAACTTCCGCTCCTGGAGCGCGGTCAGCAGGGAGTGCTGGCTCTCGATCTTGAGGAGGTTGATCTCGTCGATGAACAGGACCCCGCCGTTCGCCTTGTGGATCGCACCGACCTCCACCCGCTCATGCGGAGGGGTCTCGAGCCCGCCCGACTGGAACGGGTCGTGCTTGACGTCCCCGAGCAGCGCTCCGGCATGGGCCCCGGTAGCGTCGATGAACGGGGGTTTGTCGTCGGGGGTGTGCGGGACCAACAGCTTCGCGACGCCCGTGCCCGAGTCGTTCCGTCCGCCCGAGAACCGGACAAGCGCGTAGACGATGAAGACGATCAGCAGGCCGACGAGGAGCGCGGTCAGGTCGTGCGTCGTGAGCACGATGTAGAGCGTGAAGGCGAAGATGGCCAGCGCCAGGACGACGAACAGGATCGTCCGCTGCTCCTTCTTCTGGGCCGCCTCGAGCTTCTGGGCCGCGACGATCTCCTTTCCCTTGCCCGACGGAACGACGCGGATCTTGGGCTCGTTCGGGTCCTCGTTGTTCGGGTAGGCGAGGATGTCCTGGAGCTGCTCCTTCGGAAGGAAGTCGACCATCGCGCGGGCCAGCATGCTCTTGCCCGTGCCCGGCTCGCCGATCAGGATCATGTGGCGCTTCTGCGTCGCCGCCTTCCGGGCGACCTCGACCGCCTCGTCCTGCCCGATCACCTGGTCCAGGAGGCGCGGAGGGACCTCGACCTGGGCGGTCGAGGTGTACGGAAGCGCGCTCGTCCACTGTTCGAGCTCGCTCTGCGACGCCGGCTCTTCGGACCCCGCGGAGGGTCGGACCGCTCCTTCTGTCATGATGGCGTTTCTCGCCCGGAGCCGCCGGGATCGTTGCGCCACGTAAATGAAGCGGACCTCGGTATAAATCCCTTCGGGAGGCCGGAGTTCACCTTGCGTCGCCGGCGTCACCGGGCGGACGGCAGGGGAAAGGTCCCGCCGCCTCTTCGCGCGAAGCGGGACCCGCTTATCTACCGTGCGCGGCTCGGTCGGGCGGGATCCCCTCGTGACCGACCGTCTCCTCGGCAAGCCGATCGCCGACGCCCTGAACGCCGCGAGCCGGGCTGCGATCATCGCGGTCCCCGGGCTTCCGCCCCCGTCGCTCATCAGCGTCCACCGGGGCGTCGACAGCCCGTTCCGCTTCTACCTCAAGCGCCAGGCCAAGGCGGCCGCGGAGGTCGGGGTCCGGTTCCGGGACGAGGCGCTGGCCGCTTCGGCCGGACCGGGGGACCTCGAGGAGCGCCTGCGGGCGCTCGACCGTGACCCCACCGTCCACGCGGTGCTCCTGGAACATCCCCTGCCTCCGCCGTTCGATTTCTACCGGGCGGTGGGAACGCTCCGACCCGAGAAGGATGTCGACGGGGTCGGGCCGGAGAACCTCGGCCGCCTGGTCGCCCAGCGGCCCGTGCAGGTGCCCGCCGTCGCCCGCGGGGCCGTGCGGATCGCCCAGTTCTACCACCTTCCGCTCGAGGGGGAACCGGTCGTCGTCCTCGGCCGGTCGGAGACGGTCGGCCTTCCGCTCGCGCTGCTGCTCGGCGGCAAGGCGGAAGGGATCCACGCGACCGTCACGCTGGCCCACTCGAAGAGCCGGGACCTCCCGAAGGTCCTCGCGAGCGCCCGTACGATCTTCTCCTGCGTGGGCCGGCCCGGTCTCCTCAACCGCGCCACCGTCCCCGAGGGGGTCCATATCGTCGACGTCGGGATCTCGAGCGTGCCGGATCCGACGCGACCGGGCGCCTCGATCGCCGTGGGGGACGCCGACGCCGGGTCGCTCGAGGGCTGGGCGGCGTCGCTCACCCCGGTGCCGGGAGGGGTCGGACCCGTCACGGTGGCCCAGCTGATGGCGAACAGCGTCGACGCCTGGCGTCGGCTGACGCACCCGGAGGGCTCGGGGTGACGTCGGCACGGAAGGACGCCCTTCCGGCAGCCGGGGAGCCGCTGCGTTGCCTCCGCTGTCCGATGTGGTACGGCGCCGAGGACGAGGGGTGGGGGCCCTGCTCGATCAAGAACCGCCGGGGCGACCAGCGGTACCTCACGTACGGAGGCCACGCCTGTGACGAGGGCTACGTGCCCCCGCCCACGACGCCCAAGCGGGCCCGCGCGGGCGGATTGAGAGGGTCCCGCTCGACCTCGAGCGCGTCGGCCGTCGGGTAGACCTCCACCTCGAACGCGGGCCAGGGGAGGCGCCCGGCTACCTCCCGCAACGGCTCGGCGGCCAGCTCGACCCGGCGCCGGCCGATGTCGAGGCGATAGTCGTCCGGTCCGATCCCGAGCCGTCGGGCGATACGCGTGGCCCAACGTGCGAGGTCGTTCTCGGGCCCGGCCTCGACCACGCCCAGCACGATCGTACCGTCCGGCGTCCGGGCCGCGAACGGTGGCGCCGTCCGGTCGGCCCGGCGCCGCAGGCGCTCTCGCAACTGGACGCTGTCCTTGAACCGGGACGAGCAGTAGTGCACGGGGACGCCGAGGCGCATCTCACGGACGATGCGCTCCGCGACGGCCCGGCTGCCGCGCACGCCCCAGCCGTTCTCGGGGTCGGTCCGGTAGCCCCGAGCGGCAAGAGCCGTCTCGTTGGTCTCGGAGAACTCGAGCTCGTTCAGGTTCACGACGTCGACGCCGATCGCGTCGAGGGCGCGCAGGAGGCGCCGAAGCTCGCCCTCCTTCTCCGGGAGGACCGGGACCTCGACCCCCCGCCGGATCCCCCACGCCGGGGCGCTCTCGAGCACGCGGCGGTACGCGCTCCCCGGGCCCGAGAGGCTCCCCCAGAGGTAGGGAGGGATGTGGAGGCGGAACTCGTCGAGGCCCGCGCGGGCCAGGCGCTCGAGCTTCTCGGGGTTCGGCTCATGGGTGTAGAGGTGGATGTGGTGCGACGGACCGAACTCCCCCTTGAGCAGGCGGACATAGTGTTCGACCCGGTCGACGACGCCGAGGGGATCGCCGCCGGTGATGCCGGTACCGGCCGCCCCGATCGCCCGGGCCTCCTCGAGGATGTCCGCGTCGGTGAGGACCCGACGCTCGTTCGCGTAGACGACGTCCTTCTGGTTCCGGTTCGGCGAGACCGGGCAGTAGAAGCACCGGAACCGGCAGACCCCCGTGACGAAGAGGACCATCTTCCGGCCCTCCTGGCACTGGACGCAGGCGGGAGAGAGCTCGCCCCGATGGCTCGACGCCATAGGCAGGAGGACGAGACCGTGAGCGACCATCGGTGGGAACACAGAGCGCCCAGGCTCGGTAATAGGGTTTCCCGGGCCCCCCGGGGCAGGCGGCCGCCAGCTCCCGTGGTGGCCGGATGCCACTAGGTGGAGTTCGCGGCCGGAAGAGGAGCAGGCTCAAATCCCCCTCCCGGTTCGGCGGCGCCGATTTCGGAGGAGCGACGGCGATGGAGATGCAACCGGGGCAGATGGCCTACGACCGGGCGAGCACCGTCTTCTCACCGGACGGGCGGCTCTTCCAGGTGGAGTACGCGCTGCAGGCGATCCAGATGGGCGGGACCGCGGTCGCGGTGACGTACGACGCCGGCATCGTGTTCGTCGCCTACCGCAACCTGCCCGTGAGCTCGCTCGCGGACGCCGGCTCGATCGAGAAGAGCTTCGCGATCGACGCCGGGCTCGGGTGCGTGACGGCCGGGCTGATCGCCGACTCCCGCGTCCTGGTCGAGTTCCTCAGGGTCGAGGCCCAGCGACACCGCCTGACCTTCGGCGAGGCGGCGCCGTACACCCTCCTCGGCCACTCCCTCGGGACCCTGCTCCAGCAGTACACCCAGTTCGGGGGGACCCGGCCGTTCGCGGTCTCGCTCCTGCTCGGGGGGTTCACCGGACGGGCCCCGGGGCTGATCGAGCTCGATCCGAGCGGGGCCACGATCGGCTGGAAGGCCTACGCGATCGGGAGGAACCGCCGCGCGGTCGCCGATTACCTCGAGGAGAAGGTCCCCGAGCATCTCGGCGAGGAGGCGGCGTTCAAGCTGGCGGTCCAAGCGGTCGCGGAAGGCTCCCCGACCCCGTTCTCGCCGGAGTCCCTCGACATCGCGATCCTCGAGCCCGAGACCGAGCTACGGCGTCTGCCCCCCGCCGAGGTCGCCCGCCGTGTCCAGGGCCTCCCGTTCATCGGGACCCCGGAGCGCCGCGGCGGGAAGAGCTGAGGCCGCGCCAGGCGCCGGTCGCGCCGCTCAGCCCGACGCCCCGTCGTCCCCGCGGTCCGGGAGCGGCCGCGCGAACTCCTCGCGCAGCCGCATCCGGCGGCGGGTCCGGTGGTACGTGACCGCGAACCGGTGCGCCTCGTCCCGGACCGCGCGCAGGAGGAGCATCGGCGGGGCGTTCGGGTTCGGACGCATCGGCTCCGCCCGGTCCGCGACGTAGACCTCCTCCTCCCGCTTCGCGAGCCCGATCGCGGGGACGCGGTCGGCGAGTCCGAGGGCCGCCAGCGCGGAGAGCGCCGCCGAGAGCTGGCCCGCGCCGCCGTCGATGAGCAACAGGTCCGGCAGGACCTCCTCTTCGGCCAGCCGCCGGAGGTACCGCCGTCGCACGACCTCGGCGACCATGGCGAAGTCGTTCATCCCCGGCACCGTGCGGATGCGGAACCGGCGGTACTCCGAGCGCTTCGCGGTCCCCCGCTCGAAGACGACGAGGGACCCCACCGCCTCGGCCCCCTGGAAGATCGAGATGTCGATCCCCTCGATCCGGTTCGGGATCGTCGGGAGGGTGAGGAGGCTCTGGAGGGCGAGAAGGACCTCGCGCGGCGCGGCCCGGGGGACGACCTGGTCGACGGTCGCCCGGGCGAGGCGTTCGGCGAGCCGGGCGATCCCGGCGTACCGCCCGGTCGGAGCGAACTCGACGTCGATGCCGCGGTAGCCGAAGAGCTCGTCCAGGGCCGCGTCGAGCCCGCCCGGCCGGGGACCCGCGACCAGGATGCGCTCGGGGAGGTCGAACTGGCTGCCGTAGTACTGGGAGAGGAACTGCCGGAGGACCTCGCCCGGCTCGGGGACGTCGTCCGGCGGGATCGTGACGAGGTGGGGCTCGGTCCCCCGGACCTCCCCGTCCTCGACCCGGACGAGACCGACCGCGACCCGCAGGGACGAGGCGTCCTGTGGGAAGGCGACCGCGAGCACGTCCACGCGGCCGCTCCCCCGCCCGACGACCGACTGGCGCTCCCGGAGCGCGCCGAGCCCTCCCAGCGCGTCGCGGAGGAGCGCGGCCCGCTCGAACTCCTCCCGGCCCGCCGCCTTCCGCATCTCCTCCTCGACCGTGGGGCGGACGAGCGCGGTCTTGCCCCGCAAGAGATCGACCGCCCGATCGATCCGGGCCCGGTAGTCGTCCGGGCCGATCGCCCCGATGCACGGCGCGCTGCACAGCTTGAGGTGGTAGTACAGGCACGCCTCCTTCGGGAGGCGGACGCACCGGCGCAGCTGGAAGAGGTCGCCGAGGAGCCGCTCGACCCCGCGGGCCTCGCGCGCGCTCGTGTACGGCCCGAACAGAAGGACCCCCGCCCGACGCCGGGGGCGCCGCACGAGGTAGACCCGCGGGGCCGCCTCGCCGATGCTGACCGCGAGGTACGGGTAGCTCTTGTCGTCCTTCAGGAGGACGTTGTACGGCGGCTGGTACTGCTTGACCAGGCTCGCCTCGAGGAGGAGCGCCTCCCGCTCGCTCTGGGTCGGGACGAACTCGACGCTCGCGCTCTGGGCGAGGATCGTCCCGTCCTTCTCGATCCGGGCCCGCAGGTGGTCGAGGACCCGGCGGCGCAGGCTCCGGGCCTTGCCGACATAGACGACCTCTCCCGTCGCCGAGCGGAACAGGTAGACGCCGGGGACGTCGGGTCCGGGTCGGAACCCCTCGCGCGTCGCCGCCGCGAGCTGGCTCGCGGGGACGAACGACGGGAGGGTGGGCGGCGGGGGCTCTCGCGTCATGCCGCGGAGCGTCGCGGGAGCGGCATCGGCCGGGAGACGAGCCGCGCGAGGAACCGTCCCGTGTGGGAGCGGGGGCTCTTCGCGACCTCCTCGGGCGTCCCCTCGGCGATCACGTGGCCTCCCGCATCCCCGCCCTCCGGCCCGAGGTCGATCAGCCAGTCCGCGGACTTGAGGACGTCGAGGTTGTGTTCGATGACGACCACGGTGTTGCCGCCCGCGCGGAGGCGGAAGAGGACCTCGAGCAACCGCTCGACGTCGGCGAAGTGGAGCCCGGTCGTCGGCTCGTCGAGGAGGTAGAGGGTCCGGCCCGTCGGGGGCTTCGCGAGCTCGAAGGCGATCTTGATCCGCTGGGCCTCGCCGCCCGAGAGCGTGGTCGCGCTCTGGCCGAGCCGGATGTAGCCGAGCCCGACGTCCGCGAGGAGCCGCAGCCGGTTCGCGATCCGGCGCTGGTTCGCGAAGAAGGCGAGGGCCTCGTCGACCGTCATCTCGAGGACGTCCGCGATCGTCTTCCCCTTGAACGCGACCTCGAGGGTCTCGGCGTTGAACCGGCGACCGTGGCACTCCTCGCACGTGACGTACACGTCGGGGAGGAAATGCATCTCGTAGCGAAGGACGCCGTCCCCCTCGCAGGCCTCGCATCGGCCTCCCGCGACGTTGAAGCTGAAGCGGCCGGGGGCGAATCCCCGCGCCCGCGCTTCGGGAAGGCTCGAGAAGAGCTCCCGGACCGGGGTCATGATCCCCGTGTACGTCGCCGGGTTCGAGCGGGGGGTCCGGCCGATGGGGGACTGGTCGATGAACAGGGCCCGGTCGATCTCGTCGATCCCGTCGATGTACTCGTGGCGTCCCGGCACCGCGCGGCCGACCCCGAGGTGCCGCTGGACGGCCTTGAAGAGGATCTCCTCGAGCACCGTCGACTTGCCGCTGCCGGAGACCCCGGAGAGCGCGACGAACAGTCCGAGGGGGATCCGCACGTTGTCGCCCTTGAGGTTCCGCTCGCGCGGACCGTGGATCGTGAGGGCCCGACGGGTCGGCCGGGCCCGCTGCTCCGGGACCGGGATGGCGCGGCGCCCGGACAAGAAGTCGGCGGTGAGCGAGCGGGGGGTCCCCCGGATGCGGTCGGGGGGACCGGAGTAGAGGACCTCGCCGCCGTGGACGCCGGCCCCGGGCCCGAGGTCGACCAGCCAGTCGGACTCCCGCATCGTCATCTCGTCGTGCTCGACCACGAGGAGGGTGTTCCCGACGTCCCGCAGCGTCTTCAGGGTCGCGAGGAGCCGGGCGTGGTCCCGCGGATGGAGGCCGATCGAGGGTTCGTCGAGGATGTAGAGGACCCCGACGAGCCCGGAGCCGATCTGGGTCGCGAGGGCGATCCGCTCGGACTCCCCCCCCGACAGCGTGCCGGATCCCCGGTCGAGCGTGAGATACGTGAGCCCGACGTTCTCGAGGAAGCCGAGGCGGGCCCGGATCTCCTTGACGACCTGTCCCACGATCCGCTCGTCCTTCTCTCCGAGCGCGAGCGACCGGAAGAACGCGACCGCCTCCGCGACCGTCATCGCCGAGACCTCGGCGATCGAGCGGCCCTCGACCGTGACGGCGAGGCTCGCCGGCTTCAACCGCCGTCCCTCGCACGAGCGGCACGGCACGAACGACATGAACCCGAGGTAGTACTCCTTCGCCCCCTCGCTCTTGGTCGACTTCCACCGGCGCTCGACCGCGTTGACGAGCCCCTCCCGGAGCCAGCCGGTGCCGAACCACCACTCGCCGGCGCCTCCGACCGAACCGCCGACCTCGCGCGTGGTCCCGTAGAGCATCGCCTTCCATCCCTCCTCGGAGAGCTCGCGCACGGGCCGGCGCGGGTCGTAGCCAAAGGCGCGGGCGAACCGGGCCAGCGAGCCACTGCTGGGCGTCAGGCCCCAGACAGCGATCGCCTTGCCGAGCGGTTTCTCCTTGTCCGGAACGATCCGCTCCGGGTCGGCGTGCAGGGTCGCCCCGATCCCGAGGCACTCGGGGCAGGCGCCCATCGGGTTGTTGAACGAGAACATCCGGGGGGTCAGCTCCTCGACGGAGAACCCGCAGACCGGACAGGCCCGACGGCTCGAGAACGTCTCGCGGACCCCGCCGGGCCGCCGCAGGACCACGAGCCCGTCCCCGAGCTCCCGCGCGAGGGCGAGCGACTCGGCGAGGCGGGCCTCCTCCCCCGCGACGACCTCGAAGCTGTCGACCACGACCTCGATCGTGTGCTTCTTGTTCTTCCCGAGACGGATCTCGGGGCCGGGGAGGCGCACCTCGACCCCGTCGATCACGAACCGCCGGTGGCCGGCCTTGCGCAGGGAGTCGAGCACGTCCCGGTGCTCGCCCTTCTTCCCCCGGACGGCCGGGGCGATGAGGTCGACCTTCTCGCCTTGGGCGCGCGCCAGGACGGCCGACGCGATCCGGTCGATCGATTGCGGCGCGATCTCCTCGCCGTCGTTCGGACAATGGGCGATCCCGACCCGCGCGTAGAGCAGGCGGAGGTAGTCGTAGATCTCCGTGACGGTGCCGACGGTCGACCGGGGGTTCCGGCTCCCCGACCGCTGTTCGATCGCGATCGACGGCGAGAGCCCCTCGATCGCGTCGACGTCCGGTTTGTCGAGCTGGCCGAGGAACTGGCGGGCGTACGAGGACAGGCTCTCGATGTATCGTCGCTGGCCCTCGGCGTAGAGGGTATCGAACGCGAGGGAGGACTTTCCCGACCCGCTCACGCCGGTGATGACGATGAACTTGCCCCGCGGAAGCTCGAGCGTGACATCCTTGAGGTTGTGCTGTCGCGCCCCGCGGATACGGATGACGTCGGATGGCTCGGGCATGGGACCCCGATCTAGGCCGGCCGGCGGGGGTTCGGGGTCTCGGTCGGGTCCCCGGCACGATCGGCTCGGGCTGGCTCTCCGAGGGCGGGGCCCGCGCGTCGGGTCGGACCGGACCCCGGGCTCGAGGAACGGGGGGAGAGCCGGCGGTGACCGGGACCGAAGGCCCGCCGTCGCCCGGACGCTCGGGCGTGGGGCTCGGGGGCGCGGCAGGAGCGCGGAAGCATCGGGGCGAAAGACTGGTCGCGGGTATTTAACGCGGGGCGAGAGGCCGGGAAACGGTTCTCCGTTCCCGGGCGGGGGAGCGAGCTCTTAGCACGATGGCGCGTGCCAGACGGCTCCGCGGTCCGCCGGCGCTACGGCGAGCTCGAGGCCGTTCCCGAAGACGGGGCGCCGTCCCGTTCGGAGGGGACCTTCCCGTCGTCCGCGCCGGCACGGGGGCGGCCGCGTCGGCCCGCTGGGGCGCGGGTTCCGGCCGCCGGAGCCTTCCGCGTCTTGCGGGCCGTCTTACGGCGGGCCTTGGGTTTCCCGGCGCCCGCCTCGGAGGCCTCGCCCTTGGCCCGGGACGGACATTCGGGGTTGATGCACAGGGTCCAGGGCGGCCGACCGGCCTCGATCGCCGTCACGACGGGGGCCCGGCAGATCGGGCAGGGCGGGTGGTCCTTGTCGAGCTTCCCGCGCTGCGGGAGCGGGTAGGTCACGCGGCAGTTCGGGTAGCCCGAGCAGCCCACGAACCGCTTCCCGGCGAACGAGTAGCGGATATGGAGAGGGCTGCCGCAGTTCGGACAGACGCCGATACGGAACGCCTTGTGGTGCTCGGCACAGTCCGGATTGATGCAGTAGAGATCGGGGCGCTGGCCCCGGAAAATGATCTTCACGCGCGGCACCTTGCAGGTCGCGCAGAGGAACTCGGGCGCGGGCTCGATGAACCCCGCCGACGGCAGGGCGTAGGTCGCCGTGCACGACGCCGGGTTGTTCACGCACTGTACCCACCGGGCCCCGCGCGGGCTCCGGGCAAGACGGAGCGCGCCCCCGCATTTCACGCACGGCCCGACGAAGTGCTGGCGGTCGAGAGCGCCAGTGAGGGTCTCCTTGACCCCCGCGGCGTTGGAGGAGAGGAGCTGGTGGGCCTCGCGCAGCATGTCGCGGGACTCGGCGAGGACCTCGGCCTTCGCCTTCTTCGACTCGGCCACGAGCTCCATCTCCTCCTCGAGCCGGTGGGTCATTTCGGGTCGCGTGATCACCGGGGCATGGGCCCGGAGGGCCTCCGTGACCGCGATGCCCGTCGACGTCGGCTCGAGCAGGCGCTGGCTCACGTATCGCCGGTCGAACAGCTTCTGGAGGACGTCGTGCCGGGTGCTCTTCGTGCCGAGCCCGAGGCGCTCCATCTCCTGGATGAGCGACCCCTGGCTGTACCGCCGCGGCGGCTTCGTCTGGTCCTCGACCAGTCGGACCTCCCGTATCGCCACCGTCCCTCCGACCGTGAGGACCGGCATCGGGACGTCCTCCGGCTGCGAGTACGGATAGACCCGGTACCAGCCGGGATCGGTGACCCGGTGGCCCCGACCCTCGAACGGTTCGCCCCGGATCTCGACCGCGGCCCGTCGGGCCCACCCGATCGCGTCCGGGGCGACGGTCGCGAGGAACCGGCGCACGACCAGCTCGTAGACCCTCGCATGGTCAGGCCGCAGCTTCTTCGGGTCGACCGCGGCCGTGGGGTAGATCGGCGGGTGGTCGGTCGTCTCGGTCCGGCCCCGGGTCGGTCGGAACGAGGGCTGCGCGAGGACGAACTCGGCGGCCTCGGCGAACGGTCCTTCCCGGAACTTCTCGACGAGGGTGCGGATCCCGAGACCGCGGGGGTAGACCGTGTTGTCGGTCCGCGGGTAGCTGATCAGCCCCTGGGTGTAGAGGTCCTCGGCGATCCGCATCACCATCGCGGCGCCCAGGCCGAGCCGCGTCGACTCGGCGACGAAGAGCGTCGTGGAGAACGGGACCGGCGGCCTCCGCCGGGTCTCCTCCTCGGAGAACTCGCGGACCACCCCCTCGGTCGCATGGTCGACCCGGTGGAAGACGCGCTCCGCGTCCTCCTTCTTCTCCCAGATCCCGTGCGCGTGGGAGAGGCGGAACTCCTCCGAACCCTGGGCCGCGGTGGCGAAGATCTCGTAGAACGGGGTCGGGACGAACTCCTTGATCGCCTGGTCGCGCTCGACCAGGAGCGCGAGCGTCGGGGTCTGGACCCGACCGGCGGAGAGGAAGCTCCGGCCGCGCTGGCCGGCGGTCAGGGAGAGGTATCGGGTCAGGAGCGCCCCCCAGACGAGGTCGATCTCCTGCCGGGCCTCCGCCGCCTCGGCGAGCGCCCGGTCGAGCCGATCGAGGTGGGCGAAGCTCTCCTCGATCGCGTCGCGCGTGAGCGCGCTGTAGCGGGCGCGGGCGACCTCGATCGTCGGGTGGACCTTCTGGAGGAGCTCGAGGCACTCGAGGCCGATCAGCTCCCCCTCGCGGTCGAAGTCGGTCGCGATGATCACCCGGTCGAACTGCCGCACGATGTGCTGGAGGGCCCCGACGATCCCGCGCTCGGTCACGCGCTTGTGCGGCGGGGTCTCGAGCAGCTTCGGGAGCGTCTCGAGGGCCCACTCCGCCAGCTCCTTCGGGTAGTCGAGCTCGACGATGTGCCCGCGGAGTCCGACGACCGAGTACGGACCGTCCGGTCGCTCGAACTCGAAGACCGGGGTCCCTTCGATCCGGGTGCGCTTCATGCGCCCGTCCGAGAGGACGATCGCGATGCGCAGCGCGGTGTTGAACTTCTCCGTGATGACGAGGGTCCGGCTCACAGCGCCGTAAGCAGGCGGGCGTCGGTAGATAAAGAGCGGGGCCCGCCGGCTGAGGGAGATCGCCCCGAACGCGAGCGCGCGCGTTCGATGGGAGGGACCGGGGGCCGTGGTTCCCGACCCCGGCCCCGGTGGGGCCCCGTTCGGGCCGGTTCCCCGCTCCCCAGCCACCCTTTATAGTGCGACTCGGGTCGGGGTCCCCCGACGCCGCGGTAACTCAGTTTGGGAGAGTGCAAGACTGAAGATCTTGAAGCCGCCGGTTCAAGCCCGGCCCGCGGCATCCCTCCCACCCCCGTTCGGGGGGCGGTGACCTCCGATCGGTCCCTTCGGCCGACTCGGACCGTCAGAACACCGTCATCGTGCCGGCCATGAACCCGGGCACGCCCATCGGTGCCCCGGTGAATCCGTCGGCGCCGCACGGGTCGACACACTGCCAGGCGTAGGAGCCGGTCTGGTTGAGCCAGATCGTGAACGTGACCGTCGACTGCGCCGGGCTCAGCACGTTGATCCCCAGGCGCGCGACCGTGAAGGTGTGGGCCACGGCGGTCCAGCTCACCTGCGAGACCGGAGCGCTCCCGTTGATCGACTCCACGTTCCCCTGGGTTCCGGTGACGTTGCACGCGCACCCGGGCCAAGAGGCCGGGATGTCCTGGTCGACGATCTTCACGTGAACCTCGCCCGACGGGACGGAGAAGTTGGCGGGGGAGTACTGGGGCCAACCGGTCGTCTGGTTGATCTGGATCGTGAGGTTGAGGTAGCTCACCGCGACCGAGGACGGCGCTGACGAGCCGCCGCTCGTCTCGCTCGCGATCGCGAACCCGCCCACAAGAACCACCACGACGGCGGCGATGATCGCCACGCCGCCGAACCATTCCGAATCCCGCATACCGGCTTCCGCTTCAAAAAAAGGGGGTGTTATTCCTTTGGTGGAATCCAATCCACCCCTCGAGGAGAGGCGGGCTCCGGGGCGAAGGTTCATCGGGGGGGCATCCTCTTTCCCCGGTCATGCCCGAAGAGCGACGGTTTGCCCGCCTGCGCCGCGGTTCCGTTCCCGAGGGAGAGGGGGTCTCGGTCGTTCCCGACGAGGGGATGTGCCTGTCGGCGTTCCTCGTCGTCCGGCCTCCGGGACGCGAGCGCACCGTGCTGTTCGGTCGCCCGAATCCGGCCGGCCCCTGGGCCCGCGTCGGCGCTCTCGATCCGGGCCGGGTCGCGCGGTTCGGGGACGGCTGGATGCTCCCCTCGAGCCACCTCCTCCTGTTCGAGTCTCCCCAGGACGCCGCCCGGAGGATCGCGCGGGAACAGCTCGGCGCCGAGCTTCCCGCGCCCGAGCGCAGCTCGGCCCACTCGGAGGCGTACCGCCGGTCGGGGGAGACGAGCGGCGACCCGCACTGGGACCTCCACTTCGTGACCGAGGTCCGGTGGCCCACCTCCGACCCTCCCACCGGGGGCCCTTGGACGGCGCTCTCGTTCCTCGACCTCGACCGGCTCCGTCCGGAGGAGGTCCTCCGCGGGCAGGCCGACGTCCTCGGGCTGGTGGGGCTGACGGTCGGAACGACGCCTCCCGGCGCCGCCCCCGCGGCCGCCCCTAGTGGCTCGGGCGGGCGGGGACGAACCAGACGTCGGTGATCGAGTACTTCGGGTTCGGATCGAAGCGGGCCTCGACCGGCATCCCGACGTAGAGGTCGGACTCGACGCAGTCCTTGAGACGCACGAGGAGCAGGCTCCCCACCCCGTCGAACTCCACCATCGCGAGGTTGTACGGTGTCTCCTTCAGGAACGCCTCGCTGCCGAAATGGCAGGTCGTGAAGGAGTGGACGCGCCCCCGGGTCGGCAGGTCGATCCACTCGGTCGGTGCCCCGCAGACCATGCAGTGGCTCCGGGGGGTGGCGTAGACGAACCCGCACTTCGGCTTCCGGCACTTCGAGCCTCGCAGCCGGCCTTCGGTGAGCCCGAGGAAGAACGGGGTGTCCTCCGCGTAGCTGTGGATGTACGAGATCGCGTACGGGTTCCGGATCACCAGGCTCTCGACCCCGTCCGCGTCGCGGAAGATCGCGGCGCCGCTCCGTTCGAGCTCCGCCTGGACGTCACGGAACTTCACGAAGGTCGGGGGACGGACGCTCATCGGAACCCCCGTTCGAGGACCGACACGGTCACGCTCGAGCCGGTCCCCGCGTGGCTGTGGATCGCCCCGCGGCGGGGGCGGTCGAGCTGCAGGGCGGGGTCCCGGAAGTGCTTCGGGATCGTCCCCTGGAGCTGCCAGAACGCGAAGACCCCCTGCATGAGCCCGGTCGCCCCGACCGGGTGGCCGCAGGCGATCAGCCCCCCCGAGGGGTTGACCGGTATCGCTCCCGCCTTGGGCGTCGGGAAGCCGTAGTCGATCTCCTTGAGGAACGGGTCGCCCCGCTCGACGAAGTCGTAGCCCTCGCCGTACTTGCAGAGGCCGAGGTCCTCGTACGTCTGGATCTCGCTCGACGCGTAGGCGTCGTGGAGCTCGATGAAGTCGAGCTCCTCGGCCGGCTTCGTGATGCCGGCCATGCGATAGGCCTCGATGCCGGCCGAACGCCCGGCGCGGAACGAGTGGATGCCCGGGTACGGAAGGTCCTCGTAGTCCCGCGCCCGCTCGTGCGGGAGAAGCGGGACGGAACCGAACGGCCGGTCCGCGAGACGCATCGTGTCGGTCCCGCAGCCGACGCCGGTGATCCGCACCGGCCGATCGGTGAGCTCCTTGGCCCGCTCCTCGGTGCACAGGACCGCGACGGCCGCCCCGTCGCTCATCGTGCAGATCTGCTCGCGCGTCAGCGGGTAGCTGATCATCTCGGAATGGAGGACGTCGTCGACCGTGAGCCGCTTCGGGTACTGGGCGTACGGGTTGTGGAGCGCGTTGAGGTGGTTCTTGACGGACACCTTCGCCATGATGCGGGAGCCCTCGGCGATCGCGAGGCGCTGGGCCTCCCGCTCGTCCTTGACGTCGGCGAACTTCCGCAGCCGGAGGTACTCGTAGATGTGCCGGACCACCATCAGGGCGTAGTAGCCGGTGTAGAAGCCCCCGAGCGGAAAGTCGAAGTTCGTGTCGGAGGCGAGCGCGATGAACTCGTTCCCCTTCCACGTCGCCACCCGGCTCATCGTCTCGAACCCGGCGGCGAGGCAGACGTCCATCCTCCCGCTCGCGACGGCCTCGTAGGCCGCCTGGAAGCACTCCCCGCCGGTCGCGCCCCCCCATTCGATGCGGACCGAGCCCTTCGGGTTGAGGCCGAGGTAGTCCTGGACCATGCTCGCGGCCTTGAGCTGCCGCGTGAAGTGGTCGGAGAAGTAGGAGATCCGGCTCCCGTCGATCCGGTCGCTCGTGAGGTTGGGCACGTCCTTGAGCGCGTAGTCGTACGCGCGCTTCACCATCAGCCGGAAGTCCATCGCCGGGTGGGCCTTCGCGAACTTGGTCACGCCACCGGCGACCATGTACACGCGTCGTCCGCGGGAGGTCGGGGTCGGCGCACGGGTGGGACGGGCGGTCTTGCGAGGCGCACTGCGACGAGTTCGACGGGCCGGCACAAGGATCCCTCGGGCGCCCCAACCGGGACCCGTTCATAACGCTCTCCGCGGAGCCGACCGGTCCGGCGCGGGCGGAGGAACCGTTTTGCCGCACGGCTCTGTTCCGAGCCCATGACCGGCCCCCCTCCGAAGCGGGACGTCCTCTCGATCCGGGACATCGCCCCCGAGCTGCCGGACCTCCTCGCGCGCGCCGCCCGCCTGAAGTCGGAACGTCGCCGGGGGATCCTCCGCCCGACCCTGCGCGGGAAGAACCTCGCCATGATCTTCGAGAAGCCCTCGACGCGGACGCGCACGTCGTTCGAGGTCGCGATGAACGATCTCGGCGGGCAGTCGCTCTACCTCTCCACGAAGGACCTCCAGCTCGGGCGCGGGGAGACGATCGCCGACACCGCCCGCGTCCTCTCCCGATTCGTGGATGCGATCACGTACCGGGCCTACCGTCACGTCGACATGGCGGAGCTCGCGAAGTGGTCGACCGTCCCCGTGATCAACGCGCTCGATGACCTCGAGCACCCCTGCCAGATCGCGGCCGACCTGCTCACGATGCACGAGCGCTGGCGGGGCCGCTTCCGGGGTCGCCGGCTCGCGTGGGTCGGGGACGGCAACAACGTCTTCCACTCGCTCCTCCTCGGCGCCGCCGCGGTCGGTCTCGACCTGGCCGCGGCGGTCCCGGCAGGGTACGATCCCCATCCCGAGGTCCTCGAGGCCGCGCGGGCGCTCGCCCAACGAACGCGCGCAACGATCGTGCTCGGGCGGGACCCGCGCGAGGCGGTCCGGGATGCCGATGCCATCTACACCGATGTCTGGGTCTCGATGGGCGACGAGGCGGAGGCGGCGGCGCGGGAGGCCGCGTTCCGGGGCTATCAGGTGAACGACGAGCTGGTCGGGCTCGCCCGGCCCACAGCGTTCGTTCTCCACGACCTCCCGGCCCACCGGGGCCAGGAGATCACGGACGCGGTCCTCGACGGGCCGCGCGCGGCCGTCTGGGACCAGGCGGAGAACCGGCTGCACGCCCAGAAGGCGATCCTCGAGTGGGCGGTCGCCCGCCCGCGCCCCCGCCCTCGTCGTCGCTGAGGCGGCACGCGGGGGAACGGTCTCGGAGGCATGGCGTTCTCCCACCGGGACCGCCGCGCCCACCGCGAGATCGAGCGGGGTCTCGGGCTCCTCGCGGGCGGAATCCTTGGGCTCTCGCTGGTCGCGATCCTGGCCCCGGAACCGTGGGTCGGCCTCTCGGCGCTGCTCGGCCTCGTCCTCGCCGGGCTCGTTGCGGTCGCGTGGGGCCAGCGGCTCCTGATCGGCTACGCGCGCGACCTGAGAAGCTTCCGCGAGGGGGGCCCTCCCGGGGACTTTGGGCGGTTCGAGGCCGCGAGCCGGATCGGGCTCGAACGGCCCGTCGGCGGGCCGAGCCGGCGAAGCCCCCACTCCCGCGGGCCTCGCGCGGGAGCCCCCGACGAGGGACCCGAGGACGCCGTCGGCCCGGGCTCCGAGAAGGAGTGATCGGTCGGCCGTTCCCTAGGGGGCGGAGGACGGGTCGGGCGGGGCGCGCAGACGGACCTGGAGCAGCCGCTCGAGCTTGCGGACGAGCTCGTCGGGCGGGTGGAAGTTCCCGGACTCGATCTTGAGCACGACGGACTTCTTCTCGTTGAGACGCTTGCCGAGCTCTTCGGGGGTCCACACCCGCGCCTCCCGGGCGAGCCGCACCCTCTTGCCCCAATCCGGCACGAGCTCGAGCTCGCCGATGTCCTTGTAGAGGTCCCGTTCCTCGAGACTGCGCCGGCCCGAGGGAGGCCGGACGATCGGAGCGGTGGATCGAGGACGGGCACCGGCCGCGGCGGCCGCCGGCACCGGCGGGGGGTCGAGCCGTTCGCCGAACTTCGCGCAATCGGGGCAGAGGTTGAGCACGGTCGCTTCGATCCTCACCCGGGCGCTCAGCGCCGTCTCCTTCCCGCACATTTCGCAGAGCATCGGTCCTCCTCCGTTAGTTCTCCTCGTGGCGACGGGTACGCCGGCGTTCCTCCGTCCGGAGGCGCCCCTGCTCGAACCGGCGTCGCTCCTCGTCGGACTCCATCGCGAGCCGCGGCACCGGGATGGGACGGCCGCCCGAATCGACGGCGACCATCGTGACGAACGCCTCCCCCACGGTCCGTGGCGTCCCTCCGGCAAGCGCCTCCGCCCGCACCGTTACCCAGACCTCCATCGAGCAGCGGCCCACGTACGTGAGCTGGGCGGAGAAGTTGACGACCTCGCCGACGTGGACGGGTCGCAGGAAGTCGACCCGGTCGAACGAGGCGGTGACGCAGTTCGACTTCGCATGGCGCGTCGCGGCGATGTAGGCGACCTTGTCGACCTCGCTCAGGATCTGGCCGCCGAAGACGTTCCCCATGAAGTTCGCGTCGGTCGGCAGCATCAGCCGGACGACCGCGGCCTCGCTCTCCCGCACGGTCCCCGGGGCGGGTTCAGGAACGGTCATCGGAGAAGAACTCGGTCCCTCGACCGCTCGCCCCGTAAAGCGATTTCCGTCGCCCGGCGCGGCCACCGCCGTCCGGGAGGCGGGTCCCGGTCCGGTCGAAGCGGCCCGTCACCGGATCGCCGTGACCCGGTAATGCGCGCCGATCGTCCCCCGGTCCACCCGAGCGAACCCGGCGTCCCGGAGCCCGCGTGCGAGCTCCTCGGGGTCCCGGAAGGGGAACGCGGCATGACCCGAGATCCGATGGAGGAGCTGGAAGATACGGGCGTGCCAGGAGCGCCCGATGACGTCACAGATCGTGAACGTCCCTCCGGGAACCAGCACGCGGTGGGCCTCCGCAAAGACCCGCATCGGGTCACGGAAGTGGTGGAAGGAGTAGAGCGAGACCAGCCGCTGGAATCGTTCGGGTCCGAAGGGGAGCGACTCCGCCTCGGCCTCCACGAAACGGAGGTCGGGATGTTCGGCCCGACCCCGGGCGACCCGGCGCGGATCGGGGTCGAGCACGACGACCTCCGACGCACCCACTCCGAGGTACGCCCCCGCAGCGCCCGTTCCGCCACCGAGGTCGAGCAGGGCGATCCCGGGTGCCGGACCGATCCCGGCCCGGAGGGCATCGAGGAGAGAGCGACGGCGACGGACGGTCCACGGCCACCGCCGGGGAGCGACCGCGACGGGCGGAGTCGGAAGACCGGACGACCCGGTGCCGGAGCCGGCGGTCTCGCCGCCGGAGGGACTCGGTACCGTCACGGGTCGAACGGGGCGTAAACCCACTCGCGGACCCGCCGCCGGACGCCGAGCACCCAGGAGAGCCAGATCGCGAGCAGCGCCGCCGGGACCGCCGCGACGGTGGCGAGGCCCACCCCGAGGTTCCAGTACCATGGCAGACGGTCCGCGAGAACGGCGACATACACCACCGCCCAGGCGAACCCCGCGAGGAGCACCGTGAGGCTCGCGAAGAGCCGCCGCCTCCATCCCCGGAACAGCGGGCGGGTCCCGAGCCACTTCTCCGCTCTCCAGTCCTCGAGCATCGGGTCTCCCATCCTCGGGCTACCGCCCTCCGCGGGCGGAAGGGTCTCCGGTCGAGACGAGGCGGTCGAGGCGACGCGCGACCCCCTCGATCCGTTCCCGCACCGGGCCGAGCTTCGCCGGATCGCTCGCGACCACATCCTCCAGGTACCGGACGTACGACTCGAGCTCGCCGGTGGCGTCCGCCGGGTCCCGAGGACCGGCGTTTCCGGGGAACCGCCGGCCGTGCATCCACTCCGGACCATTGCGCGCCTGCTCCGTGAGACGATAGCGGTTGTCCGATCCCTTCTCGACGAGCTTGTCCTTCTCGAGCTGCTCGAGGAGCGGATAGATCGAACCCGGGGACGGGCGCCACCACCCCATCGTCATGCGGTCCATCTGCTCCATGATCTCGGCCCCCGTCAATGGGCTCCGTTCGAGCAGATGGAGGACCCAGACCCGCAGCCCCCGGTGCTTGCGTGATTCCCATCCGTACGCCCACATATCGGAATAACGATATCGCTTTTTCGATATAAGGACTACGGGTCACCCAGATCTTTCGCGTGCCGCCCTTCCGGTGTTTCAGGACCCCTCCGTGCCGAGTTGAAGAGCCATCCCGTCTTGACCTCCCCGGGGAGTCCTATGCCGAAATCGCCGCCCAGGTCGCCGAGCACGCGCGCGCCGAAGGGACCGATGTTCACCAGTGTCGCGGTCGTGGTATCGGATCCGGAACGGTCCTTGAAGTGGTACACCGAGAAGCTGGGGCTCGACGTGATCGACCACGAGGGCCACTGGATCACCGTCGGGCGAAAGGGCCGCCCGGGGAAACTCCACTTGTGCAAGGTTGACGAAGCCGGACCGAATCAGGGGATGGAGCCCGGCAACTCCGGGATCCTGTTGCATCTCCCCGGCGGGGATTTCGCGGCGGCCTGCGAGGAGCTCAAGTCCCGCGGGGTCGAGTTCTCCGTCGAGCCGACGACCGAGTCATGGGGGACCTACGCCCAGGTCCGGGACCCGGACGGCAACGAGCACACCCTGATGCCCGAGGCCTAGGTCCGCACCCCATCCTCGCGCGAGGGCGCGACCGAACGCTCGTCGAGCGGCCGGCGGAAGGGTCCTCCGCGTCCGACGGCGGCGGCTCCCGGTCACACCGGAGCGGCCGCAACGTGCGGCGTCGGCGCACGCTCCTCGGAACCCCTTCGGATCGAGGGCGACGGCGCGTCGTTCGCCGATGCGCGCGATTCTCCGACCTGCGCCGAAGATAGTCCTATATATGGGTACCTTTTGGCCGCGCCCGGAGTCCCCCATACATGGCGCAGAAGCCCCACCTCAACATCGTGTTCATTGGGCACGTGGACCACGGCAAGTCGACCACGGTCGGCCGACTGTTGCTCGACACCGGGTACATCCGCCAGGAAGAGATCGATAAGTACCGGGCCGAGGCCGAGGCGAAGGGCAAGGCGACGTTCGAGTTCGCCTGGGTCATGGACGACCTCAAGGAGGAGCGCGAGCGCGGCGTCACGATCGACATCGCGCACCGGCGCTTTGACACCCAGAAGTACTACTTCACCATCATCGACGCGCCCGGCCACCGTGACTTCGTCAAGAACATGATCACGGGGACGAGCCAGGCCGACGCCGCGGTCCTCGTCTGTTCCGCGGCCGAAGGGGTCCAGGAGCAGACGCGCGAGCACATCTTCCTCTCGCGGACGCTCGGGGTCACGCAGCTGATCTGCGCGATCAACAAGATGGACCGGCAGGAGGTCAACTACGCCGAGGCGAAGTACAACGAGGTCAAGGAGGACCTCACGAAGCTCCTCAAGAACGTGGGCTTCAAGATCGACACCCAGGTGGTCTTCGTCCCGATCTCGGCGTTCAAGGACGACAACATCAACAAGGCGAGCCCCAACATGGCCTGGTTCAAGGGCCCGACCCTCCTCCAGGCGCTCGACAACCTGAAGGTCCCCGAGAAGCCGACCGACAAGCCGCTCCGGCTGCCGGTCCAGGACGTCTACACGATCACGGGTATCGGCACGGTGCCGGTGGGGCGCGTCGAGACGGGCAAGGTCAAGGTCGGCGACAAGATCATCTTCCTCCCCAGCGGCAAGTCGGGCGAAGTGAAGTCGATCGAGATGCATCACGAGGCGGTCACCGAGGCGATCCCGGGCGACAACATCGGCTTCAACGTCCGCGGGATCGACAAGAACGACATCCGGCGCGGCGACGTCGCGGGCCCGGTGTCGAACCCGCCCACGGTCGTCGAGAGCTTCATCGCGAACATCCAGGTCCTGAACCACCCGAGCGTGATCACCGTCGGGTACACGCCCGTCTTCCACTGCCACACCGCCCAGGTCGCCTGCGAGTTCACCGAGCTCCAGAAGCGGCTCGACCCGAAGACCGGCCAGGTCGCGGAGGAGAACCCCCAGACGCTCAAGACCGGCGATGCCGCGGTCGTGAAGATCACCCCGAAGCGGCCGCTCGCGATCGAGAAGTACAAGGAGTTCCCCCAGATGGGCCGGTTCGCGGTGCGCGACATGGGCCAGACCGTCGCCGCCGGCGTCGTCGTCGACGTCAAGAAGCGCGAGTAGGCACGGGGCCGGGTCCGGGTTCGGTCGCGGGGAGGGGCTATCGATGGTTCAGAAGGCCCGGATTTCCCTGAGCGGCACCGACTCCCGCAAGGTCGACACGATCTGCAAGCAGATCCGCGAGATCTCGCAGAAGACCGGGGTCGCGATCGCCGGACCGATCCCTCTCCCGACGAAGAAGCTCCGCGTCCCCGTCCGCAAGGGACCCGACGGCGGCGGGACGAGCACGATCGACCACTGGGAGATGCGGATCCACAAGCGACTGATCGACATCGACGCCGACGAGCGCGCCCTCCGCCAGGTGATGCGCATCCAGGTCCCGGACGGCGTCAACATCGAGATCGTCCTCACCGGGTAGGCGCGTGTTCGCGCCCGGCGCCGGCCGGTTCCTCGGCCCGGTCCTCGCGGCCGCCATCGCGGTCGCGCTCCTCCTCGGGCTCACGTCGTTCCTGCCGATGGTCGCCGGCGCACCGCTCCTCGCGTTCCTGCTCGCCCTCGCCGGGTTCTTCGCGGTGTTCTTCCGGGACCCGGAGCGCGTCCCGGCCGACGGGATAGTCAGCGCCGCGGACGGACGGGTGCGCGCGGTGGAGGTCGAGGGGGACCGGCTCCGGATCTCCGTCTTCATGAACGTCGGCAACGTCCACGTCAACCGGTTCCCCGTCGACGCGACCGTCGAATCGGTCGAGTCCTCCGGGACCGGGCATCGGCCCGCGTACCGACCCGACGCCCACCACAACGTCCGGCGCGCCTACCGGCTCTCCTCGCCCCTCGGGGAGGTGGAGGTCGTCCAGATGACCGGCATCCTCGCCCGACGCCTGGTCTCGTTCGTGGCGGCCGGGGACCGGGCCCGCAAGGGGGACCGGCTCGGCATGATCGTCCTCGGCTCGAGGGTCGACGTGCTCCTGCCGTCGGCGCGCGTCACCCCCGTCGTCACGGTCGGCGCCCGGGTCCGCGCCGGTGCCACCCCGATCGCCCGGGAGCGGTCGCCGTGACCGACCGCTGGCGGGTCTACGCCAACCTGGCCACGCTCGCGAACGCGGTCCTCGGCGTCGGCGCGATCCTCTACACGCTCGCCGGCAATCCGCGCTGGGCGATGCTCCTGATCGCGATCGCGATCGGGTTCGACGGGCTCGACGGGATCTTCTCGCGACGCAGCGCGAAGGGACCGAGCGCGTTCGGTCGGATCGCCGATTCGGTCGCGGACGGCCTCACGTTCGGTCTCGCGCCGGCGTTCCTGATCGGGTTCCACGGGGGCGTGGCGGCCTGGTCACCGTGGACGACGGTGGCCCTCGTCCTCGCGGGCGTCTACTTCGCGGCCGCGATCGCCCGACTCACCTACTTCACGACGCACGCCTTCCAGCACCCGTACTTCCTCGGCGTCCCGACGCCCGAGAGCGCGCTCGCGCTGATCGTCGCCCTCCTCTTCCACTCCACCCCGGGCTTCGAAAGCGTCTCGCCGGCCGGGGTCCTGGTCGGGGTGGTGGTCCTGTCGGTGATGATGGTCGTCCCCGTACCGTACCCGAAGGTGCGGCGCGGGAGCGTTCTCCGCCTCCCGATGGCGCTCACCGCGGCCTTCGCCACCGTGGCGCTCGTGCCGCTCCAGTTCTTCCCGGCGCCCGGCTCCCCGCTCTACCTCCTTTCCGAGGTCGGCGCCTACGCGTTCCTGGTCGGCGTGGCGAGCTACTATCTCGCCGGCCCGTTCACCGTACCCCGGTCCCCGAGCGCTTCGGGACCGGCGAGACCATGAGCGAGCGGACACGACCGACCCACCGCGCACCGCTCACGCCGCGCGAGGCGCTCCTGTTCGAGGCGGGGGTGAAACTGGGAGGCGTCTTCCATCAGTACCTCGGAACGCCGGTCTCGGCGTCGACCGCTCTCGGGCTCGGCCGGACGATTGAACGGGCCGTCGGGCTGCAACCGTTCGTGCGCCGGGTCCGGGTCCGCATCCGGCCGGGGCGGGGGGGACCGGTCGGCCAGGGGCGCTTCGCCTACCGCTACCTCACGGCCGAGATGCTCGAGGTCCGCGTGCGGCTCGTCGACGGTCCGATCACGGTCGAGGCGCGCCTCGAGCCCCGCCCCGACCTCCGCTATCCGCTGATGAGCGTGGACCGGGTCGTGGCGGCCCGGGCCCGCCGTCGTCCGAGGACGGCTCACCCGCGGACGGCGGGCGATCCGTAGACGAGGTCGACCGGTCCCACGTATCGGGCCGTGGGCCGGATCAGGCGAAGGTCCTGGTACTCCTCGAGCACGTGGGCGGTCCAGCCCGCGATGCGGCTCGCCGCGAAGATCGGGGTGAACAGGTCGTGCGGGATCCCGAGGAGGGAGTAGACCGCGCCCGAATAGAGGTCGACGTTCGGGTAGAGCCCCTTCTCGCGGTGGACGACCTCCTCGAGCCGTCGGAGAAGGTCGAAGTAGTGGAGGTCGCGTTTCTCCTCCCCGACGCGCCGGGACCAGTCCCGCAGGATCGTCGCCCGCGGGTCCTCGACCTTGTAGACGCGGTGCCCGAACCCCATCACGCGCTCACGGCGGGCGAGCTTCGCCCGGACCACTTCCTCGACCCGGTCGACGGTGCGGATCTCGTCGAGGAGCTCCATCACCCGCTCGTTCGCCCCGCCGTGGAGAGGTCCCTTGAGGGTCCCCACCGCGCTGGTCACGGCGCTATAGAGGTCGGAGAGGGTCGAGGCCGTGACCCGAGCGGCGAACGCGGAGGCGTTGAGCTCGTGGTCGGCATGGAGGATGAGCGCGACGTCGATCGCCCGGGCCTCGAGCTCGGTCGGCGCGCGGCCCACCAGGGCCTCGACGAGGTACGCGGCGTGCGAAAGCTCCGGCCGGGGCGAGAGCGGCTTCCCTCCGGTCCGGCGTCGATGGAACCGGCCTAGGATGGCGGGGATGAGGGCGGTGAGCCGCTGCGCGCCCCCGATCGCGCTCGCCCCGGGTCCCGCCTCCTCCGGCTCGGAGATCCCGAGGGCGCTCACCGCGGTCCGCAGGACGTCCATCGGATGGGCCGTCTTCGGCATCCGGTCGATCGTCTCGCCAAGGGCCTCCGGCACCCTCCGCAGGGTCGCGAGGCGCGCCCGGAGCTCCGTGAGCTCCGCCGGGCTCGGAAGGTGGCCATACCAGAGGAGATAGGCGACCTCCTCGAACGTGGATCGGGCCGCGAGGTCCCGAATATCGTATCCGCGGTAGATCAGACGGCCCTGCTTGCCGTCGATGAAGCAGATCTGCGACTCGAGCGCGATCACGTCCTCGAGACCCCGCTGTACGTTGCCCGACCCTGCCATGGAGCGCACCCGGTGTGCGCCCGAGCCGGGCCCGGGTTATGGAGTTTTTGCGGGCGTCGCCGGCGGCTCCGGCGCGCGCGACGAGACGGAGGCGGCGGGCACGCGCGTCGCCTCCGCCGGCCGATCGAACCGACGTCGGGCGTACGCCACCGAGGCGGCGGTCCACAGCGGAAGCGACACGAGGAGCGAGCCCCCGGCGACCAGGAAGACGAGACGGTAGCTCCCGTAGACCGAGAGGATCCCCGAGAGCGCCGCGCCGAGGACCGCGGCGACCCCGCCGAGCGCGCTGTTGACGCCCAGGATGCTGCCCGCATCCCGCCCGACGAGTCCCCGGAAGAGCATGAGCGAGCTCGCGGTCGAGTACACCGCGATCGCGCCGCCGAGGACGGCGTAGATCGCGACGTTGGCCTCGAACGCGGCCGGGTCCCCGATCATCGCGAAGGTGAACCCGGCGGTCGCGAGGTATCCGATGCTCCGCAGGTAGGTCGCGCGCTGGACGAGCCGGTCCACCCCGACCCGGTTCGAGAGCCCGCCGGTGAACGGGAAGAGCAGCGTCTGAGCGAAGTTGTTCGAGAGGTTGACGAGGAAGATCGCCGAGGCGGTGAACCCGAGGGAGTACAGGAACGGGATGTAGGAGATGTTGTACAGGTTCGCCGCGAGGTTGAACAGGAACGAGGCGACCAGGATCAGCGGCAGCTCGTGGTGGAGCTCCTCGCGCGCCCAGGCGCGGAACCGCGTGAGCGAGTTCCGTTTCAGGGTCGGCCGACGCGGGAAGAACGGGATCGGGAGCCGGTACGTGATCACGGTGCGCAGGCGGGAGACCAGGCTCTCGGGGTGCCGGGCGACCTGCTCGGTCGTAAAGGTCCTCGTCGGGTCCTGTACGCCGAACCAGATCGCGACCGCGCTCACCGCCGCGAGCACGCCGAGCAGGTACAGGAGCTCGAGGAGCGCGTCGTTCGCGAGCGTCCAGAAGTAGCCGACGAGCAGGCCGAGGATCGACCCGACCATGCTCATCTCCTGGAACGACGCGAACGCGGTCGCCCGCTCGGTCTCCGAGAACTTCTCGAGGATCAACAGGTTGGACGCGCTCGCGCCCGCCGGGGCGAGGACCCCGATGACCGCGTAGATGAGGTAGAGTTCGGTGATCGAGCTGGCCTGGCTCAATAGGAGGTAGAGGCCGGCGTAGCCGGCATAGTTGATGACGAGGAAGAGCCGCCGCCGCGGATACCGGTCCGACAGGTGTCCCCAGAGGACGGAGAGCAGGATCACGGCGGAGTTGAAGATCGTCGCAGCGACCGCGACGTTCGCCCAGGTCCCGTGGAGGGGGATGAGGATCAGGAGCGGGAGCACGACCCCGAACCCGGCCGTCGCGGCGTTGATCGGGACGAAGGCGAAGATCCACGGACGGGCGATGAGCTTCGCCGGCCATGTCCTCAGCGAGGCCGCCATCGGTTCCTTCTGGGCGTTACGGGGGCCCGCCTTAAGTGCGACGGACTCCAGTGGCGGAGGGGGTCCGGCCGGGGCCGGCGCGACGGAGGGACTCGCGGACGTTCCGCGACACTCTTATAAGGCAGGCAACTTCTCGCGCCGCGTCGACAGGGGTTGCCTGACTTGGCTATCGGTTTCGTACTGATCAGCACGGCCCCGGCGAAGGAGCACGAGGTCTACACCGAGCTTCTCCGCGTGAAGGGAATCGTGGAGCTGCACCCGTTGTTCGGGGAGTACGACCTGATCGCGAAGGTCGAGGCGGAGGATTTCAACGCCCTCGGGCAGCTCGTGGTCGACAAGATCCGCTCGGTGTCGGGCGTCATCGACACCAAGACCCTCACGGGCATCAAGTTCTGAAAGGGACCCCATGTTCGAACTCATCGGTGACCTAAGCATCGGAGCCTACCAGTTCCTCGCGATCCTCGTGCTCGTCTTCGGACTGTTCCTGATCCTCGCGGGGGTCTTCACCGCGTACTTCGGGAGCGGTAAGAGCCGGACGATCGGGATCGTCCTCCTGGTCGCGGGCCTCGTCGTGGGCCTCTTGATGGGATTCTTCTATTCGAGCCTCGCGGGCCACCACATCGGCGACCTCCTGTGGCAGTCGTTCCTGGTGATCGTCGCGGCGGTCATTGGCGCCCTGGTCGCGGTCGGGATCTTCCTGGTCGCGATCATGAAGTCCTAGGCGCGCCCGCCTCCGGACCGTGGCCCGATCGGCAAGGCGCCGTCGGGACCGTCTCGTCACGCTGGCGAGCGACATCGGGGCCGCGTATGCGGCCCAGATGAAGGCGGTCCTCATCCGCTCGGTCGATCCGGGACGGATCGTCGATCTCTCCCATGACCTGCGGCCGCATGCCGTCGTCGAGGCGGCGTTCCTCGTCCGCGCGATGGCCGAGCGGTTCCCGCCGGGCACCATCCACGTGGTCGTCGTGGACCCGGGGGTGGGCGGCCGTCGGGCCGGCCTCGCGATCGAGTGCGCGGACGGTTCGTTGCTGGTCGGTCCCGACAACGGGGTCCTCTGGCCCCTCGCGGAGGCCCTCGGGTTCCGTCGGGCGGTCCGGCTCGCCCCGGTCTCGGGTCTCGGGGCGGCGCGCGCCGGGACGACCTTCGACGGGCGAGACCTCTTCGCCCCGGCGGCCGCGGCCCTGGCCGCGGGGCGGAGGATCACCGCCCTCGGCCCGCCGCAATCGCCCGAGGTCCTGCGGCTTCCGACCCCGACATTGCGACCGGACACCGCCACGGGAGAGATCGTGCACATCGACCGGTTCGGGAACCTCATCACGAACCTCCCGTCGGACACGGTACCCGCGGAGGTCCACCGCATGCTCGTACGGGTCGGCCGCGGCCGCAACCGGAGGCTCCCGCGGGCCACGAGCTACGAGGCGCTCGGTCCGGGACGTCTCGGGGTCATCGGCTCGAGCTTCGGGCTCCTGGAGCTCTCGGTGTCCCACGGGCGGGCCGAGGAACGGCTCGGGGCCCGGGTCGGGACCCCGGTCCGCATCGACTGGCGCCGGCGCCACACGGCCGGAGAACGGTAAATAGCGTCCGCCCTAGACGGCCCGCGGGACGGACGTTCCGGCCGAAGTGTCGAGCATGGTCAAACGCGACTACTACGAGGTCCTGGGCGTCCCGAAGCAGGCCGCTCCCGACGACATCAAGACGGCCTACCGTCGCCTCGCCCGTCAGTACCACCCGGATGTCAACAAGGACAACCCGAAGGCGGCCGAGGAGAGGTTCAAGGAGATCTCGGAGGCCTACGAGGTCCTGGCGGACGAGGAGAAGCGGCGCCGCTACGATGCGATGGGCTTCTCGGGGGTCGAGACCGACTTCGGACCCGGCGGCTTCACCTGGCAGAACTTCACCCACGTCGGGGACCTCGAGGACCTGCTCGGCGCGTCCCCGCTGTTCCGTCAGTTCTTCGGGGGCTTCGGAGGACCGTTCGGCGGGGGCATGCGCGCCGAGCCGCGGCGGGGACAGGACGTGGAGCTCACGGTCCGCCTCCCGATCTCCGCGGCGGTCCGCGGAGCGCAGCCGACCGTGGATGTCCCCCGATCGACGCCCTGCGCCGACTGCAAGGGGACCGGCGCGAAGGGCGGCACCGCCCTAGAGACCTGCCCCGAATGCCACGGCGAGGGTCAGGTCCGTCGTGTGCGGTCGAGCGGCTTCGCCCAGCTGCTCACGATCGGTGAGTGCCCCCGGTGCCACGGGACCGGCAAGAAGATCCTGGAGAAGTGCCCGGTCTGCGGCGGCTCCGGTCGGCGCAACTCCGTCGAGCGCATTCAGATCAACGTGCCCGCCGGGATCGACGACGGCGCGGTCCTCCGGGTCCCCGGTCACGGGATGGCGGGTCCGCGCGGGGGCCGGGCCGGCGACCTCTTCGTCCAGGTCGAGCTCGAGACCCCGGCGCACTTCCACCGGGAGGGGATGGACGCGTTCGCGGAGGCGACCGTTCCGCTAGGCGTCGCCCTCCTCGGAGGAGAGATCTCCGTTCCGACGATCGAGGGTCACGCGAAGCTCTCGATCCCTTCCGGTACCCAACCCGAGACCCCGTTCCGGCTCCGCGGCGAGGGGTTCCCCCGTCTCGGGGGATCGAGCCGCGGGGATCTCATCGTGACGGTCCACGTCGAGATCCCCCGTTCGCTCTCCGGCCGCGAGAAGGAGCTCCTTCGGGAGGCACTCGGGCCCGGAGGGTCCGCCGCCGCGCCGAAGCGGGAGTCCCGCTGGCGCCGACAGGCCGGCGGATGACCGACGACGAGGGCGCCGAGGTCGCGGACCAGTACTGGGCGGCGCGTCCGACCGCCCGCTCCCGGCCGTCAGAGCGCCGGTTCCTCTACCGGGGGGAGCTCCTGAACTTCGCGGTCGACACCGGGGTCTTCTCCTCGCACGGGCTCGACCCCGGGACGGCCCTGCTCATCGAAAACCTCGGCCTCGGGCGGGCCGACCGGGTGCTCGACCTCGGCTGCGGGTGGGGAGCGGTCGGCGTCGCGGCGGCCAAGTCGAGCCCCGAGGGCCACGTCGTCCTCACGGACGTGAACCGGCGGGCCGCGCGCCTCGCGCGGGAGAACCTGGCCCGGAACCGGATCCTCAACGGGGAGGTCCGGGTCGGACCGTTCTTCGCGCCAGTCGAGGACGAGCGGTTCGATGTGATCGCGACCAACCCCCCGTACCGGATCGGACGGGAGGAGATCCTGCGCATCCTGTCCGAAGCTCCCGGGCATCTCCTTCCCGGAGGACGCCTCCTCCTCGTCGGGAAGGGAAGCGAGGGGATCCGGTTCTACCAGGAGTGGCTACGGGAGCACTGGACGGGAACGGTCTCGGTCCTGGGACGCGGGTCCGGCTACCGGGTCCTCGAGGCCCGACTCCCCGGCACGGGGAAGGATCGAGAACGGCCCGGGGCGTCCGCACCGGGCCCGACGACCGCGCCGCGAGGGGGTCCCCGCGCCCCCGCCGGGTCGCGTCGCGCCCGAAGCCGTTAAAAGCAAGGGCCTTCTCGGCGGCGCCGCCCTCGATGGGGGGGCCGCTCGACGGATCGCTCCGTCGGTCGCGCCCTGACATCGGCGGCGAATACAGGGGAGTGAAACCGCGCCCAAGGAGTCGAAGGAGGCCCCGGAGCCCACCCCACCCGCCCGCGCTGAGGAGGCGGCGCCATCGACCGAGAAGCCGAAGAAGGCGCCCGGGACGAAGGCGAAGGAGGGAAAGGAGGGCAAGGAACCGAAGGAGGGCAAGGGCAAGGGGCGCGGAGGCCCGCCGGCGAAGACCGCCAAGGTCATCCCCGACAACCCGAACTTCCGCTACATCGTCCGCGTGGCGAACACCGACCTCGACGGGACCCGAGCGGTGGCGCTCGCGCTGACCGGGGTGCGAGGCGTGGGCCTGCGCATCGCCGAGGTCGCCTGTCACCTGACGAACGTTCCCGCCGGGGAAATGATCGGGAACCTTCCCGAGACGACCGTCGACGGGATCGAGGCCGCCCTCAACCAGCTCACCACCCGGGTCCCGGTGTGGATGGTCAACCATCCGCACGAACCGATCGCCGGCGAGTCGCCGCACTACTTCGGTCCGGACCTCGAGACGCGCCGGCGCGACGATGTCAACCAGATGAAGATGATCCGCAGCTACCGCGGCGTGCGCCACGAGCGTGGCCAGAAGGTCCGCGGTCAGCGTACCCGCTCGAACGGTCGGACCGGCATGGCCGCCGGCGTCCTGAAGAAGGCGGCGAAGGAAGCAGCCGCAGCGAGCGCGAAGGAGTCCGCCGGGACGACCGCGAAGGAGCCCGCCGCAGCCGCGCCCGCCGCCGCCCCGGCACCGGCCGCGAAGAAGGAGTAACCGATCCGTGGGCGACCCGAAGTTCCTCCGACGCCGCTACGAGACGCCGAAGCACCCGTGGGAGGCCGGCCGTATGGAGGAGGAGCGCAAGCTACTCCAGCGATATGGCCTCAAGAACAAGCGGGAGCTGTGGAAGGCGCAGTCGCTCCTCCGCGGGTTCCGACGCCAGGCGAGGGACCTCCAGGCCCGGCTCCGGGCCGGTGAGGACCAGGCACGTCGGGAGGTCGACCAGCTCCTCGGGCGGCTCACCCGCCTCGGGATCCTCCCTGTCGGCACCCCCACGATCGACGACGTCCTTGCGCTCTCGACCGAGAGTCTTCTGAAGCGTCGGCTCGAATGGGTCGTCTTCTCGCGGGGCCTCGCCCCGACCCCCTTCGGGGCGCGCCAGTGGATCGTGCACGGACACTTCTCGATCGGCGGCCACCGGGTGACCCGGCCGGGGTACCTGGTGAGCTCCGGAGAGGAAGCGCAGATCGCCTACTCGCCAACCAGCCCGCTCTCGAACGACGATCACACCGTGCGCGTCGAGCTACGCGAGCGCCTCGCGGCGAAGGGCGTGGAGCCGGTGCCGGTCGCGCCGCCGGTCGAAGGAGGGCCGTAGTCCCATGGCGAAGATCGGGATCGCGCACATTTTCGCGAGCTACAACAACATCCACATCACCGTCACCGACATCACCGGCGCCGAGACGCTCGCCAAGGCGACCGGCGGCATGGTCGTCAAGGCGGCCCGGGACGAGTCGAGCCCGTACGCCGCGATGAAGGCCGCCGACCAGATCGCGGCCGCGATCAAGGAGAAGGGCTACGACACCCTGCATGTCCGCGTCCGCGCCCCCGGCGGGAACCGTTCCCGCTCGCCCGGGCCGGGCGCCCAGGCGGCGATCCGGGCGCTCGCGCGGGCCGGCGTGAAGGTCCAGCGCATCGAGGATGTGACCCCCGTCCCGCACGACGGGACGAAGCCGAAGGGAGGGCGCCGGGGCCGGCGCGTGTAGGCGATGGGCGTCTCGGTCGAGGAGCTCCAGCCGCGCGGCACACGCCTCGAGCTCGACGGGGTCACCGCCTCCCAGGTCAACGCGATCCGACGGACCCTGCTCGCCGACGTCCCGAAGCTCGCGATCGAGGACGTCGAGTTCCACCTGGGTCCGATCCGGGACGAGGCGACGGGGAAGGACTACGACTCGTCGACGAGCATGTTCGACGAAGCGGTCGCCTTGCGCCTCGGCCTCCTTCCGATCCCGACCGACCTTTCCCAGTTCCACCGCAAGTCGGAGTGCTCGTGCGGAGGGGCCGGATGCCCCCACTGCCAGGTGATGTACTCCGTCGACAAGAAGGGCCCCTGCACGGTCTACGCGAGGGACGTCGTCCCCCTCGGGGACGCAACGCTCGCGATCCTCGAGCCGAACGTCCCGATCGTCCGCCTCGGCGCCCGCCAGGCGCTCCTCGCCTACGCGACCGCGGTGGTCGGGACGGCGCGCGAGCACGCGAAGTGGCAGGTCGCCCACGGCGTCGGCATGTCGCCCCGGCCCCACGTCAAGATCGCGCGCAAGGAGGGCTGCACGGACGCCTGCCTCAAGCGGACCGCCGCCTCCTGCCCCGTGAAGATCCTCGAGTTCGCGGGCGGCAAGCTCTCGGTCACCGACGAGACGAAGTGCATCGACTGCGGGGCCTGCGAGGAGTCCTGCGAGCACGGCTCGATCAAGGTCGAGCCGGACACCGAGCGGTTCTATCTGCGCTTCGAGACCGACGGGTCGCTCACGGCCCGCGAGGCCCTCCGCTTCGCCCTCAAGGACCTGAAGCGCCGCCTCGAGGAGACCCGCGAGGCGATCCAGGGGATCCCGTAACGCGCGACGGGCTCACCCAGTCGTAGCGAAGGATCGCCGCGACCCCCCCGAACGCGGCGAGGCGTTTGCCGGCATCGCCCTCTTCTCGGACCACGAAGAGTCGCGCGGCTCCCGCACGGGCCCGGTCGAGGACCGGTGCCAGGGCGCGGTCGGCGAGCAGTCGGTCGGAGACGAGGACCGTCTCGGCCGCCCCGGCGTCGACCGCCTCCTCCACCTCGCGCGGGCCCACCGCGGCCCGCGTGCCGCCCGCGAGCGAGCGCACGAGCTGCTCGACCGCGTGCGTCTCCTCGGCGGCGACGCTCCCGCGGAGCGCCTCGCTCGCCTTCCCCGAGCGCAACAGCTCGTCGACCCCCACCCGGCCGGACTCGGACGTCGGGAAGAGGCGGGCCTTCTTCGCGAGCACCGGCTCGGCCTCGACGAAGCGATGCAGCAGTTCCTCCTTGAGGAACCCCGGCCCCGCGATGATGATGCCGGTCGCCGCCGGTCCCTCCCGGGCCAGGATCGCGATCAGCTCCTCGACGTAGCTCGCCCGGTCCTTCTCGCCCTGGCCTCCCGCGTAGCGCTTGCCCGGTATCGTGCGCCGGACGTCGGCGATCGGCTCGATCGCCCGGCCATGGATCCGGACGATCGAGGAGTCCCCCCAGTCGACCGACGCGATCAGGATCGTCGGGTCCCCCTTCCCCGCGAGCCCCTCGTCGAGGACCGCGCGCTCTCCGGCGGTGAGATCCGGCTTTGCGACCGTGACCTCGTCCCCTTCCGTGAGATCGAGGGTGTGGTGCCGGCCGATGTCGAACGGCCCCTCCACGATCGGCCCGCTGACCCGTACGTGCTGGGAGAACCCGTGGAACTCGACCTGCTCGGTCCGCACCGTGAGGAACACCCGCCGCCGCGACCGTTCCGCGCTCGCGACGTCGGCAGGGGCCTCGGGGTCCCGGCGCGTCGTCGACGCCCCCACGGGGTCCCCGGGGCGGATGAGACGGGCGATCCGCCAGAGATCGCTCGGCGTCTCGAGGCGCAGGCGGAGAAGGCCGGTGGCGGCGTCCCGATGGAGCAGTCGCACGGTCGCCTCGAACGCTCGAGCACGGAGGACCGGTACAAGCCCGTTTCGCTCTCGGCCGGCCCGTTCCCGCGACCCGGTGTCCCGGTCAGCGATAGTCTTATCGAGGACGCGACCGCTCGGGCATCCGCTCCGGAGGGGAACCCCACTGAGCCGCTACGGCGACCTCTTCCACCGGCGATCGTTCGGGTCGTTCCTCGCCGCCGGCGCCCTGCAGCTCGCCGCCCCCTCGGCGGTCCTCGTCACCCTGCTCTACGGGATCGCGTTCGCCTACCCCAACGTGGCCGCACCGGACCGGACGAGCTACGTCGCCCTCGCCCTCGCGTTCCTCGGGCTCTCTTCGGCGATCCCGACGCTCGCGAGCGCGTTCTTCTCCGGGGCGCTCGCCGATCGCAGCAACCGCGGCCAGTGGATGCGGACGGTCAACCTGATCTCGATCCTGGCGATGGTCGGCCTCGCCGCCGACCTCGTCTACGCGCCGGGCTCCCGGGTACCGGTGCCCGGTCCGGCGGGGTTCTACCTGCCGCTCTGGGTGCTCCTCCTCTACCCGTCGTGGGCGGTCGTCACGATGACGACCACGTTCTTCCGGCCCGCGTTCAACACGTCGGTGCCCCGGGTCGTCGAGCCCCAGGAGCTCGGCGTCGCGAACGGGCTCATCTACTCGGTCGCGGCGGGGGCGAGCCTCGCGGCTACGCTCGTCGTCGGGATCCTGCTCACCGTCGCCCCGTTCGCCTACTCGCTCTCGGTCGCCTTCGTGCTGTTCTTCGCGACCCAGATCGCGCTCCTCGGCGTCGGGGCCGACCTCTCGGTCGTGCGGAAGACCCCGCCGCGGTCGGTCCTCAAGGAGGCGAACGCGGGGTTCTCCTACCTCTTCCGCCACCGGGCCCTGCTCGAGCTCACGATCGTCGGCCTCGTCGTGAACTTCCTCTCGGCGCTCGCACTGGTCGAGGTCGCCCTGTACATCCAGAGCTGGCTCGGCCTCTCGACCGGCTTCTGGTACGGGGCGATGATCGCGGTCCTGACCGCCGGTTCCGCGGTCGGGTTCCTCCTGATCTCCCGGGTCCACTTCGAGCATCGGGCGGGACGGGTCGTCATCCTCCTGACGTTCCTGATGGGGGTCTGCCTCGTCGTCTTCGGCCTCGTCCGTTCGATCTGGCTCGCGCTGCCGATCATCTTCGTCTACGGCCTCATGCCCGGGATGTTCACGACCGTCTTCCTCTCGACGATCCAGGCGACCGTGCCCGACGAGGTGATGGGCCGCGTCTTCTCGGCCGACGAGGTCGGAAGCTACGCCCTCGTGCCGGTCGGGCAGTTCTCGGGCGGGCTCCTCGTCCTCGCGCTCGGCGTCCAGGGAACCTATCTCGCCGCCGGTGGGGCGATCGTGGTCTTCGCGGTCGTGCTGGCCGCGACGTTCGGTGCGCTCCGGGCGCTCGGATACCGGCCGCCGCGCCCGGCGGAGCCGGACCCCGAGGCGGCCCTGGGCGGCTAGTCCTCGCGCGGCGCCACCGGGATACGCGCGACGCTGTACCAGTCCTCGGTCGGTCCGGCCGTCCGTACGAACCCGAGCCGCTGGTAGAGGCGGGCGGCGCGGCGGTTCTCTTCGGTCACGGCGAGCCGGATCCATCGCTCGTTCCGCGCGCGCAGGGCCCGCACCGTGGCGGCGATCGCGGCGGAGGCGACGCCCCGGCCTGCCTCGGCCGGATCGGTCGCCACGTCCGCGATCAGCGCACCCTCGGCGGAGCGCACGACGATCGTGAATCCGAGGACCCGGCCGTCAGACTCGACGACCATGGAGGCGTCGCCGAGGAACTCCCCCCATCGGCCGGCGCGGAGATCCCGAAGGCCGATCTCCGCGTCGCGCATGGGGTCGAGGTCCTGAAGGAACAGGTACCGGTCGAACCGGCCCTCGTACGCCACCCGGTGGACCCGGACGAGCGAGGGCTCGTCCTCCGGACGGATCGGCCGGACCCGGGCCCCGACCGGCACCGGGGCGGTCGGGATCGGGGCGGTCTCGGGGAACGACATCTCGGATCGGGAGAAGGGGGCGAACCCGAGCTCGCGCATCGCCTCCCGGGGGTGGTCTGACGCGATCCCGCGCGGCGTCATCCTCAGCATCGCGACCGGGGCGTACGTGCGGGCGATCTCCTCGAAGAACCTCCGGTACCCCTCGACGCTCGCGGCTTCGGGGACAAGGTGGATCACGTTCACCGCGAGCCCGAGGGGGCCCGGGGCGCCCCAGAGCGCGAGCCCGATCGACCGACCGTCGCGTTCGAGCAGCGCCCCGACGGCGCGATCCTGGGCGATCTTCGCCTCGATCTCGGGCAGGTACTCCGTCCAGTCATCTCCCGGACGGGACGCGGCCCGGACCGCGGCCCGGACGAGCGCGATCGCGCTCGACCGGTCCGACGAAGGTGGGATCAGTCGATCCGACACGGTCGGGCAGTAACCGGTCCGTGCTAAAGTGCCTCCTGAACCGGGGATGACCGAAGGTTGAAGAGCGGCCCGGGGCGACTTCGGGTCAAGGAGACGGCTCTATGCAAACGGTTTCATCGTCCCTTCGTGTCGCGCCGGCGAAACTGGGGGTGCCCAGGATCACGCGAATGCGTTCGGTATCGGAGCTCGCCGAGTCGCTTCAGCTGGGCTCGGACGAGGTCCACGCCGTCGGGCGCTTCGCCGGCAAGGTCGCCGTCTCGGCGGTGGGGGAACGCCTCCGCGCCGGCCATCGCGGGAAACTGGTCCTCGTCACCGGGATGACCCCGACCAAGCACGGGGAGGGAAAGACCGTCACCTCGATCGGGCTCGCGGACGGGCTCCATCGGATCGGGCAACGGGCGGTCCCCTGCCTGCGCCAACCGTCGCTCGGGCCGGTCTTCGGCGTGAAGGGAGGGGCGACCGGCGGCGGGCGGTCGACCGTGGAACCCTCGGGCGAGATCAATCTCGGGTTCACCGGGGACATCCATGCCATCGCCGCCGCGCACAACCTGCTCGCCGCGATGGTCGACAACCACCTGTTCCACGGGAACGCCCTCGGCATCGACCCGGCACGGATCGTCTGGCCCCGTACCGTCGACCTCGACGACCGGGCCCTTCGGCACATCACCGTGGGCCGGGGCCCGGATCCCCGGTTCGTCGCGCACGAGGGCTCGTTCCTGATCACGGCCGCGAGCGAGGTGATGGTCATCCTCGCGCTCGCTCGGGACTACGCGGACCTCAAGGCACGGCTCGGCCGGATCCTGGTCGCCTACGCCCGTGACGGGTCCGCCGTTCGCGCCTCCGACCTGAAGGCCGCCGGCGCGATGGCCGCGCTGCTCCGGGACGCCCTCGAACCGAACCTCGTCCAGACGGGCGAAGGGAACCCGGCGATCATCCACGCCGGGCCGTTCGGGAACCTTGCCCACGGCACTGCGAGCCACCTCGGCATCGAGCTCGCCCTTGCGACCTCGGACTACGCGGTCGTCGAGGCCGGGTTCGCGACCGAGCTCGGCGCGGAGAAGTTCGTGGATATCGTGACGCCGAACCTCGGCGTGGACGTCGACGCGGCCGTGATCGTCGCGACCCAGCGAAGCCTGCGCTTCCAGGGGGGGGCGAGCGACGACGAGGCCCTTCGGCCGGCCCCCGCCGCGCTGGAGCGGGGCCTCGAGAACCTCGGCCAGCATCTTTCGAACCTCGAAGCGATGGGCCTCGGGGGAGCCGTGACCGTTGCGCTCAACCGGTTCCCAGGGGACACCCCCGAGGAGGCCGAGCGCCTCCGGGCGTTCTGTCGCACCCGGGGGGTCGAGATCGTCGAGTCCCGACCGTTCGAGGAGGGAGGCGACGGTTCGGTCGACCTGGCGCACGCCGTGGTGCATGCCGCGTCGCTCGGCCGCCGGAGTCGACCGCTCTATCCGGTCGGCACCCCGCCGCTGCGCCAGCTCGAGATGATCGCCACGCGCCTCTACGGCGCGGACGGCATCGCCTCCGCCCCCGAGGCGGTCGAGGACCTGGCGCACATCGAGGCGATCGGGGAGCTCTCCGGACCGATCTGCGTCGCGAAGACCCCGCTGTCCCTGTCGGACGATCCGCACCTGAGGAACCGCCCGCGCGGCTTCACCCCCACCGTCCACCGCTGGATGCGGTCGGCCGGCGCCGGGTTCACCGTGGCGCTTCTCGGAACGATCGAGACGATGCCCGGGCTACCGACCCGGCCGGCCGCCGAGCAGATCGACCTCACCGACGACGGACGGATCGTCGGCGTACACTAGGCCCCCGTGCGCGGGCGGACCTCCGGTCCAAGGGGGCGACGGCCGCCCCCTCGCCGGTGCCGGGATACGGCTTCTCGCCGAGGATCAGGGTCTCGAACGTACGGAAGCCGAGGCGCTCGTTGATCGATCGGATCGGGCGGTTCGCGTCGTCGTTGCCGGTGTCCATCGACGCAAGACCGGCCCGTCGCGCGAAATCGATCGAGCGGGCCTTGAGCGTGGTCGCGATCCCCTTCCCCCGGTACTCGCGTCGGACGCCGGTAAAGCCGACGTGGACCCCTGGAGGGCCCGTCGCCGACCGTGTGAGCGACGTGACCCCGACATACACCTCCCCCACCCGGGCGAGGAACGTTCCCTCCGGAAGGAACCCCGGGCCTTCGAGCTCGTCCCGGACGAACTGCTCGAACGACATCGGGGTCGCCTCACCGAGGACGGGGAGGTCGGTCGCCGTCGCCCGGCGGAGGTCGTAGAGCCGGTCCCGGACCGTGGAGCGCTCCGGACCTTCCTCCCGCAACGTGGTGATCGCGATCCCGGCCTTCTCGAGCGCCTCCGTCCGGTCGAACGGGTACCGGTCGGGGACCGTACCGAGGTCGAGCCGGGAGCGGTGGAACCGCCGCTGCTCGATGAACCCCCGGTCGTGGAAGAACCGAACGCCCCGGACCTCGGCTTCGCTCACCGACGCCCAGAGGGCGAGCGCGTCGAGCGAACGGGCCTCGCGCTCGAGCCGGGCGAACAGCGCACTCCCGACCCCGCGTCCCTGATGGTCGGGGTCGACGCTAACCTGGGCCCAGTACTTCCGGGGGTGGTAGTTTCCCTCCTGTTGCTCGATCGACGCGTAGCCGACGACCGCCTGAGCCGGTCGGTCCCACGCGACGAACCGTCGGTGGAGGAACCCCGCCGCCCCGAGGGAGTTCAGGAGGTGGCGAAGCTCGGCGGCGGTCGACGCGGTGCCGGGGCTGGTGCGCTGTCGGATGCGGGCGAAGGCGTCGAAGTCCGCATCGGCGAACTCCCGGATGCCGTACCGCGCGTCGTCCACGGTCGCTCCCCGATCCTCAGGCGGTCCTCCGTCCGTCCCGTGAGTTCAAATAGTTGGAACCTGATATGTCAATCGTCAGACAAAGAAAGGGGTGTTGTCTGACGAGCATGGTCGACACGTCGGAGCGGGTCACGGTGAGGATCCCGCAGGATCTTCTCGAGAAGCTGAAGCAGATCCAGCAGTCGAAGGAGACCCCGACGATCTCCGACACGATCCGGGAAGGCCTCGAGCAGTACGTCGAGGTCAACCTTCCCCCCCAGAACATCCGCAAGGTGGTGGTCGAGCTCTCCCGGCAGGACAACCGGCAGCTCGAGGAGTTCGTGCGAGAGGGCAACTCCGTGAGCGTCGACGATGCGGTCCGCTCGGCGGTCCGGGAGTACATCCGGAGCCGGATCGAGCCGTTCGGTCCCCCGGGACGCTCGCATCGACGCGAAGGTGAACCGGTAGCGGCCGAGGGTTCCCCTCCGCCCTAGGCGGTGGGGCCCGATGCCGAACGAACGGGTGAGCTCGGACTCCTGGACGGCCCTCGCGATCACGCCCGGGATCGCGGTCGTGGGCCTCGGCGGCGCCGGCAGCGAGGCGGTGCACGATCTGGTCGAGCTCGGGATCCCCGGGGTCCGCACGCTCGCGGTCAACACCGATGCGAAGCACCTGAGCCGCATGGCGGTCGAGGAGCGGATCCTCCTCGGCCAGCGCTCGCTCCGCGGGCGGGGGAGCGGCGGCGATCGCACCCGGGTACTGGCCGCCGCGGAGGAGGCGAAGGAGGAGCTCCTGCGCCGGCTTTCCCCGTTCGAGATCGTCTTCCTCCTCGCCGGGCTCGGGGGGGGGACCGGTAGCGCCCTCCTGCCGTTCCTCGTGCGCGCCCTCAGGACCACCGAGACCCTGCCGATCCCGGTCGTCTTCCTGCCGTTCCAGGTCGAGCTCGAGACGAACCCGAACCGCCGGGAGAACGTGGACGCGACCGTCGGGGAGCTCGAGGAGATGGGGGGCCTGCTCCTCGCCCTCGCGAACGAGAAGCTCCGACGGTTCGAGCGTCTGCCGATCAACCGGGTCTTCCAGGTCCGGAACGCCTACCTCCACTCGCTGGTCGCGAGCCTCGTCGACATGGTCGAGAACCCCTCGCAGCTCAACGTCGACCTCGCCAGCCTGAAGAACCACCTCCGGGACGCGGGGCTCTCCACGCTGATCGTCGGCGAACACCATATCTCGGAACCGGACCGGCTCGTCCAGGCGGCGCTTTCGGAGTCGCTGCTCGACTTCCACATCGCCGACCACGCGTCGGTCCTCGCGCATCTCGACGGCGGCTCGAACCTCACCCTCCGCACGCTCGACCGGGTCCTCCACGCCGTCCGCCGTGCGGTGGGGGAGCCGGCCCGCCTCGTCTTCGGCACCCGGATGCGGCCCGAACCGCGGGAGGTCGTCCGCCTCACGGCGGTCGTGGGGGGCCTGCGGGCGCGCACGGTGCGGGACGCGGTCGCCTCGCCGGCCGACCTCACGCCGATCCTGGCGCACTGAGCGCCGGGCCCGGAGGGCCCGGGGTTCCCCGACGGTCGAGCTCCCGATGGACCGCATCGATGACCTGGCTCGACCGCAGCGAGCGCGGGCCCACGGAGATCCGGGGCACGCCGCTCGCCTCGAGCGCCGCGCGCTCCTCGGGGGTCGGGTCGTACGGGTCCGACAGCACGACCGCGACGTCGCCCCCGGCCTCCCACCGCTCGATCGGGCCTCCTGTCTCCGTGAGCCACGCCGCCCCCGGTAGGGAGAGGAACGCCGCGAGCTCGGCGGCCGGGTCGGCCGCGGCGACCCTCAGGCCGGGGGAGGACTCGAGCTCCCGCGGGAATGTGGCGGAGCGGACGAGGGCGTTCTTCATCAGGGCGGCGGTCGACCGCTCGTCCGGATTGAGGTAGCGGAGGCGGGCGCCGAAGAGCTCGACCCGGCGGGCTCTCGGGGGGGGTTCGGCGACGAAGAGGACCGTCACGGTCACGTCGCGTCGCAGGTCGTTCGAGAGCGTGAAGGCCGTGGACACCGCCCGGGCGACCTCGTCCATGCGGCCGGCGCCCCCCGCGAGGTCGTTCAGCGTGAACGCCCCGTCCACCGGGACACGGTGCGCGAGGAGGAGGAAACGCCGCATGCCGCCGCTCGGGCGGTCGTCGCCCGGCCGCTCTTTAGGCTAGCCGCCCGGAGAGAGGCGTCGGTGGGGCCCGCTTGGCCTACTCGTCGTGGTCGGCCGGGCCGTGCCGGCGGGAGCGGGTCGGGAGCTCGGGCTCGGGGGCGGGGTTCTGGCGGCGTTCGAGCCAGATCTCGTCCCCGAGCTCGTGGTAGACGGCATGCGCGGCCAGGCCCGTCCCCAGCTCCCCGTGCGGAAGGCGGAAGCCTCCCGAACGATTGCGGTTGGTCGAGTACACGACCTCCTTCTCCCCGGCAGCGGCCATCGCGGCGGTCTCTTCCCGCGCGAGGTCGAAGATCCGATCCTTGCGGAACATCCAGTAATGGATGCGCCACTCCCGGCCGTCGTAGAGAGTCGTCTCGTCCCGCTCGGTCTCAAGGATCCCGGTATCCTCGAGCATGTAGAACGTATCGCGGTCGTCCGGCTCCAGGACGTTGTCGATGATACGCTCGTTGAACCCGAAGAAATTGAGCACGTGCGCGGCGATCGACCGGGCATCCTCGGGGCGCATCCCGTCGTGGCCGACCGAGCGTCGGATCGCCTTCGCGAGCGAGTCGAAGTCCACGGGCCCCGAGACGTCGGTCAGTGTGGCGTCCGTGGGGATCCCTGCCCTCGTGGTAGTCACGTCCTCCTCCGTCCGGAGCGGCACCGGATTGCGAAGCGTGTAGTGCTTCGGGGAGGGCGCCTTGGAGGCCCCGCGGTCCGTCGCTCGCATGGTCAAAATCTATCCCTCGGGTCGGTATTTATAACTTGGGCAACCCGGCTCGGGCCCCCGCGGGGGGAGTACGGTCCGGTCCCTCAGAGGACGACCCGGCGGTGGCGTCCGACCCGCTGCAGCGCCTCGACCGCCGGCCGCCACTCCCCCTCCTCGATCCGGTACTCGAGCTCGGCCAATCGGTCGAGCTCCCGGGGGAACGGCACGAGCGACTTCGCGAGGTATACCCGGGCGAACGGGGAGCCGCTCGGGGCGGTCCAGCGCTTCCCCGATTCGACCACCGACCGGTACTCGTAGTACTCCGGCGCCGGCACGAACCAGACGAGCGTGTCGTCGGTCCCGCGGAGGCGGGGGCCCCGGGAGTATACCTGGAGGCCGAGATGCTGTACGACGGTGACCGGCAGGCTGAAGAGCGGTCGACCACCGGTCCGGGCCGAGGCGACGACCCGGTTCCGTACGGTCTCCACCGCGAGCGCCTCCCGGGACGGCTCGGAGGCGATCACCCGAACGATGCCGGGCCCCCGCGCGAGGAACGCGATCATCCGGCTCGCCTCCGACCCCGACCCGTCCTCGGCGGGGTGGAAGTGGAGGAGGTCGGCGACCTCCCCGGGCAGCTGGGTCGTGAGCCAGGTCGGGTGGGTGGCCCGAACGATCACGTACTCCATCGACGGTCGGGGGGACGGCCCGACGCTATAAGGATTCTGTGCACCGGGGGGGCCACCGTTCACCGGGAGACGGGGGAGGGGAGGCCGTGGAGCGCGGCGATGACCTCGCGGAAGTCGGTGGTTCGGAGCACCCGGTCCGCCGCCCGGTTGACCTCGTCGAGGGTCGAGTTGAGCGCGATCCCTGCGCCGACCTCCCGGAACACTGGGACATCGGCCCAGCCGTCCCCGATGTGCGCCGTGTGGGCGGGTTCGGTCGAGGCGCGGGCGATGAGCCGGTGGAGCCCGGTGATCTTGTCGGCCCGGACCGATCCGGGCGGGGCCAGGCGGCCAGCCCCGTCCCGGGGGACGATCACCCCTTCCCCGTCATCGAAGCCGAACTCCCGCTGGTAGTAGTCGATCACGTAGTCCGGGTTGTGGGTCAACAGGGCGACCCGGGTCCCGAGGCGGTGGAGTTCGCCGAGGGCCTCCCGGATCCCGTCGAGCCGCGGGGTCTGGTCGAGGATGCGGTCGACCTCCTCCACCGTGCGGCCGGTCGCGATGTCGAGGAGATCGGTCAGGTGCTCGTCCTCGCCGATCTCCCGGGCGCGGAGCCGCCGGTTCGATCGGGAGTAGTCGTCCTGCCGGCCGAAGGCCCGGGCGATATCGAGCCAGCCGTGCCCACGGGTCAGGGTCCCGTCGATGTCGACGGTGACGAGACGCCAGGGGAACCCCTCCATAAGCTCCCTGCCCTAGGATCCCCGGCCACTGCCGAGGAGGATGCCCCCGACCCAGAGCGCGAGCACGCCCGCCGCCGCCACCGGCAGCAACCGGTCGATCGCCGACGGAGAGGTCGGGAAGAGGATGGTGAGGAGGAAGAGGCCGACGAGCGTGAGGAGCAGTCCGAGGGCGATGCGAGACTGTCGGCTCAGGCGTCGGGCGGACCGGCGACGCGGTCCCGGTCCTGTCGGGGCGGTCGCACGGGGATCGGGGTCCATCGGGCGGCGCCACGAGAACCGCCGCAGATAACCGTGCCGGCGCCGGGAACGGCCGGTCGGTACAGGCTGCGTGGCCCCCCGTCCTCGCGGCCTCCGCGGGGTATCATCTACGCGCGCGGCCTCCCCCCGGAGGATGCGGGACGGGCGGGAGGAGCGGACGGGGCCGGCCTGGCCGGTGGACCGCCGTCGCGCGGTCGACGAACGGGTGCACCGGTCGGTCGAGGAGCTGCTCGACGTCCGGGTCCGGCAGGCCGAGCCGTTCCCGGTCCTCGAGGTCCGCAACCCGCTCCGGGGCACCTCCTACCGGGTCTTCCTCCCCGAGTTCCCGGGACGGGAGGGGGGTCTGTGCACGTGCACCGACTTCGCCCGACGCGACCTCGGGACCTGCAAGCACCTCGAGGCAGGGTACCGGTGGCTCACGGAGCACCCCGCGGCCCCCGCCCCCCGTGCTCCGCCGACGGAGGCGGTTCGCGGCGGGGCCGTGTGGCGGGAGATTGACCGCCGGCTCCGGGCGATCGACCGCGGAGGCGACCCGGAGAGCCTGCGCTGGCGATGGCCTGGGTCCGTGCTCTTCGAGCGTAGGACCGCTGCGCGGCGCCCCCGCTAGGACGATAGGGGCACTACCGAAAGAGCTCCCGAAGGAGCGAAGTGGTTGGTCGAGGGGGCGATCCGTCGCCCTACGACGACATCCCCGGGGCGCTCTTCAACGCCCGGATCTTGTAGTACTCGGGGTCGACGATGACCTCGCCGTTGATCCCCATCGTCTCGATCGTCTTGAGCGGGGCGCCGGCCGACCGCTTCGCGGCCTGCCAGTCGGGGATCGGGATCGAGAACTTCTTCTCGACCTCGGTGCGGAAGATCGGGCCCGAGTTGTACGAGCAGAACGGGATGACCCGTCCGTCGGGGACCGCGTAGTGGATGTCGCAGCGCATCAGGCGCTGAATATCGTAGTCGTAGGCGTCCTGGAAGTGCATGTTCCCGATGTAGAGCGTGCGCCAGGTGAACTTCGCGAGGGCCTCCTTGTTGCCCTCGGTGAAGATCCCGGCGATGACGCGGACCGCGTTCTTCTCGTTGAGCCCCTCCGGCGACCTCGTGAAGTCGAAGAACTTCGCGACATCGTGCAGGAGGCGGGCGCCGGCGACCGCCGAGCGGACCCGAGCGAACCGGGCATCCCGGTACTTCTCGATCATCGACTCGACGTTCTCGAAGAAGCCGTCGACGTCCATGAACCGCGGGAGCGGCGTGATCTTCTGCCCGTCCTTCGAGACGAACGCGAACGTCGCGCAGCCGCAGCCGGGGTGGGTCGTCAGGGTCATCTTCTCCTCCCCGTGGATGATCGAGACGAGCTCGGAGATCGGGGCGACCGACGGGACGGGGAAGAAGTCCGACTTCTCGAACGGCCCGTCCGTGCAGAGGATGCGCACGAGGTCCGACTGGGTGAACCGCATCTGGAAGCGGTCCTTGTCGGGGATACGGGCGGTCAGGGCGACCGGCTGGAAGTTGACGCCGCGGACGACATCGATGTTGTCGATCGCGAACTTCACGGTCGGCCAGATCTCCTTCTCGTTGAACCCCCCGACCAGGGTGGGGACCAGGACGACCGAGATCGGCTTGTCCGGCTTCCCTGCGGCGAGCTCCGCCGGCGAGGAGTGGGTCTCCCGCGCCGCCTGGATCGCCTTCTGCTTCACCTTGAGCAGCGGCACCCCGCGGACCTTGCGGTAGATCTCGTCGTCGAGCCCGTCGAACTGGAGGTACAGGGTGTGGAGCCCCGCGTCCCGGCTCGCCTGGGCGAAGCCGGGCTCGTTCGCGAAGCGGATCCCGTTGGTCGCGACCTGGATCTGCTTGAAGCCGAGGTCCCGGGCCATCGAGACCGCATCGAGGAAGAGGGGGCTCAGCGTCGGCTCGCCACCGGAGAACTGGACCGCGACCGTTCCGACGGGCTTCTGCTCGCGGAGCGTCTTCAGCATGAAGTGGATCTGCTCCCGGGTCGGTTCGAAGACGTAGCCGGCCGCGTTCGCGTTCGCGAAACAGACCGGGCACTTCAGATTGCAGCGGTTCGTCAGGTCGACCAGCGCGAGTCCGGTGTGGGACTTGTGGTGGCTGCACATCCCGCAGGTCGTCGGGCAACCGCGGAACTTGTCGTAGTACGGGTTCTCGTAGCCGACCCCGTCATGGGCGTAGGCCTCCATCCGCAGATAGAAGTCCACGTCGTTCGAGATGATGTCCCAGAAGTATCCGTGCGCCCGGCAGGTCTTCTCCATGATGACCCGCCCTTCCTTTTCGCGTACGATCGCGGGAATGACCTTGATACACTCCGGGCAGACCGAGGCCGTCTTCCGGGGAAGGCCACGCGGCGCCTGGAACTCCTTCATCACGCGAGCCGGCATTTTCGTTTCCTCACTTCGTGTTCCGCTCCGTGTGCGAGCGGGACTCAGACCGCTCACCCATCCCGTCCTACATAACCCGATTGTCGCCTCTGGTGCGACAGAACTGCGCGTCCGTGACGGAGAGTCGCACGGTCTGGGTCGCTACAAAACGACCGAAACGTCGCGCACTCCACGACCCGGCCACACGGCCACCCCCACACCTTATCCCTCCGGATAGGGTCCTGTCCCCGGACGATGGTGCCTCCCCACGCCTCCGCCCGCGGCCGGGCGAAACGACCGAAGCGACGGTCCCGGGCGACCCGGCCGGACCCGCGCTTCGTGGGCCGGGACGCCTCTCCTGTGCTCGACCGGTACCCGCCCAAGGAGTCCGGTTTCGCGCCCCGCCCCGTTCCCGCGGTCGTCGCGCCCGTCGTCTCCTCTCCATCGCCCTCCTCGCCCCCGGTCGCCGCGCCTCCCCCGCCCACCTCCGGTACGGCCCCGGAGAACCGGACCCCCCTCATCACGCTCGACCGACCGTTCGACCTGGACGACTTCGCCTCCCTGCTCGGGGAGACGTCGATCCGGGTCACGGTTCCCCGGGAGGCGCTGCCCGAGGTGCTGCGGCGAGCGACCGACTTCATGGGATTCGGGATCTACGTCTATACGATCTCGGTCCGACCGTCGCCGGGCGAGCTGCTCAAGAGCTTCGTGGTCGAGCTCGAGCGGGTGGACTACTCGCCCGAGAAACGCTCCTGGGTCCCGTTCGTGGACCACGGGGTCGGTGACTCCCCGTACGCCGGTACCGGCTCCTCCGGACCCGACGGGAGCGGCGCCCCTTAGCGCTGGGGGGCCAGCGCCCGCCGCGCGAGGAACGTCGCGGTCACCATCATCGCCGCCGCCCAGCCGAACAGGCCGAGCAGGTAGACGGAGGCGTCGTAGGGATAGTAGGCGGTCGCGCCCGCGAAGAGGTTCTCCCGCAGGACGTTCACCGCGAGCGTGATCGGATTGTACGAGGCGACGTTCGCGAGCCAGGACGGGAGGAGCCCCCACGGGTAGAGGGCGACCGAGGTGAGGAGGACTGGCAGGTTGATCGCGTTCACGACGGCGAAATAGGTCTGGGGCTGCTCGATGCTGAAGCCGATCGCGAGGAACAGCGAGGCGAACATCACCGACAGGATCACGATCGAGAGCACGATCTCCACGACCCCGACGGCCGTCACGCTCGCGGTCACCTGGAGCCCGGTGAGGCCGAGGTCCCCGAGCAGGACCGCTAGGCCCAGGACCAGGAAGGCCAGACCGATCGGCTGGATCGATCCCGCGATGAGGCGGGAGCCGAAGATCGAGGTCGCCGTGGCGGGCGTGGCCGCCGTCCGCTTGAGGACCCCGAAGAGGCGGTCGAAGATGACGTTCGCGCCAATGAACAGGGTCGCGGTGACCGCGACGAACCCCGCCATCCCCGCCGAGAAGTACGAGAAGTACGTCGGCCCGCCCCGGAGCACGAACGCGAGCCTCGGGCCCGTGATGTAGGCGCCGAAGTTGAACGCCTGGCCGAACAGGAGCAGGTACAGGATCGGCAGGAGGAGCGAGGTCGCGATCGCCTCCGGGTTCCGCGCGAGACGGAGAAGTTCTCGGCGGGTCAGCGCGACGAGCTCCCGGATCACCGCCCTCCCCTCCCGAACGCGCGCTGGACCTGACCGACCCGGACGGCCCGGTCGGTCGCGGTCATCCCCTCGTCCTCGCGGAACTCCCGGCCGGTGAACTCGAGGAAGACCTCGTCCAGGCTCGGCCGCTTGAGCGAGACCCCCGCGAGCCCGATGCCGGCGTGGGCGCACGCGTTCACGAGGGGAGGGATCAGCTCCTCGCCCCGGGGCGCCTTCACGCGGAACGCCCCGTCCTGGGAGGCCACGGACAGGACCCCCGGCACTGCGCGCAGCACCGCCTCGAGGGAACGGTCCTCCCGAGCCGGCCGGATCGTGATGACGTCGCCCCCGAGGTGGTCCTTGAGCTCGGACGGGGTGCCCGTCGCGACGATGCGGCCGTGGTCGATGATCGCGATCCGATCGCAGATCGAGTCCGCCTCGTCGAGATAGTGTGTCGTCACGAAGACGGTCATTCCGTGGTCCCGGCGGAGCTCCTGGACGTACTTCCAGAACCCGGCACGGCCTTGGGGATCGAGCCCGAGGGTGGGCTCGTCCAGGAAGAGGACCCGGGGCGAATGGATGATCCCGACCGCAAGCTCGAGCCTTCGACGCATGCCGCCGGAGTACGTCTTCGTCAGGCGGTCGGCCGCGTCCCCGATCTGCATCCGGTCAAGGAGGCCGTCGATCGTCGCGGTCGCGTCCCGGCGGGGGACCCCGAAGAGCGCCGCGGCGAGCTCGAGGTTCTCCCGCCCGGTGAGGTCGGAGTCCGACGTCTGCTCCTGGAAGACGAGCCCGATCCGCCGTTTCACGGCCTCCGGATGATGGAAGACGTCGACCCCGTCCACCACAGCCCGCCCGGCCGTCGGCCGGAGGTTCCCGGTCAGCATCGAGACGGTCGTGGTCTTCCCGGCCCCGTTCGGACCGAGGAAGCCGAACGCCTCGCCGGGGGTCACCGTGAACGAAACGTTGTCGACCGCCTTCAGCGTCCGGTTGAACGTCCGTCCGACCCCCTCCGCCCGGATCGCAGGTTCCATCGGCGTGCTCACTCCTGGGTGCCGCGCTCACGCCGGGCGCCCCGGTGGATCGCCGCATTCCCCGAGAGGTTCCTCATCGGTTCAAGGTCCCCGAGTACCGCGGCTGCTACTTGGGGCTTGACCCCCGCCCGGAGCGCGGCCATCCGACCGCGGCACGACGGTCCCGAAGATGATGACCGGGTCCCGGCGAACCTAATCAGCGACCCACGACATCCCGAACGCGGTGGACACGATGTCAATGGGGTCGGGAGCGGACCGGTGGGAGGCTGAGCTGAGGGCCCTGCGGGAGGAACTGCACGAGCTGCGCACCGAGCAGCAGCAGATGGCACGGGCGATCGGCGAGCTCGTGACGACGTTCCGGATGCTGGCCACCCACCTCGGCATCGCCTCCGAGCCGTACCAGCGCGGGTCCTCCTCGACGACCTCGCGGGACCTCCCCGGGTTCGGCTGAACCCCCCACCCCATGAACGTCCAGTACACCCTGCGGGCGGGGGAGCCGACCGAACACCGGGCGACGGGGACGATCGAGATCACCGACCTCGAGGGCCCGACGGTCGATCTCGTCCTCCCATCCTGGGTCCCGGGCTCCTATCACCTCGTCAACTACGTTCGCGGTTTCCGCGGGATGAGCGCCCGGGCCGTACCTGGCGGCACGCCGCTCCCGGTCGACCGGGTCGACCGGGCCCGCTGGCGCGTGACCCTCGAGGGGGCGCGGTCCGTGCGGCTCGAGTACTCGGTCTATGGCCACGAGACGGTGACGGAGGCGTTCGACCTCACGCCCGAGCACCTGTTCGTGAACGCCGGCCTCTGTCTCCCGTACGTCGATGGCCACCGGGAGGAGCCGGTCGAGCTGTCGCTCGACGTCCCGCCGGGCTGGCAGGCCGTCACCGAGCTCGAGGAGGTCGGGGGTCGGCCGTACCGGTTCCGTGCCCCCAGCTACGACGTCCTGCTCGACTCGCCGATCGACGTGGGGCACCCGACCGTGCTCACGATCCGTCCCCACGGGATCCCGCACCGGATCGTGCTCTGCGGCGCGGGGGGGAACTACGAGGCCCACCGGCTCGAGGAGGACCTGGGACGGATCGTGGAGACGACCCTCCGCATGGTCGGGGACTCCCCGCTCTCCCGGTACACGTTCTTCATTCACCTCAACGACGTGCCCGACGGGGGCCTCGAGCACGCGACCTCGACCTCCTGCGTCTTCACCCGTACCGCGTTCTGGCCCCCGAAGAGCTACCGTCGGGTGCTGTCGGTCGCGAGCCACGAGTACTTCCACCTCTACAACGTCAAGCGGATCCTTCCGAAGGCCCTCCAGCGGCCGGACCTCTCTCGGGAGGCGCTCACCCGGCTCCTCTGGTGGATGGAAGGAGGGACCGACTACTTCGGCGACCTCGTTCTCGTCCGGTCCGGGCTCCTGACCCCGAAGCAGTACCTGGACGGTCGGGCGGAGTACGCGAAGCAGCTCCTCGAAGGACCCGGCCGTCACCATCTCGGTCTCGAGGAGGCCTCGATCCTGAGCTGGGTCGACTACTACCAGCCGTTCGAGGAGACCCCGAACCAGTCGGTCGACTACTACCTGAAGGGGCACCTGGTCGCCCTCTGCCTCGACCTCGAGATCCGGCACCGAACGGAGAACCGGTCGTCCCTCGAGACGGCCCTGCGGGCCCTTTGGGCGGATTACGGACGCCCCGGACGCGGGCTCGAGGAGGACGAGCTCCGCCCGGTCATCGAGCGCGCCACGGGGATCGATCTCGGGCCCTTCTTCTCGCGGTACGTCCGAGGCGTTGACGAGCTCGACCTGGACGGGTTCGCGCGGTGGGCCGGTCTCTCCTTCGGCCCGAGTCCGAAGGACCCCGACGACGACGCCCCGGACCCCGGCTACCTCGGCATCCGCACGGAGAACGCCGCCGGGCTCGTTCGCGTGCGGCATGCCCTCCTGGACACCCCGGGCCGGCGGGCGGGACTCACACCGGGCGACGAGATCGTGGCGATCAACTCGGTCAAGGTCACGTTCGACCAGTTCGAGAAGAGGCTCCTCGCCTACCCGCCCGGGACCTCCGTCACCCTGGCCGTCTTCCGGCGAGGATACCTCATCGAGGTCCCGGCCACGATGGGCAAGCCACCGCCCGCCGGATACCGGTTCACGCCGAGGGAGGACGCCGGCGAGCTCGAGCGCCGCATCTACGAGAGCTGGCTCGGCACGGCCTGGAGCCCGCCGCCGAAGCGGGAGACCGGCTGATCAGAAGCTCGTGGGGTCGTGGGTCCGAAGGGGAACCGCCTTCCGTCCGTACCGCCACTCGCCCTCCATCGGGAACAGGCGTCGGATCGACGTGTCGACCCGGTCCCCGATCCGCACCCCCCCCGGGGTGCCGTCGGTCACCGGGAGGGTGATGCGGGCTTCGGGCGAGAGCTCCGCGAGCACGACCTGGTACGCCCCCGACCGCGCTACCTGGAAGTCGAACTCGGTCGGCTGGCCCCCCGGGCCGATCACCGTCGACGCGATCACCCGGGCACCCCGGCGGGGGAGCTCTTCGAACCGGAGACGGTCGGACCGCTGGCAGCTCCGGCATCGCCCACGCGCGGGGAACGTGAGGGAGCCGCACGCGTCGCATCGTTCCGCCCGCAGGCGCCATCGGCTCGGAAGGTTCTCGAGGTATCGAGGACGGGGAACGTAGGCGCCCTCGGACACGGCCGAGAGCACCGGCCCGGTCCCGGCACCCAGCTCGGGCGCCCGGGGCGGTTCCGCCGGACCCCGCGCGACCGGCCCGTCCCCGGTCGACCGATCGACCGGCGCCGTCTCCGCGAGCGGCGGCCATAGCGCGAAGGCGGCGTCCAGTACCGACCCTGAGGAAGCGGCCCGGTCCCGGACGGATCCCTCGATCGGGGAGCCCCCTGGCCCGAGACGGAACGCCACCGCCCCCTCCCCGGAGGTCCCCGTGATCGAGCCGACCTCCGACGTCGCCGAATCCGGCGAGTACTCGACCGCCACGACCAGGCTCGCCGGAGCGCCGTCATCGTTCTCGCGATCGATCGCTTCGAGGAGCGTTCGGGGGTTGGCGCGCTCGTGCCGGATCTCGACCGGGTACCCGAGGAGGACCGGGAACGCCCAGTCGAGCTCGGACGGGACCGCGCCGAAGAGCACGAGCCGAGCGACCCCGTCCGGAGCACGGGCCTGCTCGGCCGACCGTTCGATCGCCTCGGCCGCCAGCGTGAACGCGTCCTCGTCCGGCCCCGAGACGGGAAGGCCCCCTGCCCGGTGGCCGGGGCGGTACCATGCGACCGAACGGAGTCCCGACATCCTCCTCACCCGGCGGAGAAGATGGTGACCGCGGCCGTGGCGCCGGCTCCCCCGACGTTGTGGGTGAGGGCCGTCTCGGCGCCCGGGACCTGCCGGGCCCCGGCTGCGCGGCGAAGTTGCCGGAACACCTCGTAGGCCTGGCTGACCCCGGTCGCGCCGATCGGGTGGCCCTTCGCCTTCAGGCCCCCGTCCGGGTTCACCGGAAGTCGGCCGGTCCGCGCCGTGGCCCCGGAGAGGGTCAGGGCGGCCGCCGCTCCGGGCTCGGTGAACCCGAGGTCATCGAGCGCCAGGAGCTCGGCGATGGTGAAGCAGTCGTGGACCTCGAGGAAGGAGATCCCCGTCCGGCTCCGGTCGGCCGAGCGGAACGCCTCGTCCGCGGCCCGGCGGGTCGCCCGGAACCGGGTGGGGTCGGGTCGCTCCTGGACCGCGAGGAAGTCCGAGCCCGCCCCGATCCCGTCGATGTAGACCGGCGTGTCGGTGTACCGACGGGCGAGGTCCGCCCGCGTGAGGAGGAGCGCCGCCGCCCCGTCGCTCACGGGGCAGCAATCGTAGAGCCCGAGGGGATCGGCGACCCGGGGGGCCCGGAGCACCTGCGCGCGCTCGACCCGCTTCTGAAAGTGCGCGTTCGGGTTGAGGGAGCCGTTCTCGTGGTTCTTGACCGCGACCTCGGCGAGGGCTTCGCGGCCGAGGTGGTGGAGGTCAAGGTAGGCGGAGGCGATGAGGCCGTAGACGCCGGCGAAGGTGAGGCCGGCAGAACGCTCCCACTCGGTGTCTCCCGAGACCCCGAGCCAGTAGCGACGGCGGGCGTTCGTCACGTCGGTCATCTTCTCGAGTCCGCCCACGAGCACGAGGTCCGCGGTGCCCGTGGCGAGCGCCCCGACCGCCGCCCGGATCGCGAAGCCGCCCGACGCGCATGCGTTCTCGACCCGGGTCGTCGGGGCTCCCGCCACCCCGACCTCTTCGGACAGGACCGTCGAGGAGTTCCCGATCTGCCAGCCCCCGAAGCCGAGGGTGGCGAGGAACACCTCGCCGACCGCGGTGCGGTCCACGCCCCGGTCGATGCTCGAGAACGCTTCCTCGACCGCGCCGCGAAGGAGCGCCCGCGGCCCCTCCGCGAGCGCGCCGAAGCGGGTGTGGCCGGCTCCTACGATCGCCGCCCGATGAGGCACCGCCCTGCCCTCAAGAACCCTCTTAACAACGCCTTTCTTAAACTGTCGCGAGGTCCGGGGAAGTCGTGCCGAACGACCCAACGGTCGTGGTGGGGGTCTCCGGGGCCAGCGGGGCCCCCATCGCGCTCCGAGTGCTCGAGGCCCTCCGTGCCGCCCAGCAGCCGGTGTCGCTGGTGGTGTCGAACGGGGCGAAGGCGGTCCTCCGGGAGGAGTGCGGGCTCGAGGCCGAGGCGCTCCGGCCGTTCGCGACCGAGTACTTCGAAGATGGCGACCTCGGCGCCGGGATCGCGAGCGGCTCGCATCCGACACGCGGGATGGTCGTCGTGCCGTGCTCGTCCAACACCGCGGCGAAGATCGCGCTCGGGCTCGGGGACTCGCTCCTCACCCGGGCGGCGCACGTCCACCTCAAGGAACACCGTCCCTTCCTCGTCGTCCCCCGAGAGACCCCGCTCCCGACCCTGCTCCTGCGGCACCTCACGACCCTGAGCGAGCTCGGCGCGATCGTCCTGGTCGCGTCCCCGGCGTACTACCTACGGCCCCAGACGATCGGCGACGTGACGGACTACCTCGCCGGCAAGGTCCTCGATCACCTCGGCATCGCGCACCGGCTCTACCGGGGCTGGAAGGTCGCCTCGGAGGCCCCGTGAAGGCTCGGTTAGGGGAGTACGCTCCGACGCCGCTCGTAGGCGCAGTGGCCCTCCTGCTCATCCTCGTCATCCTCACTCCCGCGCTGATCTCGAGCGGCCAGACGCCGGGCATCACGACGCAAGCCCTGCTCGTCGTGGACCGGTATCCGGGAACGAACCTGACCTGGTTCTACGTCCACGCCGCCGGCTCGTCGATCCGCTACGCCAACGTCTGGGTGGCCGTCGCCACCAACGTCGTCTGGGACGGGACGGGGATCCCGAACTGGACGGCGCTCGCCTGGACGACGTTCGCCAACGAGTCGAACGTGGTCGACCTCCAGTTGAGCGCCCTCGCGAACCCCGTCGGGCTGAACGTGACCGCCTACTATCGGAGCACCTCCGGCTCGGCGATCTACACGGGGCTCGTCGTCTTCTGGGCCGCGAACAACTCGAACCCGCAGACCCTGTACTGGACCTCTCCCACGAGCGGCGTGGGGAGCGGGCATCAGCCGTACTCCGGCCTCCCGTACCCCATTGCGCTCTCGCTCTCGACCTCGGGAAGGCTGCCGTGAGGGCATCGCGCGTCGTGCTCGGGGTGTGGTTCGCGCTGGTCGCGATCCTCCTGATCGTGGAGGTCGCCGAGATCACTCACGCGTTCACGCTCCCCATCCAGGTCGCGGTGGGCGATCCGCTCACGTTCGTCTTCGTCCTGTTCTTCACCACGACGGTCGCGCTGGTCGGCGCGATCTTCATCGGCATATTCATCTCGAGCCGGATGATGCGACCGACCGGTTTCACCCCCTTCGAGGAGGAGATGCTGCGCATGCGCGGGGAACTGACGGAGCTCAAGCGGTCGGTCGAGCAGATACGGTCGGCCGTCGCCCCGGCCCCGCCGGCGGACCCGGCCTCCGAGACGCCCGACGAGGATTGATGCGGATCCCGGTCGTCGACAACGGGGGCCAGTGGACGCACCGCGAATGGCGGGTGCTCCGTGACCTCGGCGCCGATACGCGGATCGTCCCGAACACGACCCCCTTCGAGTCGCTCGAGGCCGAGGGGGTCGTGCTGTCGGGCGGTGCCCTGAGCCTCGAGGGGACCAACACGCCCCTCGGGGCCGTGGGGGACTGGATCGATCGCGCCCCGTTCCCGATCCTCGCGATCTGCGTCGGGCACCAGTTCCTCGGTCGACACTTCGGGGGGCGTGTGGCGCACTCGGCGGTCCCCGAGTTCGGCTCGGTCGAGCTTACGGTGGACCGGCCGGACCACCCGCTCTTCGCCGGCCTCCCGCCGAGCCTCACCGTGTGGGCGAGCCACAACGACCAGGTCGTCGAGGTCCCGCGCGGCTGGTCGGTGCTGGCCCACTCCGCCGCCTGCCCGGTCGAGGCGATGGCCCATCCGGACCGGCCGATCTGGGGCGTCCAGTTCCACCCCGAGGTCGAGCACACGCAGGGCGGGCAGGAGATCTTCCGGCACTTCCTCGAGGCCTGTCGCCGCTAGCGGCCGACCGGGATAAGTACGGCCTTCCGCTCGCGGCGGACGTGGCGCGCATCCACCGGGGCTCCGGCCTCCGTACCCAGGACCTGGTCGCCCGCGCGAAATCGCTCCGGGAGTCCGTCCAACCGCTCCTCCCGCACCTCACCCCGGACTGCCCGCCGGAACGGTTCGAACGGCGCCGCGCCGAGCTCGAGGAGGTACGGGCCGTGGCCGACGACGCGAAGCGCCTCGAGCGGCTCTCCCGCTGGGGCGATCCGATGGCCCGGGCCTACGCGGGGCTCCTGCGCTACGCGCTCGAACCGGAACCGCCGGTCCTCGCCCCCTTTCCCCTGCCGACCGGGGAGGTCTCGTTCGCCGCTCTGGCCCGGACGGACCGGGAGGCCGAGGTGGCGGTGCAGCTCGGCGACGACCCGTCCCGCCTGCTCCTCGGATACATCGACTGGGCGCGCAAGGGGTTCCACTTCTTCGCCGGTCGCCGGACGCTCTGGTGCACCGGGCGCTCGAACCAGCCGCCCCCCGAGTTCCGCGCCGAGAAGATCGCCGACCTCCCGTATCGTCTCACGGAGCAGAGCCCCGGGCGTCGATTCGTCTGCTCGCACCTCGCGTCCGGGGAGTCCCGTCCGTTCCTCGAGGTCGGCTGGGCCGGGGACGGGTCGGTCTTCCGGGTGTGCCGCAAGTGCGCGAAGGACGACCGGCACCTCCTGTCAAGCCTCTCCGACGGGACCGCGAGCCCCGACCCGAGCGCCGAGTTCCCGGTCCACGCCGAGCTCAACGTCGCCTGCTCCGCGGGGTCGGAGTGCGTGCATGCCGACCTGCCGCCGCTCTCTCGGGCGCTCGAGCACCAGTACGAGATCGGACGGGTCGGCGACTCCGCGCTCCTCGACCAATACGTGGCCGAAGCGAAGCGTCGGATCGAGCATACCGACCGACCGACGTTCGTCGCCCGGGGGGTTTGTTACGGGAGCGACCTCGTCCGCTTCCTGGACGCGCTCTCGCCCTCGCCGATCGAGCGCCGGGCCCTGGAGTCGGTCCTCGGCGGGACGGACGGGTACTTCGAGGTCGACGAGCCGAGCGCGAGCCGCGCGCTCGAACGGCTCTGGCCCCAGCACTCGGAGGAGATCCTCCGCTCGATCGTTTCCGATCCGGAGGAGCGCCGCCGCCTCGTCGACGACGCGCGGGGTGCGCCGGGACGGATCGCCGAGATCCTGAAGCGGGCGCAGCGGCGCAGCGAGGAGCGGGAGACCCTGGAGGCGCTCCCGCGATACTCCCGGCTCGTCCGGGAGGCCGAGTGGGTCGACCGGATCGCCCGGGAGTACCGGACCCACCGCGAATCCGGGGCGGAGCGGTCGATCCTCCAATCGCTGCCGCGGGACGGCAAGGAGCGGGGGCTCGCGTTCGGCCTCCTCCTCGCGCTCGGTCGCGCGAACGCCCACGCCTGGCAGTTCACGCCGACCGAGCAGGAGTTCGGCCACTCCCTCGCGGACCGCGCCCACCTCCTCCTCGTCGCGCCGGCGGGGGAGTACCACCGCGCGCTCGACCGACTTCTCCAGTCGGCGGGCGTGGTCGACTGGGGCACCCCCGAGGGGGCCCGGTGACCGCCTCCGGGGGCCCCGCCGAGCCATCCCCCGACCCGCCGGGGTACATGGAGTAGAGAAAAATAGACGGTAAGCCTAATGCAGGGTGTCTCTGGCGGGCTCCGTGGGGGAGTCTCCGCGCCGGGAGAGGGGAGCTTGAGCGTGCCCGATGGGCATTCCACCACCGCGATCGTGGTTGCCGGGGATGAAGAGACCCGGGTCCTCCTGCGCGGACTGCTTCGGCTGCATCACTTCCGGATCGAGGGGGAGGCGGAGGGGGCCACCCATGCCCTCGAGCTCGTCCGGGACCGACGCCCTTCGATCATGGTCGCCGACGTGAGCCTCGCCGAGGGGAGCTTCGGGACCCTGGTCGCGGACGCGCGCGCGATCCATCCCCCGCTCCGCGTGATCCTGGTCGCCCCGGCTTCGCGGCCGCCCCCTTCCCCGGCGGACCCCGCGCGCCGGGCCGACGTCGTCCTCCTCCGACCGTTCCGCATCCGTCAGTTCGCCGATGCCCTGAGCCCGCCCGCCACCCCCACCGGTGTACGCGGGTAGTCCCCCGATCCGCGCTAGCGGTCCGGGACCCGGATCCGGTCGAGCGCCTCGGCCTCCTCGAAGTGGAGCTCCGGCGCCGGCACCACGACGGCGTGCATCGGGGGTCCGAAGTCCACCGACCGCAGGCGCACGAACGGCCCGAAGAACCCCCGCGCGTCGGGACGTCCGACCCGGGCGGCCACCGCGACGGGAGTGGGGTCGGGCAGGACCGAACCGTCCGGGTCGAGCTCCCGGAGCCGGGCGAGCGCCTCCCCCGCGGTGAGATAGCGCTCCTCCGCGGGCAATAGGTCGAGAAGGAGGAGCGTATGGAGCCCGCGGGAACGGTTCTCCCCGAGCTGATCGAGCGGCGAGCGCGGGGCGAACCCCGGAGCGGGGAACGGCAGCGAGACCGTGCGCCCGAAGCGGTACGGCATGAGGCCGAGGAACCCCGGGGCCGCCGTGAGGATGCTCGCGTTCGGGAGGTACCGCCAGGGATGTCCCGCCTTCTCGGCGGCGAGGCGGAGCGCGAGGTGGGTCGTCGCCGCGAACGGGTCCCCGACGACGAGGAGCGCGACCCGGGGGACGCCGGTGAGCGCCTCGAGGACGGGCCGTTCGGACTCGAGCGCGGCCCGGTCGAGGCGGCGGACCGGCCGGCCGATCTCGGCCTCGAGGCGCTCGAGGGTCCCCGCCGGCGCGACCGCCGTGTACTCCTCGGCGAAGACCACCGACGACGCCCGGAGCGCGTCGAGCGCGGCGCAGGAGAGCCCGCGTTCGTCCCCGAGCCCGAGCCCGACGAACCAGAGCTCTCCCATCGTCGGCCCCGAGCGCCCTAGCCGCGGACCGCCATCACCGGGCACGGCGCCGCCCGGAAGAGCTCCTCGATGAACCGTCGGGTGAGAAGGGGACCGGACGCCCGCCGGGGGTCCTCGCCCATCACGACCAGACCGAACCGCTCGCGACCGGCTGCCTGGAGGATCAGCTCGGGCAGCTGGTGGCGCCGCCCGAGAATGCGGCTCGGGATGAACGCCCGCCGGCGGGTCAGCACCGTGCCCCGGGCGCTCTTGCCGTCCCCGCCGACCGACTCCGTCGCGCTCGCCTCCTGCGGCCCGAGCGCGAGGACGACGATCGGGACGCCCCCGGACCGGACGGCGATCTCCTCGCCGATGCGCAGCGCGGTGGGGTTCGGCATCTCCCCGAACGTCGGGAGGAGGATGCGGGGGATCCGCGTCGACGCGAGGCCGAGGCGGTTCATCACCAGGACCTGGGCTCGGGCGTGGTGCAGGATACCGGTGGCGGTGTGCCCGACGAACGGGTTGCGGCTGCGGCGGTCGCCGCGCAGGGTGATCAGGATCGCGTCGACGTTGTGCGACTCGGCGCCTTCGAGGATCTCGCCGGGGACGTCCGTCGCGGCACGGACCTCGGGCTCGACCTTCACGTCGAGCGCCGCCCCGGCCTCGTGCGCCGGGACGACCAGGTGGACCGACGACCGCCACTCGCGCGTGACCTCGGGCAGCGTCGTGGTCGGGATCACGTGGAGGATGCGGATCACGCCGTCCGCGTCAAGCAGCATCGAGGCGAACCGGATCAGGGGTTCCACTTCGGCGGGCTCCTGGACGGGGACGAGGATCGACCGGTACATCGGGCTCACCGCCCCGTCATCGCGATCAGGTCGAGGTCGAGCGAGAGCACGTTCACGTACGGGACCCCGATATCGGGGAAGGGCGGGTTGACAATATGCTTGTTGACGAGGGCGGTCACGACCCCGATCGACAGGTTGTTGGCCGCCGCGACGCGCGGCACCTGGACGAGCACCGCCTGGGGGACGAGGTCGGGATCGATGGACGAGGCCGAGGGGGCGGCCCACCAGAACGGCACGGTCGCGTTGACCGTGCCGATGCCGTACTGGTCCATGTAGGCGATCGTCTCGTTGAGGAGCGCCGTCAGGTTCGGGTCCGAGGGGCCGGGCGCGGTCTGGGCGCCGAGCGTGAGGTTGTAGTCGGAGAGCGACGGTCGGCTCCAGAACAGGTACGGTGCGTCGGTGTTCTGCGCGACCAGGGAGGAGCCGGCGACGGTCCCGTTGGGGTAGTGGAGCAGCGAGCCGTTCGCCGCCGGCGCGTCGATCACCTGCGCGATCTCGGTCACGACGAACGGATAGACGAACCCCGCGACGACGACCATCAGGACGAGAAAGAGCCCCGTCGCCCGGACGTGCCGCCCCGTGGAGAGGGCGTGCTTCGGGCGATGGCCCGACGTTCCCGAAGGGCCCGGGGACCTCTCGGCCATCGCTAGAGCCCTCCGATCGGCAGGAGGTGGGAGACCACCGCACCGACGTGCTGGTAGAACGGGAACCCGGAGATCCAGGAGAGGAGGAGGTAGATCAGCTTGATCCCGACGAACGCGCTCACGAGACCCCCGACCCCGTAGAGGAGAAGGTTCCGGCGGAGGAGGTCGATCGCCGAGCGGGGACGGAACGGCACGCCGATCAGCGCGAGCGGGATCAGGATCGGGATGATCATCCCGTTGAAGACGAGCGCGGAGAGGATCGCGAGCTGTGGATTGGCGAGCCCCATGATGTTCAATGCGCTGATCCCGGGCAGGGAGGCCGCGCCGGAGGCGATGAAGATCGCCGGGATGATCGCGAAGTACTTCGCGACGTCGTTGGTGATGGAGAACGTCGTCAGCGCGCCCCGGGTGATCAGCAGCTGCTTGCCGATCGAGACGACCTCGATGAGCTTCGTGGGGTCGTTGTCAAGGTCGACCATGTTGCCCGCCTCCTTGGCCGCCCCCGTCCCGCTGTTCATGGCGAGCCCGACGTCCGCCCGCGCGAGGGCCGGCGCGTCGTTCGTCCCGTCCCCCGACATCGCCACCAGCCGACCCTGGGCCTTCTCCCGCTCGATCAGCGTGAGCTTCGACTCCGGTTTCGCCTCCGCGACGAAGTCGTCGACCCCGCTCTCGCGCGCGATCGCAGCGGCGGTGAGGCGGTTGTCGCCGGTGCACATGATCGTCCGGATCCCCATCGTCTTGAGCTCGCGGAGACGGTCGCGGATCCCCGGCTTCACCACGTCCTTGAGCAGGACGAGCCCGACCGGGCGCTTCCCCACCGAGATGACGAGAGGGGTCATCCCCTGCCGGGACGCATCCACTGCCGCCTGGCGGAGCTCGGGCGGAAGGAGCGCGCCGTAGGCCTCGATCGTCTTCACCGCCCCCTTGTAGATCTCGGTGCCGTCCGGCAGGATGATGCCGCTCATCGGTCGCTCGACCGTGAACGGAAGGACCTTGAACCGCCCCGGTTCGAGGCGCCGGGTGGGCGCGTTGCGCCGCCCGGCGAGGCGTACGATCGAGCGGCCCTCGGGGGTGTCGTCCAGCGAGGAGCAGAGAAGGGCCGCCTCGAGCAGGTCGCTCTTCGAGACCCCGGGGGCCTCCACGAACTGGACCGCGAGCCGGTTCCCGACCGTGATCGTCCCGGTCTTGTCGAGGATGAGGACGTCCAGGTCCCCGGCCGCCTCGACCGCCTTGCCCGACTTCGCGATGACGTTCGCCTGGGCGGTCCGGTTGATCCCCGAGATCCCGATCGCGGGAAGGAGCGCGCCGATCGTCGTGGGCATCAGGCAGACGAACAGCGCCACGATCGTCGCGAGGTCGATCGTGACGATGTCGGTGTAGTTCGCCAGATAGACGAACGTGATCACGACCGTGAAGAGCGCGACCGTGAGGGCCGAGAGCAGGACGATGAGCGCGAGCTCGTTCGGCGTCGGCTCCCGGCCCTGCCCCTCCACCAGGTGGATGAGCCGATCGAGGAAGGAGTGGCCGCGCACGGCCGTCACGCGCATCCGGGCGGTCCCCTGGAGGACCTGCGTGCCCCCGAGGACGCTCGTCTTGTCGCCGCCGCTCTCGCGCGTCACCGGCTCCGACTCGCCGGTCATCATCGACTCGTCGATCAGGGCCGCGCCGTGGATCACGTCGCCGTCCATCGGGACCGGCTCGCCGGCGCGGATCTCGACGGTGTCGCCGACCTGCAGGATGTCGGAGAGGACCCAGCGCTCGGTCCCGTCGGGCAGGATCTGACGGGCCCGGATCCCGCTGCGGATCTCGCGAAGGCTGTCGGCGCGCGCCCGTCCCTGGGCCTCCGCGATCGAGGTCGAGACGTTCGAGAACCAGAGGGTCAGGAACAGGATGACGGTGACCCAGAGGAAGTAGTTCGGGTCGTAGCTGTGGGCGATGTCGGGGAACGCGCGCGGGAACAGCGTGAGGACGAGGATGAGGAGGAAGAGTACGTAGACGCTGAACATCACCGGCGAGCGGACCTGGTAGCGCGGCGAGAACATCCGGAACGAGTCGGCGACCACGCGGCGGACCGACGTGTGCGGTACGCGCCGGACGGGCACCTTGGCGCCGGGTTCCGCCATCCTAGGCGCCTCCGAGGATCTGGGCGAGCGGGCCGAGGGCGATGACCGGGAGGAAGAGGAGGACCGACACGATGATCAGAAAGAGCGTCATGTAGATCGTGAACGTCACCGTCGCGGTGCGCAGGGTCCCCGGGCCGGGAGGCAGGACCTCCTGCTCGGAGAACTTCCCGCCGACCTGGAGCATGGCCCAGATCGGGAGGAACCGGCCGATCAGCATCACGATCCCGCCGGTGACGTTGAAGAACGTCGACGAGTCGACGAACTGCGCCGTCGAGAGCGCGCTCCCGTTGTTCGCGGCCTCGCTCGTGAACTCGTAGAGGACCGCCGTGAAGGTGTGGGCCGAGACCGGGATCGACCCGGCGGTCGAGACGAACCCGCCGGCGACCGCCACGACGAACGGGACCAGGATCAGCGCCGGATGGACCAGGAGCGCGAGGGCGGCCCAGCGGACCTGGCCGGTGGTGATCTTCTTGCCCAGGTACTCCGGGGTCCGTCCGACCATCAGGCCGCCGACGAAGATCCCGAGGACGGCGAACAAGAGGAGGGTCGCAAAGCCGGTCCCCTCCCCGCCCGGGGTGCTCTGGGTGAACATCCCGAACAGGAGGACGAGCTGCGCCATCGGCGAGAGCGCGCTGATCTGCATGTTGTTCGCGCCGACGTTGGAGTAGACGCTCACGACCTGGAAGAGCGACGCTTCGGGGAGGCCGAACCGCGTCTCCTGGCCGACCGGGTAGCCGTTCGATTGGGCGCCGAGGTTCGCGATCCCGAGCAGCGCCGGGTTCGTCGCGGCCTGGTAGGCGATGAACAGGCCGACCGCGATCGCGAAGACGATCAGGATCGTGCCCATGTAAGGCCAGGACTCGTTCCGACGGCGGATGATCTGCCCGAAGGCGAAGGGGGTCGAGAACGGGATCAGCATCATCACGAACGTCTCGAACAGGTTCGACGCGGCGGAGGGGTTCGCGAGGGGGCTGGCGGCGTTCGCCGAGTAGAACCCGCCCCCGTTCGTCCCGAGCAGGGAGATCGACGTGTACGAGGCCACCGGCCCGAAGACGAGGTGCTGCGTTCCGCCGGTGATCGGGTGCGCGACCACGAGGTTCCGGAACGTCTCGGGCACCCCGAACAGCACCAGGAGGATCGCGAAGAGGAACGCGAGCGGCAGGAGGACCCGGGTCATCGTGCGGACGAGGTCGACGTAGTAGTTCCCCAGGGTCCCGTCGCGGCGGACGAACCCGCGGACCATCGCGACCAGGACCGAGAGGCCGGTCGCCGCCGAGACGAAGAGGGCGAGCGGCCAGGCGATCATGAGCGAGCCCAGGCTCAGCTGGGACTCGTTCGTGAAGTGCGTGAAATCGGTGTTGGTCGTGAAGCTCGAGGCGGAGTGGAACGCGAGGTCCCAGCTCATGCCGGGGGCGTGCGTCGCATTGTACGGCAGGAGCCCCTGGAAGAAGAAGAACCCGTACAGGAACGCGAACACCCCGCCGTTGACGAGGATCACCGCGAGGAGGTACTCCCGCGCCCGCATCGACTGGCGGGGGGAGGTGCCGAGGAGGCGGTAGACCGCGTGCTCGATCGGCGCGAGGATCGCGTCCCCGAACGCGGGACGGTCCATGTAGACCCGGCCGAGATAGGCGCCGAAGAACGGCGCGACCGCGATGACGAGGGCGACCAGGAACACGATGTCCCAGAGCGACCCGACGGCGAACACGGACCTCGGACCCGATCAGAACCGCTCGGGGTGGACCATCGAGTACGCGAGATAGACGACCAGGACGACCGCCACCACCGTGAAGACCGTGAGTCCAAGGTGCTGGGTGACCGAAGCCAGAAGTCCCATGACCCGACCCGGGCGCTTTGACCCGGACCCGGTTATTTAGCTTCCGTGACCCAGGGGCACGCTAGCACGCGACCGCGGTAGGTTTATACGCCACCGGTCGGCGGCGGCGCGTCGCCCGGCGGAGGGGCCCCGTCCTTCGCGGCCCGATGGCGTCGGGCCTCCGCCGAAAGGCGCCGGACGATGCGCTTCATCGCCTTCTCCCGGCGCGCCTCGGCTTTCTGGTAGGAGACGTCCCGGGTCTCGCGCGTCAGAAGGACCACGACCCGACCGAGGGAGCTGCGTCCGGTCCGTCCGCGTCGCTGGATCGCCCGGATCTCGCTCGGCACGGACTCGAAGAAGACGACCAGGTCGACGTCGGGGACATCAAGGCCCTCCTCGGCGACGCTGCTGGCGACCAAGAGGGGAAAGCGTCCGTCGCGGAACGCGTGCAGGACCCGGGCCTGCTCCTTCTGGTTCATCCCCTTGTCCTCGGCGTCCCGCGTCGCCTGCCCGACGAACCGGCCGACGGTCCACCCCTGGAGCTCGAGCGCCTCCTGGATCGTCTGGATCGTGTCCCGGTACTGGGCGAAGATGAGGATGCGAGGGGGGTGAGGGCGGGGCTCAGCGAGCGTCTCCCGAACGAGGTCCACGAGCGCGTCGAGCTTCGGGTGGGACGGTTCCCGCGTGGTCGAGAGGAACTCCTGGGCCTCGCGCCGGGCCGTGACGACCTCGGGGAGGCGCAGCACCGCCCGGTCCCCCCGGCTCGGCTTGGCCTTTGCCTCGAGGCGGGCGAAGTACTGGAGGAACGGGTCGAGGCCCTGCGTCTCGAGCCGCTCCTGGGCGTGGTGGAGGTGCAGGAGGACGAGCTGATGGAACAGCGGTCCGAACCGCCGGACCATTGGACCCGGCCGGGCGAAGATCTCCGCGCGCAGCGCGATCAGGTCCTTGACCGAGAGCGAGGCGATCGGCTTCTTCCGCAGGTATCCCATCTTCTGCAGCTTCCTCGCGGTATCGCGCGAGGCGGCGGCGACAAGGTCCCGGATCCGGGATGTCGCGGGGGGGAGGTCGACCCAGCGGTAGTCGACGTCGACCGGCTGGACGTACTCCCGCACCCCTTCGTCCTCCCGGGAGCGCGCCTCGATCCGACGGACCCCGAGCGCCCCGATGACCTCCTCGATCCGCGCGTCCTGCCCGCCGGGAGAGGCCGTCAGACCGAGGACCCGACCCGCGGCCGGGCGTTCGGCCGCATACCGTGCGGCGATCGGCACGTAGACGTACTTCCCCACCGCGTGGTGCGCCTCGTCGAAGACGACCAGCGCGACGTCGTCGAGCCGATAGCGCCCGGCGTCGAGGTCGTTCCGCACGATCTCGGGAGTGGCGAAGACGATGTCCGCGGTCTCCCAAGCCCCCTCGCGGACCGGCCTTCGCACGGTTCCCGTGAACCGGGCCGAACGGAGCGGGACGAGCCACCGGGAGAACGAGTCGGCGTGTTGCTGCACCAACGGACGGGTCGGGGCAAGGAACAGCACCTTCCCGTCGTGGGCCCGGAGCAGCTCCGCCGCGAGCAGCGCGGCGATGATCGTCTTCCCGAGCCCGGTCGGGAGGACGACCAGGAGGTCCTCGGAGAGCCCGATGCGCGCGAGGTCGAGCTGGAACGGAAGGGCGCGGATCTCGCCGGGTCTCAGGAGAGGATGCTCGACCCGCCCGTCCACGACCCGCCAGACTCCGGGGAGCGCCGGCGGATGGGGTCGGCCAGCGGGGACGATCGGCGGAGCGAGCGGCTCTCCCTCGGCCGTAAAGTCGTCCAGGAGCCGCTGACGTCCGGCCGAGCCCATCGCCTTCCGCCGAAGACCGCCCGCAGGATAAGCGGCTCCGTCGACCGAGCCGAACCGCCTCGATCCGGAGGGAGCCGACCCCCCGGTGGGCCGTCGGGCCGGGCCCGGTCGCGGCTCACCCCGTCGCGGAGGACGGCCGGAGGACCGTGAGCCCGCCCATGTAGGGACGGAGCACTTCGGGGACCGTGACCGTGCCGTCCGGATTCTGGTACTGCTCCAAGATCACCGCGATCGCCCGGGAGGTCGCGACGGCCGTGGAGTTCAGGGTGTGGGGGACGACCTTGCCCGGCCGACCCGCCTTGCCCATGCGGATCCCGAGGCGTCGGGCCTGGTAGTCGGTGCAGTTGGAGCAACTGACGACCTCGCGGTAGGCCTGCTGCCGGGCGAACCATGCCTCGATGTCGTACTTCTTCGCGGCGACCGTCCCGAGATCTCCCGTGCAGACGTTCACGACCCGGTACGGGATGCCGAGGCGCCGGAAGACCTCCTCGGAGTTCGACCGCAGCTCCTCGTGGAGCTTCGGGGAATCCTCCGGGCGGGCGAAGATGAACTGCTCGACCTTGAAGAACTGGTGGACCCGAAAGACGCCCTTCTGGTCGACCCCATGGCCCCCGATCTCCTTGCGGAAGTTGTAGCTGAGGCCGGCGAACCGGAGCGGGAGATGGTCCTCGTCCAGGATCTCGCCCTGGTACAGCGCGGCGATCGGGTGCTCGGACGTCGCGATAAGGTAGAGGTCCTCCCCCTCCACCTTGTACATCACGTTCTCGAAGTCCGCGAGGTCGGTCACCCCCTCGTACGGCTCGCGGCGCAGCAGGAAGGGAGGGACCACCGGCACGTACCCGCGCTCCCGGAGGAGGTCGAGCGCCATCCGTTGGAGCGCGAAGTCGAGGAGCACGATGTCGCCGCGCAGGTAATAGAAGCCGGCGCCGCTCGTCCGGTGGGCCCGGTCGAACTCCACCATCCCGAGACGCTCGAGCAGTTCCGCGTGGGAGCGCCGATCGGTCCCCTCGGGGATCGGTTCCCCCCAGGTGGAGACCACGACATTCTCCGTGTCGTCCTTGCCGTACGGCACCGTGGGGTCGAGCAGGTTGGGGAGCCGCCGGAGCGCCGCATCCCGTTGGCGCAGGAGCTCCGCCTCGCGCGCCTCGACGGCCTTGAGCTGATCGGGGATCGCGCGCGCCTCGGCCGTGAGCTCCGGAGAGGGACCGCCCTCGGTGCGGGCCCGGGCCATCCGGTCCCGCAGGTCGTTGCGCCGGTGCCGTAGATGGTCCGCCTCCTGGAGGCTCGCGCGCCACTCCCCGTCCTTCTCCCGGGCCTCGCGAAAGAGCGCGAGGTACTCCGGGTTGCGACGACGGCCCAGGTTCTCCTCGACCCGGTCGGGTTCCTTGCGGAGGAGGTCGACGTCGATCATCGCCCCGCCGGAAGGGCTTCCCCCGAAAACCATTATCCCTCTCGGGACCCGCCACGGCTTTGAACGCGGGGGCCCGTGGCCGCGGCCGGAGTGGTACGATCATGACCTCCAAGGTCGACGAGTTCGGACTGTTCATCGGCGGAAAGTGGATCACGCCCAGCGGCGCGCGGCGATTCGAGACGGTGAACCCGACGAACCGGGAACCGGTCGGGTCGTTCGTGTCGGGGACCGAGAAGGACGCCCGGAACGCCGTGGGGGCCGCCCAGAGGGCGTTCCGTGGCTGGAAGGAGACGCCGGCCCCGAAGCGGGGGGAGATCCTCCTCGAGGTGGCCCGGCGGATGAGGCAGGCGAAGCCCGAGCTCGGAAGGACCGTCACGCGGGAGATGGGCAAGGTCCTGAGCGAGGGGCTCGGCGACGTCCAGGAATCGATCGACTTCATCGAGTACATGGCGGGGGAGGGTCGCCGGCTCTTCGGCGAGACCGTCCCGTCCGAGCTCCGCTCGAAGTTCTGCCTGACCGTACGCCAGCCGAAGGGGGTCGTCGCGTGCATCACGCCGTGGAACTTCCCGACGGCCATCCCGAACTGGAAGATCGCGGCGGCGCTCGTCACGGGCAACACCGTTGTCTTCAAGCCCGCATCGGCGACCGCCCGCTGCGCCGCGGAGGTCGTGAAGATCTACGAGGAGGCGGGCGTTCCGCCCGGGGTCCTCAACCTCGTGACCGGCTCCGGCGGTCAGGTCGGGAACGCGCTGATCGACGACCCTCACGTGCGCACGGTGTCGTTCACGGGGGGGGTCTCCACCGGTCGGGAGGTCTATGTGCGCGGCGCCCAGGGCCTCAAGATGGTCCATCTCGAGCTGGGAGGCAAGAACCCGGTGATCCTGCTCGAGGACGCCGACCTCGGCCTCGCGCTCGATGGGGTCCTGTTCGGGGCGTTCGGCACGGCCGGCCAGCGGTGCACCGCGACCAGCCGGCTCATCGTGCAGGCCACGATCTTCGACCGGTTCCTCGGGATGCTCACCGACCGTCTCGGCCGCTTCACGGTCGGGGACCCGCTCGACCCGAAGACCGGCATGGGCCCGGTCGCCTCCGCCGACCAGGAGCAGAAGATCCTCGAGTACATCGAGATCGGGAAGAAGGAGGCCACGCTCCGCTACGGCGGAAAGAAGCTCACCGGGGGCGCCTACGACCGGGGCTTCTTCATCGAGCCGACGATCTTCGAGACGAAGCACGGGACGCGGATCTCGAAGGAAGAGATCTTCGGCCCGGTCCTGTCGGTGATCAAGGTCGCCGACTACGACGAGGCGGTCCGCGTCGCGAACGATGTCGAGTACGGTCTCTCCTCCGCGATCTACACCCGCGACGTCAACCGGGCGTTCCGCGCCATCCAGGACCTCGAGGCCGGCATCACCTACATCAATGCCCCGACCATCGGGGCGGAAGTGCAGCTCCCCTTCGGCGGGATCAAGAACACGGGGAACGGCGGCCGGGAGGCGGGAAGCGCGGCGGTCGAGGAGTTCACCGAGATCAAGAGCGTCTTCGTCGACTTCTCCTCGAAGCTCCAGAAGGCGCAGATCGACAGCGAGACGGCGGCATGAGCCGGTTCCGGGCGACCGACGAGCAGCTCGACCGGGAGATCGAGACGCTCCAGCAGATCGCCCGGATCCGCCTTCGCCGTGCGACGCGGGACATGCGCGAGCTCGACCGGGACCTGCGCGAGCTCAAGCGCGAGAAGGCCCGCCGGAGGGGCGCGATCGGGGTGCCCGCAACGCCGTATTTGGTGAATTCGACGGCGGAAAGCTAGCCTCGCGCTATCGGACGGCCCTCCGCGAGACTGTGCTGCCGGCTACTGGATGCCGGACGCGATCCATCGCGCTCGCCTATCAGAAACAGCTCGAACCCGGTCCGCGCGTGCAGACCCACTGCCCCGGCGGTCGCTTTGAGTTCCTGCTTCACCTCCTACGCGGATGCCGCCCATCCCTCGGGGGTGAACGGGCGCGCGAAGGGGTCAGGGACCGGACGGCGCTCGGTACGGCCACACCACCCGGACCGGTGGTCGGTTGGCTTCGGGTGAACCTCTTGCCCGATCGGGGAATGCCCATCGTGGGGTCCGCTTCGGACCGGATGCGCGGTCGCACTCGAATCGGTTCCCGTGTCCGGCCGCCATCCCGGGTCTCCGGGAGGAGTTAGTCACGACACACGAACCGCGTCCCCAGGTGTGCGCCAGAGAGCGTGTCGCCCCTTCACGAGAGGGGAAGGGCTGAGTGCGGAGGTGGCAGGCGACGGTTCCTCGGGGCGTGGACCCCATCACCAGTCTGCCTGCCATCGACCCGGGGTCCTGAACTTCGCCACCGACGAGTTTGTCGAGTTCGACCTCCATCCTGCGCGCGAACCATTACTGACGAGGAGGTGAGCGTGTGTACGTAGGAATCGACGCCCATCGACATGAGTGTCATGCCACAGTGCAGAACGAACGCAAAGACAAACGTTCCACTGCCCGGGACGCGACGAACCTTGGAGGGCGATTCGACAAGACGACGGCCTTCTCCACAGCGATGGGCCTCTCCGACGAGACGAGTACTGGCCCCAGCAGCTCCCGTGGTACTTCAAGGGGCTAAGCCCAGTGGTGCGCCTGGTCCATCCCCTCGAGGTCCCATAGACGGCCCGATCGAAGAAGGCGACCAGGGCGAGCGACCCCTTCGAGCTCGCAGGTGAGGTCGGTCACGCATCGACAAGGTCTGGATTCGTGTTGGGGGGCATCCGGGTTGGGCCGGCTATATAGACGGTCGGGATCGCAATACGGCGCATACAGGTTCGCCGTTCTGTATCGGGAGCGGTCGGTCACGGCGAGAAACCGGGTCTGCCACTCCGTACAGAAAGCTGAGTTTCATACGTACCTACCCACACGGGTCCGCATGGATTCTCGCGCCGCGTGGGATCTCACGGCGAGTCATGATTTATCAATCCAAAGCACGACGCGAATGATAATGACGCGATTGAACCGGGCAGTTCGAGTGCCGTCGGTCCACGTGGTTGCCTACGCCGCGGTGGCTCTGTTAGCGATCACCGGCCTCACGAGTTCGTTCGGGAGCGCGGGGGCCGCCACCACGAACGGCCCGGCGTTTCTTGGTTCCGTGTCGAATGTGGCACACGAGACCGGGCCCACGACAACAGCGCCGGCCTCGGCGACGATTTCAACGCAGCGCGCTCCTGCGACCCCACTGACCGTACAGGTGACTCTGCCTACGGATCCTGCGAGGGCCGCCGCAAGCAGTGCCTCCGCTGGGTCGAACATCCCGAGCCAGCCCTCCTTGGCGCACTTGACTCCCTATGCCCATGTCGTACCTTCGATTCGTGCGGCGGGTGTCTCCCTCTCCATCTGCTGGAATCCCCTTGGGTGCTCCTATCAGGTATGTCAAATCGGAACGCTTCTCGGGACGGATACCTATTGGACCCCAGTCATCGTGCTCAACGCTCCGTACGAGGGGAGCGCGACCGGGACCAGTTCCGTGTCGGTCGGAGGAGGATACACATTCAACTTTGACGAGAGCAATTCCATTCAGAGCAGCACACAATCCACCACGAGCAACACCATCTCGGCGTCGAACGGGAATTCGGAAGGGTTCTTCGAGAGCGATGTCTGGGGGTTGTACTCGGTGCACAACAACACCTACTACGTGGGGTTTGGCGGGATATACGTCAACGACCCGTGCACGGTTCAGTACCTACCTCAGATCTACAGTCGCACGGGTCAGACCTCGACCTATTCCTTTCAGGATCACACGGAGACCACAGTCCAGATCCCCGACCAGTTCTCGTACAAGAACACCGTGACCGGCAAGCTGGAGCCGACTCTCTCGGGTCTTAGCGCAATGAATTATGCCAGCAATAATGATGGGAGCCATCAGGATTGCAGTGGGGGATCGTACACCCTCGGGGTGACCGATTCCACGACGTTCTCGGGCTCGATAGGGATAACCGTCTCCATCGGGGTGGGTCCGGTGAGCGTTTCCGGTGGGTTCGCATTCTTCTCCTCGACCACATCGTCGTCGGCGTACACGTATACTTTCAATGCATACTCTGGGACGTGGCTCTTTGATTCCCTAAACGGTAACTCTGGCGGGCTGTTGGCGTTCGAGTTCTGGGGCTGCGCGGCCGCGGCCTCCTCCGGGTGTTTCATCTGGACCTTCATCGTGACGATCTGTAGCTCCGTGCCGCTTTACGCCCCGGGCAATACTATGAAGATGTCAATCAGTGTTCCCACATCGTCCAGTCCCGTCTCGGTTCAGGCGTTCATAAACAACGTTGGCGCGTCCGTACACCCTTGGAGCACTGGGTCTACAGGTTGGACCTACACGATCAATTTCGGGGCGGCACCAAACTCACCGGGTCTGTACTACGTGTGGGCTGTCGTGACGTTTGCGAGTGGGGAGTCCTCGACGACTCCGGTCTGCTATGTGTGGATATTGTGAAACACCGCACAGGGGCTGCCGTCGGGGGTCTCGGGGTGCGCGACGACGAGGGCCCTTTGTTCGGGGGCCCCCGACCACGAAATCGTGGTCGTCCGGCACTACAAGGGCGATGGCAGAGCCGCCGCAGAACCGGGGGCCCTCGGATCGTTAGAGAGCTAATCGGGCCCACGTTCACAAAGACAGCCGAGCGGAGACGCGTTCGGTGGAAGAGACCTCCACGGGACCTTCTCGACGGGCCCTCCCGCGACGAGCCACGCCCGGAAATCGATCGTTCGGGCACTTCGTCCGAAGGGCCGAGACCAGTGGTATCGTCGGTCGATCGTCACGGTTCATGACCGGGACCCACCGTCTTCCCGAAGTCCGGCCGAGGTAGGCGGGTCCGTCAGTCGGGCGGACAGAGCTTTGCACCGGGTGCCCCGTGTCACCAAGCGCGGCTCGTACCATCGGGTTCCGCGACGGGGACGCCTCCCCGAGATTCCGCGTCAGGCCCTTCGGGCACCGCGGACATGAGGGAATTTCACCCTCGAACTGTCCCACTCTATCGACGGAGCCTTCGTCCGCGCCGTAGAGCCCTCAGAAGGGTCCCGTCCGGTTCGGGTTATCGAAGTTCGTGAGCAGCATCTGGCCGCGGGACTTGGGCCGTCCGACCGGGGCGATGAGGGGATCCTCCTCGAGCGCGGGCATCGTCTCGGAGATCGGGACGTCGACGATGATCTCCCGGGTCCGGCCCCCCCGCCCCCGCGAGACGATCGTGGCCCGGATCAGCCCAAGGGACTCGAGCTCCGACACGTAGTTCGAGATCGATCGGGCGTGGAGCGGCGCAAGCCCGAGGCGTTCGGCGAGCCGTTTGTAACTCTCGTAGACCTCCCCGGTGAGCACGCCGTTGCGCCGCCGTTCGTACGACTGAAGGATCGCGTACAGGAGGACCTTGCAGTGGGGAGGCAGGGTCCGGACGCAGTCGACGATGATGTCCTGCTCGAGGCGGTTCTTCGCCTTCACGACGTGATCGGCGAGGATCCGCTTTGCATGGTCGCGCTCGGCCATCTCGGCCGCGAGCCGTAGAAGCGCGAGGGCCCGACGCGCGTCCCCGTTCTCGAGCGCGGCGTACGCGGCACAGCGCTCGACGACCCCGGGGTCCACGACCCCGTCCTTGAACGCCTCGCGGGCGCGCTCCCGAAGGATGTCCTGAAGCTGGACCGCGTCGTACGGTGGGAAGAGGACCTTCTCCTCGTTGAGGCGGCTGCGGACCCGGGCATCGAGCTGGTTCGTGAACTTGAGGTCGTTCGAGATCCCGACCAACACCATCCGCGCGGTCTCGAGCTCGGTGTTGAGCTGGCTCAGCGTGTAAAGCACGCTGTCGCCGCTGCGCGCGACGAGCCGGTCGATCTCGTCGAGCACCAGGATGATCGTCCCGCCCTTCGTGTCCATCAGACGGCGCATCCCGGCCTGGACGCGGTCGAGCGACCAGCCGGTAGGGATCCGCTCTCCTTCGACCCGGGCGAAATGGTTCCCGATCGTCTGGAGGAGACTGTAGGGGGTGTCGATGTTGCCGCAGTTGAGCGTCACGAAGGCGATCTCGCCGGAAGTGCCCGACCGCCGCAGGATCTCCTGTCGGACCTGGGCGACGACCGCGGTCTTTCCGGTCCCGATCTTTCCGTAGATCAGGAGGTTCGACGGGATGTCCCCCCGGAGCGCCGGGGCGAGGATCTCGGCGACCTGACGGATCTGCTGCTCCCGGTGGGGGAGGCGGCTCGGGACGTAGGAGTCCCGAAGGACCTCACGGCTCGCCCGGAAGAGATCGCTCTTGGTCTGCAGCAGCGCGTCCAGGAACTCGCCCGCCGACGCCGGGGATCCGGCGGGGGGCGCAGCGATCCCCTCGGAGGAGGAGGACGGACTCCCTCCCGCCGGACGGCGGTCACCGACGGGAGCGACCGCCGAGTTGGCGACATAGGTGGGTTCGGGCCGATCCGACGTCTCCGCCGGCCGGTCCTCGGGAGCAGGTGGCACCGTCCACGCCTGCCCGGGCCTCGGGCGGAAGGTCGCAGGAGAGTTTGCCATATCTATCTTTCCCAAGTCCGTTCGTGTATCAAAGCTCGCGACGGGTCTGAGGGGGCTCTGAAGACGCTTCGGGGCGGGGGTCGTCCAAAGCGGGCCGTGAACCTGCCGCAGACTCCACCGATCGATTATGTATTCGGTACTACGTGAAGGCTTAACACTCTGTCATGCCGAGGTCTGCGCCTTCTGCGGCGGAAGTGTTCGGCAGCGTTACCTGTGCTGTGGTGGTCGTCATTGTGTTGTTTGTGTTTCCCGGCTACTTCGTCCTAGGGCCACTATGTCCGACCCACGTCACGCGTGGCGGGACCTCGTACTGTGGGGAACACATGACTCTCGCCCCGTACAACGTCACTTCTCCAACAAACTCCACTAACTACAGCGGACCCGCATCGACGAGTCATTTCGTGGGGGTCACATTTGTGCTCCACGTGGCAGTACAAGCGGCGGGTCGGCCACCTTACCTCCCCTACATTTCTGGTGTGGTCTGCGAACCAAACGCTACCAACTACACCGTGACTCTTAGGTGGGCTCCAATGCCAGGCGGAGCCAATTGGACCTCTCCTGACGCGGTCGTGATCATCGACTGGCAAACCGAGAGCACTAACCCCGACGGCTCATTGGCATATTCGTGGAACGTGACACTCGGTGTCGCAGCCTCGTTGATGGGTTATCTATGAAGCAAGTCAAGACCGGGACTCTGAGCAGGTCGCCCGCGCTCGCAACGATCTCTATGTTGGTGACGCTCGGTTTGACTGCTGGATCGGCCTCCGCGCTGCCCTTGAGTCAGACAGGCGTCTCTTCCCCAGGTCCCTACGTGAACCAACCAAAGGGTGAGAGGCGTCAAGTCCCGGCCCAAGTAGCTCGTGGACGGCACGATCGGCAGGCTCATCGGCCGGGGAAGCCCCTCCGTCTTCGTGCTATCGAAGTTCGGGACCGAGGGTGCCATCTCGTATTCCGATCTCTTGACGAAGGTTCTGAAGAGGTACCGTTGATCCGAGTGGCTTGTTCGGTCCGACAACTCTGAGCAAGTAAGTAGAAGGACCGCGCTGTTGGGTCAGTGTCGCCGAAACGTCTTACGATAACGGTCGGAATCGCGTTCCTCGTTTCTGGAGCCATCCTGTTTTCCTATCCGCTGTGGGGACCCCTCCCTTCCCCTTATCGGCCAGGTGCGGATGGGTTTGGCTTTTTGGGCCCCACTACTTCCCCGCTCTTTCTCCGGGATTCTTCCTAGTGCTGGGAGGCGCGATAGCACTCCTGATGGCATGGGTCTCCCAAGTCGCGAGACGTGCCGCTTCGGAAACAAGCGGAGGACACTGAGAGCCAGAGGAGTGGCCGAGACCGCGTTGCAGATCTATCTCTTGCAGCGACCCGTGCGAAACCGGCCTTCCGACGCCGGATCGGCGACCAACCGGAGGTCGTCGGACGCGCGAGACCCGACCGAGAGCATTTGAAGGGGGGTGTCTCTCGGCGGCGCGATGGCGGGGGTCCACGGAACGCCCTCTCTCGAGACCGGCGGGCGGTCGGCCTCCCAGGTCGAGAAGGTCTCGGTACCGTTCGTCGTCCTGTCCGCGGTGCTGTGCGGGGTGGGCCTCTTCGGAATGGCGTACTGGTTCGTCACGGGGAACTGGCTGTGGTTCGCCACGCTCGCGGCCCTCATCGTCGGCGCGTACCTGCTCTTCACCCGGGGCACAGGCCCCGACCGGGCGTAGTCCCGGCCCGCGCGATGGCCGTCGCGTCTCCGGACGAACGGCCGCTCGTCGTCGTGAAGCTCGGCGGCAGCGTGATCACGCGCAAGCACGAGGTCGAACGGGTTCGCCCGAAGATCCTCGACCGCCTCGCCCGCGAAGCGGGGGCCGTCACCGACCGTCGCGTGATCCTCCTCCACGGGGCCGGGTCCTTCGGCCATCCCGGTGCCCGACGGTTCGGCCTCGCCGACCCGCCCTTGCCCGACGCGCCCCCGACGCACCGGGCCCGGGGCGCGGCGATCGTGGCCTCGGAAGTGCGCCGCCTCCACCTCGAAGTCCTCCGGGCCCTGGTCCGGGCGGGCGGCGCCCCCGCGTCGGCCCCGATGGCGACCCACGCCCGCAACCGTGCGGGACGGCTCGCCCACCTCGACGTCGCTCCGTTTTCCCAGGCGCTCGCCCACGGGTGGATGCCGGTCTCGTTCGGTGACGTCGTCCCGGATGAGACGTGGGGATCGTCGATCCTGAGCGCCGACACGATCGCGGTCGAACTGGCGCGGCACCTGCGACCGCTCCGCGTGATCTTCGTCAGCGACGTGCCCGGGATCTTCGAGGGTCCGCCCCGCCGGGGCCGGACCGTTGCGCCGGAGGTGACGGAGGAGATCGTCCGCGCGCTCCGTCCCCCACCGGGCGCGACCGATGTCACCGGCGGGATCCGCGGCAAGGCCGAGGCGATGCGGGCCATCGCGGCCGCCGGCGCCGACGCAGGCCTTATTAGCGGACTCACGGATGGCGCGCTTTCTCGGGCGATCCGGGGGGAGAGGGTCTACGGGAGCTGGGCGCACGCCGGTGTCCCCTGAGCCATCGCCCTCGGAAGGGCTCGACCTGAGCCACCGCAAGGCCGAGCACGTCAAGGTCGTCCTGGGCCGGAACGTCGAGGGGCGGTACCGCTACTGGGACGACATCCAGCTCGTCCACCGCGCGCTCCCCGAGATCGATTTTGCCGGCATCGACCCGTCGGTCGAGCTGCTGGGCCACCGCCTTTCCGCCCCGATCGTCATCACGGGGATGACCGGCGGGTTTCCGGACGCCGCGAAGATCAACGACAACCTCGCCCGCGCCGCGGCCGAGGTCGGTGTGGCGATGGGCGTCGGCAGCGAACGGGCGGCCGTGCTCAAGGGCCAGTACCCGGAGAGCTACGCGACGGTCGCGAAGCACGCGGTCCCCCTCAAGTTCGCGAACATCGGGGCCCCCCAGATCATCCCGCAGCGACCCGGCGACCGGGTCGTCGGGCCGGAAGAGGTCCGAGCCGCGATGCAGCTCATCGGGGCCGACGTCCTCGCGATCCACCTCAACTTCCTCCAGGAGATGGTCCAGCCGGAAGGGGACCGGCGCGCGAAGGGCTGCCTCGACCGGATCGGCGAGCTGGCCGGCATCTTCCCGGTGCTCGTCAAGGAGACCGGGGCCGGCCTCTCCCGCGAGGTCGCGGAGGGCCTGCGCGAGCGGCACGTCCGCGCGTTCGATGTGAGCGGCACCGGAGGGACCTCGTTCGCCGCCGTCGAACACTACCGGGCCGTCGACCAGGGGGCCATCCGGGAGGCGCGCGTCGGAAAGACGTTCTGGGACTGGGGGATCCCCTCTCCCGCGTCGGTCCTCGAGCTCGTTCCCCTCGGGCTGCCCGTGATCGCGAGCGGCGGGGTCCGCTCCGGCCTCGATGTCGCGCGGGCGATCGCCCTCGGCGCGACGGCCGCCGGGACGGCCGGCGGCGTGCTGCGCGCCGCTTCCACGGGCTATGCCGAGACCAAGGAGGAGCTTGAGACCCTGGTCCACGAGCTCAAGGTGGCGATGTTCCTCACCGGGTCCCGGACGGTCGCGGACCTCTCGAAGGCGCCGTACGTCGTGACGGGAGAGACCCGAGCGTGGCTCCGCCGGTGACCCCGGGACCGATCCCTACCCCGGAAGAGGTCCATCGCGCGAAGCTCGCCTGGATGCAGGCGGGTCACGAGGGACCGCTGCCGTCGAACGTCGACTGGCTGAACGGACTTCCGGAAGCGGAGGCGGCTCGCTACGCGCGCTCGGTACGGCGCAAGCCATCGCGGACCCTCTCGGGCGTCGCGGTGGTCGCCGTCATGACCGCCCCGGCCCGGTGCCCCCACGGGCGGTGTACCTACTGCCCCGGCGGGGTCGAGAACGCGAGTCCTCAGAGCTACACCGGTGAGGAACCGTCGGCCCTCCGGGGCGCCCAGTTCCACTGGGACTCGGCCGCGATCACGCGGCACCGGATCGAGACGCTCACGGCGATCGGCCACCCCACGAGCAAGGTCGAGGTGATCGTGATGGGGGGCACGTTCCCCGCCCGGCCGGTCGCCTACCAGACCGGCGTGCTGCGCGGCATCTTCGACGGCCTCAACGGGGCCCCCTCCTCGACCCTGGCGGAGGCGCAGCAGCGGAACGAAACGGCCCAGCACCGACTGGTCGGCCTCACGGTGGAGACCCGGCCGGACTGGTGCGACGGGAAGGTCCTCCCCTTCCTCCTCGATGCCGGGGTCACTCGGGTCGAGATCGGCGTCGAGTGCCTGCAGGACGAGGTCCTCGACGCGGTCGGGCGGGCGCACTCGGCGGGGGACGTCGAGCGGGCCACGCGCGAGGCGCGGGACCGGGGGCTCAAGGTCTGCTACCATCTCATGCTCGGCCTTCCTGGCATGGACCCCGCGAAGGACCTCGCCGACTTCCGGCGGCTCTGGGACGACCCCGGGTTCCGGCCGGACATGATCAAGGTCTACCCGACGCTCGTCCTTCCGGGAACGCCGCTCCACGACGATTGGGTGAGCGGGCGGTACACCCCGTACGACACCCCCACGGCGGCCGCGCTGCTCGCGGCGATGAAGCGGGTCGTGCCGCCCTGGGTCCGCATCCAGCGGATCCAGCGGGACATTCCCGCCCGGCTGATCGCGGCGGGGGTCCGGGCCAGCAACCTCCGCCAGATCGCGCACCGGGCGCTCGCCGCGGAGGGAACCCGTTGCCGCTGCCTTCGGTGCCGGGAGGCCGGCCGGCGCGCATCACCCGACCCCTCCGCGTTCGGTCTCTCGAGGACGGGGTACGAGGCCGGGGGCGGTCGGGAGGTCTTCTTCGCCTTCGAGGACCCGGGGACGGACACGGTGGTCGGCTTCCTGCGCCTCCGGTTCCCCGCGGACGACGCCCCAGGGGCCCTCGACGCACCGGTGATCCGCGAGCTCAAGGTCCTCGGGAGCGAAGTGGCGGTCGGCCGCCCGGTCGAGCGCGCGAGCGACTACCAGCACCGGGGGTTCGGGAGGGCCCTCCTCGCGGCGGCGGAGGAGGAGGTCGCGGGTTCGGGGTTCGACCGGGTGTACGTCACGAGCGCGGTCGGCACCCGAGAGTACTACCGGCGCCACGGCTACGAGCGGGCCGGGGCACATATGGCGAAGAGAGTTTTCGCCGGGCACAATCCCTGACGGGACTCCCCCCGTTTCCGGCGACCGTCCTTTTCGCAGCCGTTAAATCCGCCCCCGACTCCGCCCCCCGAAGGAATCGCGGATGCCCCGGAACGTTCAGGTCGAGCCGCTGCGCACGGTGCACATCGAGGACCAAGAGGTCGAGCTGGTCGAGCGGAAGGGGCTCGGCCACCCGGACTCGATCGCGGACGGCGTCTCCGAGTCGGTCAGCCGGGCCCTCTGCCGGCTGTACCTCGATGAGTACGGCAAGATCCTGCACCACAACACCGACGAGACCCAGGTCGTCGGCGGAGGGTCGGAGCCGAAGTTCGGAGGCGGACAGGTCACCTCGCCGATCTACATCCTCCTCGTCGGCCGTGCCACGACCGAGGTGAACGGGGAGAAGCTCCCGTACCGCGAGGTCGCGATCGACGCGGCCCGCAAGTACGTCCGGTCGGTCTGTGCCCACCTCGACGTCGACAAGCACGTCGAGCTCGACTGCCGGATCGGGCAGGGGTCGGTCGACCTGCGCGGCGTCTTCGACCATAAGGCGGTCCTGGCGAACGACACGAGCTTCGGCGTCGGCTTCGCCCCGCTCTCCGATACCGAGCGCGTCGTCCTCGAGAGCGAGAAGTACCTCACCCTCAAGCTGAAGAAGAAGCTCCCCGCGCTCGGCGAGGACGTCAAGGTGATGGGCTACCGTCACCGGGACAAGATCCACCTCACGGTCGCGGCGGCGCTGGTCGACAGCGAGGTCGCGAACCCCCAGGAGTACCAGTCGGTCTGCGAGGAGGTCCACGACAAGCTCGCCGACCTCGCGACCAAGCTCACCCGGCGCGAGGTGACGATCGACGTCAACACCGCCGACGATCCCGAGCTCGGCCGGTACTACCTCACGGTGACCGGCTGCTCGATGGAGGCAGGGGACGACGGCTCGGTCGGCCGCGGGAACCGCGCGAACGGCCTCATCACTCCCTGCCGCCCGATGAGCCTCGAGGCGTCGGCCGGCAAGAACCCGATCAACCACGTCGGGAAGATCTACAACCTGCTCGGCAACCTGATCGCGAACGACATCGTCAAGGAGGCGGGCGGGGACGTCCGCGAGGTCCATGTCCGGATCCTCTCCCAGATCGGTAAGCCGGTCGACCAGCCGCAGGTCGCGAGCCTCCAGATCCTCCCCTCGGACGGCGTGAAGCTCGCGCAGGTCAAGCCGAAGGCGGAGGCTGTCGCGCAGTCCTGGTTCGACCAGCTCGACACGATCCCGAGGCTCCTCCTGACCGACAAGCTCTCGGTCTTCTAGGGGTACCCCCGGCGGGGGGACCGCGGTCGTGCGGGTCTACGTCGAGACGTACGGCTGCGCCCAGAACCAGGGCGAGGGCGCCGCGATCGCCCGGGCCCTCGCCGACGAGGGGCATGACCTGGTCGCGGCCCCGGAAGGGGCCGACGCCGGAGTGCTCGTCAGCTGCGCCGTGATCGGCCCCACCGAGGCCCGGATGGTCCGCCGGTGGCGGGCCCTCGGGGAGCGGATCCCCCGACTGGTCGTCACGGGCTGCCTCGTACCGCTCCGGACCGATCTCCTCACCGGCCCCGCCCGGGAACGGACGACGTTCGTCCCGATCCGGGAGCAGTCCTCCATCCCGGCCCTCCTCCACCGAGGCGATCCGGCGGCCGGCCCGGGAGCGACGGGGGCTTCCGCCTCACGCCCGGTCGTCCGTCTCTCGGCCCGTCCGCCGGCGATCGAGGAGGTCGTGATCGCCCAGGGGTGCACGAGCGCCTGCAACTACTGCTTCAGCCGCCTCGCCCGCGGCTCGCTTCAGAGCGTGCCCCTCGAGGAGGTCGCGCGCCGGGTGGAACGGGCGTTCCACCGGGGCGCCACCGAGGTCCGGCTCACCTCGCTCGACACCGCCGCGTGGGGCCGGGACCGACCCGGGGGCGAGCGGCTCCCCGATCTCATGCGAACGGTCGGCCAGGTCCCGGGTGACGGCACGATCCGGATCGGCATGATGAGCCCTCAGTCACTTGGCCCGATCCTTCCGGAGTACCTCGAGGCACTGGACGCGCCGCGCTTCTACCGATTCCTCCATCTACCGGTGCAGAGCGGCTCGGACCGCATCCTCGACGCGATGAAGCGGGGCTACTCCCGGGAGGAGTTCCTGGAGCAGGTCGCCGCGGCCCGCCGCCGGTTCCCGGACCTGATGCTCTCGACCGACGTGATCGTCGGGTTCCCGGGGGAGACCGAGGAGGATCAGCAGGAGACCGAGGAACTCGTGGAACGGGTCGTCCCCGAGGTCCTGAACGTCACCCGGTTCTCGGCCCGGCCGGGGACCCCGGCGGCCCGCCTCCCACCCCTCCCCGCCCGGGTCGCGAAGCGTCGCTCGCGCGCGCTCGCCGAGCTGCGCCAGCGTGTCGGACGTCGTCGCCTCGAACGGTGGATCGGCCACCGAGGACCCGCGGGGGTCGTCGAGCACGGTCCCCGGGGCAGCGCAGTCGCGCGGCTCCCGAACTACCTACCGGTCGTGCTTCCGGTCCAGCCCGAGCTCGGCGCCCGGGTCCCGGTGCGGGTCGAGGGAGCCCGGACGACCTATCTCCTCGGCCGCCTCGCCGAGGAGCCCTTCAAATACCCCTCCCGACCCTAGTTCTGGCCGCCGGCCCGGCGGAGGACCGGATCACGGAGCACCGGTGTCGCTGACTTCCGAAGAGGTCCTCGCCGTGGTGGTCGTCGTCCTGCTCGCGGCGGGAACGGCCGGCGTGCTCCTCGTGATGCGGCAGCGCCTCCGGCGGCGACGGGCGCAGCTCATCCAGGAGCTCTCGGATCGCCCGGCGGTCATCCAGGACCGGGCGTTCAACCGAATCGCGATGGCACGCCGGGAGGCCGAGTTGGTCTCCGACCGGGGGGCGGACGTGGGCCGGGCCCGGGACCAGATCGCCCAGGCGCAGGCCGCCTTCGACTCGCGTCAGTTCGCCCGGGCCTACGAATCGGCCCAGATGGCCCACGAGACCCTCGTCGGTCTGCGCCGTGCCGCGCCGCTCCCTTCTTCCTCACTGCCCGCGAACCGGGCGTCGGCTTCGACCGCACCGCCCTCTCCGCTGCCTCTTTCGGTTTCGTCCCCCGGGACCGGGAACCCCTCCGCCGCGCCCGCGCCGGCCCCCACGGCCCCTCCCAAGAACCGGGTCGAGTCGCAATTCCAGCTCCGGCTGCTCGCGCAGGAGCTCGAGGTGGCCCGCCACGACCGACCGGACGACGGGAAGACCGGGGCCGCCGGGGCGCTCGATCGGCAGGCGCGCGAGGCGTTCGATCGGGCGGACTTCACCGAGGCGTTCCGACTCGCCCTCCGGGGCCGGCGCGCGCTGGGAGACCGGGTGGAGGCGCTCCCGCCCGGGCCGGGCGGGGGGGCCCCCGCGCCGCCTCCCCCGGGGAACGCGCCCGGCGCCCTCCGCTCCGAGGTCGACGCCGCCGGGTCGGCCGAGAGCGTCGCCTCCGCCGGTCGATGCCCGACGTGCGGATACCCGGCGCTCCCGGGGGATACCTTCTGCCGGGGATGCGGAACCCCACGCGCGCCCCCCACGTGCCCGAAGTGCGGGGCCGTGCGCCAATCGGCCGACACGTTCTGCGGTCGGTGCGGGGCCCACTTCGCCTGAGCGGGCCTAGCCGGCCCGGGCGTCGATCCATTCGTCGAGACGGCGCTGGGTCCTCGCGTCGTGGAGGAGCGCGCTGCTCGCGAGCCAGCGGTCGAGCGGGATCGCGAACGTACCGCGGATCCGCTCGGAGAGTTCCGGCAGTCCGGAGAGCCGCTCCGGCGGGGTGCGCAGGGCCGAGCGAACGTATTCGCGGACGTTCCAGACTCCGAGCGGCAGGATCTCACCCGGATGGACCTCCCGGAGGACGACCACCCCGGCTTGGCGGCCGAGGCGCAGCAGACCCTCGCTCGTCGCCAGACGGGCCGCATAGTAGCAGCCGCCGATCGAGGCGTACGTCGTCCGTCCGTCGTGCCACTCATGGTCCCCCATCACGACCAGCTGGCTCGGGGACGGGTTCCACAAGGTGTTCGGGTACCACGCCTCGATCGACTCGTATCGGTACGCCCCGGGCAGCAGCACGATCAGCCAGCGGTTGTCCAGGGCGGTGAGGCGGAAGAGGAGGACCTCGGAGAGCTCGGGGAGCTCGCGCACGCGTTCCAGGTTCCGCTTGGAAAGGAGGTCGTCGACCGCCGTGATGCTCCAGCGGGTCGGCACGAGTCGCCGCCGCCCCCGCCGCCCGAGGACCCCGACGCTGAACGCCCGCTGGATCCGGCTCACCCGGACCCCGCGTCCGTAGAGCTCGGTCACCGCGAGCCTCGCGTTGGCGTCCGTGTCGGAAGAGAGACGGTCGAGATCCGGGTCGACGCGACGGACATCTAGCCGCACCCGTTCGATCGGCGCCGAGGGGCCGAACGGCGGGGTGGCGTCGGAGAGAGCCAGGTGGCCCCGGGGAGGCCGACGGAACGTCGCCTCGCTTTCGACCGACTCGCCGGCGATCCCGAGGAGCTGGAGGTCCTCCAGCATCGGGACCGACCGCTCGGCGTCGGTGACCCGAATGCGGGTCGTGCCGCGCACGAGACTCGTCCGGAAGCCGATGACGTCCGACACCGACCGTCCGACCCATTCCTCGGGGGTGTCCAGGAGCTCGGTCGAGCCGTGCTCCGGGCTCAGGAGCGGGCCGACCGACACTTTCGGGTAGCCGAACCGTCCCACGAAAAGGCCGGGCGGAGAGCTACCGGCGAGCTCCACCCCGTCGACCATCGGCAGGGTCCGCTCGAAGGCCCGGTACTTGAGCAGGATCGGACAAACCGGCTTACCGCAGAGGAGCTGGGCGGAGCGGCACCGGATGCACATGGTCGGGTCCTCCCGCAGGCCCGGGATGCTCCAGGAGAGGGAGGGGACCGGGGCGAGGCCCGGGATCGGCGGAGAGGTCGACGGCGCGTTCATCGTCGTTCCGGATAGGGCACGGGGGGTGTAAGGGCCGCGACGGAGGTGGCGAAACACTCCGTCTCGGGACCCCGGGCGGTCCCATCCCCCACACGCCTAAATAACGAGATGATGTGGCCGACCCCCGTCTGGGACTGTGGGGTAGCTTGGTCCATCCTTCGGGGTTCGGGACTCCGAGACGCCAGTCCAAATCTGGCCAGTCCCACTCTCTTCCCTGCGCGCTCCGACGGCGGTCGTCAGGACGAGCGGGCCGTCGGTAGCTCCGCCGCTCGGTCCGGACGCCCCGGTCCGAGGAAGATGCGGACCTGACGCTCCGCGCGCTCTGGCCCGGGTCGGCAGCCTCCGCCGTGCGCTTCGGGCGGCTCCCTTCGCGCAGCACCCGTCGCCCGCCGTACGATCTCATCCCTGCCGCGTGAGGAGCTTCCCCGAGCGTCGGTCGCGCGCGAGCCAAGTTCGCCCGAGTTTACCCACCGTTATTGTGCCCCGAACGGGGTGGTCTTGTCCCGGGGAGCCGACCATGGGACCGATCGTCCATCGTCTTCCCGGGCCGAGCGACGGACGACGTTACGTCGATGGCCTCGTGGCCATGCTGCGATCGCGCTGGCTCACGCACCGGCCGTTCTTCCTCGCTCATGCCGCCACCTTCGGGTGCAACTCTCGGTGCCAGACCTGTTCGTACTGGAAGCTCACGCCCCGGATGAAGGAGGACCTCTCGACCGACGGCGTGTTCCGGATGCTGGACGACGCCTACGCGGCCGGAATGCGGGGCTACTACCTCTTCGGCGGGGAGCCGCTCGTCCGTCGGGACGTGGGGGAACTCGTCGAACACGCCCGGCGCCGGGGCTTCCTCACCACCATGAACACGAACGGCTCGCTCCTGGCCGCGAAGGCGTCGTCCTTGCGGGGGCTCGATGTCGCGTTCGTCTCCCTGGACTACTTCAACGACCACCACGACGTGATCCGCGGTCGGCCGGGGTCGTTCCGCGAGGTGCTCCACGGGATCGAGCGGCTCCGGGAGGAGACCCGGGCGAAGGTCACGCTCGTCACGACGATCAGCACCCTCAACCTCAACGCGATCGAGCCGATGGCCCGGCTCGCCCAGGACCTCGGAGCGATGATCTCCTACAACGCGGTCGAGCCGACCCTGGACTTCGGCCTCACCGACGACACGCAGACCCCCAACCGGAGCCTCGGGCTCTCGCCCGAAGAGCTCCACCGGTTCTACGAAACCCTGCTCCAGATCAAACGCCAGGGCTACCCGCTCTTCGAGAGCGAGACGGTCCTGGAGGACTTCGTCCGGGGCATCCCATGGCGGTGCGAGTTCCCGAAGATGTTCGTCTACGTCTCCCCGGACCAGAAGATCTACAGCTGCGACTACCGCTACGGCTACGACCTGCGGCACGGCTCGTTCGAGGAGTACTTCGCGAGCGACGAGTTCCTCCGCCTGGTCCGCGACGCGGAGTCGTGCAACCGATGCATCCGGACCTGCGTGCGGGGCTACTCGTACACCTACGACCTACGGCCGCAGCATATGCGGGAGCTCATCGGGGACGCCCGGCGGCTCTTCGGAGGCCGCGGCAACGTCCCGGCGGTCGGGCTCCCGCCGAGGTCCGTCGGCCACCCGATCGCCGAGGCCCGCCCGAGAGCCCGGTGAGCCCGAGCCGGTAGGACCGTTCGGGAGTCCTTCAGAGCTTGTGGGTCAGCGATCGGATCGCGCCGCCCCCGTCCCGAAGGACCGGTCCTCCGTGGTAGGTGAGGAGCGAGTCGATGGTCAGTCGGGACATCCGGTACGCCGAGACCTTCGCGGTCCCGGTGTGCAGCGTGAACTCCGGCGGGGTCAGCGTCACCTTGGATCCGTCCCCGAAGAAGAGGTCCCCCGAGAACAGGAGCTTGCGTTCGGGATGGTAGTACGAGGTGTGGCCGGGGGTGTGGCCCGGCGTATGGTAGGCGATGAGGCCGCCGGCCGCGTCGATCGGGTCCCCGTCCTTGAACGTCTCGTCGATCGAGAACGGTTCGGCCGGCGGAGCCCCGGGCCCCTCATACTTGGGCTTCTCCGCGATGAACGAGGCCTCGATCCAGTGCGCGAACGTGCGCGCGCGCGTCCGCTCGGCGACCGCCCGCAACGATCCCACATGGTCCCGGTGCAGGTGGGTGATCAGGATCTTCTTGATCGAGGTCGGCTCGACCTTGATCTTGGCAAGGTAGGCGAAGATCGCCTCGGAGGCGCCGGGGAGGCCGGTGTCGACGAGGGTCCACGAGTTACCCTTGTCCTTGACGAGATAGACGTGCGTTGTGAAGTCGGGTGATGGGTCGACCCCTTCCACCTGGTGCACTCCGGGCAAGATCTCGGGCATGGTGATCCTCGCGCCCCGCAGGTCCGGCCGGTCCTAAAGCCTTCGATGACCATCCGGAAACGGGACATCGGGCCGCGGACGAATCCGCCGCTCAGGAATGCGACGTCCCTTCGAACGCGAGGAACTCGTTGCCGTCCGGGTCCACGAACCGGAGCGTGCGTCCGCCCCAGGGCTGGTCCCGGGGTCCCTCGGTGACCCGCGCGTCGACGTGCTTCAGGCGGAGCTGGAGCGCCGGGACGCTGTCGGTTCGGAAGGCGATACCGGTCCGCGTGCCCATCCGCGCGCGGGCCTCGGAATAGTATGGCTCGCCCCATTCGGGCCGGGGGACCACAAGCGACAGGGCCGCCGCGCCCTTCCCGAGGGAGAGCTCGACATAGCCGGTCTCCTCGTCCTGGATCCGGAGCTCGAGCCCGAGCACGTCCCGGTAGAATTGAATGGCACGGTCCCGGTCGCTCACGACCACCGCCACGCGCTGGAGGAGCGTGAGACGGCCGGATCCCCGCGAGGGAGGCAGGTCGAGGTTGACCCCGCTCCCGAGGTGCTGGGGGTTCCACTCGTAGAGGGCGTAGGAGGCCTCGCTGAGCTTGGACCAGGGGTCGGTGCGGACCACTCGCTTCGCCTCGTCGAACTCGCGCGCCCGCACGATGAGGAGGTCTCCCGGGGGGTCGGTCAGGGGACCATGGGCCACGAGGCGCCCGACGCGCTCGAGCCCGTCGAGGAACGCCTTCATCACGCGGGGGGGCGGCAGGGAGGACGGGTCGTCCGTCGCCGCGCGGACGATCCGCAGGTAGATCCGCTTCGGCCGGCGGCCCGGCTTGTCGCGGGGGGCCATCCTTCCCGGACCGAACCGCGGCCGTAAAGCTTCCCCTGCCGGAGCCGCGGAGCCGGCTCCTCGGGTCCGTTCAAGAAGACGAGGACCACGCTCGCCCGAGACGCATCACGCTCGAGGCGACCTCTTCGACCGGGAGGCCTCCGAAGTCGAAGAGGCCCAGGACCTCGTCCACGCCGGCATCCGCGAACGCCTCGAGCCGTCGGGCCACATCACCCGCCGTTCCGAACAGGGCCCACCCCGCCTCCTCGATCGCAGACTCGCTCGCGTGCTTTGCATCCGCGCGTACCTTCTCGAGATAGAAGGCGCTCTGGGTCGCCCGACGGCTGTCGAGGTAGCGCTGGAGGGCTTCCCGGGCCCGGCCTACCCGGTCGCCGGCGTAGAGGTGGAGTCCCACCGCGACCTCGCCCGTCACCCCCCTTGGGAGGTTCTCTCGGTATTCCTGGATCTCCTCCCGGAGCTCGTCGATGCCGGCCAGGGTCGCGTACGGGATGAGGGCGACGGAGACTCCGCGACGGGCAACGAACGGGATCGCCTCCCGGCGTTGCGCCGCGATCCAGATCGGAGGATGGGGCTGCTGGATCGGGCGCACGTTCAGCCGGACGGGCACGGCGTGGGGTCCCTCGGCACGAACCTCCGCGCCGCGAAACGCGGCGAGAATCGTCTCGAAGTGGGCGTCGAACCGCTCCCGCTTGACCGCGGGGTCGACCCCGAATCCGTCGAACTCCATCGGCACGTAGCCGCTGCCGACCCCGAGGTTGAGGCGGCCCCCGAGCATCCGATCGAGCATCGCGAACTGCTCCGCGGTCTCGATCGGGTTATGGAACGGAAGGATGCTGACGAGGGAGCCGAGCCGCAACCTTCGGGTCCGTGCCCCGCACGCCGCCAGTAGAATCGCCGGCGAAGGGCATACCCCACCGCCATGGAAGTGATGCTCGGCGACCCAGAGGGCGGAGAGCCCACCCTCCTCGGCTGCCTCGGCCAGCCGGACGACCTCCTCGAGCCGCCGGGAGCGGGACGGATCCTCGTAGTCGTCGACCACCGAGAAGGCACTGAGCTTCACGCGGCGCGCGACCCGGGACGAATAGAAGTGGTTTCGCCCCGGGTACGGTTCCCTAGCCGACAAGGCGAAGTGCCGGGGACCTTCTCTCCGGCGTGGCGCTTCCGGTCCTTCCCTTAGCCCCGGGCTGGGCGTCGGGTCGGGTCCACCTCGTGAACGATCCGCTCCGGTGGAGCTCCGGGCGGGACGAGCCCGAGGTCCTGTCACTCCCCGTTCTCTGGTGGCCCCCGCCGCACCCACTTCCCGCAACGGCGCGAGCCGTCCTGATCGACGGAGCTCCATCCCCGATAGGACTGCCCGTCGATCGGCCGATGGTCGCCGGCGTCGACTCCGACATCCTGCGGGAGGGCGAGCGGGCCGAGGTGAACGGGTCGACCGGGACGCTCACGCTCGAGGGCGTCGAAGAGGTCCCGGTCGTGACGGCGATCCTCGAGCGGGCCGATGGCAAGATCCTTCTCCTCGAACGCTCGTCCCGGGTCGGGACCTTCCGCGGTCGCTGGGCCGGCGTCTCGGGGTACCTCGAGGACCTCACGCCCCTCGACCAGGCCTACCGGGAGATCCGCGAAGAGATCGGGCTCGAACGGGACGCGCTCGAACTGAGGAGTTCCGGTAGGTCGGTCCTCGCCCGCGACGGCGCCCGGATCTTCATCGTGCACCCGTTCCGGTTTTACGCACGTACGACCGACCTTCGCCTCGACTGGGAGGCGGTGCGGGCGGAGTGGGTCTCCCCGGAGGAGATTCGGCGTCGTCCGACCGTGCCGAAGCTCGACCGGGTCTGGGAGGCGGTCACGGGCTCACTCCCGGGGAAGAACTAAGTCCGAGCAGGGTACCGAGCGGGAGTGTGGGCTGGTAGATCAGTCCGGAAGATCGCCGGTTTTGCAAACCGGAGGCCTCGGGTTCGAATCCCGACCAGTCCATTCTCTTTTGTGGGTAGCCTGTAATCGCTTAAATACATCCCCTGATTAGGGATTGTCGGAATGGCGCGCACAAGTAAGCGAGTCCGAGGGCGTCTCGCAACCGTGCTCGAGGAGCCGGGGGTGCGCGCCTGGTACAACGTGCGCAAGCTTCGCTCCGAGCAAGCCGCCGACCTCGAGGCGCGCAAGCTCTCCTCCGTCGCCGAGTGGTTTGGGAAGATCGATAGGTCCAAGGTAACGCCGGCGGAGATCGTGCGCCTCGCCCGCGAGGAACCGAACCGCCTCCGCGATTTTTCTGTGGAGTACGCTGGCCGGATGAAGGCAGCCGGGCGTCAGGACTCCTACATCTCGAAAACGCTCTCTGCCGTCTCGGGATGGCTCAAGCACAGCGGGGTCGAGTTCCATCAATTCCCTAAGCTCAGTCCCATCGCGGGGGAGACCTTGAAGGCCGAACAGGTACCGACGCCGGACGAACTCCGCGCGATCTTGGCGGCCCTCCCTGTGCGCGGACGAGTCATCGCGCTTGCGATGGCGCACGCCGGCCTCCGGCCCGGTGTCCTTGGCGACTACCGGGGCCAGGCCGGCCTCGTGCTCGGCGATCTCCCTGAGCTCAGGCTGTCCGGCAAGAGTGCCCCACAATTCGACCTTAAGCCCGGGCAGCGGTCCATCCGAATCAACGTACCGGCGACGCTCTCGAAGACCCGGCGGGCATACGTGACCTTCGGGACTCTCGAGCTCGCGGAGGCGATTCTCACTTACCTAAGGGAGCGGACCATTCAAGGGGACAAGCTCAGGCCCGCCTCTCCCCTGGTCGCCCTGTCGCCGCTCGGTGCTCGAAATGTCCACAAGGTCTCCGGCCCCGCCGTGTGGGGGCACACGACGACCAAGACTATCGTCTTCGAGCTCCGCAAGGCGATATCGAAGGTGAGGCCCGACGGCGTGCGGTGGCGTCCGTACGTGCTTCGATCGTACTGCTCAACCCAGCTTTGGACCGCCCGCGTGGACCGCGAGGCCCGCGAGGCCATGCTGGGTCACAACCTCGGCGTTTCGGGCCGGTACAACCTCTCGAAGAGGCTCGGCGACGGTCTCGTGGACGAGCTCCGCTCGGAGTACGAGAAGGCCGTCCCGTACCTCGAGACGTTCGCACGCCAGGACACCGGGCCGAAGACGGAGGAGGCAGCCCGTCTGATCCTTGCGATGGTCGGCGTCCCGAAGGACGTGATCGCTTCGTTGTCCGTCGGGTCCATGACCCCGGAGGAACTCGGGGCCGTGGCACTCAAGTACGCACCCCCCGTTCCGGCCGGCGTGCCAAGGCCATCGAGTGTGCGCCAGCCGAAACAGCGAATCGTCCCTCTCGGTGAGGCGAACGCGCTGCTCGATCTCGGGTGGCGCGTCAAAGAGACGGTCGGGCCGAACCGGGACCAGCTCCTTCTTGAGGCGCCAGCGGAGGTGCGCGCATGACGAATCAGCCGCCTCCCCTCTTCGACTTCTCCGGGTTTTCGGCCGAGGGGTTGACCGCACTCCGGGACCTCGGAAGCTTCGTCTCGGGCGTTATCAAGGGCGCCTTGGTCGCATTTGGATTCCTCAATCTCGAACGGGCCGCTGTTCGGGGCGATACGTTCACGACCGCCTTCGGTTCGATTCCGACCAAGAAGTGGTCTTACAAATTCGGGGGGGCGGCGGGCCCGCCGCCCCCGTTGATTGACCTTTACCTCGAAGCCAACCTCTTCGTCCATTCCCTCTCGCCCCTGATTCTTGGGGCGGGAGGATGAAAATGACTTCTCAGGAAGCGACCGCGCCGCCGACCGTAGAGCCGACCGCATCCGCGCAGCTCAAAGAGCTCGCCCGTCGGAGCTGGCCGGAGAGCCACCCCTTCCGTCTCGAGGTCGAAGCGACCTCGGCGACGGATACCAAGATCGCCGTCGCGCAGCGCGTCCCCACGCTGATTCGTCTCTCTCGGAGGGCGCCCGCATGAATCGACAGAGCTCGCCCGCCTGCCGAATTGAGGGTCGCTCAATCCTCACCCGACTCGAACAGGGAGGGCCGCGCGCGACGGATATCGCCGCGACCCAGGAGGCCGCCGGTGGTCGCGGACAGCCTCGAGCGGAGTAAGGGCGCGCGGCCGCTTGAACGGTCCACGCTGCTCCCGCGCGCCGACTGGCTCCGCTGCGCCGGCTGCGGCGCGACCTTCGGAACGCGGGGAGGTCTACGGAGTCACCGGCGTTACGGAAGGTGCCCCGGACTCAGGTTGCCGGCCGGCACCGACCTCGGCGGGTCCTCTCTCCCCGGCGATCTGGGACTTGAGTCCGACCCCCTCGACGACCCCAACCTCAGAGGAGACGCACTCCGAAGAGCCGTGACCCGACGGCTCCGCTACCTCGCCGGGCCACCGGAGGAGCCGTGACCGCGAAGGCGTCTTCTCGACCGCTCAACGCGACGCTCGGTACCTACGGTGTCTTCCCGGCGGAGCATCGGTGGGCTTCGGAGATCCCGGGATTTCTCGTCTGTGAAAAATGCGGTCGCAGGGTCCGTCGCCTTGCGATCTCGGCCGAGCTGCGGTCGCCATGCCCGGCGAGGGAGGACGCGCCATGAGCGAGAGTCCCGCCCCTCAGCCGTTCGGATCGCCGTCAGAGGCGGCCGTTTGGTGGGTGCGCTGGGTCCCGGTTGTCCCGCTTGCGCTGACCCTCTCAAACGGTCCCCGCCCTCTCGTACGGTGGAAAGAGGGCGGGCCGCTCCGCACCAAGGTCGAAGTCCGCGAGTTCTGGGCCGCGAATCCGAGCGCCCAGCTGGCGATCGTACTCGGCCCGACCGCCGACGGGCGGTTCCTCGGAGCGGTAGATACCGACCTCAAGAACCGCAAGGAGGGTATGCCGGAGCCACCGACCGGCTATGCGTCCGGGTATCGCCATTCGACCAAGAGCGGAGGCACGCACGACCTCTTTCTCTACAAGACCCAGCCACCGGAGACGGTCGCGCGGCGAGCCACCGGCGTCGGCGGGTTCGTTGACGTGCTGCTTGACGGGCTGCTCGTCGTACCTCCGACCAAGTTCGACGGTGCCGGCGAGTATCGGGTCGTCCGCGATGGCCCGATACCGGAGTTCGAAGCCGTTGGGCTCGCGCTCGACCAGGCGGCGCCGTGGCTCCGGCAAGCGTGGAAGGAGCACCGTCCCAAGGCTGTCGCCGCCGGTCGGCGGGACGATACGGAGCCGGTCCCCGAAGGGAGCCGGCACGCGACCCTCCTCAGCCGCGCGGGGAAGCTGCGCGACCTGGGGGTCGGCGCGGAAGCGATCTTGGCGGACCTCCGCGACTTCAACGGACGCCGGTGCGCACCGCCCCTCACCGATAGCGAGCTCGTCTCCCTTGCGGGCGACGTGACCCGGCGGTACGAACCGAAGCATGAAGTGGTGGTCGAACCCGGGACAGACGGCCCCGGACTCTTCCGTGAGGTGGTCTCCGTCCTCAAGCGGCATTACTTCATGGACGAGGACTGGCACTACGCTGTCTCCGCGCTCGGTGTCCTTCAATCGTACCTTGCGCCGATCTTGCCTCGAGTGTTCTACCTGTTCTATGGGGGTCGGTTCGGTTCGGGAAAGACCAACATCCTCGATCTAATGGCCCACCTGACTGGTGGTCTTCTCCTCGAGAATGTCTCGCCGGCCGCCCTCGCGCGGGTCTTGGGGGACCCCGAGCACCCCGCACGGACGCTCTGTATCGACGAGGCCGACGTGGAACGAGGGCGCGATCTGATGGAGGTACGGGACGCGCTTATTCGTCAAGGATACCGGGTGACCGCCGCGCCATACGTCCGGTGGGACCCGGCCAAGAAGACGACCGAGAGCGTCCCGATCTACGGGATGAAGGTGCTCTCGTACCGGGGAGGGCTCGACGACGCGCTCACGAGTCGGGGGTTCACTATTCCGACAGCGACTCCGGACGGTGAGTCCGGGTTCGACTACGTGCTCCGAAACCTTGCCCCCCAGGTCGGCGATCTCCCCCGACGACTCGCCGTGTGGGGCCGAGAAGTTGCCCGGGCCTGGCCGCAGGAGCGTGTCGCGGCCCTGTATGAGACCGACAACTTCCGCTCGAAAGTGAAAGCCGCCGTCGCCGAGGGTCGGTTCGGTGCGAACCGGGACTCTGAGCTCGCTGCGGTAGCGGTCCTTGTCGCGGAGGTTGCCGGTGCCGATTTGACGGCCGAGCTGCGGGCCGCAAGCGAGCTCCGAAAGGTCGCTCTCACCGATTCAGAGGGCTCCTTGGTAGAGGAGCTCCGCGACGCGATCTTGGCCGAGGCCGGAGCCGTCGCATCGAAGCTCGACTCGACCGAGCCCGAGGTCAGAGTACGGCAGAAGGCACTCAAGGACCGTGTCAACCGCGAGCTGAAAGGTCGGGGAGAGCGCCCTGTTTCGGACAAGTCGCTTGCCTCCGCCCGTCGGAACCTCGGGGTCAAGGACGCATGGCTCCGCACCCCTCAGAGACGGGTCGTGTACGTCCTGCCGTCTTCGTTCATCCGGTCGCTTCGAGGCGACTCCACACCTTTAGGCTCACCTGACTCACCTGACTCACTTTCTCGTCCTGACGTGAAAGGTGAGCCAAGTGAGCCAAGTGAGTCAAGGGGGGAGCCGGGGCGTCCCGGCTCCGACCCGGACCCGGGGGACCTCTTCGGAGGTCGCTCGACGCGAGCGGACCGGGCCCGAGCCGCCTTCGACCAGGCCGAGCGGAAGGAGGGCGAGCGGTGACGAACCCACGGGGAGGTCGCCCCCGGACGTTCCCCCCGGGCGCGGTCGAGCTGGCCCTGGTCGAGCGCAATCGTACGGGCCGGACCTGGGCCGAGATCGCGCGGGAGCTCGGCGTCCATCCGAACACCCTCCGAACCCGGGCGGCCGAGTGGGTTCGGCTCCAAGAGGCGGGGAACGGCGCGCGCAAAACCCCTGCCCGCGCCTTGGACGCAGAGGCCCCGACCGAATCATCCTCCCCGCCCTCCCCGAAGGTCGCTCCGGGCGTCGCCTTCCCCGACTGCATGCTCTGTGCTCCGTGTCGGTGCGACGACGAGTGCGGCTGCGCTCCGGGGCCGTGCCCGATGTGCGGCCATTCGACACCAAGCCGCCCCGCCGAGGCCGAGATCGTCTTCGAGACGACCCCCGCATCCTCCTCGCCGTCGAAGGGGGGCCGGTCATGAGTGCGGATGCGCCGAAGGTGGCCCTCTACGCCGCGCCTCGGGTAGCCCACTACTCTCGCGTCTCGACGTACGAGCAGACGACCGAGAATCAGGTCCGCGACACTACCGCGTACTCCGAGCGCATGGGCTGGCCGGTCCGTTCCGAGCTCGTCTTCCGCGACGACGGGGCCTCGGGCCTTCGAGCGAGCCGCCCCGCCTTCGACGCCCTTCGGCTCGCCGTACGGGAGCGGAGGGTCGATACGGTAGTCGTAACGAAGATCGACCGGCTCGGCCGCTCCGTGCGCGGAGTTCTCGACTTCTACGAGCTCGCGGACGCCGCCGGGGTCCGGGTGATCTGCACGAGCCAGGGGTTCGATACCTCGACCGCCGTCGGGAAGCTCATCCGAGACGTGCTCGCGTCGGTCGCGTCCTTCGAGCGGGAGCTGATCGTGGAACGGACGCACGCCGGTCTCCGAAGGGCGAAGGCGGAGGGGAAGCGCCTCGGCCGCCCCCCCCGGGAGGTCCCGAAGGACACGCTGCGCCGGATCCTCGAGCTCCGGGACGCGGAGCACAAGTCCTGGCGGGAGATTGCGCAGCACGTCCGGGTCCCGACTGCGACCGTGCGGAGGCTGTATCGAGCCGTGTCGGAAACGGTGGACGGAAAGGAGGGGTCTTCGGGCGGTGGGTCAAAAGTCCCACCCCCCGCTCCGACTGAGAACCCCCCTCCGGATAGGACCGTGCCGGAAGGGGGGAGACCTACCCCTGCTCGGAAAGGTCCGTTTCTGACAGGGGACGCATGAACGCGACCTTGTACCACCTCGAGACCGACGCGTCGCTCAATCCCACCGTCCGTAAGGTTGTCGATGGGATCGAGCTCCGGCGGGCTGGCGGGGGGATTGTCCTCCGCAATCCGACGATGCGCCCCGTCGGGAAGTACTCGGTCGCTCTCGGGTTCCTTCCCTCGCCGACCCACGCGGAGGCCGCGACCCTCCTCCGAGGGATGAAGGTGGCCCGTCAGCGTCACGGGGTCCGGGATCTCCGCGCCCGAACGGACTCCTCCTCCCTGGTCGAGATCGTCAACGCGCGGGGGAAGCCTCACGACCCGGCTCTCCGAGTCCTGCTCGAGCAGATCGCGGAGGAGCGAGCGAAGCTCGGGTCGTTCGATCTGAGGTGGTCCCGATCGTACCACGGCCGCGAGCGCCAGGCGGGGGTCCCAAGCGCAGACGCACTCGCACGGAAGGCCGCCGGCTTAGGGGGCCGATGAACGGAGCAAATCTCGCACGAAAGGTCCCGACTCTTGGACCCATAGACCGTACAGAGTGGAATAGTTCGGGCACGATTCCGGGTTCGAGACCCCAGTACGCAAGCCCGGACGGTGTCCGGGGTTGTTGCGAAGCTCAGACGAGGACGCGGAACTGCGAACAGGCAGGGGCGTACAGGCCGACACCATACATCCATTCTGTCCGGGGGTCCTGCGAGTTTCTATGAACCGCCGGTGCGAGGATTGTGGGCGTCCGCTGCGGCGTGGGAAGGCGCTCCGGTGCGGTCGGTGCCGGAAGAGATACGACCGCGACCGGAAGAGGGTCGCGCGGGGCCGCGACTCTCCGGTTCCTTCCCTCCCGATCGTACCGGACTCTCCGGTCGCAGAGCCGTTCCCGGACGAGCCGGAGGAGGAGACGATCTCGCGCCGGGAAGCGGTCGAGCTGCTTAGGGACCCGGCGAATTGGCCTCCGGCCGGAACCCCGGAGTGGGACGCGGCGGCGCGGCTCGTGGACGACTCCGAGCGACCGGCCGAGCCCGCCAGGTCCGCGCCTTCGTCGCGACCTCTCGACGTACCCCCGAGCCAGCTCACCGAAGACGAGCTCTTACGGTGGCTCCGGGACCCGTCCTGCGCCGAGGTCGATAGGTGGGTGCTCGTCCCGGAGCTCTCGCGCCGCGTGGACCGAGACGAAATCTCTTCCGAGAATCGGGACAAAGCGTACCGGCTGCTCGCGACGAATCGGTAATGATTGAAACTGAGTAGAGGGACGCATGTCTCGATTTTTCATCGACCCAACGCGCACAAGTTAGGGGACCCCGACCAGTCCATTTCCCTGAGGCCGCGATCCGAGGAGCCCGCGAGCGGACCTCGACCGTTTCCACAGGGTAGAAATCGCCGGACACGATTCGAACGCTCCAGCCAGAAATGGCTGACGGTTCGCGTGGCGCGGGAGCCGGTGGGACGGAAGGGGCCCTGGCGATCGGCACTCTCGGGGTGGCCCTGACCCTGGTTCAGTCAGTCTACGACATCGTCTTCAGCTCACCCCCGGCCGCCACCCTCGGAGGGACGCTGAGCATCTCCGCCGCTGTGGTGGGAGTCGCCGGGATGATCGGGGCGGTCCTGATGGAAGTGTTGAGCACCGCGATCTACTTCGCGCCGGAGCGACATCGGGTCCTCGGGGTCGGGATCATGACCCTCTCCCTGCTCAGTTTCTACAGCGGCGGAGGCTACCTGCTCGGGGGTTTCCTCTGCTACGTGGCGAGCCTGATCGCCACCTTTGCGAGCATTCGCACTGCCGCCCGACCCGCCCGTCTCTCCTTGCCCGCCGAGGCGGCGGAGGATCCGGTCCTCGAAGCGGACCTCCTCGCCGCGGGTGGTCGCCGAAGCGACGATAAGTGATGCATCGGACCTTCACGATACGGCCCTACCAGCTGGTCCCCCGGCACCGACGCCACCGTAGGTCCCCGGCGGACGGCGACACAAATAATAGGTCAAACCTAAAAATTAGGGTTGTGCTCAAGTACTTGTGAGCGCTGGCGCTGGCATGGAACTGCTGGAACGTCTGAGCCGGCGACAGGTTCAGACCCTGATCGCGGTGCAGCGCGGGGAGACCCCCGAGCGAGGGGCATCGCTGAACGAGGTGGCCCGGGCGCTCCGGATGCGGGCGCCGTCCGCGCTCGAGCACCTCACCGCGCTCGAAGCATTGCATCTCGTCAGCCGATTCCGTGGAAAGAGCCGCCTCACGGCCCGCGGCCAGGCCTGCCTCGCCGAGTACCAGCGGCATCACCGTGTCGCCGAGAGCCTCTTCCAGCAGCTCGGTCTTTCCGCGAAGGACACGCACCTCGCCGCGCTGGAGGTGGACCTCGCGCTCTCCCACCAGACCGTCGACCGGCTTTGCGCCGCCGAGGGCCACCCGCAGGAGTGCCCGCACGGCGCCCCGATCGCACCGTGCCGGAGCCGTCGGGGAGCGGGTTAGGGGGCCACGATGTCGATCTTCGATACCATCTTCGCCCTGTTCAACGGTGCCTCGGCGGCCGGCCTCACGGTCCCGGTGATCCTCGCGATCGGGTTCCTCCTCGGACTCTTCCACGGAGCGACGCCGGACGAGCACACCTGGCCGATCACGTTCAGCTACTCGATCGGCAGTTACAGCACTCGTGGGGGCGCCCGCGCCGGCCTCGTCTTCTCGACCGGGTTCGCCGTCCAGCGGGCGATCCTGACCGCCCTCGGATTCCTGGGCCTCGCGGCCGTCTACGAGGCGTACAACCTCGATGGGTACATCTACGTCGCCGTCGGGTTCGTGATGTTCGTGGCCGGCTGGTACCTCCTGCGCGGCTCCGACATCCATCTGCCGCTCGACGGAGCGATGGAACGCCTTCTCGGCCGGTTCTTCACGGACCACACCCACCATACCTACACCGCCAGTCCCGAGCACGCCCCCGTGGAAGGGACGAAGCCGATCCCGTTGCGGATGGCGGTCCTCCATGGGTTCGTCGCCGGCTGGGGCGTCGGGGGGTTCGCGGTCATTCTCATCTTCGTCCTCGCGCCCCAGATGCCGAACGTCGGGTGGGCCGCGCTCGTCGGTGCGGTCTTTGGCCTCGGCACGATGGTGATGCAGATCCTCACCGGGATGCTCTTCGCCCGCCTGGCGCGGCTGAAGAAGCTCTCCAACGGACAGATCCAGTCGATCGGTCGGAGAACGGCGGCCCGGACGCTCTACATGGGTGGGGTCGCGTTCATGGCCGTCGGAACGGTCGTCGCAGCCCTCCCGTGGCTCGAGGACTATTACCTCGCCACCGGTACCTCGATCCCCAACCTCGATCAGATCGGCATCGCCACGCTGCTGATCGTCCTCGTGGTCGGGGTGATCGGCGGTAATAGCCTCTGGAAGGCCTATCGGGAGGCGACCCGTTCGCACGCGGCCCCCCCGGGTCCGGAGGAGACCCACCCTCCCGAAAGCGTCTGACCGCGCGGCGTGGACGCGACCTCCGCCGGCTCCAAGGCCATCCCCCGATCCGCGGCGGGCCGGCTCCCGAACCGATTCCTCCGTTACGCTTCGGGGAGGGACGGGGACGGGCTCCGTCGTGCGCTCCCGTCCCAGCTCAAATAGCGGACCCGACCTTCCCACCGTCCGCCGCCGGGGCTCACGATGCGTGTCGATCCGTTCCTCGAAGCGGAGTTCCCCGGTCTTCGGGTACTCGAGCTCGAGCTCGAGAGCCTCACGGTCCGACCGAGAGACCCGCGTCTCGAATCGGCGAAGGCTCGGATCCTCGCGACCTCTCGGTCGCGGGGAACCACCCTGGACGCGCTACGTGAGGCCCCGCTCTTCCGCGCCTACCGGGAGTTCTACTGGCGGGTCGGCGTTGACCCGACGAAGACCCGACCCGCGGCCGAGGCGATCGCGCGGCGGGTCCTCGGGGGCAGGGAACTCCCGACGATCAACACCCTCGTTGATGCGTACAATCTCGCGTCGCTCGAGAGCTCGATCGCGATCGCCGCGTTCGACCGGGACCGGATCCATCCCGCGGCCCTCACGCTCCGACGGGCCCGGGCGGGGGAGGAGTTCGTCGGGATCGGGATGACGAAGCCGCTCCGTCTCACCGGGGTCGAGGCGGTGATCGAGGACGAGGCGGACCGCGAGCTCGTCGCGGTGTACCCGTATCGCAACGCCGAGCGGAGCAAGGTCACCGAGGCGACCCGCGCGGCGCTCCTGATGATGTGCGGGGTGCCCGGCATCGACGACGAGGCGCTCGAAAACGCCCGGGAGCGCTGTCGCACCTTGATCCGAGAGGCCTGTCGTCCGGACGGGACGCCCCCGGATGCTCCGTAGCCCGGGGCGAGGTCTGCACCGACCTCTCCTCGGTCCTTGCGTTCGCGGAGTCCGCGGGTGGGCTCAGGAGAGCGAGTAGGCCAAGAGGCCCGTCCCCGAGCCGACGACGAGGGTCGTGGCCGTGGCCGCGGGGCTCTCAAAATGCTGCGCGCCCCCCAGGGGGAAGGTGAAGACGGTCTGCCCCGTGGCCGCATCGAACCCCAACAATGTGGCGGAACCCACGTCGACCGCCCAGGTGATGTTCCCGGTCTCGACCGGGGAGCCCGAGTCGAATCCGGAAGCGGTCCACAGGATGGAGAATCCGACCGAGGTCACCTGGACCGCGACGAGGCCGTCCGTGCAGGGGACGAACACGACCGCGCCGGAGTGCGCGGTGCCGCCGTAGGCGCCGCCGCTGCAGACCGTCGCGTTGTAGAGCTCTCCTCCGATACCTCCCGGAGCGGAGGCCGAGAGAAGATAGCCGACCCCCTGCTTTCCCACCTGGAGGATCTCCCCGCTCGGAAGCACGGTCGGTGCGAGGGAGCCGAGGTCCGTGTCGCCGGCGTTCAGGGACGCCCAGTTCGAGGGCGCAAAGTAGGCGACCATCGAGAGTGACGGCGACAGCTCGATCACGGAGTCCCCGTAGTCGAACGTCGTCGACGATGCCCCGTTGCCGGTGGCGATCCACAGGTTGCCGTTCGCATCGACCGCGATCCCACCGGATGCCCAGACCCCGCCCTCGCGCTGGGTGGGCACTTGGTAGGAGATGTTGCCGGACTCCTGGGTGGGGATCCCTTCCACCCATCCGTGGTAGTCTCCGCAGTCCCCGTAGAGCCCGCCGTACGGGACGTAGACGTAGCCGTTCGCGAGCGCGAGGGCGCCGCGCTGCTGCTCTGCGGTCGGGACAGATCCCAGCGGGTCGGCCTCGGCTCGGGAAACGACCGTCCCGTTCCGCACCGAGAGCCCGAACATCACGTGCTGGCCGGGGGCGAGGAACGCGACCGCGTAGAGCGTACCGGTGGAGAGGTCGATCACCGGGGTCCCCGTGATCCCGCTCGGGCTGATGTCGCCGCACGGGAGCGAGGAGCTGGGCACCGGCGCACCGAGGTGGGTCGACCAGATCACCGCCCCGTTCGTGAGGTTGATGGCGTAGACGGTGTCCTGTTCGGTCGCGGCATAGACCACGGTACCGCAGAGGAGCGGTTCGGCGTACACCGCCCCGTCGAGCGCGGTCGGGCCGGACCAGGCGGGTCGGACCGCGGTGATCCCCGTCGCGGCGGCCACCACACCCGAGCGGGCGTTGTCTCCGTGGTAGGTGGTCCAGTTGGCCCCCGTGGATCCACCACCGGAAGTCGAAAGGCAGGCGGCGGTGCCGGGAGGACGCGTGCTCGGTGCGGGGGAGGAGGACGGAGCCAGGACCAGGTATGACAGCAGCCCGGCGAGAACCACAAGGACCACGACGATCAGCGCGACGAGGCGTCCGCGCGAGATCCTCACGACGCGCTCCGACGTCGGATACCATGCCCACCTTCCCCATAAACCCCCGACCCGGCGCGGAACACCGAGCCGCCGGAGCGTGCCGCGGGGGGCACGACGGGGTTGAAGGGGAGGCGCGCCTCCGGATGCGGGATGATCGCGCTCGCCGATGTCGCCGTGTCCGTGACGAACGCCGAAGAGGCCGCCGCGTGGTGGGAGGAGAAGATGGGATTCCTCCGGCACCTCGTGGGCGGTGCGGGGCACGCCGTGATGGTCGCCCCCGAGGGGGACCGGTTCGTCCTTCACCTGTGCGAGGGGTTCGAGCCGGTCTCCGCCGGGAACACAGGGATCGCCTTCGTCTCGGACGAGCTCGAGGCGTTGGCCCGGCGGATGGAAGCCAAGGGCGTCGTCTTTACCGAGCCGTTCCAGAAGAGGGAGTGGGGCGGCATGGCCAAGTTCGCCGACCCGGACGGGAACGTCTACTGGCTCCTCGGCGCCCCGGCCGCGTTCATCGAACGGGAGACCCGCTCCCGTGCGGGTGCGTCCGCGGAGCGGAAGGTGCCGTCGCCGACGCGTCATCGGACCGGTTCGTCCCGGCCAAGACGGCGCCCGTCGTCCCGTGCCTCCGTGCGATCGGCTCGGGCCCGCCGGGCCTGACCGGGGCGTGCCGACGCGCCCGGGACGGCGGGGTACCGTCGGTCACGGACGGTTCGAGCCGCCTTCGGGCAAACCCTATAGCCGCGGGTGACGGAACGGACGACGTGGCCGACGAAGGACTCGACCCGATCCTCATCCAGGTGACGATCCCCCTGCCGGTACCGATGATCTATGGTGCGCTCGTCGAGCCCGCGACGCTCCGTCGCTGGCTCTGTGAGGAGGCCCGGGTCGGGGCCGACGTGGGCGGGGAATACGAGCTCCGGTTCACCGAACCGCGAGCCTTCACGAGCTCCGGCCAGATCCTCCAGCGCACGAACGATGTCGACCTCGGATTCACCTGGCAGGGTCCCCCGGAGTATGTTGCGTTGATGCGCGGAGAGGGGTCTCCCCCGAGCCAGGTCTATTTCCGTCTCCAGGAGTCGCCCGAAGGGGTCGACGTCACGCTCGAGCACGCGGGATGGGGATCGGGAGACGCCTGGGAGGAGGCCCGTTCCTGGCACTTCCACTTCTGGGAGGACCGCCTCCAGCGGCTCAAGGACCACCTGATCCAGGCCGCCTACGGCTGAAGGCCGTCAAGGTATCGCCCCCCGCCACGCCCTACGGCGGCGCCGGGGCGTACCGACGGCAGACGGACTCCCCGCAGATCTGGCACGGCCCGGACGGGTCGAGGCGAAAGTTCGCGGTCTCCTCCGTCGGGACCACGACCATGTGATGCGTGGGGAGGTGGCCGCACCGGCAACGAGATTGCGGGCCCCGGGGGAACGGGGAGCCGGGGCCGTCTCGGGATGCCATCGCACGGAAGGAACGGCCGCCCCCTAATGACGGTAAGGTGCCTAGGTGTAGTGTATCAGGACATGTTGCCGCTTGAACTATCAGGAGATCCTGCCGCCCTCAACGGCTCCTGACTCGCTTCCGGCTCATCAACTTGGGGTCGTGATAGACCTCGTGGGGAGTGGCCCAGCCG
>JAKASE010000042.1 GCA_021819135.1 Thermoplasmata archaeon | reverse complement strand
GGTCGGGATCGTGCGCAAGCTCACTCGGGCGGACGGGGCGGTGGCGCACCTCGTACAGGTGTTCTCCCTCGCCGAGAAGGGTCAGTTTCGGGGTGTCGAGACGGACTTATAAAGTGCCAAACTCACGCCTAGGGACGTCCCGGCCGGCGCACCGCCTAGCGGTCGCGCGCCATCCGCCAGTCGATCGACTCGCCGCCGTCGACGACGATCGTCTCGCCCGTGATGAACCGGGCCCCCTCGGACGCGAGGAAGAGCACGGCGGCGGCGACGTCTTCCGGCTCGCCCCAGCGGCCGAGCGGGATCCCCCGGACGATCACGGCGTGCCCCTTCGGGTCGTCGTGGAGGCCGCGGGTCATGTCGCTTCGCACCCAGCCGGGCGCGATCGCGTTCACGCGGACCGCGGGGGCGAGGGCGAGCGCGAGACTGCGGGAGATCGATATCGCCGCGCTCTTCGCCGCAGCATAGGCGATCTGCTCCGGGTGGGCCAGAAGCCCCGATATCGAGGCGATGACGATCGCCGTCCCCCGGGTGCGCCCGAGCTCGGGGGCGGCGGCGCGGATGGTGGCGTACGGGCCGACCGCATGGTGCGCGATCATCGACCGCCAGTCCGCGGGATCCGCGGCCGACCAGCCGAGCGACCCGGCGATGCCGGCGTTCGTGACGACGACATCGAGCCGTCCGAGGCGGCCGCGGGCTTCTTCGACGAACCGGGCGGCATCCTCGGCATCCGCCGCGTCGGACGCCCGATAGAAGCTCCGTCGGCCCAGCGCCTCGACCTCGTGGGCGGTCCGGGCCGCGGCCTCCGCGTCCGACCGGAAGGTGAACGCCACGTCCTGGCCCTCCCGGGCGAGGGCCCGCACGATCGCCCGGCCGATCCCCCGGGAACCGCCGGTCACGAGGGCGACACCGCTCGAGGGACCCGGCGGGTCGGTCATCGGAGGGCGATTCCCCCGTCGACCCCGATCACCGACCCCGTGACCCAGCCCGCGTCGCGGCTGAGGAGGTAGCGAACGACCGGCGCGATGTCCTCGGGCTCGCCCCAGCGGCCGAGCGGGGTCGAGCGCTCGACCCGGCGCCGGAACCCCGGATCCTCGTGCCCCCCTCGGTTCATATCCGTGCGGACGAACCCGGGCGCGACCGCATTGACCCGGATCTTCGGGGCGAGCTCGAGCGCCAGCGCTCGCGTCATCTGCTCGACACCGGCCTTCCCGGCCTGGTACGGCGCGGCGCCCGCCGCGGCGTGGGAGCCCATGACGGAGGAGATCGTGACCACGCTCGCCCGGCCTGCCGCCCGGAGCCACGGAAGGGCCGCCTGCACCGTACGGAACGTCCCTTCGAGGTCGATGCGAACGACGTCGTCCCACTCTCGGTCCCCGACCTCCTCGGTCGAAGAGCCGTCGTAGGTCCCGGCGCTCGTGACGAGACCATCGAGCCGCCCCTTCCACGCGCCCGCCTCCCGCACCAGGGCCGCGACCGCGGCGCGGTCGCGGAGATCGGCCCGGATCACTCGTGTGTCGCGGCCGGCCTTCCGCACCCGCGCGGAGACCTCCTCGGCGCCCGGAGCGTCCGCCCGAAAGCCGAGCACGAGGTCGGCCCCGGCCCGCGCCGCCTCGAGGGCGATCGCCCGTCCGATCCCCCGGGATGCCCCGGTGACGAGCACTACGGAGTCCGAGAGATCGAACACGGGCCCCCCTCACCCCGAGGTCGGGACGGCATTCGGGCACGCCGCCCGGCGGTGGCGGACCTCCGGGCCCAGAAGAACGAGGAACGCGACTGGCCCGGAGGAGAACTCCGACCGGGCCAGAGGTGCGGTCCTACGGCTTCTTCTTGGTCTTGCAGCCGCACGTATCGCACATCGGGGCTCCTCGAACGGTGGGTACCACGGTACCCTACATGAACCCGTCGTCGCGCGATCGGCGACGTTCCGTCCCCCGATGCGGTCCGCTAGATCGGGATCACCGAGTGCGCCACGATCAGGGCGATGAACAGGATCGAGATCGTGTTCACGACCTTGATGAGCGGGTTGATCGCCGGCCCCGCCGTGTCCTTGGTCGCGTCCCCGACGGTGTCGCCGACGACCGCCGCCTTGTGGGCGTCCGAGCGCTTGCCGCCGTAGTGGCCGCTCTCGATGTACTTCTTGCCGTTGTCCCAGGCGGCGCCGCCGGTGGTCATCATCAGCGCGAGCGGGAAACCCGAAACGATCGTCCCGAGGAGGAGCCCTGCGAGCGCCACCGGTCCCAGAAGGAACCCGACGGCGAGCGGGGTCGCCACCGCGATGATCGCGGGGACCGCGAGCTGCTGGAGGGCGGTGAGGGTGACGATGTCGACGCACTTGCCGTAGTCCGGCTTCGCCTTCCCCTCGAGGATGCCGGCGATCTCGTGGAACTGCCGGCGGATCTCGAAGACCATCTTCTCCGCGGCGATGCCGACCGCGCGCATCAGGAACGACGTGAAGAAGAACGGCAGGACGGCGCCGATGACGAGCCCCGCGACGACGAGCGGCTGGGAGAGGGTCAGAAGGCTCGTGAAGTCGCTCCAGCTCTTGCCCCACTCCTGGGCGGCGGCGAACGTGTAGCCCGCGAAGAGGGCGAGGGCGGCGAGGACCGCCGAACCGATGGCGTATCCCTTCGTGACCGCCTTGGTCGTGTTCCCGACCGCGTCCAGGGGGTCGGTGATCGCCCGGGCCTCCTCGGGGAGCTGCGCCATCTCGGCGATGCCGCCCGCGTTGTCGGTGATCGGGCCGAACGCGTCGATCGAGATGATCATCCCCGTCACCGAGAGCATGCTCGCCGCGGCGAGGCCGATCCCGTAGAGGCCGAGGTAGGCGTCCGGGGCCGCTCCGGAGGAGTACCCGTTGTAGTACCCGGCCGAGAGGTAGGCGATCAGCGTCGCGCTGACGACCACGAGGCCGGGGATCCAGGCCGACTCGAGCCCGACCGAGAGTCCGTTGATGACCGTCGGGCCGGCCCCCGCCTGGGAGGCCTCGGCGATCCTCTGCACCGGGCGGTACTTGGTGCCGGTGTAGTAGTCGGTCGAGATCACGATCAGGATCATCACGATGAGCCCGACCGCGGTCGCGACGAAGATGCCGATGTTGCCGTTCATGAAGTAGTAGTCGAGAAGGTACAGGCCGATGAGGCCGACCGCGGTCGTCGCGCCGAGGCCCTGATAGAGGGCCCCCATGATGGAGCCCTTCTCCCGCATGCGGACGAAGAACGTACCGACGATCGTGGCCACGATCGCCCAGGCACAGACGAGCAGCGGGAAGAGGATCGCGTTGGGAAAGAGCGTCATGAGGGGCGTGGCGCCGCTCACGTTCCGGATGAGGTAGGCGAGTAGCATCGCGGCGAGGGCGGTGACGACGTATGTCTCGAACAGGTCGGCCGCCATCCCGGCGCAATCCCCGACGTTGTCGCCGACGTTGTCCGCGATGACCCCCGGGTTCCGGGGGTCGTCCTCGGGGATCCCCGCCTCGACCTTGCCGACGAGGTCGGTCCCGACGTCCGCGCCCTTGGTGTAGATCCCGCCGCCGACCCGGGCGAAGAGGCTCATGAGGGAGGCGCCGAACAGGACCCCGACCATCATCAGGACGTTCCCGCCGAACGCCCAGTAGAACCCGACCAGCTCGAGCAGCGCGAGGCTGGCGACCGACATCCCGGTCACGCTCCCCCCGCGGAAGGCGAAGTTCATCGTCGCGGGCAGGTTGCCCTTGCGGGCGTGGGCCGCGGTCCGCACGTTCGCGCGGATGCTCACGACCATCCCGACGGCGCCCGCGAGCGCGCTCCCGGCGACGCCGAAGATGAATCCCGCGGCGAGCTTCGCCCCGTCCCCGGTGATCCCGAAGGCGAAGGCGATGATGACCGCGAGAACGATCGCCACGACGAACACGAACGTGTACTCGCGGCGAAGGAACGCCATCGCCCCCTCCCGGATCGCCGCGGAGATCGACTTCATGCGGTCGTCGCCCTCCTCCTCCCGCAGTACGAGGAGGGTCTGTACCCCCGCGTACACGAGCCCGATCGCTCCGGCGAGGAAGATCAACAGTTCGATCTGACCGGTAGAGAGTCCCATCTGAGTGCCCCCGAAAGTCTCGGCGGACCAGCAAGGTACCCCATTAAAGATTGGTGCCCCCCGGCGAGCGAACCCCTGTCAATACCCGTCCACCAACGGTTTCATAGCCGTGGAATCTGCCAACCCCGACCATGCAGTCCGCGCTGCCCCGGGAGGCCATGAACCGGCGGCAGCGGATCACGTGCCGCGTCTGCGGCCGGCCGATCGAGATCCTGCGCATGCGGGAACATCTGCGCGGCGAGCACCAGCTCGACTCATCGACCCTCGAGAAACAGTATCTCGAGGCGCGGATCGAGGCGAAGCGCGCCCGACGCTCCCGGGCCTAGGGGTCGAACGATCGCCGGCGGACGCGGTCGAGGGCGAACTGGACGAACTCCGCCCGGGACATCGTCCGGCTCCCCTTCGCCCCGCGGGTCCGGATCGACACCGATCCGTCCGCGATCTCCCGGTCCCCCATCACCGCCACGTACGGGATGCGGTCGAGCTCGGCGTTCCGCACCCGCTTCGAGAGCGAGTCCTCGGACCCCGCGAGCTCGGCCCGGAGCCCCGCGGCGGCAAGCTCCTCCGCGAACCCCCGCGCGCCGGGGGCATGGGCCTCGGTGAGCGGCAGCACCCGGACCTGGACCGGTGCGAGCCACGGCGGGAAGCGCCCGGCGCAGTGCTCGATGAAGACCCCGAGGAACCGCTCCCAGGTCCCGAGGATGGTGCGGTGGATGACCACCGGGGGATGGAGCTGGCCGTCCGGGCCCTGGTATTCAAGGCCGAACCGCTGGGGGATCTGGTAGTCGAGCTGGATGGTCCCGGTCTGCCAGGGTCGCCCGAGGGAGTCGCGGATGTGGATGTCGATCTTCGGCCCGTAGAACGCCCCCTCGCCCGAGGCGATGCGGTAGTCGACCTTCGACTCCTTGAGGAGCTTCTCGAGGATCGCCTCGGCCCGGTCCCATTGGGCGGCCTCCCCCAGGAACTTCTCCGGGCGGGTCGAGAGGTCGTACGACCAGTCCAGATGCAAGGTCGAGAAGGCGTCCCGGACCCAGTCGAGCAGGACCCGGATCTCGGGCTCGATCTGCTCCTCGGTCACGAAGATATGGGCGTCGTCCTGGACGAACTCGCGCACCCGGGTCAGCCCGTGGAGGGTGCCGCTCGCCTCGAGCCGGTGGAGCGGAGCGAACTCCGCGAGGCGCAGGGGGAGCTCTCGGTAGCTGCGGGCCCGGGACCGGAAGACGAGCATCGATCCCGGGCAGTTCATCGGCTTCCAGCCGAAGACCCGGTCCTCGACCATGGACAGGAACATGTTCTCCCGGTAGTGGTCCCAGTGGCCGCTGGTCTCGTAGACCGACTGGGAGAACAGGAGCGGGGTCCGGATCTCCGAGTAGCCGGCCGCGCGCAGGTGCTCGGTGACGAACTTCTCGAGCTCCCGGACCATGACCATCCCCTTCGGGAGCCAGATCGGGAAGCCGGGCGCCTCGTCGAGGAACAGGAAGAGGTCCTGCCGGGTCCCGATCGCCCGGTGGTCCCGCGCCTCCGCCTCCGCCCGGACCTTGAGGTACTGCTCGAGCTCGGCCCGGGTCGGGAACCCGACCCCGCGGATGCGCTGGAGGGGGGCCGACCCCGGGGTCTCCGGGGTGATGGAGGAGAACCCGAGGACGTGGACCCCCTCGAGCCAACCGGTGTCGGGGACGTGAGGGCCCCGGCAGAGGTCGGTGAACGAACCGGTGTCGTAGACCGAGACCGGTTCCCCGGGCGGCACCTCGGCGATGTAGCGGAGCTTGTACGGGTTCTCCGCGAACAGCCTCTCGGCCTCCTCCTTCGAGACCTCGCGCCGCCGGTAGGGCGCCCGTTCCTTCACCGCGTGGTCCATCGCCGCCCGTACCGCGTCGAGGTCGGCCGGGGTGAGCGGGCGGACGTCGAAGTCGTAGTAGAACCCCTCCTCGGTCGGCGGGCCGACGGTCGGGCGGGCTCCCGGGATCGTCTCCACCAGGCCCTTCGCGACCAAGTGCGCCGCCGAATGCTGGAGGATCTCCCGGCCGGCCCGGTCCCGGAAGGAAAGAGGCGCCAGGGCGCCCGATCCCGGGACCGCCGCGGCGAGGTCTATCGGCTTCCCGTTCCACAGCGCGGCGAGGCTCGCGGAGGCCTTCTCCGGGTCCCACCGGGCGAGCGCCTCGCGGGCGGTCGTCCCGGCGTCGACCTCGAGCCGACGTCCGTCCGGGAACTCCACCGATAGGACTCCTCCCGCTGCCATGGTACGGGTGACCAACAGGCTCTCGGTTCTAAACCTTCGCGGGCCACGGCGGGAGTGCCGGTCGTTCGGGGGAGGGAGAGAGCCGGGACCGCCCGACCCCCCGGAAGCGGCGCGTCGGTCGGGGGGCTCAGCTCGCCCATCATTCATCACGGGTCAGCCGGTTCTCGTTCTCATCATCGCCCCCCGGCCCGCGCCGGGACCCGACCGTTGAGCTCGACTCAGCCCTCCCAGTGGTCCAGCAGATCGTCGATGTGGAAGACCCCTCCGGCCGCGCCGCTCGACGACAGACGGTCGTGCATCGCTGCCGTGAACGTTCCGTCGACCCAGGTCGGACCGGAAGCGGCGATCGACCGCACCACCGACCAGTCCGGGTCCATCTCCCGGGGGGATAGGAGGACATGGTCGGGGCCGGCCTCCCGGACCACGCGGGCGAGCTCGACCGGGTCCTCGGTCCCCCAGCCCTCGTGGGTGGGAGAGAGCCGGGGACCCGTGATCTCGATCTCGAACACGAGCTCGGTGCTCAGCTTCCAGGCCCGCGCGAGCTGCTTCGGGCCGCCCAGATAGGCGCTCGAGAGCACCGCGCGTTGGGCCCCGGCGACCAGGATGTCGATCGCCTGGTCCGCCCGCCGCACCCCGCCATCGACCCAGAGGGGCATGTCGCGGGAGAGCTCCTGGAGGTAGTCGAGCTGGGGGTTCCCCCGCTCGATGCCGTCGAGATCGACGACGTAGAGGAGCGAATACTCGCCGCTCAGTCGGTCCACGACATCGAACGGGTCGAACGGGGCCCCCGACGGACCGCGGGCCGCGACCGGCCCTTCCGGACCCGGTCGGTGGACGGTACCTCCCTTCAGCAGGAGGCAGGGGACGAGCTGCGCACCGGGGAGACGCGTCTCTCTCGGACCCGCCTTGGACGCGGTGGATAGGGTCGGTGGCACGACGCGGGCGACGCGGGGGGAGGATTTCGGGTTTGCCTTCGGAACGAAGCCGAAAGCACCGCGGACTTCCGGGCCTGCCGGGCCCGGAACGCGCGTCTCGCCCGGCGTGCGGAATGGGCCCCCCGCAGGGAGACACCTCCCCCGGTGACCGCCCCCGGAAGGCTACGTAAGGTAATGGATTGGGACGGCGTGGGAGCCCCGAGCTCCGAGCGCCGGAGTGGGTGGACGTGACGGACCGGACCGATGACCATGGGCCCCCGGCCCGGGAGGCCTTCGGGGTTCTCGCTCCGACGGTCATCGCGCTCGCCGTTCTGCTCTCCGCGGTCGCGGTCGTTCCGAACCCTTCCGGCACGGGCACCTGCGCGCGACCGTGGCAGACCGATCCCGCGACCGCGACCCCGGTGAAGCACCTGTTCATCCTCGTCAAGGAGAACCATGCGTTCGAGAACTACTTCGGCGACCTTCCGGGCGTCCTGGGGTACCCGCCGAACGGCAGCTTCCCGACGACCCTAGGCGGCACCGGCAGGGTCTCTCCGTTCCCGCTATCGGGCGGTTCCTCGTCGGACCTGCCGCACGACGCGGCCTCCGACCTCGCGGACTACAACGGGGGCGCGAACAACCTCTTCGTCGCGGAGGCGGCGGCCCATGGAGTGGCGAATCCCTCGGACGCCGTCGGATACTACACCGCCCGGCAGATCCCCGACTACTATGCCTACGCCACGAACTACACCCTCGGCGACCGGTTCTTCACCGGTGTGCTCGGGCCGACCTTCCCCAATCGGGTCTTCGACATCAGTTCCTACGTCGGTTCCTGGAACGCCGACACTCCGCCGCCCCCCGATGTCGCCAGTGCGCCAACGGTCCTGGGGCAGCTCACCGGCGCTCGCGTGCCGTGGTACTATGACTACTCGGGGTTCCCCTACGTCCTCACTCCGCTGTTCTTCCCGGCCCTGAGCTCCGACCCCTGTGCGGTCGCTCGGATCACCTCCGCCGGAGGTCTTGCGTCCCAGCTCGCTTCCGCGGCGCCGCCGTCGGTGGTCTACCTCGATCCGGTCAACAGTCTCACGTACAGCGAGCACCCCTCCGCCAACGTCACGGTCGGAGAGAACTGGACGGTCGCGGCCGTCAACACGATCTTCGAAAGCCCGATCGCGAGCTCGTCGGCCGTCCTGATCTTCTTTGACGAGAACGGTGGGTTCTGGGACCCGGTCCCCCCGCCCGACACATCGACGGGCCGAGACGGCTTCCGGGTACCGTTCCTCGTCCTCTCCCCGTGGACCCCGGCCGGTAAGGTCTGTTCGGCCCCGATCGACCCCGCCGCCGTCCTCCGGTTCATCGATGAGAACTGGAACCTACCCTACCTCACGCCGCGGGTCGCATCGGCCGGGAACCTCTCCTGCTACTTCGATTTCTCCGGGACCCCCCGGGCCCCGCTGATCCTCCCGACGAACGTCACGTCCGCCGAGCTGGGCGACGCCGGGCCGGTCCCGGCACCCGCCGGTCCCGGGTCCATCCCCCCGGTCGGGGAGACCCCGACCCGGGCGGCGACGTGGGTCCCGGAGCCCTTTTCCTCTCCCGTCGCCTCGGCGGCACGCCGGGAGGCGGAGGGCAGCTGACGGTGGACCGAGCCCGCAACGGCCGGCCGCTGAGGAAAGTCCCCTCTCCGGGAAACACGGGGTCGGGCGGGAGCCCGACGGGCGAGAGTCCGAGCTCCGGAGCAGCAACGACACAGCCTGAGGGTACGGTGAAGAGGTCGCCTCGGAGATTCCCTCGGGATATGGTGAAACGGCCGACTCCCCGGGAGCAAGCCCTAAGGGACGGGATGAGGAGTTTCCCCGACCGTCGAGGAGAGCGCGGAGTCGAATGCTGCCTGAAACGAAAAGGGGCTTACTACCGCGACCCGGCCGCCCCGGCGGGGAACCGCCGGGGCGTTAACGCCCCCGCACCGCGGTGGCCTTCGAAACGGACCGGGTTCTGCTCCGAACACCCCCCAGCCACCCGCGCGGTCCGAAGGTCAACTATATATCGTGTGTTCACTACAACACATTGATGACCGTGCGAACCGTGACCCTATCGGAAGACGCCTACGAAGCGCTCCGCTCGCGCAAGTCCGCTGGGGAGAGTTTCAGTGATGTCGTGCGGCGCCTGACGAAGTCCCGGCCATCCCTGATGGAGCTGGCGGGTGCCTGGAAGGACTTCCCCCCCGACCGCATGAAGACCTTCCGAGACTGGTTGGCGTGGAGCGATGCCCGCTCGCGGAGCGAGATGACCGAGGCACACCGCCGAGCCCGTACCTGACCGAATGGTGAATCTCGACACCACCTTCCTCGTCGACTTCCTCCACGGCGTGCCGTCGGCCGTCGAGCGGTTCCAGCGCCTCGAGTCGGACCGCGCGGTGATTTGCGTCTGTGCCCCGGCCGCCTCCGAGGTCATGGTCGGAGCCGCGGCCGGCGAGGAACGGCACCGACGCGCGGCCGAGGATCTCCTGGGGGCGTTGAACTGGCTCGAATTCGACTGGGAGTCGTGCGTTCTGGCGGGTCGGATCGGTGCCGAGCTCTCGCGGCGGGGTGAGCCGCTCAGCGCGCCCGACCTCTTCATCGCGGCGATCTCCCTGCGTCATCATCACCCGCTGCTCACGCAAGACCGGGCGTTCTCCCGGGTCCCCGGACTCTCCGTAGAGACATACTGAGGGCCACCCACGGACGTCGGGCGGCCGAAAGGACGGCTCGCGCGAAGCGTGGCGCCGAGGGTTCGTTCGGGACCGGGGGAAACCGCCGAGCCTCCGGGAGCAAGCCCTAACCTGCCTTTTCGCGCCTCGCCTGACCACTGAAGAATTCCTACTCCGCCCGCTTCGCCGGTAGTGCGGTCCTCGGTACGTCCACGCGCACTATCCGCCGGACGTAGGAGACCGCCACCCGCCAG
>JAKASE010000041.1 GCA_021819135.1 Thermoplasmata archaeon | reverse complement strand
AGTCGGCGATGGTGGCTCGGACCAAGCCGCGTCTCCGAGTAGGGGCGCCGCCGTTCAACGGGGCCGCCGTCCGTCGGCTGAAGAGGGCCCTGCTGGCAGGCTGACTCGTTGGGCTGCGGCGAGTGGTATCGGATTTTGGCTTTGGCCTCCGTAGTATAGCGCTCCAATGGAATGGGCCCAGCCGGATTTGAACCGGCGACCTCCCGGTTATCAGCCGGGTGCTCCAGCCAAACTAAGCTATGGGCCCATCGGGTTCCCACCATAGGCACATTTTTAGCCTTGCCGGAGTTGTCCCGGGCATGGTTCGGACGGCCCGCGAAACGACCCCAACCGAGCGGCTGCGCCTCATGGAATCCGACCGAGACATAGGCCGGTGGATTAAAGACCACCGGACCGAAAGTACCGCGAGCGTCCAACTGGAGCAGCTAGAGCTGTTCTGCCGTCGGGTTCGCAAGGACCCGCACGAGCTGGTCCGCATCGCGAAGAAGCCGCGCGAGTACCAAGACCTGGTAATGCGTTGGATCGACGAACAACGAAAGGCCGGGCGGCCGGATTCGTACCTCGCCACGAATTACGCAGCAGTGCGAAGCTGGCTCCGCGCGAACGACACGATCCCGGCATGGAGGCCGAAGCTCAAGGTCCGCGCCGGCACTACGATCGCGAACGAAACGGTGCCGACGGCTGAGCAGCTCCGACAGGTCCTCGGCCTTCTCGGCGCAAGGGGCCGTGTCTCGGCGCTGCTCATGGCGACCTCAGGGATTCGCCCCGGCGTCCTCGCTTGCCGTTTCACGATCGGCGGGCTGCGCCTCCGCGACTTGCCCGACTTGAAGCTCGGCCAAAACTCCGCTGAGTTCGCCCGGGTTCCGTTCCTCATCCGGGTCCCAGCGGAGCTGTCCAAGAACGGCAAGCCATACATCACGTTCGGGGGGCACGAGGCAGCGGACGCGATCCTCGCCTACCTAACCGAGCGCCGGGCGCCCCGACGCAACGCACCCGGTGAGACACTCACCCCGGCGAGCCCGCTAATCACGATCGGAACCCGGGTCCCTCCGAGCCACGTTCGGAGAGCGGGGGACGAGGCCGTTTTCATAGATGAATGGGCGCTCGCGTACGAACTCCGCCGAGCACTCACGCGGGTAGCGCCGGAAGGGACCCGCTGGCGACCCTACGTGCTCCGGTCATGGTTCTCGACTCAACTTCTCCTCGCCGAGAGTCGGGGCGCGATCGTGCGCGATGTACGCGAGTCATTCCTGGGGCATGAGCTCGGGGTCTCCGGCCGATACAACCTCGGCAAGACGCTCCCTCCTCACGTTATCGAGGAGCTCTGCGACGCGTACTCTCGGTGCGAACCGTTCTTGACAATCCTCTCCTCAGTGCGCGACGAGTCGGCCCAAGCGCGCCGCGAGTTTCGGGAAATGGTAGGGACCATGCTCGGGTTGTCTGAGTCTGACAAGGCGCACATCGAGGGCCTTTCCCCTTCGGAGCTCGGAGAGTACGTCCGCGATCGTCTCCGAGGCACGACTCGCGCGGGGAAGATCGTCTCGATCGGCGAGGCCGAAAGCCTCCTCGCGACGGGGTGGGAGGCGACTACCGTCCTGCCCGACGGGCGACTGGTCGTTCGGGCGCCGGGGGCGGGGCCGCTTCTCAGACGCTAGGCTCCTTCTCGCCTACCGCTATCAGGAGCCAAAATTGCTCCGTTCGAGTCGGTATGCACTTGAACTGCCTCCTCTGCCTCTAAGGTTAGCCGATTGCGCTCCGAGAGAGAACGAATGAGAACGGACGGTTTGAATTCGCCGAAGAGCGTTGGATAGCGCTCAAAGTACGCTCGCGCACCCGCCTCCTCCATGTACCGCCAAACGGAAACCCTCGGGACGAAGTTGGCGAAGGGGAGAACGAGACAGGACGCGATATCACCCGCTTCCGGCTCCCACGCTCCCTCTTCCTGAGTCTTCTTTGCCATGTGTCTTAGCCTTCGAACGCGCTCTTCAACGAGAGAGGACAGTGCCTCGGCGCCCCCTCTTACTTCTGCAGAGGTCGCCTGCTGCCAACCCTCGGCAAGCACGTCCCGGAGAAGTCGGGAGTACTCCTTGAGGAACGCGACCTTTGCGCTCGATCGCGCCGGCCCTTTGGATGTCGTGTCGCTCAGTATGATGCCGGGGGACGGCTGTGTCGCTGCCCGAACTACGGCCCAGGTGGACTCGCCTCCCCCGCGCAGCAATCTGACAACTCCGGCTGCGAGGTCGCGCACTTCCCGGACCTCTGCCCGGAGTGTCCTTACCCTGGAGTCCTGGACGACTCGCATGTTGAGGCGAACGCGGCCGAGGACATACCTAGGTTGAGCAGAGTGCCCCACCCGGCTCGGCTGGCTTCCCTTGGCTCGCTCTATGACTCCGAGAGCCAAGAGGGCGCGGCGGAGCCGGTACTTCTGACTGTGGACCGTCACGCCGGCGAGCCGCGCGATGTCCTCCAAAGTGTATCCGCCGGGCCGACTCCAGTCCGCGGTTGCCTCCAGCCTTGCGACGCGGTTCCAGTGCTCTAGCATCGATGCCCGGTACTCTGCCCGCTCGGAGGGTGTCGTGCGGGGGTTGTGCTCCCATCCCGGTATGCCCTTCAGAGCGTGAAAAACTAGCAACTTGGTTGCCCATTCGTCCCCCGCGCGAAACCGGGCTGAGAGCTCTCCTCGACTTGGGTCAGGGATCGGGAAGTTGGGGCCCAGTGGGCGACAGTCGTCCATGACCGCCAAGCAGGTCCAAGCTAGTCGGATGGCCATGGATTGGGCGGCCCATGCCTCGTCCCGAATCGGATGAAACAGCGAACGAAGGCTAGCCCAGACTGGCTTCGGTCTCAGATCGCCCGAATCCAGAGGGGGCCAGTCCTTCCCTTCGATAAGAGTTGCATCTCGGCGCATGAGGAACGAGCGAACATGCTCAAGCTGCTCGCGTGCCGGTGAGGAGGCCGGCTGTGCGAGCAGCCGCCTGAAGTCCGCGCTCGTCAAAATGTCGATAAGCGGACCCTTCGGCGGCTCTCTCGTTCCGCCCCACTGGACTAGGTCAAACGTCTCCGCCCATCTCCGACCCTGCTCGACAATCGCCGCTAGCTTCGCCGCGCGAGCAACTGATGGCGACTTCCAGCGCGGCATGTAAAAGTGTCCCATTCTATTCGTAGCCATCGGACGCTTATACTCTGTCCCTCCCTGAAATATTCAACATGGAGGACAAGGAGAGCGGGTTCGTGCTTAGGCGTAGGTTGTCCCCGGGGGGAGACGGAGGTATCGACCTTCATCTCCCGGCCATGTGGGTTCGAGCCAACGGCGTCACCGTCCATGACTACGTGCTACTCATGGTATCGCCAGCGGAGGATGTGGCCCGACCGGCGCCTTGGACGGGCGGAGGGACGCAGCCGTGACGCCAGACCTTCCCGCGCTCCGGGCGAAGGCGAAGACGGCCTTTCCTGCCGACCATCCGGTTCGCGCCATTTTGAACAATCTCCCCGACTCGTTAACCTCGGAACAGTTCGCCGCGATCGGTCCGTCGATTCTCGTGCTCGCCTCGGACCCTCAACTCGAAAGAGGAAAACACAATGCAAGTTTCACGAACCACTGATCCGCACCGCGTCCGGGTTACCGGCGGGGTGATTTTCCGTGGCAACGCTGATACCGTCGATGCCGTGTTCACCGAGCTGCGATCGAGGTACGGGGTCGAGGTAATCTATGTCCGATCGGGTGCGGGCCGACTCCGAATCGTTGAGGAGGACCGGCGACCGTGCCGGTGAACGGCGGGGGGCAGGGCTCCACGGGGGGGTCCTCCGCGGATCCCTATGCGCGGCGCGCCCTCCGGCAGGCGCTTGTCTTGGGACGGCTCGGAGTTGGCATCGTCCCAGTCCGGGACGTAGGCCCCGGCCAGCTCGTCCCCATGATTCGGTGGGAGCAGGATGGCCCGCTCCTTGGCGAGGAGCGTATCGCGGGTTTCTTCGCGGCCCATCCTGAGGCCGGGCTCGCGATTACACTCGACAACTCCACGCGGGGCGGTCCCCGCCTTGGATGCATCGACGATGATTCGGGGAAGCACGACCCCGGCGTCCTTCCGAGACCGAAGCCGCTCGGGGGCTACCGCGAGTCGACGCGCAGCGGAGGAACTCACGACCTCTTCACCTACAGGACGCCTCTACCGCTGGGCGCGCCCTCCCGCGTGACCGGTCTCGGCGGCTTTGTCGACGTACTAGTCGGCGGCTTGATGTATGTCGCCCCGACGGTCAACCTCGGTCGTGGCGAGTACCGAGTCCTCGTGCGCCTCGACATCCCGATCCCGGAGTTCGATACCGTCGGCCTCGCGCTCGACGCAGCGAATCCTTGGCTCTTGGCTGCCTGGCGGGCGAAGGCCGCGGGAGGCGATCGGGCGCCCACCGATATGGTGGTTCGTCCGGACACCAGACCCGTTCCGCCCGACGTGGCCGAGGCCCTCCACCGGATGCGCGAGACGGGGCGAGCTGGGGAGCTTGCCGCTTGGATCGCAGAGCACACCAGCGGGGACACACGGGACTTCGCCCTTTGCTACGCGGTCGCGGGTCATGCCGTCGCGGTCGGAACCAGCGCGACCTACGTTCGGGACGCTATCGCGTGCCCGCACCCCGAGTGGGCCCCGGGTCCGAACCTCGACCGCACCCTCGCAAGGATGCGGATGCGGCCGCCGGCCGGGGTGACGACACTTCTCCGGTACCCGGAGGGCCGGGCAGCGGATGCAGCGTGTAATGGGGGGACGCCTAGGCCGGTCCTCGACCCCGCGCTCGCCCGGTGGGCGTACCGAGAAGCACGGAGGAGTCCGTGACTATGGACGATCCGCTCCGGCGCCTGCCGGGCCCAATCCGCAAGATCGTTGAGGAAAAGGCGGGAACGCTAGGGCTGGCGCCGGACGAGCTCGCGGCTCGCGTATGGGAGAAGGAAAGGCTCGTCCCCGAGAAGCACGGAGGGGTCCTCGACCGGTTGTACGCGGCCTTGTACGGAGCCCTGCTCGAGCTTCAACCGACCGAGGCGAAAGACACCTTTTCCTTCGGGCCAAGGAAAAAGGGAGAGGCTCGTCCGCGTCTCAAGGATTGGGCCATCGATGTCTTTCGCCCCTCTGTCGTGGTGACGAGCTCCGAGGTTCTGACGGACGGGCGGATACTCGAGGAGATCCTTACCGAGACGGGCCCAGCGTTCCTTGTGTACTTGCCGAACCCCGAGTCGTGGGAGGTCCTGCGCGAGGTCGAGTTCGAACGAACAACCTACCGGCCGGTCCCCGTCGACGATAAGTTGAGGAACGCAATCACGCTCCCCGACGGAGTTGCGGAGTACGGCTCGCTCGCGGAGCTGGTCGACGAGGCGCTCGCCCTGACCCAGGAACAATACGACCCGGGCTCGAAGACCGAGCAGCCGGTTTGGAAACTGTGGGTCCTGAACGCGGTTGCCTCGTGGGTCGCCGCGGATCTTTTCGCTCACTCGCTCGAGAGGTTCCTACCAATCCTCCCGGTGATCGGTCCGTCCGGGTCCGGGAAGAAGCGTGCGCTGTCCATGCTCCGCGGGATCGCCTATCGTTCCCTCTACTTCCTGAAGACCACCCGAGCGCCGAGCTTGTACCGCGCCATTGACCCGTGGGGGACGATCTTCCTGATCCTCGACGAGGCCGACGTGTACGACTCTGGGGAGGCCGCGGACTTCATACAGTTCCTCAACAGCCGCGCGGACGGCGCCACGATCCCGCGCTACAGTCCCGAGAAGGACCGCAACAACAACTTCCTTTCGTTCGGGTTTACCGCCCTGGCGCTGAGAAAGAACTACAGCGACACCGGGTCCATCTCGAGGTCGATCCCGCTCAGCGCCGAGTCGACAGTCCGGGACATCGATTTGATTCTGACAAACGGATGGGGCGAGAAGGCTCGGCTGCTGAGGCAAAGGCTGCTCCTATGGCGGCTGCGTACGGTCGTCCGGATCCGACGAGGCGAGATCCGCATTCCGAGCCGCCTCGCACTCACTAAGGTCAAGGCACACCGCGTCAAGGAGGCGCTCCTGGTCCTGGCCGCTCTTGGAGGTGAGGATCCTCGCGTCATCGGGACGATCCAGAGCGTCGGGGAAGACCTTGAGCGGCGGCTCGTGCGCCAGAATGCCGACTCGATAGAGGGCTTGATTCTCAACGTCGTCTACGACTGGCTCGACAGCGGGTGCACCGCGGTCCCTGACGGAATGGGATGGCGCCTCGAGCGGATCGTCGAAGAAGCCGAGGAGGGGAAAGAGTCGGTCAAACACAACATCCCGCTGACCGTCAAAACGATTGTCGAGACGCTCGGAAGGGTGTTTACTTTCAGCGAGTGCGCTCGGTGGGTGCGGGGGCTCCAGTTCGGAATCCACCCGCGCGCCGAGATCGGCGGCCGACGGTTCCGGGCAATACTCCGGATCCTCGACCCCGCCAGGCTCGATCGTCAGTTCGAACGGTTCGTCGTGGACGCGGAGCCTAAGCAAACGCTATTCCCGGCCGTTCACCGCCAGAGAGACCTCGGCCGGTCTGACGAGAACGTGAAATTTCCGGACCATGCGGGGACTTCCGCTGGTCAGTCCGACCAGTCTGGCCACCGCCTTTCTGTCCTCACGTCCGAGACCGGCCGGGGGGGTGGCCAGAATGGCCAGAGTGGCCAGGCCACGACACCACATGTACCGAAAATTTCGAGCTCTGACGGAGGCAATCCCCCAGCGTCCCGACCCTCTACTGACGGGAAAACGCCCGCTGGGGCGCTGGGACGCGACTTTTCGCCTCGCGCGCGTGAAGAACCGGTCCCGGGGGGGTCCGAACCGGCGGGGCACCGAACCCTCGTCGAGCCGGCAAGCTCCAACCGCTCGCCGGTCGACCCCGCCCGTAGTGAGGCCGCGACCCACCGCGCCCTCGAGCTCGCTCGTGCGGCCGGCTCGTGCGCGGAGTCGTACGTTAGGGATACCCTGAAGGACGAGGGTTTCACCGAGCCCGAGCGACATGCAGCTCTCGGCGGGATGTACGGCAGCGGGGACGTCCAGCGCGAGCCTGACGGGCGCCTGACTTGGAAGGGAGACCCGTGATCGCCCTCGCCGGCCACCGCTTCCGCCCAGGCGAGCCGCACGAGTGGTCGAAGAACGGTAGGGCGCTATCGGCGGGTATTGGTCGAAGCGGAGGAGGAGACGAGGATCTTCGACCATCAACCCTCGACAGAGGGCGACGTCGTTTCGACCAAGGCGCCCCGACCCTCCTGCGCGATCATGGGGTCTGGTATCTGCGGGATCGTTCCTGCCGGGCCGAGAACGGCCAGCGGGTCCGCCGTAACTTCACCCTCGAGCGATATGGTCCCGACCGCCCGGTCCTCTTCCCGCCCGAGCTTCGATCCGGCTTGGCCGAGGACCTCCTTGATCGCCTGCCCAAAGCATCCTTCGATCTCGTCTACCTCGACCCACCGTACGGAGAAACAGATCAGGAATGGGACCGAGCTCCGGACTGGTCCCTCCTCGCCCGCTTAGTCTCCCGGGTTCTCAAACCGGCGGGACAGGCGGTTCTCCACATCTCGGGCGAGCACCACATCGAGGCGGCCCACGCCTTTCGCGTAAGCCTTCGGTACCGGTTCCATCTCGTCTGGGTCCGTAGCCAAGATGGAACCCGACTGCAAACCGGACCGATCTTCTCGGGCACGAAACCGCTCCCGGCCCACGAACTAGTCTATGTCTGGTCCACGCCCAACGCGCCCGTCAGCAACCTCACGTTCCACGAGGAAGCCCTGGCACGTCCGGGTCGCGTCGCGCCTCACCTCCTTCGGCCGGATCGTCTCCCCCATCTTGCCGACCGGATCGGGGACGTCTACACAACGAAGGGACGGAGCCACAAGCTTCCCGCCGATGTCATCTTCATCCCTCGCTCGACGGTCGGTGAGTTCTCGGCGGCGAAGCCCCTCGACCTTACCCGTCGGCTGATCCTCCTGTTGTCGAACCCGGGGGACATCGTCTTGGACCCCTTCGTCGGGAGCGGCACGACCCTCCGGGCCGCGTTTGCCCTCGGGCGCCGCTCGCTCGGTATCGAGGCCGCACCGGAGCGGTTCCACCGCCTCCGCGAATGGTGCCAACGACTGGGAGGAGATCGACGACGAACCCCGCCGCTCCCGAAAGCGTGGCGATCTACTCGTGCCTCAGCTCCGAAGAGCAGAACCTTGCCTGTCAGGAACGCGAGCTCCGGGGCCTTTGGGAACGCCGTTGCCCCAGCCTAAGCGGAGTCGCCGACATGACCGACTGTCCTGGGCGACCTGGAGCGCGCCTTCCGCTGGGGCCGTTCCTTCGCGAGTTGTGGCTTGGCGGAGATTCGGTATTCCGAGGACCTCCACTTCGCATCGATCGAGCCACGCCGCGTGATCGCGAACTGGTAGACGCGATCCTATACGTTAGCCATCTCGGGTACGTTCGATTTGTCGAGACCACGTCTCTCAACGAGCCGATCTTCGAGTTGACAGCCACGGGAGCGCGGTGGCTAACGCTCGGCGCGGTGTACCGGGAGGGGTACGCTTGACCGATCCGGCGGGCGCGAGCACCGTTCCCACTCCTGCGACTACTGGAACGGCCGCCCCGGGCGTTCTGTCGGAGCCCGCGGCGCCGGCCGCCCCTGAAGCGCGGGATACGTCACGGTCACGCACAAAGCGGAACGGAAGGGTCTTCGGCACCGGGACGGACGTACGGCACGCGGGGAGCGTCGCGCTGACGCCCGACGAGGTCCGGCGGCTCCTCGCCCCGATCGACCGACTGGAGGACCGCGCCCTCCTCGAACTGGCGGTCACGACTGGGATCCGTCGGGAGGACCTGGTCGCGATCCCGCTCGAGGGCCTCGACTTGGACTCGGGGATGCTCACGTTCTACGAGGCCAAGAAGCGGCGCACGCGGCGTCTCCCGCTCGACGGGACCGCTCTGGTCACCCTGCGATCCTACGTACGCACCCTGCCGAGGGGCGAGCGGTGGCTCTTCCCGTCGCCGAGGCTCAAGGGGCGCCACGAGACAGGTCGGCTCGCCTGGAATGTACTCAATCGTTGGCTCGACGTGGCCGGCCTCCCTCGACGGCCGTTCCATGCCTTGCGCGCGACCGCCTACAAGTTGGCGAAAGCGCGGGGCTGGTCCGTAGAACAGGCGGCAGCCCTCCTCGGCGATACGATCCGCGTCGCGATGGAATTCTACGGAGTCGCGACGCCCGGGGAGCTACGGGAGACCGTGCGGGAGCGCCCCTTGCTATGAGGTTCGGTTCCAAGCGCGTTAGGCGCGTCGCCGGCTGCCCCCTCTGCCGCGCTCCATTCCAATCGACGGCCGGGTTGCGGCAACACGTCGCGCGGGTTCACGGCCTGCCGGCCGGCAGCCGTTTCGCCTCGATCGCCGTCGAGCTCTCCGTCGCGCGGGCGAGGGGTTGGCCGACGGAACGGTTCGAGCGCGAGCCGAGGGTGCTCGCAGGTCGCGATGAACTCCTCGTTGTTTCCGAACGCCTCACGCTCCAACCCGCAGATGGGAGGGAGGAAAAACGAACATGAAGGAGGACGGGGACTTTTTCGTGAGTTGGACAGAGCGGGGGCAGCGTGTCAGGTATTCGTGGGCTCGGCTTTCCGTCGATAGCCGGCGTCGGGTGTGGGGCTTGCTCGACGCCGGGGGCCGCGAGGACGTCCGGGAAAAACTCGGGGGCACCTGGACCGGGCGCAGATGGCTTCGGGCGAACGACATTCCGGGGCTGGTGGCGCGGGACAAGTCGATCATCGCCGCGGCGGAGAAGGAAGCAGAAGCGGCGCGACTGCGCGCGGAGGAGGCGAGGCAGGAAGAGCAGCTGCGCGGCGAGTTGAAGCCTCGTCTGCTTGAGGAGATCCGTACCGAGTGGGCGGCGGAGCGGGAAGCCCTTACGGGGACCATCGACCGGTTGCAGGGAGAGCTGCGCGAGTCGCAGGATCGGCTGAAGCAGGAGGGCGCCGAGACGTTGCGCCTTCGCACCGAGTTGGATCGCGCTCACGCGCACATCGCGAAGCTCGAGGCCGACCGAACCGAACTCAACACGGAGCTCGGGAGACTAAGGGAGAAGGTAGGCACTGGGCACGAGCTCGACGTTCAAATCTCGGCGAAGCGCGACGAGCTCACGCGGCTGTCGGACCACGCCGAGAAGGTCGCCGCCGAAGATGAAGCCCTAAGTATCGAGTTCGATGCTTTCCGTCGCCAAGTGGCCCTTAGGCGCACAGATCGTTTCCTCTGGGACGCAGCCCCCGTCGAGATCGTGGAGCATCTGTCTTTCCTGATTCCCGCCGCTCGCACGGACGGGGCCATCGCCGTCCTGATCCATCG
>JAKASE010000014.1 GCA_021819135.1 Thermoplasmata archaeon | reverse complement strand
CCTCCTGACGCTTCTGCTCGAGGAGGAGAGGGTCGACCCGATCGAGGCGCCCCAAGTAGAGGCGCGTGATCTCGCGAGGCTTGTCGGCGATACGCCGCGAGGTGACCACCGACCAGTACTGATGGTCCCGTCTCGATTTCCCTCGCAGGATCACGAGAGCAGGCATGTCGGCGATACATATCTATCTGTGGGTTGATTCGCGACAGAAGCGTGGCAGCCAATGTCGGCGATACAGGAGTGAGAGGAGGCATCCTCTTGACGAGGAGGTCCGATCAAGATAGAGCCCGGGGCCCATGCGGCGGCCGGAGGGCACTATTTAAACTACCAAACTCACGCCTAGAGGTTATCCGAGAATGCGCCAGGACCTTGACGGATGGCGGAGTCCGGCTCTCTCTTCCACCACCTCGAGTGCCGCGGATGCGGCCGAACGGTCGACCCGGCTCGGCCGGTGGGGACGTGTCCCGGCTGCGGCCACACGCTGCTCGCCGCCTATGCGCTCGATCGACTGGACGGCCGTCGCTGGCTCGCTGACCTGCCGTCCCGGGAGGCGAGCCTGTGGCGATACCGGGAGCTTCTGCCCGTGGGCCGGACCGGGGCGGTCCTCTCCCTGGGCGAGGGGTTCACGCCGATCCTCCCGATCGGGCCGATCCCCGAGGCACCGGGGATCCTCGTGTCGGTCAAGGACGACGGCGGGCTCCCCACGGGCTCGTTCAAGGCCCGCGGCATGGCGGTCGCCGTCTCCCGGGCGAAAGAGCTCGGGCTCTCCGATCTCTACGTGCCGAGCGCGGGCAACGCCGGCATCGCCCTGGCGGCCTATGCCGCCCGGGGGGGACTCCACAGCCGCATCTACCTGCCCGAGTCAACCCCCGCTCCGGCGCGCGACGCGTGTGCGCTCTACGGCGCCGAGGTGATCGGCGTCCCCGGAACGATCCGGGAGGCCGGGACGGTCGCCCGGACCCGCGAAGCGGACCGGGGCTCGTTCGACATGTCGACCCTCCGGGAGCCGTACCGGGTCGAGGGAAAGAAGACAATGGGACTCGAGATCTTCGAACAGTCCCAGCCGGGCCCGATGCCCGACGCGGTGCTCTATCCGACCGGCGGAGGAACGGGGCTCGTGGGAATGGCGAAGGCGTTCCGGGAGCTCGCCGAGCTCGGCCTGCTCGAACGGCCGCCGCGACTCTATGCGGTCCAGCCCGAAGGATGCGCCCCTGTCGTCCGGGCGCTGGCGGAGGGCGCCGATCGTGTCACGACGTGGGAGGAGCCGCGTACGGTGGCCCCGGGGCTGCTCGTCCCCTCACCGTTCGCCTCGGAACGGGTGATCGAGTCGGTGCGGTCGACCGGCGGCGGAGGCATGACCGTGACCGATCGTGAGATCCTCTCGGCGATGCGGGCGCTGGGCCATCGACACGGCATCTCGGCGTCCCCGGAGGCCGCGGCCCCGTACGCGGCCCTGCCGAAGCTCCTCCGCCGCGGGGACGTGAAGCCCGGAGAGCGGGTGTTGCTCTACAACACGGGTACCGGGCTCGCTTTCTCGGTCGATGCGCTGGAGCGCAGCCTACGGGACTGACGAGACAGGATCGGCCTCGCGCCCGGGACGACCCCGGCTCGAGAACCGGCGGGTCTTGTCCCGGTGACAGTCCCGGCACAGGGTCTGCAGGTTCGAGTACTCGAGCGACGCGCCGCCGAGGGCGACCTCCACGATGTGGTCGACCTCGAGGTCCCGGGCCCGGTGACGCGTCCCGCAGCGGCGGCAGGTGTACCGATCCCGGAGCAGGACGTAGGAGCGGGCGGAGTCCCAGAAGTAGTGTCCATGAAATTGCCACTGGCAACGCCGGGAGCAGTACGGCGAGCGGTGGTTCTCGAGCGCCCGACCGCACTCCACGCATCGCGCCGAACGCCGGGCCTCCGCCCGCCGTCGGGCCCCGTCGGTGAACCAGGCCGAGGACAGGGCGAGGATCCGCCCGTTCGCTTCGACGCGGACGGCGCTCTCAGGGGTGGGTCTCGGCGGCACCGCATGGGCAGCCGCCCCCGCGACTCTTGAACGTTCGTCTCGACCGGCGACCTATGTACCTCCTCGCATCGTCCCTGGTCCACCGGAGTGAGTCCCACGAACCTCGTCTCGGTCGGGGTGCTCGCGATCGTCTTCGCGGCGGTCATCGTACGGCAGGGGACCGGACGGGGACCCGGAATCTGGGCGATCTTCCTCGGAGGCGCGTTCCTCACGGTCGCCACCGACGTCCTGAGCGTGACGGGGGCCGAGAACGCCGTGGCCCAGTCGTTCCCGGTGCTCCTGTTCCTCTTCGCGCTCTTCCTGTTCGCGGGGGCCCTCGAGCGGGCCGGGGCGCTCGACCATCTTGCCCGTTGGATCGTCGGCCGGGCCCGGCGGGCGGCCGACCTTCCGGCGTTCCTCTTCGTCGGCTTCGGGATCGCCTCGGCGTTCCTCGTGAACGACGCGCTGGTCCTGGTCGGAGTGCCGCTCCTCTTCGCGGTGGCCCGCCAGGTCCGCGTGGACCCGAAACCCCTGCTCCTGGTCCTCGCGTTCTCCGTGACCGTCGGCAGCGTGCTGACCCCGTTCGGCAACCCACAGAACCTCCTGGTCTCGGTCTCGAGCGGTCTCTCCGACCCGGTCTCGGTGTTCCTGCGCTACCTCCTCCTGCCCACCGGGATCAACCTCGCCTTCGGCGCGTGGTACCTCAAGCGGTCGTTCTCGCCCGCGATGCGGTCGGGCGAATCCGAGTTCGAGGCGGCCCGGCGCCCCGCTCCCCCGCTCTTCCCGACCGGGGGGTGGAGGGCGCGGCTTCTGCGCTACCCGGTCCTCTGGGTCTTCCCCGGCACGATCCTCGTGATCATCACGCTGGATGCGACCGCCGCGCTGACGCGCGGCCCGGTGATCCCGATCTGGGAGCTGGCCGCAGCCGGCGGGATGCTGCTGCTCGTACTCTCCCCGGGACGGACCCAGATCGTGCACCGGGTGAACTGGACGGTCCTTCTGCTCTTCGCGGGACTGTTCGTGGTCGTCGGCGGAGCCGTCGCGGGAGGCGTCGTGAGCGCGGCCGAGGGGTTCCTGCCGATCCCCGGGCCCGGCCACACCGCCTCCGCCGTGGCGGCCATCGTCGTGACCTCCGCCGTCGGCTCGCAGGTCGTCAGCAACGTTCCCTGGGTGGCCCTCCAGATCCCCCTTTTCTCGACGCTCGGGTATGGAAGCTCGACCCCGATCGCGTGGGTCGCGCTGGCCGCCGCGAGCACGCTCGCCGGCAACCTCACGCTCCTCGGGGCCGCGAGCAACCTGATCATCGCCGAGCAGTCGGAAAAGGCCGGGGTCCCGTTCCGGTTGGGCCCATTCGTCCGTTACGGGGCCCCCCTCGCGTTCGTGACGTTCGTCGTGCTCTGGGCCACCCTCGCGCTCGGCCTGTAGCCGACGGGTGCGATCGGCGAGCCGGAACCCCTTTGGCCCGGTGTGCCGTGGGCCGGTCGTGAAGTTCCCGCTCGCCGACTGGATCGAGTCCCACGCCGGATGCCGCCACGATCTCGGCACGAGCGGAATGATCGGGGCCGTCGGACCGCCGGTCCCTTCGGCGCGGGAGATCGCCACGGCCGACCCGGACGCGCTGCGACGGCGCCTCGCGGAGCGGCTTTCGATCGACCCCGGTCGGGTCTTCCTGACCCACGGGGCCACCGAAGCGAACGCCGCCGTCCTCCAGTTCCTGGCGAAACGCTCCGACGGGGTCGGCCGGGACTGCCGCGTCCTCCGGCCGGAGTACCCTCCGCTGCTCGACGCGGCGGAATGGGTAGGGTTCCGTCCCGTGGAACGGGAGGGGCCCGTGGCGGTCGCCGTCACCTCACAGCCGCGCAATCCCGAGGGGGACCTCTGGGATCGCGAGCGGATCCTCCGGTGGATCGAGGGGGCACGGGACGTCCTGATCGACGAGACCTTCCGGGAGTTCGGAGGGACGCCGAGCCTGCACGCCCTGCGGTCGCGGGGGCTCTGGACCACCGGATCGTTCACGAAGTTCTACGCCGCCGATCAGATCCGGGTCGGCTTCGCGACCGTTCCGGAGGAAGAGACCGAGCCGTTCGCCCGGTTCCACGGGCTCCTCTACAACGGCCTTCCCGCGTACTCGGTCGCGGCGGCCGAGGCCGCCCTCCGCTCCCACGAGCGGTACCGGCGCGACGTGGGCCGCATCCTCTCCGCCAACCGGGCCGCATGGTCCCGGGCGATGCCGCACCATCCGGTTCCGGTCGCTCCGGTCGCCTTTGACCGGTCGATGCCGTCCGGCGGGGGGGACCTTCTGGCCGACCGGTGCGCGGAGCGTTCGATCCTCGTCTGTCCGGGCCGCTACTTCGGCGACCCGGACGGCGTGCGCCTGTGCCTGACGCGTCCTACGTTCTCCCGCGACCTGGCCGCGTACCTCGCGGTCCGCGACGAGGGAGCGGGCTCAGTCGGAGTCGCTCCAGCCGGACGCGGTGGCCGAAGGCGGCTCGACCGCCCCGCGGCTCCACCGCCCAAGCGATAGTCGCGCCAGGGTGACGTTCGGGACCGGGGCCATCCTCGGCTCCGGAGCATCGCCCGACCGCTCGCGGAGGAACGTCTCGGCGAACCGCACCGCCCGCGCCGGGTTCGACTGGTGGACGAGCAGGAAGCCGCGGGCCAGCTCCGTCAGTACCGCCCGCGCCGGAACGACCTCGCGGATCTCCTCCTCCTCGCGGTCGGGCCGTTCTTCCGGGGGTCTCGCCGGACGCATCGTCGGCGAACGACCCGGTGCCTCGGCATAAAAGCCGGCGCTGCACGGGAAGGCGAGGGATTCCCCGGGCCGACCGCGACCTTTTTCCCTCCCCGACGACCTTCGCCGTCGGGTGATCTCATGAGTCCTCCGGTCTCCGCCCAGGCGAAGCCTGCCGCCGCACCACCGAAGAGCAAGAGTCCGCGGGGGATCCTCCTCAAGACCCCCATCCCCGGGCCGAAGGCGCAGCGTATCGTGGCCGAAGATCGCGCGGGCCTGATGACGACCACCAAGACCTCGCCATTCGTTGCGGAGTCGGCGAGCGGGGTCTGGGTCACCGACGTCGACGGGAACCGCCTCCTCGACTTCGCGAGCGGGGTCGGCGTCACCGCGGTCGGGTACTCCCATCCCGAGGTCGTCCGGGCGGTCCGGGACCAGGTCGGCCGCCTGAGCCACTTCGCGGGGACCGACTTCTACTACGAGATCCAGGTCCGCCTGGCCGAGCGGCTCGCCCGGACGATGCCGGGGGAGTTCGCGAAGAAGGTCTTCTTCACCAACAGCGGCACCGAGAGCGCCGAGGCGGCCCTCAAGCTCGTCCGGTGGAACCGCCAGCGCCCGATCGTCATCGGGCTCATCGGGGCGTTCCATGGCCGGACGATGGGCTCGCTGACGATGACCGCCTCGAAGCCGGTCCAGCGCGCCCGGTACTTCCCGTTCGTCGGGGGCGGGACGCACATCCCACCGCCGTACTGCTACCGGTGCCCGTACAAGCTCGAGTTCCCGAGCTGCGGCCTGTATTGCGCGAAGATCCTGAAGGAGCTCTACTTCCAGACCTCGATCCCGCCGGACGACGTCGCGGCGTTCCTCGCCGAGCCGGTGATGGGGGAGGGCGGCTATGTCGTGCCGCCGCCCGGCTGGCACAAGGCGATCAAGTCGATCCTGGACGAGCACGGGATCCTGTTCATCGATGACGAGGTCCAGGCCGGAATGGGCCGGACCGGCAAGTGGTGGGCGGTCGAGCACCACGGGATCGTCCCCGACATCATCACGAGCGCGAAGGCGCTGGGGGGCGGCCTCCCGATGGGCGCGATGATCTTCCGCGCGGACCTCGACTACACGCTCCAGGGCTCCCACTCGAACACGTTCGGAGGGAACCTGGTCGCGTCGGCCGCCTCGATGGCGACCCTCGACGTCATCGAGAAGGAGAAGCTCCTCGACAACGCCCGCGTGCAGGGGGAGTACCTCCTCGGCCGGCTGCGCGAGCTCGCCCGGGCGCACCCCGAGATCGGCGACGTGCGGGGGCTCGGGCTCATGACCGCGACCGAGTTCGTGACCGACCCGAAGACCAAGGAGCCCGCCGTGAAGTTCCGGGACCGCGTGCTCGAGGAGACGGTCCGCCGGGGCCTGATCCTCCTGCCGTGCGGCCGGTCCTCGATCCGCTACATTCCGCCCCTCATCGTCCGTCGGGAGGAGATCGACGAGGCCGTCGAGGTGCTCGACGCGTCGATCCGGGCGGCCCGCGGCCGCGCATGAAGTTCGGACAGCTCACGGGTACCGGAGCGGTATCGGTCATCGAGGCCCCCGAGCCGACCGCCGGCCCGGGCGAGGTGACGGTGTCGCTCGCCGCCTGCGGCGTCTGCGGCACCGACCTCGAGAAGCTCCGCGGGAACTACCGGTCCGCCGGGATCCTCGGCCACGAGCCGGTCGGGCGGATCGCGTCGGTCGGCGCGGGCGTCGAAGGGCTCGCGGTCGGGGACCGGGTCTTCGTGCACCACCACGTGCCGTGCTACGCCTGCGAGGTCTGCGCGCGCGGGGACTTCACGTTCTGCCCGACGTACTCGCGCACGAACATCGACCCCGGCGGGTTCGCCGAGACGTTCCGGGTCCCGAAGGAGAACGTCGCGCGAAGGGCGGTCCTCCGGCTCGACCCGTCGGTCGACTGGGCGACCGGCGCGCTCCTCGAGCCGGCGGGCTGCGCGCTCACCGCGATCCGGAGGATCGGGCTCCCCCCGAAGGCCCGCGTGTTCGTCCTCGGGCTCGGACCGGTCGGCCTTCTCTACGCGCGGATCCTGAAGAGCCTCGGGGCGGCATGGGTCGCGGGCACGGAGGTCTCCCCGCTCCGCCGCTCGGCGGCCGAGCGGGGCGGCATCGACGTCGCCGTCGATCCCCGCGTGCAGGGGGCGGCCCGGGCGGCCATCGACCGAGCGACCGAGGGACGCGGCGTCGATCTCGCGGTCGTCGCGACCGGGCACCCGAGCGTGACCCGGGCCGCGACGGAGCTCGTCCGCCGGGGCGGGACGGTGAACCTGTTCGGGCTCCCCGAGGCGGGAAGCCGGCTCGAGGCCGACCTGCAGGACCTCTACCTCCGGGGGATCCGGGTCATCCCGTCGTACGCGACGACCGAGCCGGACATCGCCGAGGTCCATCGCCGGGTCGCCTCAGGTGAGCTCTCGCTCGCGGACCTCGTCAGCCACCGGATCCCGCTCGAGTCGATGCCGGAGGCGTTCGAGACCGCATCCCACCCGGACCGCGCGCTCAAGGTCGTGGTCACCGGCCCCAGCTTCTGAGCCGGCCTCACCGACGCGGTTCGCTCCGGCCGAGCGGTCGAGGGGGGACGGTCCTCCGTCGCACCGAGATCTGTCGTGGCCCGGTCGATAGGAACGGCGGGTCGTCGTAGAATCTGGGCGTCAGGCCTCGCCGTGCTCCCCGAGCACCACACCGGTGATACGGTGCCCGGGATGCACTCGGGACCGGGGTCCGAGAAGGCATCCGGAGACCGTCGCATCGCGATCGACGTGCGCCCCGTCCATGAGGATGGAGTTCTCAACGTACGCTCCCGAATCCACGACCGCCCCCGCCCCGACGGTGACGAACCGGCCGAACGATGCGCCCCGAACGGTCGCGCCGGGAAGCACGGCGATCGGGCCGGTACCGAACGAACCGGTGGGGACGGTGCCCTTCCCGCCCCGCCCTCCCTCGAAGAGGAGGCGTTGGGACCGCAGGAGGCGTTCGGGGGTGCCGGCATCGTCCCAGTACCCCGTGAGACGGAACCCGTAGAGTCCGCGGGGCAGGAGACCCGGAACGACCTCCTTCTCGAAGCTCACCGCCCGACCGGCCGGGATCGCGTCGAGGACCTCGCGCTGCCAGACCGCGATCCCCGCGTTGATCCAGTGCGAGGGGGCGTTCTCGGGCTCCGGCTTCTCGACGAACTCCGTGATCCGGTCTCCCTCGCCGAGGGCGGCCACCCCGTAAGGCTTCGTGTCCTCCACCTCGGCGAGCGTCATCGTCCCGATCCCGCCGCGATCGTGCTGGCGCTCGGCGAGCGCGCGGAGGTCCACCGACGCGATCACGTCGGAGTTCAGAAGATAGAACGGATCGGACATGCCGTCCCCGGCGTTCTTCATCCCGCCGCCGGTCCCGAGCGGTTCCGCCTCCGAGACCGTACGGACCGGCCACCGCGGCGGGTGGGCGCGCACGTAGGCGTCGATCAGGTCGGCCTTGTAGCCGGTCGCGAGGACGACCTCCTCCACGTCCGGCGGCAGGAGGTCGAGGACGTGGTAGAGCATCGGTTTCCCCGCGATCGGGATCAACTGCTTCGGGACCGTGTAGGTCACCGGGCGCAGCCGGGTGCCGAACCCCCCGATCAGGACGAGCGCCTTCATCGTCGTGGCGCCGGCAGCGACCTCCGGGTCATTTATCCCCCTTCGGGCCCGCGGGAATGGCTATCTCCCCCCGTTCGCTCGCGGTGACGATGGCCCTTCGGTCGGTGCTGCTGGCGTACGATGGCTCGCCCGAGGCGACGGCCGCCCTCGACATCGTTGCCGAGATCACCGGACGCACGGAGGTGTCTGTCACGATCGTGTTCGTGCTCGACACGGCCCGGCTCGCCTATGGGCTCCTCCTCCCGGCCGGCGCGAGCGTAGACCAGACGGTCGAAGCGGCGGAGGGCGAGCTGGTCCGGGCCAAGGCATTGCTCGAAGGCCGAGGCGTTCGGCACGTCGAGACCCAGTTGCTCAAGGGCCGGCCGGTCGAGCGGATCCTCGCCTACGCCGAAGAGCACCCTCCCGACCTCATTGTGGCCGGCGGCCGCGCCCTCTCCGAGGCCGGGCGTCTCTTCCTCGGCAGCGTCTCTGACGGCATTCTCCACCACGCCCGCGGTTCGGTGCTGATCGTCCGCGGTCCGGGGCGCCCGTCGCCCACCCCGAACCGCTCGGTCCCCGGCGACTAGACCGTTCCGGGCCGTCGCCCCGCGACCCTTTTGGGGCCGTGCGGGGTCATCCGACATGGCCGGTAAGGGCGCGGGGGGCAGAGCCGCGCGCGGGGTACGGCTGACGGTCAACGGGGAACCGGTGACCGTATCGGGATCCCCCGAGCGCCACCTCCTCGAGGCGCTGCGGGTCGATCTCGGTCGCACCGGCACCAAGTACGGATGCGGGGAGGGGGAGTGCGGAGCGTGCACGGTGCTCGTCGACGGGACCCCGACCCCGGCGTGCCAGGTCCCGATACGGGAGCTCCAGGGCGCCGATGTCCGGACGATCGAGGGCATGGCGACGGGGGATCGGCTGAACCCGGCCCAGCAAGCGTTCGTGGAGACGGGGGCGTTCCAGTGCGGCTTCTGCACCCCCGGAATGGTGGTGCGGGCCACTGCGCTCTTGGATCGGAACCCCGACCCCTCGGAGGCCGATATCCGGGAGGCGCTCGAACCCCACCTCTGTCGGTGCGGAGCGAACGCCCGCATCGTCCGGGCCGTCCGGCGGGCCTCGGAGATCGCCCGCGGCGATCGGATGCGAGGTCCCTGAGATGCTCCCGCCACGACCCAAGCGTCCGTGGGACCGGACCCCTCCTTCGGAACGGGACTACTTCGACGTTCTCGGCGAGGGGCTGGTCGTCCACCGGGTCCCCCTGCGGTCGAAAGGACCGGAGCGGGGCTTCTCCCCGCCCTCCGCGTGGATCCACATCGCCCCGGACGGTCGGATCCGGGCTTTCACGGGGAAGGTCGAGGTCGGGCAGGGGACCCGGACCGCGCTTTCGCTCGCGGTCGCCGAGGAGCTTCGGGTCCCGCTCGAGCGCGTCGAGCTCGTGATGGGGGACACGGACCTCTGCCCGTGGGACATGGGAACGTTCGGCAGCCGCTCGATGCCGGATGCGCTGCCGGCGCTCCGTGAGGTGGCGGCCACGGCCCGGGCGGCCCTGATCGAGCGAGCCTCCATGGCCGCGGGTGGGTCCGGGACCCCGGGAGAGGCGGTCGATGGCGAGGTCCGCCCGCCCGGCCGCTCGCGGGGGACGCCGTACGCCGAACTGGTCCGCGGTCGGCGGGAGGTCGTCCCGGTGGGCCCGACTCCACCCCTGACCCGAGCGGAGGACTGGCGCGTGGCCGGCCATCCGGCGCTCGACCCCCACGCCCGGGACGTCGTCACCGGGCGGCGGACGTTCGTCTCGGACCTGAGGCTCCCGGCCATGCACTGGGGGGCGATCCTTCGCCCTCCGAGGATCGGGGCCCGGCTCGTACGGGTCGATGGAGCGAGGGCGGAGGCGAGGCCGGGCGTCCGCTTCGTCCGGGAGGGGGAGTTCGCGGGGGTGGTGGCGCCGTCGCCCTTCGAGGCGCGTGCGGCCCTGGCGGACGTCGAGGCCGAGTGGGAGGAGTCGCCCCAGCCCCGCGAGGACGAGGCCGAGGCGTTCCTGCGGGCCCACCCGCGGAACGGCGATGGCTGGGAGGTGCGGTCGGACTCCGACGGCGACCCCGACGGGATCCTCGCCCACGCCGACCGATCGATCGAGGTCACGTACCGCACCGCGTACATCGCCCACGTTCCCCTCGAGACGAGAACGGCCGTCGCGGAGTGGACCGGCCCCCGACTCACCGTCTGGGTCGGGACCCAGACGCCGTTCCGCGCACGGGATCACGTGGCCGAGGCGCTCGGGCTCGCGGTCGAGGACGTCCGCGTGATCGTTCCGTACACCGGTTCCGGGTTCGGAGGGAAGCACGGGGGCGACGTGTCCCTGGCGGCGGCCCGCCTCGCGCGGGCGGCCGGTGCTCCGGTCGCGGTCACGTTCTCCCGCGAGGAGGAGTTCCGGTTCGGCTACTTCCGGCCGATGGCCCTCATCGACGTCCGTGCCGCCGTGAACCGCGACGGGCGGCTGGCGGCCTGGGTGTTCCACAATGTGAACGCCGGGTCCGCCGGGCTCGGCTCGCCGTACCGCGTCAGGGATTACCGCATCGACAACGAACTGTCCGTCTCCCCGCTACCCCAGGGCGCGTACCGATCGCTGGCGGCGAACACGAACAACTTCGCGCGGGAGGTCGCGATCGACGAGCTGGCCGGGCTCGCCGAGATCGATCCGCTCGCCTTCCGGGAGCGGAACCTCGAGGACGAACGGCTGCTCGCGGTCCTACGGAGCGCCGCCGAGCGGGCCGGCTGGAGCGGATGGGTCCGTTCGGCGGGAAGAGGTCACGGCCTCGCGGTCGGGCTCGAGAAGGAGGGGCGCGTGGCGACGGTCGCCGAGGTGTCGGTCGGCGCGGATCGGTCGGTCCACGTCGACCGCCTCGTCACCGCGTTCGAGGCGGGGGCGATCGTTCACCCGGAGAACCTGAGGAACCAGGTCGAGGGGGCGGCGATGATGGCCATCGGCGGAGCGCTGTTCGAATCGATCCACTTCCGCGACGGTCGCATCCTGAACCCCCGTCTCTCGCAGTACCGGGTCCCCCGGTTCTCCGACCTCCCCGAGCTCGACACGATCCTGATCGACCGGAAGGACCTCCCGCCGGTCGGCGGAGGCGAGACCCCGATGATCGCGGTGGCGCCGGCGATCGCGAACGCGATCTTCGACGCCTCGGGGATTCGCCGACGCGCGCTCCCGCTCCTGGTCGACGGGAAGCTGCCGCGACGCTGAACCGATCGACCGGGCGGGTCCCCGGGAGGGCGCGGGCCGATCGGGACGCCCCGGCCCGCTACTCCGATAGGGCCTGGTCCGTGGCCCGCAGGCGGCGGGCCATCTCCTCGAGCATCCCGCGAAGCAGCCCCGTGTGGTGGTTCGCGTAGCCCCAGAACTCCCACTTCGAGAGGACGAGGCATCGGGTGGGGACGACGGCCACGACGTCCGCCGAACGCGGCTGGTCATCAAAGATCGACATCTCTCCGAAGAACTGACCCGGGCCGAGCGTGGCGAGGCGGCGGCCCTTGCGCCGGACCTCGACCTTGCCGTCCAGCACGAGGTAGAGGCCGATCCCCTTCTCGCCCTGCGAGACGACGGCGGCGCCCTCCTTGTACGTTCGCTCCGCGCCATCCCGAGCGAGATGCTTCAGCTCCCGCTCGCTGGCGCTCGCGAAGATCGGAACCTTGCCGAGCAACTGGGCGCTCTCGTTCGCGGCCTTTCCTTGGAAGACGGGCACGCGACGGCTGACCGACTGCCGGGATATAGCCCTGAGCGTCGGCTCCCCCGCCGCGAGGGGGATAGGGCGGACCGTTCCGAGCCGGGGGCCGGGACCCCACGGCCCCGGCCATGCGGCGCGAGGCAAGGGCGACGTCGGCGCGGGTGGACCGGGTCCGGGGCGAGACGCCGACCTTTTTGTGGACGGCGGCCCTCGCCCCGGTGTGGCAGCGAGCCGGCAGCTGGCGGCCATCATGTTCACCGACATGGTGGATTCCACCCATCTTGCCCAGACGGACGAGCGTACCGCCCTCGCCCTGATCGAGGAGCAGGAGCGCATCGCCCGGCCGATCGTCGAGGCCCATCATGGACGGCTCGTGAAGTCCACGGGCGACGGCCTCCTCCTCGAGTTACCGAGCGCCCTCGATGCGATCGAGTCGGCCGTCGAGCTCCAGAAGCAGGTCCTCGACCGCAACGCCCGGCCCGGGGTCGTCGCGCTCCGCCTCCGGGTCGGTGTGCACCTCGGAGACGTCCAGCGGCGGGACCAGGACATCTTCGGCGACGCGGTCAACGTCGCCGCCCGGGTCGAGTCGGCCGCGGAAGCCGGGGGGATCGTGATCTCGGAATCGGTGTATAACCAGGTCCGGAACAAGGTCCACTACGGTCTCGAGCCCCTCGGACCCCAGGTCCTGAAGGGAGTGAGCGAGCCGATCGGGCTCTATCGCGTCGGGGTTCCCGGGGCGGCCGCGGCGCCCTCCCGTGCGGCGCACCCGCGGCTCGCGGTGCTCCCGCTCGCGAACATCAGCCCCGACGCGAAGGACGAGTACTTCGCCGACGGGCTCACGGAGGAGCTGATCGCCGTCCTCTCCAAGATCCCCGGGCTCCGCGTGATCGCCCGTACCTCCGTCGTCCCGTACAAGTCGAGCGCGAAGTCGGTCGCCCAGATCGGGAGCGAGCTCGGCGTGGGATCGATCCTCGAGGGGAGCGTGCGCAAGGCGGGCGACCGGTTGCGCATCACGCTGCAGCTCATCGACGTGCCGAGCCAGGAGCACGTCTGGTCGGAGCGGTACGACCGCGAACTGTCGGACGTCTTCGCCATCCAGACCGAGGTCGCGGAGAGCACGGCCAAGGCGATCCGGGTCGAACTGTCGGACCGTGCCCGCGAGTTCATCCGACGATCCCCCACATCGGACCTCGCGGCGTACGAGCTCTACCTCCGCGCGATCCTTCGCGCCGACGAGCTGGACCACCGCTGGTTCCGGGAATCGATCGAGATGCTCGAGGAGGCGATCCGGCGGGACCCCGAGTTCGCCCTCGCCTACGCGCAACTCGGTCATCGCTTCGTTCAGGCCGCCGGAGACTACCTGCCGCACCACGAAGGGCTCGATCGGGCCCGGGCGCTCATCACCCGCGCGCTCGAGCTCGACCCGGAGCTCTCCGAGGCCCACTCCGCCCTCGGGAACCTCGCGATGCAGGCCGACCACGACTGGCCCCGTGCGGAGCGGGAATTCGAGCGGGCGATCACGCTCAACCCGAGCAATACCATGGCCCGGGTGAGCTATTCGACGCTCCTGCGGGTCCTCGGGCGCTTCCCCGAGGCGGAGCACCAGCTCCGTATGGCCGTCGAGACCGACCCCAAGTCCGCGACCCCCCGGTGGTTGCTGGTCGATATCGCCCTGATGCACCACTCGGTGGCCGACGCCCAGGCACGGCTTCGCGAGCTGCTACCGGAGGATCCGTCGCCGAGAATGACCCACGTCGCGTTTGCGGTGCGGTACGCGATGGACCGACGGACGGTCGAGGCCCACCGTGAACTCGAGCTCGCGGGGCCCCCGACCGCCCTCCTCGTCCGGGTCGGGCGTGCCATCGTCCTCGCGATGATCGGGGAGCCTCAGGAGGCGCGCGCGCTCCTGGCGGAGCTCGAAGGGGGTGCTCCCCACGAGTTCGTATCGAACGACTTCGTCGCCATGTTGTACTCGGTCATCGGAGAGAAGGAGAAGGCCCTCACGCTCCTCGAAACGCTGAAGAGGGAAGGGGAGAGCGGGCTCTGGCTGCGCTACTCGAGCCCGGCGTTCGATCCGATCCGGGGCGATCCGCGATTCCTTGCCGCCCTTCAGGGGCTCCGGCTTCCGGCGGAGGTCCTCGAGCGAGCGGTCCACCCCCTGACGACCGACGGGAGGTAGGGCCGCCTGCCCCGGATCGGCTTGCTCGATCCGGCGACTCGAGACACTCCCGGGGAATCAGTCCGGCCCGGGGTCGCGCATCAGTTACCTGAGTACGCGTCGGATCCGTACCCGACCGGGAACACGGGACCGGGTACCGGAAGATACGGGACGGACACCGCTCTGCGCGCCGGCCGTACCCAAAGATGGAGCGAGGCTACCGTCAGGAAATCGACGCGCGGGAACACACGGTTCTATGAACCTCCGGGCTCCATGGCCGGGTCATGGGCACCTCCGCGCGAAGGTCGAACGAGCCCGCACCCTGGACACCCGTTCCGGATCCGGACGGACGATTCTCAAGCGGGATTCCGGATTTCGACCGGCTGCTCGGGGGCGGCTTCTCCCGAGGCAGCGTCGCCCTCTTTACGATGGACCCCACCGTCGGACTGGAGGACCTCGATCTCCTGCTCTTTCCCGCGTACCTCAACGCGCTCTACCAGTCTCGGGGCCTGGTCGCCATCCTGCCCACCCGGGACGTACCGCACCGCTTTCGCGATCGGATGATCCGTTTCGTCACCCGCCGTCGGTTCGACAGCCGGGTACGGATCTTCGACTATGCCGGGGAGGACCGGGGGCTGTCGTACGTCGTGACCATCGGAGACCCGGAGCGGGACCCTCTCGGGCGCCGGCGTGACCCGAAGGCGCGCCGGGCAGCGGTCGCGAAGGCGGTGGCGGCCGAGAAGGCGGCCCAGGGAGGTCGCCACCGGCCGTTCGTGGAGAGCACCGCGTTCGAGGTGTTCGATACGCTCCTGGGGAGCGAGGACGCGGTGAAGGCGTTCTTTCAGGGGACCAAGCGCACCCGGCAGATGGGAAACCTTGGGATCGGGGTCCTGGGTCCCGGGGTCGGCTGTGCCGACAGCGTCCGTCAGATGGTGGACACGGAGTTCGCCCTGCACCGGGAGGACGTCGGCCTCACCATCCGGGGACTCCGCCCCCGGTTTCCGAGCCACGTGGTCGTTCCGGATCCGTCGAGGGGATTGCCCCACGTCGTGTTCATCCCGGGGCCGTCCGACCGGGGGCCCGGCTTATGAGGGAAGGCGCCGGCGTTGTCGAGGCGGTCTGTGAGATGCGACAGCGGACCGGGGCCGTCGTGGCCGCGATCCTCGCGCGCGACGGGACGGTCCTTTCGGCGGACGTGCCACCGGGGGTCTCGGCCGAGACCTTCGCGATCCTGTGCGCGACGATCTTCGGAGCCGCGGGAACGCTGGGATCCGAACTCCGTCGGGGGCGACCGCAGCGCGGGTTCGTAGACGGCCCGGAGACGACGACCGCCCTGCTCGCCGCGGGACCGGAGGCCATCCTGGCCTTGACATCGGATCGGTCGGTTCCGCGGGCGGAGGCTCGGGCGCATGCGGAGGGGCTCACCCGCCTCCTCCGCGCGACGTGAAATCATCGGCTGCGTGGAACCCCGACCCCCGGGGGACACCCCGGTATTGGCGGCCTCGCGGCGTTTCCCGGTCGGCGGTCAATCCGGAGCCCGTGAGGCAGACCCGAACCCATCATCGACCTTTTTTTCTCTTCCCCGGAACTGCCCACCCTGTGCCCTTCTCCGATCCCGAGTTCCGGACCGACCTCGAGCGGATGCTGGTCTATCACGGCTGGTCGAGGAACAAGTACCTCGACCTGTTCGAGCGGTTACCGTGGAAGGTCCTGACCCGACGACGCGGCTCGACCTTCGAGTCGATACGGAACGTCCACCTCCACGTCCTACAGGTGTACGCGTGGTGGCTCGTGCACTTCTTCGGGCAGCGCCGGCTCGAGTGGATGCTGAAGCTCCCGAGGAGTCCGACGTCGGTCCGGGAGCTCCGACGGATGAACCGGGCGATCGATTCCGCCGTTCAGCGGGTCGCACGTCGCCTCGGACCGGACGACTTCGACCGGAAGCGGATCCCCCCGCGCGTGGCTGGTCATGAGAAGGAGGTGTCGAACTGGAGGATCACGCCGAGGGAGGTCCTATGGCACCTGATCGAGGAGGACTTCCTCCACCACGGCGAGATCCTGTGCATGCTGTGGCAGGACGACATCGAACCGCCGTACACCGGTGTCTGGTGGTTCGAGTACGACCACGACCCCGAACGACATCGCGACCTCTGGTACTCTGACCCCAAGGGTCCCCGGCCCAGCCCCGGCGGCTATGTTGCCCCGGCACGGAAGCCGCCTCGGCGACGGCCTTCCCGGGGCCGACCGAGCCGGTGAGCACGTCACGGGAGCGCCGCGACTGGGAAGCGACGAGTGACGAATTCTCCCGGGGGCGGAGCCATAAGCGTGCCCTGCCTCCCCCAGAGGTCGATGAGCGAGAACGGGCCGCGGGAGGGAACGCGCGACCTTCCAAAGCGGGACCGGGACTCCGGTTATCGGGCCGTCGAACCGGGTACTCCGGCGGCTATCACGTACGCGGCCTTGGGCCGGGCGGCCCGGCGTCGACGGGAAGAGCTTCGGGAACTTGTTCGCCAGGGCCACGCCCCGTCCCGGGTCGCCCAGCTCTACCAGGATGCCCACCCGCTCGAGGTGCCGGTCACCCTGGATGAGATCCGAGCTCTCACCCGTCCGCGTTGACTCGGTCGGGCTTCGCGACGGCAGACGTTCCCGTACGGGATCGGGAACCGTCGGACCAGCGGCCTCTTCGCGGAGGCGTCGCCTCGCGGCTACCCCTCGCGATAGAGCTCGTAGCCGATCGTGCCGTCGCGATACGGCATCGCCGAGGCGACCTTGCCGTATTCGGGGTCGTCCGAGATCGCCCGATCTTCCGCTTCGAACGCCTTCGCGTCGGCGTACCGATACACGAGCACGGCCGAGTTCATCGGACCGCTCAGACCCAACAGGACCTCGGGGACCACGTACCCCTTGCTCCTCCGATAGTCTCGATATCGTTCGACGGTCTCGCGAAAGCGGCGCCACTCTCCGTAGCGGATCTGGCCGCGCACATGGAGAACCACTGCCATGGGTCCGGCATCTGCACCCTGGTTTAAGCCCCGCGCGGTTTCCCACGAGTGGCCGATCTTCGGCGAGCGTCGACGGCCGCGAGCCGGGGCGTCGTCACCGACGTGCACCGGCCGCGGAGCCGCCGACTCGGGCGCTACCGACGCTCGGCCAGTATCGACCAAGCCAGGGGACGAAAGTCCCGGCTCAGATCGAATCGGAATTCCCGGACCCGCAGGATCCGGAAGAGGGGTTCGAGCTCGGTTCGGAACTCTTCCTCTCGAACGACCGGAGGGCCATCGGGCAGCGTCTCGTTGGCGTTCCCCGCGAGGCAAAGCCACCGGGTTCCGCTTCGAGAGACCCGACGGAGCGTGGAAAGGAACCCTGGAAGGTCCCGGTTCCGGATGCCGTGGTAGAGCCCCACATCGACGAGGCAGTCGAACGGACCTCCGAGGTCCAGCTTTGTGAGGTCCCCGGAGAGGAACTCGACGGCCACCCCCGCCTTCCGGGCCCTCTCTCGGGCCTGCTGGATCGGAAGATCCACGAGATCGATCGCCTTCACCCGGTAGCCCCGGCGGGCGAGTTCGATCGCGTTGGTACCCATACCGCATCCCAGCTCGAGAAGCGTGGTACCGGGCAGTTCACCGGCTGTGACCGCACGTATCAACTCCGGGTCCGGTCGTCCGGAATCCCATGGAGTATGACCGGTCTCGTATCGCTGGCTCATGGCCCGCCGATACTCGTCTCCGGTCAGGGAAGAGATGCCGCGTCGGTCCGGATCCATGGCTCCCATCGGCTTCAGCGCTCGCAACCGGGAACACCTCCTAAATCGTATCGGCCCCGTTGCACGGACTCCTGGCACCCTCCCTCCAGGTCCGGCCCCGGCGCGACTGACCCCTTCGAGCCAAGCGGGATAGTCCCCGGGCGACGCGGTTCACGGGGTGACTTACCTCAACCACCCCGATAGAAGGCGAGCCGAGGATCACCCAGTCAGGGGAGGGAGGCGAGCCAAGCGATGAAGTCCGCGAACACCGCCAGAAGCTCTCGGGGGCAATCGGTTCCCGTCTGAGCGACTCCTTGCGCGGTCTCCCGCTGCGAGTGCTGCCGGTCACGCGTCGATCGGGTGGATTCGCCTCGATCCCCTGCCTTCGACCCTACTGGACCTCACGTTCCAGCGGCCGAGCCTTGGACCGACCGGATGGGTCCGTTCTGAGACTCTCGGCTCGTCTCGCACGGGTTCGGAAACGGGTCCGGTCGCTCGAGCGGCGTTCGGGCGCCGAAAGTCCTTTCGGGCGGGTTCCTCTCGTCGGTCGAGAAGGGGGTGGGGCGACCGACTCTCCCGGTGGCCATGATGGTCGTCCCGACTCTTCCGTACGAGATCGACCTATCCGGCCCCCCGGCCCGACTGCCTCCCCGGGCGTCGCCATGGGCGATCTCCGCCTTTAGTCTCGGGGCTTCCGTACCGGTCGTGGTACTGGAGGGGCTGCTGATTCCCGGGGTCGGCGCAACTTCTCTACCGACCGCGATCTTGCTGCTCTTCTCCATCACCGTTGCCCAGATCTATGCGATCTGGTACGCCACCCTCCGACTCACCGGAGGAGGGATCGCTCTTGGCCTGGTGGTGTTCCTCGGGCCCTTCGTCGTATTCGGGTTCCGCCCCACCCGAGAAGCGGGCCGAAGGGCGGATCGGGAGGAGGTGTTGGCCCGCCGCCGACTACGTCAGGGCGGGATATCCCGACGCGAGTATGAACGAGTCATCGCCTACCGCCACTTCGTGCACGGCGAAATCTCTCGAGCGGAGTATCACGCGGTGCTCTGGTACCTCGACTACCCCATCCCGCGGTCGGTGATGGAGATCTCTTCCTGAGAACGCTCGGCGCACCACCAGGAGCCGTCGCCCGACGGCGTCGAACGGGCTGACCGACCCCGGGTTGCCAACGCCAGGGCCGTTGGCAAGAGACCTTCGTTCGCTCCAGCGAACCGGAGCGACCAAGAACTGATGAGGAGGCCTCAGACGGTTCGTGCCAGCCGAGGTCGGGACCGACGGGGTTCTCTTGCGGGGCAGCCGGCCTTCCTCCGGAGGGGGATCGTTCTGGGGCCGGGGGCATGCTCCTCACGCTGCGCGAATATCGCGGCAGAGTTCGATCCCCCGCCTACGACGGCGAGGATCTACGGAGGAAAAGGAGCCGAGGGAGGGAATCGAACCCCCAGGAAACGGATCTGCAGTCCGTCGCATTAACCATTCTGCCACCTCGGCGCGGCGCTCCGCAGGGGTCCGCCGCTTAAAGCCCTCGGGGCGCGAGGCCGGTCTCAGATAGGACGGAATCCGCGGGCCAGTAAGAGGACGCCGGTGCGCAGCCCGAGACGGAACCGGGCCGCAAAGCGGAGCGACCGGCCACCCGGTTCGATCCGATGGCCGCGCAGCGACTCGAGCATCTCCTCCGCGGTCGTGACCCCGCTCGGGAACTCCGTGTAGGCCCGGCCGAGGTCCGAGAGCTCGTGCACATCGCTGCCCCCCGTGCCGGGAAGCGATCGTCGGGCCGCAACGATCTCGGCCTGGTAGTTCGTGATGGCGGAGGAGTGACCGTTCCGGGTTTCGATCCCCAGGACCGGGCTCGTCTCGGCGACCCGTCGCCCCGCGCCATGCGCGATGCGGAACGGATGCGCGAGCACTGAGACCCCGTTCCGCTCCCGGGCCCACGCGAGCGTCTCGTCGATCGGGCGGTGGAGCGGGGGGACCTCGCTCACGCCGTAGACCAGAAGGTGGCCCTCCCGGGTCGATACCTCGACCCCGGGAAGCACCAAGGTCCCGGGGTACTTCGCCCGGAGAGCCGGGATCTCGGCGTGTCCGGCGACCGTGTTGTGGTCGGTCAGGGCGAACCCGCGAAGGCCCACGTAGGGCAACTGACGGGCGATCGCGTCGAGATCGAGCCTCGAGTCCGGAGAGTGATGAGAGTGCACATGCAGGTCCACTCGAAGTCCGTCGCTCATCGGACCGTCGCCCCCACGGGCACCTCGGGGGGAACTCGGGCGGGGAGCCCGGGACCGAACGCGAGCAGCTCGCCGGCGTCGGCGTCCCGGGCGACCAGCCGGACGACCACCCGGGAGCCGATCTCCCACGTACCGAGCACGGTGACGGCTCTCCCCCCGACGTCGATGCGCGTCCGTCCGTCCTCGGTCACCCCGGCGACCGCGCCCACGACGAGGGGGAACGCGGCGAACTCCTCGTAGGAGATCGTCCGGTCCGATGCGGTGGCCCCGGCGAGGTACGTTCCCGGCGCGACCGCGGCCGGCGGCTCGACCAGGACCGCGCGGTCCGCGTGGTCGGCGGCGAGCACCATGCCTTGGGAGGTCATGCGGCGGATCGTCCGGGGTGCGAGGTTCGCGAGCAGGGTGACCCGTCGTCCGACCAGTTGGTCCGGCGCGTACGACCCTTTCAGCCCCGCGACCACGGTCCGCGGACCGTCCTCCCCGACGTCCACCTCGAGAACGTAGAGCTTGTCGGCCGAGGGGTGGTCGGACACCGAACGTACGATTCCCACCTTGGCCGCGAGGACTGGCGGGGCGCTCGCCGACGGCGGCGGGGAAGGGCTACCGCCAGCGGCGCTGCGCCGCGGAGACGGTTCCGGGCGGGGGAACAGCGGGCGGATCTCCTGGAGCGGCTGACCGGGGGTGGGGGGCTCGGTCACCCGATCCCAGTCGCCGGAAGACGGGGGGCCGGTGCGTCCGAGCATCCGGAAGACCTCCGCGCTCGAGAACGGGAGGACCGGAGCGAGCCATACCGCGATCGCCTCGAGCCACCAGAGGGTCTCGTACACCGCCCGGGCCCGGGCGGGCTCGGAGGCCGCCCACGGTTTCGCCTCGTGGAACCGTCGGTTCGCCTCGCGGACCTCGGCGAGGGTGAGATCGAGGGCCTCCTTGAGATGCACCCGTTCGTACTCCTCGGTGATCCGCTCGTGGGCGGCGCGTATCCGGCGCCGGACCTCCTCTTCGCGCACGTCTCCCGGGGTCGTGCCGGGGGAGGGGACCTTCCCCTCGTACCGGTCGCGCGCGAGGACGAGGGCCCGCTGGACGAGGTTCCCGTACTGGTTCGCCAGCACCTCGCTGTGGAGCTGGTCGAACTCGGCCCAGTCGAGCTCAGTGTCGTGGTTCTGCGGCGCGAGGAGCGCGGCGTAGAACCGGATGACGTCGGGCGGGTACCGCTCGAGCAGGGACGGGACGAACGGGTCCCGGTCCTTCGTCCGGGACTTGGAGATCTTGCTGCCCTGGGTCAGCAGCCACTCGTTCGCGGGGACGTCGTAGGGAAGGCGGAGGCCGCCAACCCCGAGGAGCATCCCGGGCCAGATGACCGTGTGATGGAACTTGTTGTCCTTGCCGACGAAGTAGTACGCGCGGACGCCGTCCCCCTCGTCCCAGAACCTCCGCCAGGCCTCCGGGTCCCCCGTGCGGATCGCCCACTCCTTGGAGGCCGACAGGTACCCCGTGACCGCGTCGAACCACACGTAGAACCGCTTCGCCCCGTACCCGTCGAGCGGGATCGGGATCCCCCAGTCGAGGTCCCGAGTGATCGGCGTGGGATGGAGCCCCTCGGCGAGGAAGTTCTCGGCGACCCGGATCGTGCCGGACCGCCAGTGCGTCTGGTGGCCCAGGTACTCGGCCAGCCGGGGCTGGAGCCGGTCGAGCTCGAGGTAGAAGTGCTCGGACGGCCGGAACTCGGCCGGCGTGCCGCAGAGCACGCACTTCGGGTGGAGGAGCTGGCGCGGCTCGAGCGGCCGGCCGCAGTGGTCGCACTCGTCCCCCCGGGCGTTCTCGAACCCGCAGTGCGGGCAGGTCCCCGTCAGGTACCGGTCCGGCAGGAACCGCTGGTGCTTCGGGCAGAAGGCCCCCTCCTCGGTCCGTCGGCGGATGTAACCGTTCTCGAGCAGCGCGAGGAACAGCTCCTGGACGGTCCGCTCGTGGACGATCGTGTGGGTATGGGTGTAGAGGTCGTAGGAGCAGCCGAGCTTCTCGAACGCGGCCTTGTTGATCGCGTGGTACCGGCGGGCGATCACCTCGGGAGAGACCCCCTCCTTCTCGGCCGTCACGAGCGTCGGGGTGCCGTGCATGTCCGAGCCCGAGACCATCAGGACCTCGTTTCCCCGGAGCCGGTGGAAGCGGGAGAAGATGTCCCCAGGAAGGTACGCCCCCGCGAGATGACCGATGTGGAACGGGCCGTTCGAGTACGGCCACGCGATCCCGACGAAGATCCTCACGGGAGAGCTCCCGAGCCATTCGAGTCAGCGCGTGGCCTATAGTCTTTCCCGGGGCGTTCCACGACCCGCCCGGCGGCCTTTATGCCGCGGACCCCCTCCGCGGACCCGTGTCCGAATCGTCGGACCGGATGACCCGGCCCATCGTGCCGGAGGCGGACCGGCTCATCGGCGTACAGGCCCCGGTGCTCGCCCACGGGTTCGTGGCCCTGGTGGACTACATGGGGAACGACGCGGCGATCGTGCAGGCCGCCCGGGTCTCCTACGGCCAGGGCACCAAGACGGTGCGCGACGACCGGGGCCTCATCCGGTACCTGATGCGGCACCGGCACACCACTCCGTTCGAGATGGTGGAGTACAAGTTCTTCGTCCGGCTCCCGATCTTCGTCGCGCGTCAATGGATCCGCCATCGGACGGCCTCCGTGAACGAGGCGTCGGCGCGGTACAGCGTCGTCACGGACGAGTACGAGGTCCCGCTGCCGGACGAAGTGCGCCACCAGTCCCAGCGGAACCGTCAGGGCCGGGGCGATCCGCTGCCGGCGGAGACCGTCGAACGGTTCCGGAGCGACCTCGACCGGATCTCCCAGGAGGCGTACGCCGCGTACACCCGGGCGCTGGAGGAAGGAGTGGCCCGCGAGACCGCCCGACTTCTCCTGCCGGTCGCCTACTACACCCAATGGTACTGGAAGACGAACCTGTGGAACCTGTTCCACTTTCTCTCGCTGCGGTTGGACCCGCACGCCCAGGAAGAGATCCGTCTCTACGCTGCCGAGCTGGCGCGTATCGGGCGCGTCGTCTGCCCGATCGCCTTTGAGGCGTTCGAGGAGTTCCAGCTGAGCGGTATCCCCTTCAGCCGCGCCGAGCAGCGGGCGCTCCGCGCACTCCTCGAAGGGAAGCCGCCCGAGGAGGCGTGCCGCATCGCGGGACTCCCCCTCACCCGCGAGGACGGCCGCCCGATGACGAGCGGTGAGGGGGTCGAGTTCCTCGAGAAGTTGGCCCGGGTGCGCGCTCCCGACTGAACGTTCGAAATAACGGTATACGGGACTCCGCGCTGCCGGGGCCATGTCCGTGTCGTTGACCCGGGGACTGTTTCTCGACAACGCGTCGGTGCCGATCGGGACCCGGGCGACGCTCGACGTCGTGGACCCCGCGGATGGCTCGATCGTGGGACGGGCCGCGCGGGCGACCCGCGACGACGCCCGGGCGGCGATGGACTCGGCGGCGAGGGCGCAACCCGCTTGGGAAGCGATCGGCGCGGCGGCCCGGGCCAAGATCCTCGTGCGGGCCGCCGAGCGGTTGCGGGCGCGGGCCGACGAGCTCGCCCGCCTCGTGACGCGCGAGATGGGGAAGGTCCTCTTCGAGAGTCGCTCGGAGGTGGAAGGGGCCGCGGACAACTTCGAGTACTACGCGGCGTTCGCGCGCACCCTCTCGGGCGAGGAGGTCGCGGGGCTCCCGACCGGCGAGACGATGCGCCTCCTCTGGGTCCCGCGCGGGGTCGTCGTCGCGATCACACCGTGGAACTTCCCCGCCGCCACGGTGACCCGGAAGATCGCCCCCGCGCTGCTCGGCGGGAACACGATGGTCCTGAAGCCGTCGAGCAACACGCCGCTCTCTTCGCTCCTCATCGCGGAGGTCCTGAAGGAGGCGGGCCTTCCTTCCGGGGTCCTGAACGTCGTGACCGGCGGGGGCGCCGAGGTCGGACCGGGCCTGATCCAGCACCCACAGTGCTCCACGGTCACGCTCACGGGCTCCACATCGAGCGGCATCGACGTGCTCCGGCTCGCCGCCCCGGGCGTCGTGAAGTGCCTGCTCGAGCTCGGCGGCAAGGCCCCGGTCCTCGTGGGCCGGGACGCCGACCTCGACTGGGCGGCGCGGGCGACCGTCTGGGCCCGCTTCTGGAACGCCGGACAGGCCTGTATCGCGGCCGAGCGCGTCTACGTCGACCGGGCCGTCGCCGAAGCGTTCCGGACCCGGGTCGCCGGCCTGGTCGGGAAGCTCCGGGTCGGGCCGGGACTCGCTCCGGGCGTCGATATGGGACCGCTCTACTCGAAGCACGCGAGGGATACGATCGCGAAGGACGTCCGCGAGGCGGTGGATGCCGGCGCGACGGTCGTGGTCGGGGGAGAGGTCCCGAAGGCGACGGCGTTCGCCGGCGGGGCGTTCTACCAGCCGACCGTGCTCGGGGACGTCGAGGAGGAGAACGCCGTCGTCGCGCAGGAGGAGATCTTCGGACCGGTGCTCCCCCTCCTCACGTTCGCCGACTGGGACGAGGCGATCCGTCGGGCGAACGCGAGCCGCTACGGTCTCTCGAGCTACGTCTTCACCCGGGACCTTTCGCTCGCCGAGAAGGCGATCCGCGAGCTCCGCTACGGCGAGACGTACGTGAACCGGGTCGGTCCCGAGACCCCTCAGGGCTACCACGGCGGTTTCCGCCAGAGCGGTCTCGGCGGGGAAGGGACCGTCTGGGGGGTCCGCGACTATCTCCAGCTCAAGACCGTCTACGTCGACTGGAAGGAGCCGCACCGGGCCGACTACTTCCCGCCGTATCCCGACTGACGGACCCGCGCTCGTGCGGGCGGAGCTCGAGCGGCCGTCGGTCGAGCCGCGCCCGCTCCTCGCACCAGCCCGACGTGCAGGTCCATCACGTTGGTCCCGGTCGGCCCGGTCCGCACGAGGCCCCCGAGACCCACGAGCGCGTCGTAGGCGGAGTGGGTCCGCAGCACGGCGGCCAGATCGATGCGGTGCGCCTTCGCCCGGGCAACGGTCCTCCCATCCACCCAACCGCCGGCCGCATCCGTCGGGCCATCGACCCCGTCCGTCCCGAGGGAGAGGACCACCGCGTCGAGGCCCACGATCGCCGCGGCGGAGGCGAGCGCGAACTCCTGGTTCCGACCGCCCCGGCCCGGGTGCGGACCGAGACGGACGGTCGTCTCGCCACCGGCCAGGAGCGCCCTCCGTCGGCCCGGTTCCCGTAGGGAGATCTCCGCGACGAACGATGCGAACCGCTCGGCGACGGGGCGGGTCTCTCCGGTCATCGCGCGCGATGCGATCCGGACCGCGTATCCCCGGCGGCAGGCCTCCGCCTCCGCAGCGTCGAGCGCGAGGCGGTTCGTGGCCCCGAGGAGGAACGGGCGCCCCCGTAGCCGAGGGTCCGTCGGCTTCGGCGTCTCGGGGATCCTCCCGCGGGCGCCGGCCCGGAGATGGGCGAGGACCGTCCCAGGAAGTCTTCGGACGAGGTCATAGTCGCCGACCACCCCGAGGGCGTCCCGGAACGTGCTCGGGTCCCCGACCGTCGGCCCCGACGCGATGTCGGCGGGCGGATCCCCGACGACGTCGCTGATCGCGATCGTGGCGAACGCCTTCGCCGGGGTCGCAAAGGCGAGGCGGCCGCCCTTGATGGCGGAGAGGTGACGTCGGATCGCGTTCATCGCCTGAATAGGGGCCCCGCTCGAGAGAAGCACCTCGGTCGTCCGTCGGATCGCGGCCGAGCTCAGGGAGGGCGCGGGCGCCTCCACGGTCGCCGAGCCGCCCCCGGAGATCAGGAAGAGCACCGCCTCATGGGGGGAGAGGGATCGCACGTAGTCGAGGACGGCGGCCCCGGCCCGAAAGCTCCCCGGGCCGGGAACCGGATGCTCTCCGAACACGACCCGGAGGTCCCGGCGAGGGGACGGGTACCCCCGGGGGGTCGCCACGATCCCGCGGGCGCTCGGCCCGAGGATGGCAGCGGCCGCATCCGCCATCGCCGCCGCGGCCTTGCCGATCGCTACGAGGTGTACGGCGTCGGGCGGGATCGCCCGGAGGCGGCGACCGCCCACCCGGAGCTCCCCCGCCGACCGCCGCAGGTTCCGGGCCACCGCCCGGGCCGGGTCGACCGCCCGGATGCCGGCCCGTGCGATCGCGAGCGCGTCAGAAACGAGGGTCACTTCCCCCCTCCAGGGTGAACCCGGGGCGGGGGGAGAACGGGGCGAACCCTCCGGCGAACCGATCCGGCAGGACCGGGGCCAGCGGCTCGGTCGCGGCGGCCGTGGCCTCTCCCACCGACATCGCGTCCGCGAGCCGCTGGGCGACGCCCCCGGCACGCATCACCCCGAAGCCGTTGAACCCGGTCATGAGGTAGAGCCCCGGCGCCGCCGAGACCGGGCCGACGAGGGCCCGGCGGTCCGGGGTGGAGACGACGACGCCCGCCCAGGCCCGGATGAGCTCGGCGTCGGCCCATCCCGGAAAGCGGGTCTGGAAGCTCTCGGCGAGGTGGGCGACGAACGATTCGTCCCCGCCGGGACGGAAGGTCTCGGGGTCGATCTCATTGAGCTCCGTGCCGTCCCCGGCCAGGATCCGCCCGTTCGCCTCCGGCCGGGCGTACACGTCGGTGTCGATGTCGTGCACCGAGGGGAAGAGCCTCGGGTCGGGGCGGGGCGGCCGGAGGAGCGCCGCCTGCACCCGGTACGGGGCGAGCGGTGCCGGGAGGCCGAGCCGCGTGAGCAGGCGTTTGGTCCAGGCACCGGCGGCGAGGACCACGCGTCGGGCGCGTACCGTCCGACCCCGTCCCGAGATCGACCATCCGTCGCCTGCGCGATCGAGGGCGTGGAAGGGATCCCCCATCCAGTACTCCACGCCGTCCGCCTGGGCCCGCTTCGCGTAGATCTCGGTCATCGTGCTCGGCGCCACGACCCCGTCGTCCGGGCTCCAGATCGCCCCCCGAACGTCGTCGAAGCGCCCCCAGGGGACCCGACGCGAGAGCGCGTCGGCGTCGAGACGCTCGATCGGCACGCCCCAGGTCCGGAACTGCGGAACGACCCGGTCGAGCACCGCGACCGCCTCCGCCTGTCGGGTCCACCGGGCGAACCCGTTGGTCGCGTACGCGGAGGGATCCCACCGGCGGGCGAGCTCCGCGTACTCGGCCTTGGCGGCGCGGGTCACCTCGACGTCCCAGCGGTTCCACAGCTGCTCGGTCACGATCCCGGCGGCCCGCCCGGACGCGCCGGCCGCTAAGGTCTGCGGGTCGAAGACGAGGACCGGGCCGACGCCGCGCCGCGCGAGATGGTAGGAGAGGGAGCAGCCGGCGATGCCCGCACCGAGGATGGCGACGTCGACCGAATCGGAGGGCACGACGAGCCGAGGCGCTCGGACGGTTAATATTGCGGGCGCGCGCGCTGATACGCTTCGCGCAGCGCCTGGGTGTCCACGTGGGTGTAGATCTGCGTCGTGGCGACCGATGCGTGCCCGAGGAGCTTCTGGATGTAGCGGATATCGCACCCTCGGGAGAGGAGGGCCGTGGCGAGGGTGTGGCGCAGCATGTGCGGCGTGACCCGGCGGGGGATCCCGGCGACCTGCGCGGCCTTCCGGACGAGCCGCTCGACCGTGACGGGGCCGACCGGGAAGAGGCGCGGGTTCGACTCGCCGGCGAGCGTCCGCTCGGTGAGATACTTGTCGAGCGCGGCGCGCGTCCGGTCCTCGAGGACGACCTCCCGGTCCTTGTCGCCCTTCCCGCTCCGCACGTGGAGGATGTTCCGCTCGAACTCGACGTCCTCGAGGGCGAGATGGCAGAGCTCCCCGACCCGGAGTCCGGCGAACCCGAGGACGTGGACGATCGCGCTGTCCCGAGGCGAGCCGCTGACCGCCTCGAACAGCCGGCGCATCTCCTCCTCGGTCAGGTAGCGGGGGAGCCGCTCGGGCCGGCGCGGAGGCTCGAGCTGATCGGCCACGGCGTAGCCGAAGCTGCGGAACAGGCACGTGAGGCCCCGCACGGTGGTGTAGACCGAGTTCTTCGAGTAGTGCCGTTGAAGGACGAGGTACTCCCGGTACGCCTCGAGGTCGCGGAGCGTGACCTCCTCGAGCGGCTTCTGGGTGAAGGCGAGGAACGTCCGGGCGATGTGCCCGTACTGCTTCACCGTGCAGGGGCTCCGCTCCTGGGCCTGCAGCATCCGCTGGAAGCGCCCGACCAGCGCAAGGGCGTCGAAGCGTCCTTCCGGTCCGTCCGTGCCCGACGCGGAGGAGCGTCCGCGACGCGGCCCGATCGGCGCGCGCGGGATCGGCGACGGCGATGACATCGGACGATGCTGGCCGAAGTTCGACTCTTAATCGTATCCACGCAGTGGAAGGGGCAGGCCCGCTCCGCAGTCAAATACCGCGGACCGGTGGGGGACGGTCGTGCGCTGCTCAGGGTGTGAGGCCCCGGCGGTCGTCGATCAACCGTATCGCTCGGCGCACCTGTGCGAACACCACTTCCGCGCCTCCGTCGAGGAGCGGGTCCGCCGGGAGATGCACCGTCAGATCCCGCGGTTCGGGCACGGGACGATCGCGGTCGCGCTCTCGGGAGGGAAGGACTCGTCGGTCGCCCTCGCCCTGACGCACCGCTACTTCGGTCGTCGTCCGACCGTCCGTGTGATCGCGCTGAGCGTCGACGAGGGGATCGCGACGTACCGGCCCGCGACGCTCGCCGCGGCCGAGCGGCTGACCCGCGCGATCGGGGTCGAGCACCGCGTGGTACGGGCCTCCGAGGAGATCCGCACCACGGTCGACACCACCGCGGCGGGCCTCCCGGGAACGGTGCCCTGCTCGTTCTGCGGGGTCTGGCGCCGCCGGCTCCTGAACCGGGCAGCGCTCGACTGCGGCGCCGACGCGCTCGTCGTCGGGTTCAACCTCGACGACCTCGCCCAGACGGTCCTCATGAACCTCGTGCATGGGGACCTCGACCGGCTGGTCCGCATGGCCCCGCACCGGGTCCGGCAACCCGGACTCGTTCCCCGGATCGCCCCGCTCGCCGCGGTCCCCGAGCGAGAGGTCTACCTCTACGCCCGCCTCGCGGGCCTTCCCTTCGATCACGGGGAGTGCCCGCACGCCGACCGGGCCGCGCGGAACCTCTTCCGCGAGATCGTCTGGCAGCTCGAGGAGTCGCAGCCCGGGACGCGCCAGGCGCTCCTGCGGACCCACGCGCGGCTGGTCGACCGCTGGCTCCGGACCGAGGGGGAGGGCGCCCCCGGTCGGTGCCGCGTCTGCGGCGCCCCCTCCGCCCACCCGGTCTGCCGCGCGTGCGAGTTCCTGGCGGCGGCCGGGACTCACCCCCTCGCCCCCGAGGCGTCATGAGCGCGGGGGGTCTGCTAGCCGGGATGATGAGCGACCCCCGGGCCTCCGTGCTCAAGCGGGTCTTCGTCGTCGGTGCGGGGATCATGGGCAGCGGCATCGCCGCGCAGTGCGCGCTCGCCGGATACCCCGTGACGCTCGAGGACGTCACCGAGGAGCTGGCGCGTCGCGGACTCGCGAACGCTACGCGGGCGCTCGACCACGCCGTGGAGCGCAAGAAGGTCGGGGCCGGGGAACGGGACGCCGCGCTCCCGCGGATCGATATCGCCATCGGGCTCCGTCGCGCCGATTCCGCCCAGATCATCGTGGAGGCCGCCCCGGAGGACCTTGGCCTGAAGCGGCGGCTCTTCGCCGAGCTCGAGGAAGCGGCGGCCCCGACGAGCCTGCTCGCATCGAACACCTCCTCCCTCCCGATCACCGCGATCGGGGAGGAGCTGAAGGACCCGGGCCGCCTGGTCGGGATCCATTTCTTCAATCCGGTCCTCCAGATGCCCCTGGTCGAGCTCATCCCCGGACACCGGACGCGCCCGGAGATCCTCGCCGGGGCGCGCGCCTTCGCCGAAAGCCTCGGCAAGACGATCGTGACCAGCCGGGACACCCCCGGCTTCGTCACGACGCGGGCGCTCGCGGTCCTGGTCAATGAGGCGGCGTGGATGCTCTACGAAGGCGTCGCGACGAAGGAGGACATCGACGCCGCCTACAAGCTCGGCTTCCACCACCCGATGGGCCCGTTCGAGCTGATCGACCTCGTGGGGATCGACACGGCCGTCGCGATCCTGGACGTCCTCTGGGACGGTTTCCGGGACAGCCGCTACCGGGCCTGCCCGCTGCTCCGGACGATGGTCAGCGCGAAGAAGCTCGGACGCAAGACCGGCGAGGGGTTCTACGTCTACCCGAAACCGGCCGGGGGAGCCCGATGAGCTCGGCGGACCTGGTCGACCTCGGGGTCCTCATCGTCGTCTCGCTCCTTCCCGCGCTGTTCTACCTGTCCTGGGTGCGACGCACCGAGCGCTACCGTACCGAGAGCTGGGGGCCGCTCCTCGGAGCGTTCGCCTACGGGGCGCTCTTCGCGACGTTCACCGCGGGGATCCTCGAGGCGATCTTCGTCTCGCTCGGGACCACGGCGAGCGGCTACCTCCCCGGGCCGGAGTTCGTCTTCCTGAACGGGAACTCCACGATCGGGGTGTTCTTCCTCGTCCTCGTGGTCGCGCCGTTCATCGAGGAGGCCCTCAAGGCCTCCGGGGTCGCAGCGAACCGCAAGTCGCTCCGGATCCTCGCGGACGGTCCGGTCTTCGGCGCGTCCGTCGGTCTCGGGTTCGGGTTCTTCGAGACGTTCCTCTACGGGCTCGGGGCGTTCTTGGTCGGCGGCCTCGCCGCCGGGATCACGCTCATCCTCGTCCGCAGCGTCTCGAGCGTGCTGCTGCACGGAAGCTCGACCGGCATGTTCGGGTACGGGTACGCGCGGGGACGTTTCGCCGTCAAAGGACCCCAGGGGGGCAGCTACTATCTCCTCGCGGTCGCGATGCACGGGTCGTTCAACGCTCTCGCCTCCCTCGGCGTGATCCTCGCGTTCGTGGGGGTCTCGGGCCTCGCGGCCGAGGCGGCGGGCGTCGTCGCGCTGTTCGCCGCGATCGCCTTCGCCTTCGGGGCGATCGAGCACGTGCGCACGGTGATCCAGTCCTCGGACTACCCGGCGCTCCTCAAGGGCTCGGGGCGGTACCAGCCCCCGATGCCCCCGGCCCGCACTCGGTGAGGGGATCGGTCAGAGAGGGCGGGGCGGAGCCCCGCCCGACTCCCGCTGCCAGGCCGACTCGCCGATCGAACGGTAGACCGACGCGGCGTCGTCGGCCGGGGGCGCCTCTCCGGTCTGGCCGACGTCCCGGATCCGCGCCTTCTTGAGCAGCCAGTAGTGGATGCGCCAGGTCTTCCCGCGCGAGACCGTCGCGTCCTCCTCTTCGCTCGTGAGCAGGCCCTCCTCCTCGAGCTGGTAGAACCGGTCCCGGTCCTCGGTCGAGAGCTTGTTGTCGAGCACGCTGTCGTCGGCCCCGAAGTAGCCGAGGACCATCCGGGCGATCGGCCGGGCCTCGGGAGGCGTGACCTTGCCGCCGGAGACCAGCGTGCGCTCGATCGCCCGCGTGAGCTCTGCCTCGGTGATCGATGGCATCGGGTCGAAGCGGCCCACGGATTCCCGAGGTAAAACTCCTCCGTGCGGAACGGTCGGCCCCGCTAGTGTTATCCATCCTCCCCCGGCTCGCCCGGACGTGGAGACGACCGTCTCGTTCGCCCCGGACGAGGCCGCCCTGTCGGCGGCCCGCCGGGCGTCCGATCTTCGACTGTGCGCCGAGTGCTTCGGCCGCCTCTTCGGCCGGCTCGGTCACGGCCTCACGAACCCGGAGCGGGCCGAGCGGCTCGCCCGCGCGCTCGGGGTGCCGGTCCCTGCCGTGACGACGGACTGCCCGCTCTGCGGCGGGCTCTTCGCTCGCCTCGCGACCTGGGTCGACCGGGCGGAGCGGGCGGCGGAGGGCCTCGAGTGGCACCGGTTCACCTGCGGTTCCCGCTGGGATGCCGAGCTACTCGCCCGCGAGGAAACGATCTGGGCCGACATCCGGACCGAGTGGGGGGAGAGCGCCCGGTCGGCGTTCAACCGCGAGCTCGGCAAGCTCCTCGAGCACCGTACCGGAAGGACCGGTGGGACCGAGCGGGCCGACATCGTCCTCCTGGCCGACCTGCCCGTGGGCCGGGTCGAACTGACGGTGCTCCCCGTGTACGTCCGGGGTCGGTACCGCAAGCTCGACCGGTCGCTCCCGCAGACCCGGTGGCCGTGCCGCCGCTGTCACGGACGGGGATGCCACGCCTGCGGCGGGAGCGGGAAGACCTACCCGACGAGCGTCGAAGAGATCATCGCGGCACCGTTCCTCCGGGCGACCGGGGCCGACGGCAGCCGCTTTCACGGGATGGGCCGGGAGGACATCGACGCCCGGATGCTCGGTCGCGGCCGCCCGTTCGTCCTCGAGCTCCTCCGTCCCCGCCAGCGTACGCTCGACCTCGACCGGCTCGCGCGGGAGCTCGCCGAGGAGGCCGCCGGGAGGGTCGAGGGGCTCGACCTCGCGCCCGCGGAGGCGTTGGACGTCCTCCAGGTCAAGGAGGCGAGCCCCGAGAAGAGCTACCGCGTCGGCGTCCTCGGCGAGGTCGCGGTGGCAAAGGTTAATGAGGCCCTGACATTCGCCGTGGGGCGAGCGATCGCCCAGCGTACGCCCACGCGCGTCGCCCATCGGCGTTCCGACCGCGTCCGAACGCGTCGGATCGTCGCGGCACGGGTCGTGGAGACGGGCGAGGGGCGGTTCACGCTCGACCTGAGGACCGAGGCCGGTACCTACGTCAAGGAGTGGGTGGAAGGAGATGGTGGACGCACGGACCCGAGCCTCTCGGCGCTCGTGGGCCTCCCGCTGAAGGTGGAGTTCCTCGACGTCCTAGAGATCCACGATAGGGAGGAGTAAGCGCATGGTGAAGAGTTCGAAGGGATTTCGATCCCGTTCCCGCGGCACGTTCACGAAGGAGGTCCGCGAGCGCGGGCTCCCGCCCGTGACCCGCTTCCTGCGTGAGTTCGCGATCGGTCAGAGGGTCTCCGTCCGCATCGAAGCCTCCGACCCCCACGGCCAGCCCCACCCCCGCTACCAGGGTCGCACCTGCACGGTGATCGGCAAGGTCGGCCGGGCCTACCGCGTCGAGTTCCTCGACGGCGGGAAGCGCAAGGAGCTCATCGCGACCCCGATCCATCTCGTCCCGCTCGAGGAGGGCGGTCCTGCCCATGCCTGAACCGGTCCCCCTCTCCCGCGTGAAGGACCTCCTCACCGAGGAGGCGTCGCACCGCACGCTCCCCCGCGAGGCGGGGCTCGCGCAGCAGCACGCCGAGCAGTTCGCGCGGCTCTCGAGCGAGGCGACGGCGAAGCTCATCGACGAGCTCCGCGCGCTCCCCTACGTCGACGCCTCCGTCGCCGTGAAGATCGCCGACACGATGCCGCAGTATCCCGAAGAGATCCGGCTCCTGTTCTCGAAGGAGCGGGTGCCGCTGGACGAGGAACAGGTCGCCCGCCTCCTCGAGGTCGTGGCGCATCACCGATGAATCGGCCGAGGGCCCATGGAGCGCTACGCGTACATCCTGGACTACCTGCCCTCCGGCCGGCAGACCGACCGCGGTTTCCATAAGGAGCCGCTGGCCCTCGCGATCGGCGAGGACGAGCTGAAGCTGCTCGAGCTGATCCCCCGGCCGGGGGCTTCCCTCACCCCGGGCTCCCGGGTCGCGCTGGTCCCGATCGAGGGTATTTCCCCGCCGATCGACCACGTGCGTCGTCGCGTCGGGTACGAGGAGCTGACGGTCTCGGCGCGGACGGAGCTCCCGACCGCGCTCGAGTCGATCGTGCGGACGAACAGCGCCCGGTACCTCAAGTTCATCAACGAGGCCCCGGCGGTGTCGCGGCGGTTCCACCTGCTCGAGCTCCTGCCCGGGATCGGGAAGAAGACGATGCAGCAGATGGTCGACGAGCGCCGGCGGGCGCCGTTCGCCAGCTTCGCCGAGATCGAGAACCGGATGCACCTCAAGAACCCCGAGCGGCTGATCGTTGGCCGGATCGAGCAGGAGCTGAGCGGGGTCAACGACAAGTACCGTCTCTTTGTCGCTCCCTAACGGCCTCCATCCGCCCCGATGCCACGTGGGGCCCCCGTCGCCGGACGGGGGTTGATGAGGGGTGGGCGCGGCCCCCGGGGCCTGGTCCCATACGCAACCACCCCCGTTGGGCGACCGGAGCGGTTCGGGGCCTCGGCCGGGATGCCCCCAAGGGAACGCGCCCGGTGGGGTCAATCGCTTCGCCTCCCGGGGCCACGGCCCGTGGGAGCGAAGGTGGGTCCGGTCGGCTTGATGTGGCTCCACGTCTTCGAACCGCCCTACCGGAGCATCGGACCTCTTGCGCGCTAACCTCCCGCGTCCGACCGCGATCGCCGGTTCTTCCACGGGACCTCGTTCGGGGGGACCGGATGCGATCCCGACCGTACCCGAGAGCGCCGATGCGGTGGCCCGCACGCTGGACGCCCTCGGCGTTCGACCTTCCCGCGGGATGGGCCAGTCGTTCCTGGTCGATCCGTTCGTCGCCGACGCGGAGGCTGCGCTCACGGACGTCCCGCCCGGTGCGCCGATCACCGAGATCGGGGGCGGGCTCGGGATCCTCACGGCCGCGCTCCTTCGACGAGGCCTCGGTCCGATCACGGTCATCGAGCGGGACCGACGGCTCGCGGGGTTCCTGCGGAGCGCCTTCGGCGAACGGGTCCGTGTCCTCCCGGGCGACGCCCTCAGCGTCCCTCTTCCGCCCGCGGCCTGCGTCGTCGGGAACCTCCCGTACTCGATCGCGAGCCACCTTCTGAGGCGCCTGTTCGAGGCCCGAACGCCCCGGATCGTGTTCCTGGTCCAGCGGGAGGTCGCGGACCGTCTCGCGGCCGGGCCGGGCTCGAAGGCGTACGGACGGCTGTCGATCGTCGCCCGGTACTACGGTACCGTCGAGCTGTACCGGACCGTGGGACCGGACGCGTTCACCCCCCGACCGCGCGTCGAGAGCCGCCTTGTGGTCCATGCGGCGCGCGAGGGACCGCTCCCCGTGCGGTCCCCCCGGGCGCTCGACCGGGCCCTCGCCGCCCTGTTCTCCTCTCGACGCAAGCAGCTCGGGAACCTGTTGCCGAGGCTCACCCCGTCCCGGGAGGCCGCCGAGTCGCTCGCCCGGCGGGCCGGCTGGCCCGCCGACTGGGGGCGACGCCGCCCCGAGGAGTTCGCCCCGGAGGCGTTCTTCGCCCTCGCGCACGCGATGGAAACCGGCGCCCGGGGAATCCCAACCCCTTCCGAGAACTCAGAATCTATTATATAGAAGTGCAATTTTTCCCATCGTGGTGAGACGATGCTTCAGGGTACCCCAATCCTCGTCTTGAAGGAAGGAACGGAACGCGAGCGCGGCAAGAGCGCGACGGAGAACAATATCGCGGCGGCTCGGGCGATCGCCGATGCCGTGCGGACGACCCTCGGTCCCCGGGGGATGGACAAGATGCTCGTCGACTCGATGGGCGACATCACGATCACCAACGACGGGGTCACGATCCTCAAGGAGGTCGACGTCGAGCACCCGGCCGCGAAGATGCTGGTCGAGGTCGCGAAGACCCAGGACCAGCAGTGCGGGGACGGGACGACCACCGCGGTCGTCCTCGCGGGCGAGCTCCTGAAGCGTTCGGAGTACCTGCTCGAGCAGAACGTCCACCCGACCGTGATCACGCGCGGCTTCCAGCTCGCGGTACAGGAAGCGAAGCGCCTCCTCGAGAAGGAGATCGGAACGACCGTCGGCCCGGACGACCAGGGGATCCTGGTCGACTGCGCCCGGACGGCGATGGGCTCGAAGGGCGTCGCCGGCTCGCGCGACGACCTCGCCAAGATCACCGTGGAGGCCGTGAAGAAGATCGCCGAGGTCCGCGGCGGCAAGACCGTCTGCGACGTCGATCAGATCAAGGTGGAGAAGCGGCACGGTGGCACGATCTCCGACACGCAGCTGATCGAGGGGATCATCCTCGACAAGGAACGCGGCCACCCGCGCATGCCCGGGGAGATCCGGAACGCGAAGATCGCGCTCCTCAACTCGGCGCTCGAGATCAAGAAGACCGAGATCGAGAGCAAGATCAACATCAAGAACCCGGCCCAGATCCAGAGCTTCCTCGACGAGGAGGACAAGACGTTCCGCCAGATGGTCTCGGCGGTGAAGGCCTCCGGGGCGAACGTCGTGGTCAGCCAGAAGGGGATCGACGACGTCGTCCTCCATTACCTCGCGAAGGAAGGGATCTACGCGGTGAAGCAGGTCAAGGAGTCGGACCTCCAGAAGCTCTCCCGCGCCACGGGCGGCAAGATCGTCACGGGCATCAAGGAGCTCACGAGCGCCGACCTCGGCCACGCGGCGAAGGTCGACGAGCGGAAGGTCGGCGACGACAAGATGACCTACGTGACCGGCTGCTCGAACCCGCGCTCCGTCTCGATCCTGGTCCGGGGAGGCACCGAGCACGTGACCCAGGAGGTCGAGCGCTCGCTCCAGGACGCGCTCAAGGTCGTCGGGAGCGTCCTCGAGGACGGGGTCGTCTGCCCCGGCGGGGGCGCGACCGAGATCGACCTCGCGGTGAAGCTGCGGAAGTGGGCCGGCACGGTCGGCGGGCGCGAGCAGCTCGCGGTCGAGGCGTTCGCCCAGTCGCTCGAGTCGATCCCGTGGGCGCTCGCCGAGAACGGCGGGTATGACTCCATCAACGTGCTGATCGACCTCCGAAGCGCGCACGACGGCACCTCGGCGAACCGCAACGTCGGGATCAACCTCGACGACGGCAAGGCGGCCGACATGTGGAAGCTCCACGTCATCGAGCCGCTCCGGGTGAAGCGCCAGGCGCTCAGCTCGGCGGCCGAGGTCGCCAACATGGTCCTGCGCATCGACGACGTCATCGCTTCGAAGAAGTCGAGCCCCGGCGCCGGCGGTCCCCCGGGCGGCCACGACCACTAGATAGGCGCGGGGCCGAACCAACCCCTTCCGAACGCCGGCGGCGCTCGACGCCGCCGGCCCGAAGCCTTCTTATCGGGCACCGGGTAGGGCGCTCGCCATGCGCACGAAGCCGGTCGAGGGCGTCCTCCGCCTCGACGTCGTCGCGCTCGAGCCGCGACCCGCGATCTACCTCGCCTACGACGGGCTCGCCGGGATCAGCCAGCGACCGATCCTCCGCGACCTCATCGAGGAGCTCGAGCGGAAGGGGCCCGAGGAGCTCAAGCGGTTCCTGGCGGCCCTGCGCGAACACCGGTCCGGCCAGGTCCACGTCTACTTCTCCGACTACGTGAGCTACGGGATCGGCGGGGGAGACGCCGCGGCGGAGTTCTTCCTCGGGACGTTCCTCCTCCTGCACGAGAGCGCCCGACCGCCGGGCAAGGAGACCCCCGCGGTCCCGGAGCACCTCGCGCTGTTCCGGCCGGGGGGCGTCGAGCGCCTCGCGCTCGAGAACCCGGCGTCGTGAGCGCCGGTCGCGCACGACCCTTTTGTATCCGCGCCCACCTCGACCCCGGACGTCGATGCCCGAGGAGACCCCCCTCGAACGGGAGCGCCGCGGCAAGGTCGCCCGCTGGCGGGCCGACGGTCGGGAGCCGTACCCCTGGGAGTTCCCGGGCCGGGTCGACACCGCGGTCGTGCGGGCCGCCTGTGCCGGGCTCGCGCCCGGGGCCGATGACCCCGCCCGATCCTTCCGGGTCGGGGGTCGGCTCCGCATCGTGCGGCAGCACGGGCGGACCGCCTTCGCCGACCTCGAGGACCTCGCGGGCCCCCTCCAGCTGATCCTCCGGGTCGACGAGCTCGGGGAGAGCGCCTACCGGTCCTGGCTGGCCGACCTCGACCCCGGGGACATCCTCGGCGCCGACGGCTCGCCAGCGCTCTCGCGGCGGGGCGAGCCGTCGCTCCTGGTCCGATCGCTCACGCTCCTCGCGAAGGCGATCACGCCGCCGCCGGAGAAGTTCCACGGCCTCCAGGACGTCGAGGAGCGGCTCCGCCGCCGGTACGTCGACCTCCTCTCGTCCGAGGCGGTCCGGCGACGGTTCCGGGTCCGGAGCCTGCTCCTCCGGGCGATCCGCGAGCATTTCGACGCGGCCGGTTTCCTCGAGGTGGAGACCCCGGTCCTGGAGCGCGTCGCGAGCGGGGCCGCCGCCCAACCGTTCGTCACCCGCTCGAACTACCTCGACGCGGAGGTCCAGCTCCGGATCGCCGAGGAGCTCCCCCTGAAGCGCCTCCTGGTCGGCGGTCTCGAGCGGGTCTACGAGATCGGCAAGGTGTTCCGCAACGAGGACCTCGACTCGATCCACGCGCCCGAGTTCACCGAGCTCGAGGCGTACTGGGCGTACGCCGACTACCACGACATGCGCCGGTTCCTGGAGGGGCTCTACGAACGCCTGGCCGCACGGACGGTCGAGCTCCTTCCCGACGACCCCGAGGTCGCCCGCGCGGCCGGACGGTTCCGGCCCCCGTTCGCGACGCTCGATTTCGTCGAGTCGCTCGAGGCGCGGAGCGGGATCCCGGACATCCTCGGCAAGAGCCGGGAGGAGCTACGGGCCCTCGCCCGGGCCGCGGGGTCGACGGTGCCGGACGGCTCGTCCACCGGCACCTTCCTCGACAAGCTCTTCGAGCACTACGTCGAGCCGTCGATCGACCGGGTCACGTTCGTGGTCGACTTCCCCACCGCGACGACCCCCCTCGCGAAGCGGCACCGCGCGAAGCCGGGGCGCGTCGAGCGGTTCGAGGTCTTCGCCCCCGGCATGGAGCTCGCGAACGCCTACACGGAGCTCACCGACCCGGACGAGCAGGAGGAGCGGTTCCGCTCGCAGCTCGGCGAGCGGGGGGACGACCGGTACGCCTACGACGCCGACTTCGTCGAGGCCCTGCGCTACGGGCTCCCGCCGACCACCGGGATCGGCTTCGGCATCGACCGGCTCGTGATGGCGCTCCTCGGCCTCTCGTCGATCAAGGACGCGATCCTCTTCCCGCCCGTGCGCGAGCGGTAGGCGGTCCGTTCCTTTCTTCTCCTTTCGCGGCGATCCCCGGGCCATGGAGGAGGACGGGCTCCCGCTCCGGCTCGATGCGCTCACCGTCACCTACGGGGAGCACCGGGCCGTCGACCGCCTCTCGCTCGTGGTGCGTCCGGGCGAGATCTACGGCCTCCTCGGCTCGAACGGGGCGGGAAAGACGAGCACGATCAAGTCGATCGTCGGGCTCGTCCGGCCGACCGCCGGGCGGGTCCGGGTCTTCGGCGCCGACGCCGTCACGGAGTCGCTGCGGGTCAAGGAACGCCTCGGGTACGTTCCCGAGACCTCGCTCCTCTACGATGCCCTGTCCCCGAGGGAGTTCCTCGAGTTCGTCGCGAGCGTCCGGCGGCTGGACGCGGGGACCGCGACCGCCCGGACCCAGAACTACGTCCGGGCCTTCCGCCTCGAGGCCGAGTTCGAGGAGCCGATCCTGACCCTCTCGAACGGGACGCGCCAGAAGGTCCTCCTGATCGCGGCGCTCCTCCACCAGCCGCCGCTCCTCGTGCTCGACGAGCCCCTGAACAGCCTCGACCCGCGGTCGGTCCGCATCATGAAGGAGCTGCTGGTCCGGTACGTCGCGGGCGGGGACCGGGGGATCCTGTTCTCGACCCACACGATGGAGGTCGCCGAGCAGCTCTGCCACCGGGTCGGGATCCTCGACCGCGGGGTGCTGCGCGGCGAAGGGACCCTCGCGAGCCTCCGGGAGAAGCTCGCCGGGGGCGACGCGACCCTCGAGGAGGTCTTCCTGCGGCTCACCGACGAGAGCGAGGGGGTCCGGGCGGCGGTCGACGCTCTCGAGAGCCACGGATGAGCTGGCGGGAGGCGTTCCGGCTCAGCCACGTCGCGTTCACCGAGCTGTCGTTCCAGGCGATCTACGCCTTCCGCCAGGGGAACCTCATGCCGCCCGGACCGGCGCGCCAGGTCGTCGCGCGGGCCCGCCGTCGGGTCCTCCAGAGCAAGGCGGTCGTCAGCGCCATGCTGGCGCTCCTCGCGCTCGGGGTCGCCTACGCGCTCCGGGACGCCCCGCTCATCGCGTCGGCATTCGGCACCTCCCTCCCGTTGGGGATCTTCCGGGCCGGGCTGCTCACCGGCCTCTTCAGCCTCGACGTCGCGTTCCTCTGGTGGACGGGGATGCAGATCCTCCCGACGTTCCTCGCCTCGGGGGTCTTCCCGGTCCTCGAGCCGCTCCCGATCGAGGACCGGACCCTCTCCCGGGCCGCCGGCCTCCTCTACCTGCGCCTCTTCGACCTCCCCGCGATCACGGTCGCGTTCGTGACCCCGCTCCTCCTCGGGATCGCCCTCGGCCCGTGGGTCGGGCTCGCCGCGCTGCCGGGCGCCTTCGCGACGGTCGCCTTCGCCCTCGCGCTCTCCCTCCTTACCGGGCGGTTCTTCGTTCGTCGCGTCCAGGGGTCCCGGGGCGGCGGGGGTAGCGCGGTGGTCCGGTGGCTCTACCTCGTGCTCTGGCTCGTCCCGGCGTTCGCGATGTTCGGGTTCGTCACCGCGGCGCCGGCGTTCTTCGCCCTTCTCGCCCGGGTCTCGGCCTCGGGCCCGTCGATCGGCGGCGACCTACTTCTCGCCGCCTACCCGTACCCCTTCGCGGCGGTGACCGCACTCGCGGCGGGCGGCCCGGGATCCCTCGATCTCGATGCGACCGGAGCGCTCGTGCTCGCGGCGTCGGTCGCGGGGTACGGGGCGCTCGCCGTCTGGTCGGTCCTTTGGCTGTTCCTCTCCGTCCGCCGGGTCGGTCTCGTGCCCGCCACGCTCCCCCGGGCAGGGGCGGCGCCGGTCGTCCGCCTCCATCCGGGGACGGCCTCCCTCGCGGTCCTTCGCAAGGACCTCCGCATCGCGAGCCGAACCCCCGGCTACGCGTTCCTCATCCTCCTCCCGATCCTCGACGCGTTCGCCCTCGGCCTGTGGACCTACGCGACCGCGCCGAGCGCGGAGTCGGCGCTCGCCCTCGCCCTCGCCGCGGTGACGACGGCCGCGCTCCTCGCAACCTTCTTCGGGCCTGCGTTCTTCGCCATCGAGGTGTTTGCCTACTCCTACGGCCGCACGCTCCCGCTCTCGGACCGTTCGCTCCTCACCGGCAAGGTCGCGCTGATCAGCCTGATGTACCTCGTCGCGAGCACAGTGGTGCTCGGCCTCACGCTGGTCCGGGTCTTCGACCCGATCGTCTTCGTCGCGTTCGTGGTCGCCGAGCTGCCCGGGGTGGTCGCCGCCGCGCTGCTCGAGCTCGGGATCCTGTTCCGCCGCGCCCGTGCGAGGGGGCTCCCGATCACGAACCTCTACGCCGGAGCCTGGCTCGCGGTCCTGGTCTCGATACCGGGCCTCCTCGTGGCGGCGCTCCCCCTCCTCGCCTTCCAGATCGAGCGACCGGGGGGCGAGGCGATCGGCCTCCTCGTGATGGCGCTCGTCGCGGTGGGCGAGCTCGCCGTCTGCCTGCCGTATGCCTTCGGGAGGGGGAGCGGCTGACCGCGCCCGCGCTCCCCACACGGTTCGACCCGCGGGAGGTCGACGCACGCTGGCAGGCCGCCTGGGAAGGGGCGGGGGCGTTCCGTGGACCGGACCGTCCGACCGCCCCGGGCTACTCGATCGTCCTCCCACCGCCGAACGTCACCGGGGTCCTCACGATGGGCCACATGCTCGGCGACACCGTCCAGGACATCCTGATCCGGCGCTCCCGGATGCGGGGAGTGCCCACGGTCTGGGTCCCCGGGCTCGATCACGCCGGCCTCGCGACGCAGGTCGAGGTGCGTCGGCGTCTCCTGAAGGCGGGGGTGCTGCTCGAGTCCCTTCCCCGGGAGGAGGGCCGGCGCGAGGTCGAGCGGTGGCGGGAGGAGCACGAGCGCCGCATCGTCGAGCAGACCCGCGCCGGCGGGTTCTCGGTCGACTGGAGCCGGTTCCGCTACACCATGGACCCGGGGAGCGTCCGGGCCACCCGCGAGGTGTTCGCGCGGCTCTACCGGGACGGCCTCGTCTACCGCGGCGAGCGTCTCGTCAACTGGGACCCGAAGCTTCGGACCGCGATCTCCGACCTCGAGGTCGTGCACGGCGAGGAGGAGGCGACGCTCGTCACCGTCCGCTACCCATGGGCCGACGGGAGCCCGGGCGGGATCGAGGTCGCGACCGTGCGGCCGGAGACGATCTTCGGCGATGTCGCGGTCGCGGTCCATCCCGAGGACGCCCGGCATGCCTCCGACATCGGACGGCAGGTCCGGGTGCCGATGACCGACCGGGTCGTGGCCGTGATCACCGACGCGGCGATCGACCCGGCCTTCGGCACCGGGGCCCTCAAGCTGACGCCTCGCCACGACCCGGTCGATTACGAGATCGCCGAGCGCCACCCGGAGCTTCCGAAGCCGACGGAGATCCTCACCGAGGGGGCGGAGCTCACGGGCCCGTGGGTCGACCCCCGGTTCCACGGCCTCGGGGTCGAGGAGGCGCGCGCCCGCACGACGGAGGAGCTCGAGCGCCTCGGCCTCCTGGTCCGTCGCGAGCCGTACCGCCATTCGGTGGCCCGGTCCGAGCGTTCGGAGGCCCCCATCGAGCCGCGGCTCTCGACGCAGTGGTTCGTCCGGATGAAGGGCCTCGCCGCCCCGGTCCTCGAGGCGGTGCAGAAGGGGGAGATCCGGATCCATCCGGAGCGGTGGGAGCGGACGTTCCTCCGCTGGCTCGAGGGGATCCAGGACTGGTGCATCTCCCGCCAGGTCTTCTGGGGCCACCCGGTGCCGGTGGCGTTCTGCCGGACGTGCGGCCGGGAGACGGTCTCCGTGGATCCCCCCGTCCGGTGCGCCTACTGCGGCGCGGGGGACCTCGTCCCGGACCCGGACGTGCTCGACGCCTGGTTCACGTCGTGGCTGTGGCCGTTCGTCACGCTGGGCTGGCCCGACCGGACCGCGGACCTCGACCACTACTATCCGACGGACGTCCTCGTCACCGGTCGCGACATCATGTTCTTCTGGGTGGCGCGGATGATGATGGGCGGTTACTACTTCACGGGAGAGCGGCCGTTCTCGGACATCTACTTCACCGGCATGCTCCGGGACGAGATCGGCCGCCGGATGTCGAAGCATCTCGGCAACTCCCCCGACCCGCTCGACGTCGTCCGGGAGCGGGGAGCTGACGCGATGCGCTTCGGCCTCGTCTTCCCCAACCCGACCGACGAGGACGGGCCGTTCGGCGTCGGGGCGCTCGAAGGGGCCCGGAACTTCCTCACGAAGGTCTGGAACCTCGGCCGGCTGACCCTCGTCCACGTCCCCCCCGGCGCGTCACCTCCCGAGGGGGCACCGGCGCTCTCGCCCGGTACCGCCCTCGAGAACCGGTGGATCCTGAGCCGGCTCCGCCGCACGATCGACGAGACGGACCGGGCGATCACGGAGTTCGCCCCGACCCGCGCGGCGACCGCGCTCCACGGGTTCGTCTGGCACGACCTCGCCGACCGGTACGTCGAGATCGCGAAGGACGCCCTCGCCGGCCGGCGGGGCGAGCCGGCCCGCCGGGACGCCCGGGCCACGCTCCTGTTCGTGTTCGACCGCACGCTCCGCCTCCTCCACCCGTTCGTACCGCACATGACCGAGGAGCTCTGGCACGGGCTGCCGCACTCCGGTGAGCTCCTCGCCCTCGCCCCCTGGCCGACGGCCTCGGAGGCCCCGCCCGACCCGGAGGCCGAGGTCGCGATGGAGCCGGTCCTCGAGGCGATCCGTCTCCTGCGGAACCTGCGGTCCGAGGAGAAGGTCCCGCCCGAGGCGGCACCGGGTGCCTGGCTGCGCCCTTCCGGGCCGGAGGTCGCGCGGGTGCTCGCATCGGAGCGGGCGACCCTCCAACGGCTCGCCCGCGTGGGTTCCCTCACCTTCCTCGGGCCGGCGGACCCGGCCCCGGCGAACGCGAGCGGTCGGGTCGCGCCGCTCGGGGAGTGCTTCCTCGAACGGCCCCCGGCCTCCCCCGGGGAGACCCGGGCGCTCGAGCGGGAGCGGGAGAAGCTTACCGAGCTCCTCGCGAAGACCCGGGCGCGTCTCGCCGACGACGGGTTCCGCGCGCGCGCCCCGGCCGAGGTCGTCCGGGAGACGGAAGAGAAGGCGAAGGAGCTCGAGGCCCGGCGCGCCCGCATCGACGAGCACTTGAAGGCGAGCGGCTCGCCTTCCGAGGAGCCATGACCCCAACCGCCCGCAAGGCCTCTCCGAAGCGCCGTCGGCCGACGCCCGCCCCGACCGCTCCGGTCGCCCTCGGCACCTACGAGATCCCGGGCGCCGCGAAACGCCACCCGGTCCTCGGGCTCGGGCTCTGGGGCCTCGGGCGCTGGGGTCCGGAAGACGAGGCCCGCACGAAGGCGACGATCGGTCGGGCCTGGGAGCTCGGTCTCCGCTGGTTCGACACCGCCGAGGTGTACGGGAACGGCCGCTCCGAGCGCCTGCTCGGCGAGGTGCTCGGGCGGGCCGCCGGGACCGCGGACGACGCCTATGTCGTCACGAAGGTCTCCTGGGAGCACCTGAGACCGTCGCAGGTGCGGGCGAGCCTCATCAACAGCCTCGAGCGTCTCGGCCGGCGGTCGGTCGACCTCTACCTCGTCCACGCGCCCGACCGACATGTCCCCCTCCGCGAGACGATGAGCGCCCTCGAGTCGCTCTATAGGGAAGGGAAGGTCGGCGCGATCGGCGTCTCGAACTTCACGGTCGAGGAGCTCGAGGAGGCCGCCCGCCACCTCTCCGAGGCACGCCTCGCGGTCAACCAGGTCGAGTACAACCTGTTCTATCGCGAGGAGGGGGAGAACGTGCGCGACTACTGCCGCACGCACCGCATCCTCGTGGAGGCCTATACCCCCCTCGCGCGCGGCCTCCTCCACGGCCGGTACGTCGACGGCGCGCGGATCCCGGCCGAGGTCCGCCGCTACTCCCATCGATTGTTCGAGGGGGACCGGCTCCCCGAGATCCTCGCCCGGACCCGCACGCTGCGGGAGCTCGCCGAGCGGGAAGAGGTCCCGCTCGCCTCGATCGCGCTCCACTGGCTCGAGGGGCGCGGCGCGGCCCCGATCGTCGGCATGAGCCGCCCGGAGCAGGTCGACGGGAACCTCCGCGCCTGGGCCGTCCGCCCGTCGGCCCGGGTCCTCGCGGAGGCGGAGGCGATCGCGCGGGGCGACCGTGCTTAGGCTCGTCGCGTTCGACATGGACGGGACCCTCCTCACGGTCGCGAGCTCCTGGCGGGCGGTCCACGACCACTTCGGCGACACGAACGACGAGGGGCTCCGCAAGTTCCTCGCGAACGAGATCGACGACCGCGAGTTCATCCGCTCGGACGTCCGCCTCTGGTGGCGGCACGATCCCGAGCTCTCCCTCGCCGACCTCCGACGGATCCTTGCCCCGGTCGCGCTCATGCCCGGGGCCCACGGTCTGTTCGCCCGGCTCCGGGCGCTGCGGGTGACGACCGCGATCGTGAGCGGGGGCCTCGACCTCGTCGCCGAGCGCATCGGGCAGGAGCTCGGGATCGACCACGTCCTCGCGAACGGGCTCGAGGCCGACGGGGACGGCCGCCTGACCGGCGACGGGATCATCCGCGTCCCGATCCATGGCAAGGAAGGCGTCCTCGCCGCCCTCCAGGAGCGCCTCGGGATCGGCCCCGGGGAGACCGCCTCCGTCGGGAACTCGGAGATCGATGTCGGCCTCTTCCGGCGAAGCCGGATGGGGATCGCGTTCCTCCCCGAGGACGACGCCGTGCGGGCGAACGCGACCGCGATCGTGACCGAGCGGGACCTCGGCCGGGTCGCCGACCTCCTCGAGCGGTTCCCCTCCGGCCTTCCCTGAGGGCGGAGCGCTTATCCCCCCCGACCGGCTCGGTCGGTACTCCATGAGCTCTTACGAGGCGTTGCTCGAGCGGGCCCGGGCGAAGCTGCCCCCGGTCCAGACCGGAGGCGAACGGTTCCAGGTCCCGGAGCCGGACATCATGACGGACGGCAAGAACACCGTCATCCGCAACTTCCAGGAGATCACGGGGGTCCTCCGCCGCGAGCCCGAGCACGTGATCGGGTTCCTCGCCCGCGAGTTCGGCTGCCCCGGGGTCCTCGATCTCCCGCGCGGGGTCTTGAAGTCCCGCCTGACGAAGGAGCAGATCGGCCAGCGCGTGCGCGACTACACCGCGAAGTACGTGATCTGCTCGGAATGCAAGCGCCCCGACACCCACCTCAAGAAGGAGGGCCGTCTCACGCTCCTCGTCTGCGAGGCCTGCGGGGCCCAGCGGCCGGTGACGGTCCGGCGGGTGCTCACGCCCGAGAAGCCGAAGACGCCGGTCGTCGTCGGCGAGGTCTACCGGCTCGTCATCGAGGACGTCGGACGGCGCGGCGATGGCGTCGCGAAGAAGGAAGGGTTCGTGATCTTCGTGACCGGCGCGAACCAGCGCGGGGTCACGATCAACGCGAAGATCACGAAGGTGCTCGGCAACAACGCCTACGCGGTCGTCCAGCCGTAGCGGGCGATGCGGAGCCTGCGCTGGGCCGGCCTGCTGGCGCTCTACGTCGGGGCCCAGGCGGTCGGTCTCGCCCTCGCGCAGCCGTTCCACTCGGCGGGTCTCTCCTCGACCTCGAACCCCCAGAGCCCGACCGCGCCGCTCGTCTTCATCGCGATCATCGTCATCGCTCCGCTGTTCATTCTCTTCTTCTCCCGGCGGCGCGGGGGGATCGCCGGGCTCCGCCACCTGATCCTGATCGCGATCGCGGGGTCGCTCTACTTTACCCTCTACGCGTCGTTCGGCCTCCTCTTCCCGAACCTCATCCTCCCGCCGCCGTACGGCGCGGAGCTCGTCATCGATCTCCCGCTCGTGCTCTCGGCGATGGTGAGCGCCGCCCTCTACTTCGCCCTCCTCGTCGAGCCCCAGTGGTACATCGTCGACCTCGCGGGGTTCCTCGCCGCCGGGTCCCTGGTCGCCCTCCTCGGGATCTCCTTCGGGATCCTCCCCGCGTTCATTCTGCTCGGGGCCCTGATGGTCTACGACGCGATCGCGGTCTACCGGACGAAGCATATGGTCTCGCTCGCGGACGTCGTGACCGAGATGAAGCTCCCGATCCTGATGGTCATGCCCGAGTCGGCGGGGTACGACTACACGAAGGCGCCTCCCCTCGCCGTGCAGCGCGGCCAGCCGGTCGAGGAGCGGAGCGCGATGTTCATGGGGCTCGGGGACGTCGTGATCCCGGGGACGCTCGTCGTCTCGGCGTTCATCTGGCTCCCCTCCGCCCCGGTCCTCCTCGGCATCGGGGCCTCCCTCTGGGTCGCGATCGGCGCCCTCGTGGGCTCCCTCGGCGGCTATGGGGTCTTGATGCGCTACGTCCTCCGCGGGAACCCCCAGGCCGGCCTCCCGCTGCTCAACGGCGGGGCGATGGTCGGATACGTGATCACCTACCTCCTCGTGTTCCACTCGTTCACCCTCGGGTTCACGGGAGCGCTTTAACCCCGGACGGTTGCGGCCGGCCGTGCCGCGCAAGGTAGAGGACGTACGTATCGACGACCGGCCGAGCCTCGACACGCTCGCTCGGCGCCTTGCCGCCGGCGGGGGGTTCAGCGCGAAAGAGGTCGCGGACGGGGTCGACCTGCTCGCCGAGATCCTCGGCGACCGGGAGATGACAACGTTCCTGTCGTTCCCCGCCGACATCGTCGCGACCGGCACGCGCGGGGTCCTCGCGACCCTGGTCCGGGAGGGGTACGTCGACGCGGTGATCACGACGTGCGGGACCCTCGACCACGACCTCGCCCGCGCCTTCCGCCCGTACTACCACGGGGCCTGGGAGCTCGACGACGCCGAGCTCCACCGCCACCACCGCTACCGCCTCGGGAACCTCGTGATCCCCGAGGCGAACTACGGGGCGATCCTCGAGCGGAAGATGCAGGCGATCCTGCGGGACCTATGGGCGAAGGGGACCCGGAGCCTGTCGACCCGCGACCTCTCCTCCGCGATCGGGGCCGCGATACCGGCGAGCGCCCGGTCGAGCATCCTGCGCGCGGCGTACGACCGGCACGTGCCGGTGTTCGTCCCGGGGATCACCGACGGTGCGGTCGGCTCGCAGATCTGGCTGTTCTGGCAGGACCACAAGGGGCTCTCGCTCGACCTCCTCTCCGACGAGCAGGCGATCTCCGACCTCGTCTTCGAGGCGAAACGGGCCGGGGCGGTGATGCTCGGCGGCGGCATCTCGAAGCACCACACGATCTGGTGGAACCAGTTCCGCGGCGGCCTGGACGCCGCCCTCTACCTGACCACCGCGGTCGAGTGGGACGGGAGCCTGTCGGGCGCCCGGACCCGGGAGGCGATCTCCTGGGGCAAGGTCAAGGCTCGCGCCCATCACACGACCGTCGAGGGGGACGTGACCGTCCTCCTCCCGCTCATGGTCGGCGCCGCGCTTGAACGCCTGCGCAGGTGACCGCACCGGGCCGCTCGGCGGCGAGGCTTTATGGGAGGGGTTCCGGTCCGCCCCCACCCATCGTGGGCCCGTAGCTCAGCCCGGTAGAGCAGGCGGCTCTTAACCGCAAGGTCAGGGGTTCGAATCCCCTCGGGCCCGTCCAAACATTTAAGCCATCTGCGGTACCTGTATGTCCTCGTGGCCGAGTTCGCCTTCCGTGAGGGACGGGGGAACCATGCCCGGTTCCGCCGATCCCCCGAGGTGATTCGCTGGAACCGCGAGCTCTCCCTTCGCTCCAAGCTCACCGCCGACGGCTACGTGCGCCGCCTCGCCCTTTTCTGCGACACCGCTGGGCTCTCCCCTGGGGAGCTCGTTCGGCGCGCCCGCAACCGCCCCGAGTCGGTTCGCCGACTCCTTGCCGACTACGCGGTGGCTCAACAGGACCGAGGGCGCAGCCCGGCGTATATCCGCAAGGTCCTGTTCGCCCTCCGCTCCTGGCTCGACCACAACGGCGTCGAGTTCACTCGTCTGCCGAAAATTGGAGGTCGGGACGGCGTCACCATCGAGAACGAGCGGGTGCCATCCGCGGAGGACCTCCGTCGGCTGCTCGGTGTCCTTTCGGCTCGAGGGCGGGTCTGCGCCCTTCTCATGGCGCAGAGTGGGGTCCGACCGGGTGTGCTGGGCTCCATCGACGCGAGCGACGGGCTTCGCCTCGGCGACCTTCCCGAGTTCGACCTCACGAAGCTCGAGTTCTGTCGTGTCCCCTTTGTCGTCCGCGTCCGGTCGACCCGCGACAAGATGGGCAAGGGGTTCCTGACCTTCGGAGGACCGGAGCTCGCGGAGGCGATCCTCGCCTACGTCCACGAGCGGGTGGCGCGCGGAGAGATGCTGGCCCCAGAGTCTCCCCTGGTTGGCGCGCTAGGTTCGGGGGTCGGGCGGGAGGGGAAGGGACCGAAACAAGCCGGGACGTTCGTGTCGACCAAGAGCATCACCCTGGACCTCCGCGAAGGCATCCGCCGCTCCGGGCTCGCGTTCCGGCCCTATGTCCTTCGAGCGCGGTTCGCCACCGCCTGCCTGCTCGGAGAGCAGCACGGGACGGTCACACGGGACGTTCGGGAGTTCTGGATGGGACACGACCTGGGCTCGGTCCAGAACCGTTACACCCTGGGGAAGCGCCTCACGGACGAGACCGTGGACGCGATGCGAGCGTCCTACGAGCGAACCCTGCCCTTCCTCTCCGTTCTGCAAGTCCCACGCACCTCCAACGAAGAGGTCTACAAGGTCATCCTGGAGATGGCTGGGCTGGACGCGGCCGAGGTGGCCAAGCTGGGCCCGCTCAACTCGGAAGTCGTCCTGGAGGCCTTGCATCGGGCCAAGGAGGCCTCGGCGAGCGCGGACACCCCCGCGGTCCCCGGGCAACAGAAGGTCGTGGACGCAACCGCGGCCGAGGCGTGGATCGAGAAGGGCTGGCGGTTTGTGGCACCCTTGAACGGCTCCAAGGTCGTGATTCAGGCACCCGAGTAGATATCGCACCTTGCTCTCGCCACCCACTTTCGGCATGGGTACCGGGTGCGCACGAGGCCGCGAGCCTTGGAGATGACCCTGGTCCGTACCCCATTAGATTCGGACCACGAGGACCCCCGATGATTCCGGATGATTCGGATTTCCATGGTATCGTCGGAAGTCGCGTCCGTCGCTCGCGGATGCACTGGGCGATCTGCGCGGGGACCTGCTCTCGGCGAGGATCTCGATTTCCGTCGGGTCGGGGTCGAGGGCCGACTTGATGGAAATCCTACCCCCCTGATCGAGAGGGCGAGCGACCCGGGATGATGTCTCGGTCTCCGGCACCGCTGCGGGAGTCGGAGAACCGCAAGACGTCACTGGAAGGAACTACTTGAAGGGAAGGTTCGGGAGCTCGAGTCGGAGCGAAAGCGGCTCCGCGAACTTGACGAAGGGAGGGTCGTCCGGTTCGTGCGGGGTGAAGAGTAGGTGGTCCATTCGCTCGACACCTCGTACCCTATTGATCTTCCCGAGCCCATCGGGAAGCCAGGGCCCAAGGGAGGGCCTCGACGGGCCCGGGTGGCCCGAGTGCGGTCCCGGCGAACGGGCACCCGCCACAGTAATCAAGGGCGGTCCATCGGCCGTTTGTGCGGGACCTCGCGCTGACCCCGTTCGGTCATCTGAGGATGGTCGAAACAACTCCGGTGACGGGCGGCGTCGGGAAGGAACCGCGAGAGGCGCGAGAGCTCTCCGCAGCGTTCGCGAAGGACCCGAGCGAAGGGCTCCTGCACCTGGCCACGCGTCCCTCGGGAGACGAAATCTCACCGGCCCTCGCCTTTTGGAAGCGGGTCGGAGAACGGTACCTCCACGACCTCTGTCGCATCCCCGAGAGCTCCGTGAGTCCGCTGCCACCGCTCCCAGTACCCCACGACGAGCTCGCGGAGATGGTGGGCGGGGTCCCCCCGATGCCGGGCGGAGAGTACCTTCGACCGGAGACGATGGACCGGATCTGGACGGAGCTCGATGACTACGTACGACGAGAGATTTCCGGCGTTCCCGGTGGGCTCTCCCCGTGGTTACGCCAGCGGAGCCCGCTCTGGCACCGGGTCGGACGCGTCTGCTTCCATCTCGCCGAGAACAAGCACGACGCGCTCTTCCCCTTCGCGTTTCTGGCCACGTACGCGCCCCGCCTCCTCGATGGTCGGCGAGTCGAGTATCAGCCCCTGGGTCGTGCTCTCGAGCAGCAGGCCGACGTGCGCGACCAACGGGCCGTCACCCGTCTGCTCGTACCGATCCAAGAAGCGGCGAAGAAGTGTTCCTGGGTGAAGACGCTCATAGATACGGGTGAGATCTTCCATCCGCTGCGGTGGACCCCCCAGGAGGCTCATCGGCTCCTGAAGGACATCCCCCTTCTCGAGGCGAGCGGCCTCCTGGTGCGGGTACCGGATTGGTGGACCCGCCGGCCACTCCGCGTGCAGGCGACCGCCTCTCTCGGTCGGTCCCGCGGCACCGCCTTCACCGCGCAGTCGATGCTCGACTTCCGAGTCGATCTCGCGGTCGAAGGCGAGCCGCTCTCTCCCGAGGAGACGGAGGCACTGCTGGCCGGCGGGGACGGCCTGCGCTTCCTCAAAGGGCGGTGGGTGGAGGTTGACCCAGAGAAGCTCCGCGAGGCCCTGGCACATTGGAAGCGGGTGGAACGTGAGGTCGGTCGGGACGGGATCTCGTTGCTCGAGGGGATGCGCCTCCTCGCACGCGCCCCGTTGCGCCCCGAACTCGCTCCGCTGTTCGACGGCGAGACCTCCGCATGGTCGGACGTCCGGGCGGGAGCGTGGCTGGCCGAGCGGCTCCGTGAGCTGAGGACGCCCGGAGCCCTCGAAGGGTCGCTCCCGGGTCCGGACCTCCACGGTACGCTACGGCCCTACCAAGAAGTGGGCGTACGATGGCTCGACTTCCTCTCCCGTTTGGGACTCGGAGCGCTCCTCGCGGACGACATGGGACTCGGGAAGACGGTCCAGGTGATCTCGCTCCTCCTAGTGCAGAAGCGGCAATCCCGGCAGGAACTCCCTCCCGCGCTCCTGGTGCTCCCGGCGTCGTTGCTAGCCAACTGGAGGCGAGAAATCGAGCGGTTCGCCCCCTCGCTACGCATCCGGGTCGCCCACCCTTCCCAGGAATCGACCGAGTTCCTTGCGAAGGCCGCCGAAGACCCTACCCATTTCGTGGCGGGCACCGACGCGGTCCTCACGAGCTACGGGATGCTCCTGCGGCAGAGATGGCTTTACACGGTCTCCTGGCGAGTAGCGGTCGTGGACGAGGCCCAGGCGATCAAGAACCCCGGGTCGCTTCAAGCGCAGGCGGTCAAGCGCCTCACGGCCGGGACGCGCATCGCGCTCACAGGCACCCCCGTCGAGAACCGTCTGACCGACCTCTGGTCGATCTTCGACTTCCTCTCCCCGGGTCTGCTCGGTTCGCACTCCGCGTTCCGGGAGTTCGTGAAGCGGCTCGATCGGAGGCCCGAGGAGCCGTACGCCCCACTGCGACAGTTGATCGCACCATACCTGCTCCGCCGGACCAAGACCGACCGGTCGATTATCTCCGACCTCCCCGACAAGACCGAGATGAAGGTCTTCTGTCCCCTCGCACGGAAGCAGGCGGCTCTCTACGGAGAGGCGGTGCGGGAGCTGGCCGGAGCGCTCGAAGGAGTGGAGGGAATCGAACGCCGGGGCGTGGTCCTGTCCTTCCTCCTGCGGTTCAAGCAGATCTGCAACCATCCCGCGCAGTGGCTCGGAGCCGGTGAGTACACCCCGAGGGAGAGCGGGAAGTTCCAGCGCCTTCAGGCGCTCTGCGAAGAGATCTCGGCTCGTCAGGAGAAGGCGCTCATCTATACCCAGTTTCGCGTCATGACCGACCCCCTCGCCCGCTTCCTCGAGCCCACGTTCGGTCGACCCGGGCTCGTCCTCCACGGACAGGTTCCTGTAAAGCAGCGACAGAGGCTCGTCGACGCCTTCCAGCGCGAGGACGGGCCGCCTTTCTTCGTGCTTTCGCTCAAGGCCGGAGGTACGGGTCTTAGTCTGACCGCCGCCTCCCACGTGATCCACTTCGACCGCTGGTGGAACCCCGCGGTGGAGAACCAGGCCACGGACCGGGCCTTCCGGATCGGCCAGAAGAGGAACGTGATGGTGCACAAGTTCATCTGCCAGGGCACGATCGAGGAGAAGATCGACACTATGCTGGGAGAGAAGACGGATCTCGCCGGCCAGTTGTTGACCGGGGATGCGGCCCCCCTGATCACCGAGATGAGCGACCGGGAGCTCATGGATCTCGTGCGGCTCGACGTCTCCGCCCTCCAGGAGGACTGATCGATTGGCCTGGTCCTGGGCGCCGTACATCCCCGTGGCGCAGCGTCGGGCACAGGCCGCCCGCGAGATGGCGCGCCTGGAACGCAAGGGGCTGAAGGTGCAGCCGGTACGGATCGCCGGCCGTCGGATCGCCCAGACGTTCTGGGGCGAGGGATGGTGTCGGCACCTCGAGAAGTTCAGCGACTTCGAGAACAGACTGCCGCGGGGGCGGACCTACGTCCGCAGCGGCGCCGTCTGTCACCTCGAGATCGGCTCGGGGCAGATCTCAGGGAAGGTGAGCGGTTCGGAGCTCTACGATGTGAGGCTCAAAATCCGGGCCCTGCCGGCCGACAAGTGGGCCCGCCTGAAATCGCGCTGCGTCGGGCAGGTGAGCTCGGCCCTCGAGCTCCTGCAAGGTCGGCTTTCCGACCGGGTGATGTCGGTCGTCACCGACCGGGACCAGGGGCTCTTTCCGGGCCCCCGGGAGATGACCATGAGCTGCTCCTGCCCCGACTGGGCCACGATGTGCAAGCACGTCGCGGCCGTCCTGTACGGCGTCGGAGCCCGCCTCGACGAGAGCCCGGAGCTCCTCTTCCTCCTCCGGGGCGTGGACTACAATCAGCTCGTGAGTCGGGCCTCCGTGCGAGCCGTGGTTGGAAGAGCAGCGTCCCGACCGGGACGCCGACTGAGGGAGGACGTCATCGGAGAGGTGTTCGGAATCGACGTCACGCAGTCGCGTCAGCCAGCGGAGGGCCCGACCGTCCCGTCCGCAAGGTCCGGGCGCCGACCCGTCGCACCATCGAGAGCCGCGGCCAAGGCGTCCCAGAGCGCGGCACACGCTCGGCGGCCCGGGAAGCGGAGTCGCCGCCGCTGACCGATCGGTTCTCCGGTTCACCTGGGATGTCCCTGTCCCGTGCTGTGGAGCGCATTGGGACGGATGGCCACGGGAGAGAGGAGCTCCCGCCTTCGTCACTGGGCCGGCGCGTCCTGCCCACCCACCGCGGGGCCGATTCGTGCATGTGATTTCGGTTAAGGTTCCCTTCCGCTGCAACTGGGTGGGCTCGCGATGGATCGTCCACCGGTGAGGGATGTTCCATCCATCCAAGAAGACCCGAGCCAAGAAGCGACGGGATCCTCGCCTACCGCCGGCAGAACACTTCGGCCCGGACGCCTGCCTCGAGGCTTTCGTGGCCCCCTACCCCCCGAAGGTCATCCAACGGATCGCCCGGGAGACGGGGGTTGTCCGTCACCACCGGAAGCTGGATCCCGTCACCTTCCTCCACACCCTCGTCTTCGAGACCGGTTCCGAGATTCAGCGCACGCTGGAGTACCTCCGGGACCCCTACAACCGATGGACTCCCGACCCGATTCTCAGCGCGGGGGGCTTCTACGAGCGGTTCTGCCCGGGGCTGGTCGAGTTCCTCCGACCTGAGCAGGCGAAAGACAACATGGAATCGAGGGAACCAGTCCACTTCAGCAACACCCACTTCCTTTCGGCAGTGCGGAGACATTGTCGAGGTCGGAGTGTACCTGGTTGCTCGGAGGGAAGGCAGCAAGTCTAGCCGCGCCGGCGCATGAGGAAGGTAGCCCGACCAGAGTAGCCGGGAACTGGCTGCAACCTCCCGGGTGGCGGGCCAAGATCAGCCGTGACCCATGTCCGTCCCCCGAAACGTCCCTGCCACGCTCGGTGGGGACCTGTAGGGCGTGCTCGGAAGGCTATGATTGCGCTCTCACGGTGGGATTGAACTTGATTATTCGACAGGCAGGCCACCCCCAGAAATTGTGGCGGAAATCAGTGCCGTGCGGGATTACCGAGTCGATCCCCAGCCCGCTCTGTCTAGCCCCCTCGACTATTGCCCTGAACGCTGCCTCAGTCAGATAGGTGGTTGGTCGGTTGGCCCGGCGTAACTCCCACGATATGCCTGTCAGCCGGGGTATCGTGGGAGTGATCGTGTAATCCACGATTGTAAAACCTCGAGAAATTCGATGCCAAGGCAAGTGTTCACGCCGACCTGTTCTCCATGTGAATCGTAGTCCGTCTCGGTTGACCGTAACAGATGTTGCACCCGGGCCAACCTTCCATCGGGTGAATAGCATGAGTGCAATCATACAAACTATCCCAGGCACCAACACCAAGAACTGCGTCCACTCGAGACTCGTCGAGAGATTTCCCGGTGCTAAGGCAATCGATAGAATCCAAATCAGGAGCGCAGCCATCAGTGCAGCCATGACGAGGGTAACGACCCTCACCGCGCGGCGACTCTTGTTTCCCACATTACTCATGGAGGTCAGGTCTATGGTCGCCGGAGTCACGAGATCCTCAGCGCACATATTCACAACGCCTGTTGGACTTTGTTCCAGTTCAAACCAAGGTCGATGGCTGAGCCAAAGAATGCCGTGGCCGAGAGTCCGAAGTCAATCCAACCTAGCGTCGAAATTGACGGCAAGTCACGTAGGATGGTACCGAAGAAGTGAACACTAATCGCTGCCAAAGCTAGACAGGCCAAGACGAACGCGAACAGCAAGAGGATGTGTGCGGCAGCGTGGACCGCGAGCACCCCGATGAAGATCGCGGATAGAGCCACGATCATCGTGGCGGCGGCGTCCGCTGCGATGTCCGGTGCACCGGGAACCTTGTACGCCTGTGCAAGAACATACCATGAATAGGGGACCTCGCTCCCCGCCCCGATCAACCCAACCACAGCGACGATAGTGGCCCACTCACTCGCAGCCCATCTTTCGGGGGACTTAGGCAACAGGTAGGAGCTTCTCTGCTCCGAGAGGCTTCAGGATCGCCTCCTGTATCTCGGTGAGCCGGGTCGCCCATTCGCGGACCGATTTCCCGGCCCCAAACTT
>JAKASE010000013.1 GCA_021819135.1 Thermoplasmata archaeon | reverse complement strand
AGTTTGGGGCCGGGAAATCGGTCCGCGAATGGGCGACCCGGCTCACCGAGATACAGGAGGCGATCCTGAAGCCTCTCGGAGCAGAGAAGCTCCTACCTGTTGCCTAAGTCCCCCGAAAGATGGGACGGAGAAGGGCAGAGTGTCACCGGAGAAGGTGCCCGGAAACCGGTTCGATCTAGTGATCTAAGTCCTGCCAAGGTCCAAAGTCGATGGACAAGGCGACGCTTTCTACAATGCGATGGACTGACTCCACGAGCGTGCTCTACGCAAATTCATCACGAGCAAGAAGTCGAGCGACGCGGACCGTCGGGAGGTTGTCCAGCTCCAATCGCTTCGCCTCGTGATTCATGTGTCGTCTCAGGTACTCCGACATCACATTCACGAGGTCCCGCTCCGCCTGCGCGAACGTGACTGCTTGGACGAGATGATTTCTGGAAGTCTTCGGGTTGGAAACTCTCCGTGATGAGTCTCCTTGGTCATTCTCGTGCGCGGAATACGCGGTGGACAACAACATCCTTCACGACCCCTCCACGGCCGAGGCGGAGCGGATGGGAATCGACGCTTGCCCCCACCTCCGCAGCTTCTGCGAGAATCGTGTCGAAGGCGGCCGACGAGATTGGTGAGAATCCGAGTCCGCCCACAACTCGGCGACCTCCCTTGATCTTGCAGCCGAAGTCGCTACCCGTCACGAATCTGTTAGAGACTCTTGTTCGCTGGTCCAATAACCAGAGAAGATTCCCAGGCTCATCCCAACTTATAGCGCGTGGGGTCGACCCAGGATACTCGAAGCTTACGCCGTCCGGTCCGACCACGATTGCCGTGGGATTCCTGGGCACGCGCGCGAACCTGTAGGCGTAGAGTCCCAATCCTATCAGGAACCCGAATGCTACGGAGTACGCAACGAAGCTCGCCGGATACGTGTACCCCGCTAAGACGAATATGACGGCAAAGAAACCGAGAATGACAGCCCCCCAATCGCCACGCCAAGTCCCAACCATGCCACCTTTCGGTTGGCAGAATCGGAGTCGGCTGCCATCTCAGAAACGTCAAAGCGACCTTCTTCGAACGGCGGGAGGGGGGGAGTTTCTGCGCCGTCGGGGCTCATAGGACGTTTTCCAAGTCAAACACAATTAATGGAACAGTGGCGTTATGATTGCTCTCGGTCCGTCACTCTCGCTTAGCGTCATTGCTGAGCGTCGGCATCCACCCGATCGATCGACTTCCACTCTGCCCGTGTCTCCTGAAGCGGATCGAACCGATGAAGGACTCCCTCCTTTCTTACCACCTCAGAATCTTGAAGGGGGCGGGTCTCGTGGCCCCATTCGGCACATCCAACTATCGAGTCTACCGTGTGACCGCGTACGGTCGAAAGGTCGGAGCGGCCCTGCGTGGCATCCCTCCACGAGACTATTGATCGCGATCAGCGCTTCGTGCTCGGCCTTACGGGTGCTTTCCCGACGGGAATCTAGCCCCGGGGGGGAGCCAGACCCTCGATTGGGTCAAGCCGGCTTGACCGTGGGACATATAATGACCGATATAGTACACAATATGAGGTGCGGGCACCATGTGCGGAGGGTGTGGGCACGGTTGCGGATGCCATGACTGGGGGTACGAAGGCGGGTATCGCTCCTACTACCGGTACGGGAGGCCATTCGTCCCCGTCCGCGGAACGGCGGAGGATGTCGTGGAGGACCTTCAGGAGTACAAGGAGAACCTCGAAGCGGAGATTCGGCGACTCGAGAAGAGAATCGGGTCCCTTCGAAGCAAGTCGTCAAGTGAGTGATCGGCGGAGACTGCTCCCACCGAGGTGGAAGCAGCCCTTCAGATAGGGAGGGAGGAACGTGCATCACGGTCACCACTGCGATTGCGGGCCGTTCCGAATCAACTTCCTGCCTCAGGGGATTCTCAAACCCCTCATTCTCCGCTTGCTAGCGGAACGACCGATGCACGGGTACGTGATCATGGAGCAAATCTTCGAACGCACTGGCGGGTCTTGGCGCCCGACCCCGGCTTCCATGTACCCCACGCTTGCTTGGCTGGAGGAGCGAGGGTACATCACCGAGACCGGGACCGGCGATCGGCCGGGCGGTGAGAAGGCGCCTAGACCCTACGCACTGACTCCCAAAGGTCATTCGGCCCTGAAGAACTACGAAGGATTTCACGACGAGTGGACCGAGAGTCTCTCCCGGATGCGGAACCTCTGGTGGTAGCGGCGTCGAATCGCTCGGCATGCGAGACCACCGAGCCTATGAAAGAAACCGTGGCTCCGGTCCGCCCCGGCTCTCCTGACGACGCCTTCGCGCCGGGAGAGGAGTGAGATTGTAGTGCGCTACCCCGGATAGTGGGGAAGCTCCGTAGCGACTGGTCCGGCAGGGATTGAGAAAGCCGGGGCCTTGTGCCTCTACTTCCCCTTCGTCGGCATCTTTGTTCCCTATACAACGACGAACGACCCTCGGCCGAAACCGGGCTCAGGCACCTCGACCTCCTGTGGCTCGTCAAGACCGCGGGAGATGGTCTGAACAATGTCAGGCCCATGAAAGCCGGCGAGATTGGGGTGGCTCGCGACCTCTGGAGTGGAGCAGAACGTCGCCGAACAGTAGAAGACGTCCCTCGCCCTTTGCCTCCTGTATTCTCGCCCGAGGAGATCGGAGATGCCGACCGATACCCATTCGCCGGGCGCACGGCGAAGGATAAGGACGAGAACTCTGGCAGTACCCCCGGCACCGGGAAGTGCGATTCCCGGTCCTGAGGCGGGGAAAGCGTGGGACGTAGGTTCAGATGAACCGCGGCGAGCGGCTCTTGTCCGCGGAGTCGACAGAGTTTCCGACCCCGCCATAGTCGAGCCATCGAGGAGCTACTCTCCGTGGATCCCCATCAGGTCCATCGACATCATGCCGGCGATGATGTGAACTCCCTGCCCCCGGGCCGTCTCGATCAGGCGGGGGAGGTCCATCACGTGTTTTCCGGTCATCTCGGACTTGATCATGCGGGTGCCGAGCCCGGCCAAGTCCATCTGAGAGATCTTGAGATCGCCCGGGCCGCGCGGCATCATCCCGCCGAACATCTTCTCCTTCGTGGTCTTCGGCTTCTGGACGGCGACGGGTCCTTCCTTGCGTAGCACGTTGGAGCCCAGAACGGGAAGAACATCGTCACCGGCAGGTCCATCGCCGCGGCCCCGTTCGCGATGATGAACGCGGCGAGCGCCGAGTCGAGATCGCCGGAAAACACGAACATCGATACGCCCTGCGGCTCCGGCGTCTGCTCGGATAGGTCGGCTATGGCGGACTCACGCGACTCGACAGCGATCGCCCCAGACATCGTAATCCTCGGCGGGAAGCGAGTCTTGCCAGCGTTCGTTAGTCGGCAAGGAGAGAAGGCGCAGAGGACGATACGAGTTGATAGGGCAGCCTGGGCGTGAACGATTCGAACGGCCCCGCGGGCCGCGAGAAGAACCGGGCCCGGCTGTCGCCCTCACGCACCGTCTTCGGAGAGAGGGTTCGGGTCGTCACTACCGGGCATGCCATGAGTCGTCAGAGTCGGATGATTCTGACCCTCCGTACCCCGGTTTACCACCCATTTCGAGTCACGGGCGGCAACCGTGGCATCCCTCTCGGGAGGGGTCCGGGCGGACGATGCCGAGTCTGCCGACCCGGTTCGGAGGACGTTCGACCGGCCTGTCCCGGGCGGGAGACCCGCGTTGCGCGAGGGTCCCTGGCCGCGTACAGCCGACGGTCAAGGCGCCGGCGGCATGGAAGCGCTCGCGCTCACGGGCTGGAAGCCGCCGTTGGCCACGCTCTCCGGCGCGACCGACCGGTTGATGCACGTCTCGTTGATGACTCGCAGCATCGAGACGCTCATCAGGATACGAAGGGTCACACAGTTCACGAGATGCGTGGTCTCCTTCTCCCGGGCGCTCTTGGAGAGCCGATCGCGCAACGCGGCGAACTCCTCCTCAGCGTTCCGGATCTCTCCGAGGGTTTCATCCGCCGCTCCCGCCCGCATCTCGGTCAGGTTGGTCGTGGTGGAGTCTAGGAGCTGCCCGAGCCGACCGAGCATGCCGGATAACCCGGTCCGGATCTCCGGGGGCGGTGGGTGGATCGACGACCACCCGGTCTCGAGGTCGGTTCCGATCTCAGAGAGGAGATCCCCGAAGACCTCCAGCATCTTCGCGACAAGGCGGCATCCGAGCTGAAAGTCGTGGTTCGCCATGCCGCTCAGCCGGGCGAGGCGGTAGTCGTTGGAGGCGAGATGCACTTGGCGAACGATGAGGTAGTAGAACCGGTCGACCTCGTCCTCAATAGGTCTCAGCTGGGCGAGGAGCCGCGCGTCCCTGGCATCAAGGAATCGGCGCAGAAGGTCGACCTCCATGTGCAGCATTTGCGAGAGTCGATTGTGCAGGGTGAGGTGCTGGTACTTCGATGGGTCGACGTAGACCTCGTACTCGAGTTGGTCGACCGAGTCACTGACGAGGCTCGTGCCTACCAGGTGCTTCACCACCCGATCGATCTCGGACATGTCTCTCCGGGCTTCCGGGGAGAGATTCGTCACAACGATCCGGTCCTGGCCGCTGACGTACGCTCCCACCAGAAGCCGACCGATGGTGCCGGTCCGCGCTCCCGTCGCATCGACCACGACCCGTCGAGTCGACGCCTCGTCCCCTTCCCGAGGTCCGGAGAAGTTGAGTTCGAGAGTGCCGTCGCCCCGTTGTCGCAGCGCCACGGGGTCCCCGACATGGATGTTCAACGCCTTCGTCCACGACTTCGGCAACGTGACCGCCAGCGAGGAACGCCCGGTCCGTTGCACCCGATGGGAGCGGACCATCGAGGCGTTCCCGCCTTCCTTTGATTCGATCATGGTTCGTGTCATACCTCCGAGCACGGCTCTTGCGTGGCTCCGTCGACCTTGCTCGCACTGTACGAAGCGACGCCACCGGGGGTCGCTCGTGGACCCCGACCGGGCTTGTTTCGCCGGGACCGGGCGCCGGATTCCGCCCGCGGCCCCGAAGAAGGGGACCGGGGTTGGTCGTCCCAGCGACCCCACCACCGGTCCACCGGCCTGGAGCCGGAGGGAGCGGCCCCTGACCTGCCCCACCGGTCCGTCACGATTTCGCCTCCTGCGCGGTGCGAACCCGAGCGCTCGCACCCCCGGGCACGGCATGGGCTTTGCGGAGAAATGCGGCGATCTGGGCCGAGGCGGCCTGGGCATGGACAATCGTGTCGGGAATGTCCCGGACCGCTGTCGCGGCACCGACGGCGAACACGCCCGAGAGCGAGGTCTTTCCCGGTTCGAGCGCCTCGTCCGGCTCCTCGAAGTACGACGCGGTGCCTTTCGGACGCATTCCTTCCGGGAAGAGGGCGAAGGCGTCGACGTTCGGCAGAAGTCCGGTCGCGAGAACGACCAGGTCGTGGCGCGCTACCCGATGGCCGCCACCGCCCTCGATGTCCTCGAAGTGGACCAGGAGGTCGTTGTGGTCGGTCTCTTCCACTCGGGCAACCCGACCCTTCACGAAATGGACCCCCATCCCCTTCGTCAGCTGATAGAACTCCTCGTAGCCCTTGCCGAAGGCGCGGATGTCGATGTAGTAGATCGTCGCTTCCGCGTAGAGAAGGGATCCCATCAGGAGATGGGCCTGTTTGATCGAGTACATGCAGCAGACGCGCGAGCAGAGCCGATTTCCCGCTTGTTCGTCCCGCGACCCGACGCACAGGACGAAGGCCACGTTCGAAGGGACCTTGCCGTCCGAGGGACGGACAACGGCGTTGTACGGACGGGTCGGAGCAAGAATGCGGTCGACCTGCGCTCCGGTGATCACGTTCGGGAAACGGCCGAAACCGAGAGTCGGGCGCTTCCGAGCGTCAAACAGGTGGAATCCCGTCGCGAGCGCGACCGCCCGCACTCGGACGATCTCGGGCCGGGCGCGCATGTCGAGGTGTATCGCGTCGGCCGGGCACGCCGCGACGCACTGTCGGCACTCCGAGCAGTACGCGCAGTCGAGACAGCGGTCCGCGCTCGCTCGGGCCTCGTCCTTGCTCATCGTGAGCTCGTACTCGTCGAAAGAAGCGACGCGCTCCTCGAGCGGCCGCGTTCGACCCGAGATCGCGGGGCGCTTGCTGACCTTTCCGACGCTCTCCTGGACGACCAGCGAGCGTTCGACCTTGGGAAGCGGAGCGTCAAAATCCGCCCGCCCCGGCGGGAGCCCCCGCACGTATCGATCGAGGTAGAACGCGGCGCGCCTCCCCTGGCCCATCGCCTCGGCGATCGAGCTCGGCCCGAGCACCACGTCGCCGCCGGCGAAGACGTACGGCAACGTGGTCTGCATCGTTTCCGGGTCAACCGTGACGGTCTGGTCAGGCCGGCACTCGACCTCGGAGGCGAACTGGGATGAGCCCGGATTGAGCCCGATCGCGGAGATGATCGCGTCGCTGCGAAGGGTGAGACGGCGCGTTTCGTCGCGCCGCAGCCGATGGCCGCGACCCTTGCCGCCCTCCGAGAGCGCCCCCGCAAGATCGATCGCCGTCGCCTTTCCGTCCGCACCCACGACCCGGTCGACGAGCCAGCGGTCGTGAAGCTGCACGCCCTCGACTTCTGCCTCCCGGACCTCTCCTGCGTGGGCCGGCATCTCCTCGCGGGAACGCCGATACACCAGGTGAACCTCCTTCGCGCGGAGTCGGACAGCGCTGCGTGCGCAGTCGATCGCCACGTTCCCTCCCCCGACCACGACGACGCTTTGACCCATGAGATCCGGGGCCGATCCGTCCTTTATCCGGCGGAGGAAGTCGAGGGAATCGAAAACGCCGACCAGATCGTCGCCCGGGGAACCGAGACGCCGCCCACCGACCGCTCCCGCGCTGAGGAATATGGCGTCGAATCCGCCGGTGCGGAGTTCGACCAGCGATCGGACCCGAACCCCGGTGCGCAGTTCTGTCCCGAGCGCGGCGATGTTCTTCAGGTCGCGGTCGAGCACACCCTCCGGCAGCCGGTAGGACGGGATCCCATATCGGAGCATCCCGCCGGGCTTCGTGTCGGCCTCGAAGATCGTGACGTCATGCCCCGCCCTCGCTAGATAGTAGGCGGCCGTGAGGCCGGCCGGACCGGAGCCGACGACGGCGACCCTGTAGCCCGTGCGAACCGGCGAGGGGCCGTACTCGGGCTCGGGATGGGACGCGTAGTAGCGGTCGACGAGGAACCGTTTGATCCCCCGGATGGGGACCGGTCCCTCCAGTTCGGCGCGGGAGCACTCCTCCTCACAGGTCGCGTAGCAGGCTCGGCTCAAGACCCCCGGAAGCGGGGCATCTTCGAGATGCTGACGGAACGCCTCGTCATAGAGTCCGGCCCGCACGAGGGCGATGTATCCGTGCGGCTTGACGCCCGCGGGGCAGGTGAACGAGCAGGGGGACGTCCCTCGCCGGGAGATTACGGCCTTCTTCGGGACCGCCTGGGGGAAGGCGATATGGGCGACATGCCGCGGGGAGAGGTCGTAGTTGAACTCATCGGGAAGGTTCACGGGACAGGCCGCCTCGCAAAGCTCGCACCCGGTGCACGCGGCGGCGTCGATGAACGTCGGATTCTGGGTCAGTTCCACCGAGAAGCCGAGTCCGTTCTCAGGTGAGATGCGGCGTACTTCCGATGTCACGAGAGTCCGAACGTTCGGATGGTTCGCCACCGCCGCCATTTTCGGGGTGGAGATGCAGCTCGCGCAGTCGAGGGTCGGGAAGACCTTGCTGAGGAGAATCATCCTCCCGCCGATGCTCGGCTCCTTCTCGACGAGAAGGACCCGAAAGCCCATATCGCCCAGGTTCAGGGCTGCTTCGATCCCCCCAATCCCTCCCCCGACGACGAGAACGTCGTACTGGGACGGCTCCGAAGCGGCCGACATCACCACACAGCTCTGGCCGGGGGACGGCGAGAACCTCCGAACCGTCTATGGGAAACGAGGCAGGAAGAAGAGGGGCTAAAGACCCGTTGACCTCACTCCGTCCCGCGCGATCTACGGTTCCCGACCCGGTGCGATGCACCGTCCTGCGTCGCACGAACCGCGGGCGTCGACGCTCGGTTCATATCCCGACTCACCCGGTACGTGCCGTCGGACCTGCGCGGGCTCGTCGGGAACGCGCGCCGGTACCCACGGAGAGGTCCAAGTTCGCCGGCGAGGGCGGCAAGGTCGTCAGCGCCGGACTCTCTGGGCTGGAGGGCGGAGCAACGAGCACGCCCTCGGATCGTGGTTCGGCCGTTCCGCGAACGATCCCTTCCTCCCTCGGGATGAGGGCCTTCTCCGTCACGGCGTACTGATAGTAGTCCTCCTCCCGCTTCTTCGGCAGGGCGCGCACAAGGCCGAAGCGCTGCATCCCCCAGACCCACAGGCTCACATCATAGACAGGCTCCCCGAGAGAACTGGCGAGTTCGGGAAGGGTCATTGGTGTGACTCTGAGGATGGAAACGATACGGTCTCGCCGGACCACCTCGTCGCGGAACACCTCTCGAAGGTCCCTCGAGACCGGCGGCGCGATCTTGTGACGTCGCACGAAGATCCGATCGAATCCGTCAGCCGGCACCACACCGAGGAATTCCTGCCCGGTGCGCCAGGCCCAGAGGCGCATGTCAAACTTCGTCTCTTCCTCGGAGGAGATTGCCTCGAGCACCTCCCCTTCCGGGATCTTCGTCAGCGCGATCTGGGCCTCGAGAAGTGTCCCCGGCCCGGATCGAGAACGAGTGTCGACTCGGTGGGTCTTCAGGCTCTTCAGTTCGGCATTATCCATGGTCGTCCCTCGGTGTCCTCTAGCGCGGGGGGATTCAATGCGACGGTCTGGGTTCCCCAAGGAGGGTAAGGAACTGGTCCGGATCGCACGGAGAGACACCGCGTCCTCCCCGTCCTCGGTTTGGACACTCGTCGGGGTGACGAATCTCGATCCAGATGACCGGAGGAATCGCTCAGACATCCGAGCAGGACTACCTCGGTCGGCCGACCGGTCTCCCGGTCGGAGGGGCTTTGGGCAGACGGAGGGCTCCCTCCGGGCTCGCAACCGAGGGGGGACAGGTACTCTAAGAGAACAACCGCGGGTCGAGCTTCCCTTACGGGTTCGGACGGCTCGACTTCACTTGTCGCGTTCTCTTGGGTAGGCACTCACAGTGGCGGTCGAGACAGATCCGGCGGCGTCGGACGCCGAACTCTTGGCCCCTCGACCAACACTCGTCCACCCCTGACTCGGTTTCCTCGCGTCATCGAGTTCCCATTAATAGAGGGAGCGTCGGGGTTCGATTTGCGCAGGTTGTGAACCAACCTTCGCTCGAATCCCGCCGGAAGCATTCCCCCAGAGCGGGGAACCTCGGGGCCGAATCCAGAGCCGATCCTCTCGTCACCCCCCGACGCCACGGTGGGACAGCCGCCTGGGTAATTCGCGTCGGGCTCAGCGGTTCGGACCGAGTTGGGCGCGCCGGCGATCGTTGAGGATCAGTTCGCGCCGCAGACCCTCCACGCGACGGCGAATATCGTCGCGGACCTGGCGGAAGCCCGCGTCATCCAGGCTCGCCGGATCCGCCAGTGCCCAGTCCCGGATCTCCATCGTCTTCAGTCGCGCCGGGCAGCTCGCGTCATCAAGACACCCCATGGTGATCACGGTCGACGCTTCGTCCATGAGCGCCTCCGTCAGGAGCTGGGGGGGATGCGCGGGGAGGGGGACGCCGATCTCGCGGAGCATCGGTTCGGTCCGGCCGTGGGGAGTCGGCGCGGGCCGGGTGCCGGCCGACGTCGCCGTCCACCCGGTGGGCGGATGCTGGTTGAACAAAGACTCGGCCATCAACGAACGCGCCGCGTTCTCTACGCAGACGAAGAGCACCTTCCGCTCGGCCATGACGTCGGTCCACCGACCTCGGGGCTGCCACTCGGCAGCGCACGCCGAGGAGTTCCAAGCTTACTTCAGAGTGTGAAGCGAATATAAGCGGCCACTACGTACGGGCGAAGCAACATGCCCTCCTTCGAGCCTCTCGAGTGCCCCTGTCCGCCGGCCGGGGTGATCGACGTGGTCGGGAAGAAGTGGGCGATGTGTGTGGTGACCCTCCTCGGCCGGAACGGGGAACTTCGGTTCGGTCCGATCCAGCGGGCCCTCCCGCGGGTGAGCCCGGCGACGTTGACCGCAACGCTTCGGGCGCTCGAACGGAACCAGCTGGTCCGCCGGAACCCGCCGCGCACCGACCGGAGGTCGAAGGGAGCCTATCTGCTCACGGGGCCCGGTCAGGCACTCTACCGGTCGCTGCTCCCGCTCGCCAGCTGGCTGCGCGACTCGGCCTGACCGGCACGCGCTCCCGTGCACGGGTGGCGGCCGATCGTGCGACCGTTCCGCAGCCGAGGCGATCGGCGGGGGACCGAACGACTTGGATGGGTCGCCGCTCCGGGAGCGCCCCGGTCCGCCTAAGGTCTTACGAGGTCGGCCGGCACTGCATCGACCTTGACGACCGGGATCGGATCGACGGACGGGGCATGGGATCGACCGGTCTGGATCGGACCGGAGGCGGCAGGGCGGGGCACCTGGTTGCTGCTCGCGACCCGGATCCTCCGGGGGCTCGCGGCGGGGCTCGTCACGATCGGGTTCCCGTACCTCGTCCTTCAGGACCTGGGGTCCGGGGCATTCCGCCTGGGGGCGATCTACGCCGGCGGGGCCCTCTCCACGGCCGTGCTCGCGTACTCGTTCGGCCGGTTCGGAAGCCGGACGGCGAAGCGCCGTGCGTACCTGGTGAGCCTCGTGCTGCTCCCAGTGGCCTGTCTCCTGCTCCTCCTTCCGGAGAGCCTCCCGCTCGCAGCCCTCGCGAGCGTCCTCGGGGGGTTCAGCGCGACCGGCTCCCTCGCGAGCGGCGGCGTGGGCGGGGTCGAAATGCCGCTGCAGTCGGCGATCCTGAGCGACCTCACGACCGCATCGACCCGCACGCGCTGGTTCAGCGGATTCACCTTCACGGCCGGAATCTCCGCCGCGATCGGCGCCCTGCTCGCAGGGTTCGGCGACCTCGACCAGGTATTCGCGATGGCGTTCGGGCTGAGCGCCGGATCGTTCGTCATCGCGTTCGCGGTCCCGGTGCGATCGGTCTCGCGCGGGCGGCTCCCGTCGGCGAGCAGCCGGGGCGTCATCCGGCGGTTCGCCGCGACCGGAGTGCTGAACGGGTTCTCTCAGGGCCTGTTGACCCCGTTCCTGATCCCGTTCTTCGTGATCTTCTTCGGCATCGCCCGGCCCGAGATGTCGATCTTCACGACCGCGAGCAGCCTGCTCGGCACGTTCGCCGTGCTCGCCGCCCCGGCCCTTGAGGCTCGGTGGGGGTGGGTCATCGCCATCGTCGGCACCCGGGGCGTGGCCGCAGGGCTGGCCGCGCTGATGCCGTTCGTCCCGCTCGTCCCTGCGGTCGGCATGTACATCGCCCTTCCCGCCTTCCGGGTCGCGGCGCTACCGGCCCAGCAGTCGGCGCTCATGGGCCACCTTCCGCATTCCGACCGGTCGGAAGGTGCGGGAACGAACCAGGCGGCGCGGGTCGGGGCCGCCAGTGCCGCCACCGCGCTCGGGGGCTTCGCGCTCGAGGACGTCGCCGTCGCGGTCCCGTTCCTGGGCTACGCGTTCGCCCTCGCGGTGAACGCCTACCTCTATTCCCGGTTCTTCGGGTGGCACGGCGAGCGGATCGCGACGGTGGACGAGAGGTCGCCCCCCGAGCTGTCCCGGTGACGGCGGTTGGGTTCGGCCGGTCGGCGGTCCCCGCGAGCGGGGATAGGGTTGCGTATTCGCGCCGTTGGGCTTACGGAGTGTACGCCTCCGTCGAGAGGCCGGGGGCCTCTCCCCCCTTCCAGGGCGAACGCTTCCAGCCACGGCCCTCGCCCGTGGCGAGGTCGATCGTGAGGCGAGAGAGCTCGGAGATCCACGGCGCCCGGATCGCTTCCTCGAGCGGAACCTCCCGGACCTCGGCGATCTCGGGCGGACGCGCGGCTGGCTCACCGGCGAGATGATCGACCGCGAAGGCGAAGTAGACGTCGCTCTCCTCGGGTCGGACCACCTTGTGGCGGGTCAGGACCAGCCGTCCCACCCGGGTCGTCACCCCCGTCTCCTCCTCGAACTCGCGAACGACCGCCCGCTCCAGGGTCTCTCCGGCTTCCACGTACCCGCTGGGGATCGTGAACCGGGACCGATAGACGGCCCGGTTGACGAGCACCCGGTGCTCCCGGACGAGCACTCCCCCTACCCCGATCCGCGTATGGGGGGGCGGCAGCGGAGGTATCGCGGGCATGGGCCTTGGGCCGGGACACCCCGGTACCCGTATTATCCCGTGGCCCGGGTCCCCGCGTTGGCTCGAATCCGCTCACCGCTCCGCGCGGGCACGATCGGGCTCGTGCTATGGTGTAGCACGGTCGATGGACCCACCGAACCCCCCCATTTCCAGTGGAAACTCACGATCCCGGAGGGGGTTCCGACGCCACGGCTCGGTTAAATAGCCCGCCCGCGCTGAATGAGTGGTTACCATGACCGAGGAGGGAGAACATGCTGGCCGCTCAGATCGTGCGAGCCGACCGCGCTGCGGACCCTCTCCTCGGGGGGCCTGGCGTTAGGGAATTCGCGGCCTGCGAGTTCCCGCGCGAGGACCCGGCCTGGGTCAGGGTCCAGACCCGGCGACCGCACTCCCCGAAGGGGAGCGGTCTCCGGGCCTGGGTCCGAGCCCTCAGGGCACGGCGTCCCCCCGAGGAGTCGGAGCCGGATACCGACACGATCTCCGAACCCGCTCTCGCGTGAGAGGGGACCCCGCGGCACCCGGACGGACCGGGAACGGTCATCCGTCCGGGTAAACCATTTCTGAGTAACTAATCTTGAAAGGGTTGAGCCGCTGCTGGGCCGACGGACAACGCTTGACCGGGCCTGGGTACTCCGGGGCAACCGCTTCGGGTCGGGTCCTAGACCGACTCCTCGATCTCCCCCGCTTGCGGGGTCCCCGCAAGGCGCTCGGCGACCGTTCCCAGGATCTCGAGATGACGGTCGACGTCGGCCTCCGTGTGCTGCACCGAGATCGTCCACTGCTCGTCCGGTCCGGTCCCGGAAGGGATCAGACCCCGGTTGAGACAGAGGTAGTAGTAGAGCATCGAGCGGTCCCCGTCGACCGTGAGGAAGTCCCGCCAGTTGCGGACCGGGTGGTCGGAGAAGATGACCGTCCCCGAGACACCGTCCGCCGACACGTGGGCGGTGACCCCCGCGTCGTCGAGGACCTCGAGGTAGCCTTTGGCGAGCCGGGCGTTGAGGCGGGCCGACCGTTCGAGGGCCTCGTCGGTGAGGATGTGGTCGAGCGAGGCGAGGCAGGCCGCCATCGCGAGCGGGTTCGAGTTGTACGTCCCGGCGTGGGCCACCTTCCTCGGGCCGACCTCATCGAGGATGCCGGGGCCGGCGGCGATCGCCGACATCGGGACCCCGCAGGCGATCGACTTCCCGAGGGTGATGAGGTCCGGTCGCGCCCCGACGCGGGCGGCCGCCCCGTGGGGGTACTTCGCGCCGGTCTTGATCTCGTCGTAGATGAGGAGCGCGCCGAGCTCGTCCGCGAGCTCCCGGAGCCCGGGGAAGAAGCCGTCCTCGGGGAGGATGAACCCCATGTTCATCGGGATCGGTTCGGCGATGATCGCCGCGAGGTCGTCCCGGTGCTCGCGGGCGATCTTCCGGGTCGCCTCGAGGTCGTTGAACGGGGCGACGAGCGTCCGCTCGCTGACCTCCTCGAGGATCCCCGGCGAGGCCGGGGCGGACTTCGGATGGTCCCGGGGACCGGCGGCCTGCAGGCGGGGCTTGACCCCGACCAGGAGGGTGTCGTGCGAGCCGTGGTACGACCCCTCGAACTTCAGGATGTAGCGCTTCTTCGTGTGGGCCCGAGCGAACCGGGTCGCGTGGTGGGTCGCCTCGAGCCCGGTGGTGCTGAACCGGACCTTCGCCATGTCGTAGCGCCGGCAGATCCGTTCGGCGACCTCGGGCGTGCGCTCCCACTCGTAGCCGTAGACGCTCCCGTTCTCGAGCTGACGCGCGAGCGCCTCGACGAGCTTCGGGTGCGCGTGGCCGCTCTGGAGGGAGCCGAATCCCATGTTGAAGTCGAGGAACTCGTTCCCATCGGCGTCCCAGAGGTTGACGCCCTTCGCCCGACTGACGAAGAACGGGTACGGGTCGAGGAAGCGATAGTTCGAGTGGACCCCGAGCGGGCTCCACTTCCTTCCTCTCTCCCAGAGTTCCTGGGAGCGGGGGGTCCGCTGGCGGTATTCGGCGTACGCGGCTTCGAACCGGGGGTCCACGATACCAATCCTCCGAGGGCGCCGGGGCCGCAGGGTCCCGGCCCCCGCCGCGAGCCGGGGCCCCTACAAAAGCCGGCGCGGTCCCCCCCCACGTTCGGCGAAGGCACGGTCCCCCCGCGAGCGTCAAGACCCGGCGCGCGTGCGGGCCAGCGGTTGACCATCATGTCGGTCGGGGAATCGCTCGAGAACTTCGTGGACGGCGCCTGGGTACGATCCGGGGCGACCGAGCAGATCGAGGTGCCGGACCCTTCGCGCGGTACGACGATCGCGCGCGTCCCGCGGTCGGGGGCGGCGGACGTCGACCGGGCGGTCCGGTCCGCCCGCGCTGCGTTCGGTGCCTGGCGGGACGTGCCGGTGGCCGAGCGGGCCCGGCTCGTGCTCGCGCTCCGCCACCGTCTCGAGGACGGGGCGGAGGAGCTCGCCCGTCTGGTCGTCCAAGAGAACGGCAAGACCCTCGACGAGGCCCGCGGCTCGGTGCGCCGGGGGATCGAGGCGGTCGAGTTCGCGGCCTCCGCGCCGTCGACCCTCCAGGGGTCGTTCCTCGAGGACGTCTCGCGCGGGGTCGACACGACCCTGATCCGTCAGCCGGTGGGGGTCGTCGCGGGGATCACCCCGTTCAACTTCCCCGTGATGATCCCGCTCTGGATGGCCCCGCTCGCCCTCGTCTGCGGGAACACGTTCGTCCTCAAGCCCTCGGAGCGGGTCCCGCTCTCGGCGGCCTGGATCGCCCGCGCGATCGCGGATTCCGGCTTCCCCCACGGCACGTTCAACCTCGTCCACGGCGATGCCCTCGCCGTCGACGCGATCCTCGCCCACCCCGGCGTGGACGCGGTCTCGTTCGTCGGCTCCGCCCCCACCGCCCGCCACATCTACACGACCGGGACGGCCCACGGCAAGCGGGTCCAGGCGCTCGCGGGCGCGAAGAACTACATCCTCGTGCTGCCGGACGCCGACCTCGACCGGTCGATCCCCGCGATCATCTCGAGCGCGTTCGGCCAGGCCGGCGAGCGGTGTCTCGCCGGGGCCCTCGTCGTCGCGGTCGAGCCGGGGGCCGACCGCGTCGTCGCCCGCCTCGCCGAGGCGGTCTCCCGGCTCACGACCGGGGTCGCCTCCGACCCGGCGACCGAGGTCGGACCGGTGATCCGCGCCGACCACCAGGAGCGGGTCCTCCGCTGGATCGCCGAAGGGGAGAAGCTCGGCGCGAAGGTCGTCGCCCGCGGGCCGGCCCCCGCCGGAGGAGGCGGCTACTACGTCGCCCCGGTCCTCTTCGACCACGTACGGCCCGAGATGTCGATCGCGCAGGAGGAGATCTTCGGACCGGTGCTCGGCGTGATCCGGGCCGGGTCCCTCGCCGAGGCGATCGAGGTCGCGAACCGCTCACGCTTCGGCAACGCCTCCGCGATCTTCACCCGGGACGGGAAGGCGGCCCGGGAGTTCGTCCACCGGATCGAGGCCGGTATGCTCGGGGTCAACATCGGGGTCCCGGCCCCCGCCGCGTACTTCCCGTTCGTCGGATGGAAGGGCTCGTTCTACGGCGACCTGCACGCCACGGGGCGGGACGCGATCGAGTTCTACACCCGGAAGAAGGTCGTCATCACTCGCTGGTTCTAGCGCTCTCGACCGGCGGGGGCAGGCGCAGGAACTTCGGCAGGAACAGGAACGCCGAGGCAAAGCTGCCGAGCGCGGCGACCAGGAACGCCTGCGTGAAGGGCGAGCCCTCGGCGAGCAGCGCGCCCGCGAGCGCCCCTCCGGTGAGGCCGCCCAGGTTGAACGCCGCGGTGAGGAGTCCCACGGCCCGGCCCCGCTCGTGCGGTCGGCTCAGGCCGGCCGCCTCGCGGACGCTCCCCACCGTGACGAAGACACTGACGGGCAGGACCCAGACCGCGAACACCACCGGGTACGTCGGCGAGACGACGAGCGCGAGCCATATCGCGGCATAGACGAACGAGAAGCCGACGAGGGCCCACCGCCGGGTGGTCGCCTCCTCGGCGAACCGCCCGGAGATCGGGGCGGCGTAGAGGTTGAGCGCCGACGTCGCGGCGAGCCAGACCGCCAGCTGGGCGGTGGGGTTCATGGGGAGGCCGAAGAAGCCGTGGCCGCCGAGCTCGCTCGCGAGGTAGACCGGGATGGCCGTCACGGGGACGTAGCGGAACGTGGAGACCGCGGCGGTCGCACCGGCGAGGCGGAAGAGGCCCGGGTGCGACCGGGGTCGGAACGGCTCCCGGTGGGCGGAGACCGGTGGGGGCGGTAGGTCTCCGGCGAGCGCGAAGACCCCCGACGCGACGATCGTTAGTCCGCCGAGCAGCGCCCCCAGCTCCCAGCCGGCGGTCGAGGAGAGCGAGAAGCCCGAGACGACGAGCAGCGGGAAGGCGAGGACCACCCCGGAGAGCATCCCGCCGCTCTGCGCGAACTGGAGGTGGCCGAGCCGCGCGGCGGAGGAGACCGAAGGGTCCTCGGTCGCCTGGGTCGTCGCGAGGACGATCGCGCCGAAGAGGGTGGCCTGCGCGACGCGCACGGCGAAGAGCTCGGGAGCGTTCAGGAGCGGGAACGAGAAGAACAGAGGGGCCTGGAGGAGCATGGCGACCACGAGGGGGCCCCGCCGCGTGCGGGTGCGGTCCGCGAGCCACCCCCAGCCCCAGGAGGCGAGGGTCTGGGCCAGGAGCGGCGCCCCGATGATGAGGGTCGCGAGGACCGGGCCGCCGCCCTCGGTGAGCTCGGCGATCGGGAGGACCGCGATCAGCACCGAGTAGTTCGCGAAGGCGAGCCACGTGCCGCCGAAGAGCCGGCCGAAGGAGAACGGCCGGGAAGGCCGGGACGGCGCCGCCGGAGGGACGGACGCGCCCTCAGCCACCGGTCGCATGTTGGTCGGCCAGCGCGAGGGCCCGGTCGAGGACCTCGATCCCGTGGTCGATCTCCGCTCGGGTCACGATGAGGGGCGGCGCGAGGACGAGGTGCGATACCCACCCGATGCAGAACACCCCTTCCTTCATCATCGCGCCCGTCACCTGATCGACGACGAGCGGGCGTCCCGCCCTCTTGTCCTCCTCGGAGTTGAACGGCTCCTTCGTCGTCCGGTCCTTGACCAGCTCGACCGCCGCGAAGAGACCGAGGCCCCGGACCTCGCCCACCGACCGGTGCTTCGGAGCGATCTCGCGGAGGCGCGCGAGGAGGTACTCGCCGTCCCTCCGGGACTTCTCGATCAGGCCGAGGCGCCGGTACTCCTCGATCGCCGCGACGCCCGGGGCGAGGGTGATCGGGTGGGCCTCGTAGGTGTGCCCGTGGGGGAAGTACGTGTCCTGGAACTTCGCATGGACGGCGGACGAGGTCGCGGTCAGGCCGAGCGGCATCTGGGCCCCGGTGATCCCCTTCGCCGTCGTGAGCAGGTCCGGGACGACGTTCCAGTGGTTCACCGCGAACCACTCGCCGACGCGTCCCCAGCCGCTCATCACCTCGTCGGCGATCAGGAGCACGTCGTGCCTCTTCGTGATCGCGCGGATCCGGGGGAGGTACTCCGGCACCGGCACGAGGACGCCGTTCGTCCCGACGACCGGTTCGACGATCATCGCCGCGACGTCGCCCTCGCGGGAGAGCTGGTAGTCGACGTACTCCGCGCACGCGACCCCGCAGGCCGGGTACGTGAGCCCGAACGGGCAGCGGTAGCAGTAGCAGTCGGGCGCGAAGACCGTACCGGGGACCTTCTGGAGCGGCTCGATCGCCCGCCGGCGGATCTCGCCGGTGACCGAGATCGACGCCGCGGTGGCGCCGTGGTACGACCGGTACCGGGCGAGGATCTTCTGCCGGCCGGTCGACGCCCGGGCGATCTTCAAGGCCGCCTCGTTCGCCTCCGTACCCGACGTGCTGAAGAAGAACCGGTCGAGCCCCTTCGGGAGGAGCGCGAGGAGCTCCTGGCTCAGCCGGGCGCGCGCCTCGGTGGCAAAGCCGGGGGCCGCGTAGGCCAGTGACCGGGCCTGCTCGGCAATCGCCTCGGCGACCCGGGCGTTCCCGTGGCCGAGATTGGTCGCGACCAGCTGGGAGGAGAAATCGAGGTACTCCTTCCCCGCGCTGTCCCAGAACCGGGACCCCTCCGCCCGCGTGATCACGAGAGGGTCCCAGCCCCCCTGACGCCGCCACGTGACGTAGTTCGTCTCGCGGACGATCTTCCGGATCTCCTCTCCGTCCATCGGTTCCCTCGGTGTCCCGCCGGGGCGGGGGCCCCCGCGTTCGTCGAGGACCGAGACGGTCCCCGTTTATGACCGAGCGGGGCGCCGGGCCCGGTTCGACAGACCGAAGAGCCGGGCCGCGTTCCCTCCGAGGATCGCGTCCCGGTCGGCCTCGGGGAGGTCGAGCGCGTCCACGACGCTCACCGCGACCGAGAGCTCCTCGAGCGGCCAGTCCGACCCGTACAGGATCCGGTCGGGCCGTCCGATGGTGACGAGCGCGGCGTAGACCACCTCGCGCGCCTGGCGCACCATCCGGTCGAAGTACGGTGCGGAGGGGTGCGAGAGGAGCCCCGAGGTGTCGGCGTACACGTTCTCGTTCTTCCAGACGAGCTCCGCCGCCTCGTTCACCCAGGGGTTGCCGAGATGGCAGAGGACGAAGCGGACGTCACGGAAGCGGCCCGCGACCTCGTCCACCTCGAGGGGGCGGGCGTACTTCACGAGCCCGATCCCATCCAGGGTGTCCCCCTGATGGATCATCACCGGCACGCGCCGCCGGTGCGCCCACTCGTAGACCGGATCGAGGCGCCGGTCGTGCGGATAGAACGCCTGGTACCCCGGATACAGCTTGACGCCGACCAGCTCCGGCGCGGCGTCCCACGCCTCGATCGCCTCCCGGACCTCGGATTCCTCCCGGGTCGGGTCGACCGTCGTGACCGGATGCAGCCGACCGTGGCCTTCCGCGGCGGTACGGCGCCCCTCCTCGAGCCCCTCCGTCACCGTCGGGGCCTCGAACAGCTGGATCACGATCCCCTCCCCGATCGCGTTCCGGTCCATCTCGGCGAGCAGCCCGCGGACCGAGTAGTCGAGGTCGCGGCGGTAACCGGTGCGGCGGATGTCCCGCCACCACCGGCTCAGGTGGAGATGGACGTCGACCCGGGGCGGGCGTCTGCGGCTCACGGGTTCCTTCTTCGCGGGCACGCCGGGATCGGGGCGGGGACGCGGCCCCCCTCCAAGTCACTTTCTGTGCGGGGCCGGTTCTTCCCGCGGCGGCCCGGCCGTCCCCGGGGAACGGACCCCGGACGCAGGGTTCTTCGGTCGCCTCGGAGCATTGGACTCCCGGATGGTCGACTCCTCGGGCTACCAGTGGCACCGACGGGCGGGGGTGTTCCTCGCGGTACGGTACCTTCGCCGCCGTTCGGTGCCGGTCGTCGACACCCCGCTCCCCGAGCTCCCCGAGCTCTCCACGCGGATGATCGCCCTCGCCCTGCGGCTCTTCCCGGACTTCCTCGACCGGGCCGACGTCTCGTTCCCCGTCATCATCGCCGGGCGGGGTTGGTACCAGGTCGCGCTCGACGGGCGTCACCGGATCTCGAAGGCGATCTGGACAGGGATGGACCGGCTCCCCACCGTCCGGGTGCCGTGGGTCTACGCGCTCGAGCTCCTCACGCCCGGCGTCTTCGAGGTCGAGTGGCTCTTCCTGTTCCTCCGGGGGGAGCTCCGGAAGGCGGGCCGACGACATCCCGGTGGGGAGCATCGCGACCGGAACTAGCCCCGTCAGGGGCGGGGCCGAGGGTCTACGCGGGCCCGAATCGGTCCCGCGGTGCCCAGAGCTCATATCACGCTGGGGGCTGGTTGGCGGTCGGCCCCTATGACCCGTCCTGAGGACTGGCTGAGCTTCCCGGATGCGCCGCGGATCCTGCACCCGCCGCCCGGACCCCGGACCCAGGCGCTGCTGCAGGACCAGGCCCGGTGGGAGACCGACGCCATCGCCTATCCCCACTACTTCCCGATCGCCCCGAAGGCGGCCCAAGGTTCGACGATCGAGGACGTCGACGGGAACCGGTACATCGACTGGGTCGCCGGGATCTGCGTCCTCAACTTCGGTCACCGCCACCCTCGGATCGTGGCGGCGGTCGAGGAGCAGTCGCGCGCGATCTGGCACGCGCTCGAACTCCCCACGGAGGTCCGGGCCCGCTTCCTCAAGGAGCTCGAGGAGTCGCTCCCGGGGACGCTCAGGAACCACGCCCGGATCTTCTTCACCGTCACCGGCGGCGATGCGATCGAGACCGCGGTGAGCCTCGCGGACTTCGCGCAGGGAAAGCGCGGGACCGTCGCCTTCTCGGGCGCCTACCACGGCGTGCACGGGGGAGCGGTCCACCTCACGAGCGGGCGGCGCTACCATGCGACGAGCTCCTTCCCCTCGGGGCCCGTGATCCGGGTCCCATATCCCGACCCGTACCGCCCGGTCCTCGGGGCTGACGAGGGGGCGGCCGGTACGATCGCCTACCTCGAGCACCTCGTGAACGACCCCTACTCCGGCGTCGACTCGGTCTCGGCGGTCCTGGTCGAGCCGATCCTCGGTGAGGGGGGCTATGTGGTCCCGCCCGACGACTTCCTGCCTGCCCTGCGGGAGTTCTGCGACCGGCACGGGATCCTCCTGATCGCCGACGAGGTCCAGACCGGCATGGGGCGGACCGGCCGGATGTGGGCCGTCGAGCACGCGAACGTGACGCCGGACATCGTCTGCATGGCGAAGTCGATCGGGGGAGGGCTTCCGCTCTCGGTCGTCGCCTACCGCGGGGACCTCGTCCGCGAGCTCCCGCGGGGGTTCCACCTCGGGACGTACCGTGCGAACCCGCTCGCGCTCGCGGCCGGCGCGGAGAGCCTGCGTCTGCTCCGGGAGGGCGACCTCCTCGAACGCACCCGCCATCGGGGTCCGAAGCTCCTCGAGCGGTTCCGCGCGATCGCGGAACGCCAACCGACGATCGGCAGCGTGCGCGGACGCGGGTTCATGATCGGCGTCGAGTTCGTGCGGGACCGGAAGGGCCGACCGCCGTGGGGCGACCGCGCGAAGGCGATGCGCTCCGCCCTCCTCGCTCGCGGGGTCCTCATGCACACGTGCGGGGCGTGGGACCAGACGCTCCGGTTCATGTCGCCGCTCGTCATCGAGGACGAGCTCCTCGAGAGGGGGCTCACCGCGTTCGAGGAGGCGCTTGACAGTCTCGAGGCCCTCCCGGAGACTCCCCGCGCCGGTGGACCATCGGCCCCCTACCCCGGACGGCCCGGCGAACCTCACCGTCCCCCCGATCACACCATCCCCACGCCGGGGGTGCCCCCAATCCCCGCGCCGCATCTTCCCGCGGAGAAGCCGTCGGCGCCGCGCGAGGAGCGTTAGCCTTCCGGCGCCCGCGCCTTGCGCATGCGTGACCCGCTCTTCCCTCCGGTCGACCTCGGCACGGTCCGCGAGTCCGTACGCTCCCGAGAGGCCGGTGGCGAGGGTTCCCCGCGCGGACGCGGTGCTCGGGCCCGGTAGGACGGACCTCCCGGCTCCGGCCTCTCGCCGATCGGCGGAGCGCGATCAGATCAGGCGCCCCGTCTCGCGGCGCCGCAGGTCCCGAAGATGGAAGATCATCTGCTGGACGTTCGTCGCGTCCGCGGGGAGCATCCCGAGGAAGCTGTTCGAACCGGAGATGGCCCCGAACCGGTACTGGGCCGCTCCGTACCCCCCGGCCGTCGCGCCGCCGAACGGCTGCACCCATATCGAGCTCAGGCCGAGGATGCGGTCGGCGATGCTTCGCTGGACGACCACGTCGGAGATCGTCTCGAGAGGGATCGAATCGATCGAGTACCCGATGACCCCGCGTCGGCCTACCGTTCGGTGGTTGGTCACCCAGTAGCGGAACTTGCGGTAGGCCAGCTGCGCGTAGACCACGCTCGCGACGATGATGATCAGGAAGATGACGAGCAAGAAGACCAGGATGTACAGCGTGGCGCCGAGCGACACCCCGGTCAGAAAGAAGGAAACGGTGAATGGGATGAGGAAGATGAGGATCACCAGAGAACTGAGGATACCCCCGAGGGCGAGTCGCCACCGGAGCCGCGGGTGAGGGACGATCTCTCGATAGATCACCTCGTCGGTCTGCGGATGGAACGGGAGGTCGGGCGGTGGCGGGATCGGGCGAAGGTCCATCGTGCTCGGGAAGGAGAATGCCGGTCGTGCCGGCTCAGTCGCCGGGGGTGGCGGCGGCCCGGTGCCCGCCGAGAGCGCGGCCCCGGACCCGATCGGGGCCCCGCAGCTCTGACAGAACTTCGCGGGGGTCGGGACGGGGACCCCGCACTGGTTGCAGTAGGGCACTTCCGAGTCCAGACCCTCGGACTTGATACGCTTACGGGGCTGCCGACCGCATTCGTCGCCCGCCATCCACCCCCTCTCTGGGAGAGACTCTAGGGAGGCCGGAGGGTCCATGGACCGGCCGCGGCTTCGGGCGCCGGTGCCGGCTCATGGAACCGAGCGGCACTGAGGGTTCCTGGGTCTTCGTCGACAGGGCACGGACCACCGCGCCCCCGCTCGAGCCGCACCGGCTCCGGGGGGATGGGTGGCCGATCCCGAAGTGCGTTCCGGGACGGGACTCTACCCGAAGTTCACCGAGATCAGCTTGACCTCAGTCATCTCCTGCATCGCGTAGCGCAGTCCCTCGCGGCCGAGGCCGCTCTCCTTGACGCCGCCGAACGGGAGCGCGTCCCAGCGGAGGGTCGTGGGGTCGTTGAGATGCACCCCGCCCGCCCGGATCCGCTTCGCCAGGCGGAACCCCCGGGCGAGGTCGCGGGTGTAGACTGTCGCCTGCAGCCCGAAGGGGGTCCCGTTCGCGATGCGGACGGCGTCGTCCATCGTCCGGAACCGGAGGATCGGGGCGATCGGACCGAACGGCTCGTCGTGCGCCACCCGGGCCTCCTCGGAGACGTGGTCGAGGACCGTCGGGGCGTAGAAGCTCCCGGCGCCCGCGCCGGTCGGGCGGGTCCCGCCCGCAAGGACATCGGCCGACCGGGACCGAGCGTCGGCGACCAGCGCCTCCATGCGCTCGACGGCCGCCGGGTCGATCAGCGGGCCGACCTCCGTCGTCTCGTCGAGGGCGGGACCGACCCGGAGCGATCGCGCCCGCTCGGCGAGCGCGTGCGCGAACCGGTCGGCGATCGACTCCTCCACGAGCAGTCGCTTCGACGCCGTGCAGACCTGGCCGGAGTACGAGAAGACCCCCCGCGCGGCGGCGGGGACGACCACGTCGAGCGGCGCATCGTCGAGCACGATGAACGGGTCCATCCCGCCCATCTCGAGGATCACCCGCTTCGCCCCACGCCCCGCCCGTTCCGCGATCCCCTTGCCCACATCCGTCGAGCCGGTGAACGTAACGAGCCGGGTGCGGGGATGCTCGACGAGCGTGTTCCCGACCGAGCCGCCGGGTCCGATCACGACGTTGAGGACCCCCGCCGGAAGTCCGACCGCGGCGAAGTGCTCGGCGAGGCGGAGCGCGGTGAAGGGCGCCGCACTGGTCGGCTTCGCGACGACCGGGTTCCCCGCCGCGAGCGCCGGGGCGATCTTGTGGGAGAGGAGGTTCAGCGGGAAGTTGAACGGGCCGATGGCGACGACGACGCCGATCGGGTCGCGGACGGTGAAGAGGAAGCGGCTCTCGTTGCCGGCGGGCCGTTCGTAGGCGTCCGCCGGGAAGCTCTCCCCGACGAGCTGACGGATCTCCTCGGCCGCGAGCCGGTAGACCCCGATCGCCCGATCGACCTCGACCCGCGCGTCGACGATCGGCTTGCCCACCTCGGAGGCGATCAGCCGGGACATCACCGCGTGGTCGGCGACCAGACGGTCGGCGAGCGCCCGCAAGAGACGGGCGCGTTCGTGGCCGGGAACGGTCGCCCAGCGGTCCTCGACGGCCGCCGCCGCGTCGACCGCGGCCCGCGCCTCATCGGAGGTGGCGACGGGCGCCTCCCCCAGGGCCTGGCCTGTCGACGGGTCGACGACCCGCCGGTACTCCCCGCTCGCGGGGGCGCGCCAGCTCCCGTTGATGAAGAGCGACCCTCGCCCGCCGGACGGGATGCCGTCGATCACGGAGCCCTCCGGGCTAGGCCGGGTCGCCGTAGACCGTGTAGTGCCAGCCTTTGCGCGCCTGCCCGGTCAGGTCGATGTAGATGTTCTTGACCACCGTGTAGTCGTTGAGCGAGTCGGTGCCGAGGTCCTTGCCGAACCCGGACTGCTTGAATCCCCCGTGGGGGGTCTCGGAGCCCAGCGGCAGGTGGTCGTTCACCCAGACGTCGCCGAAGCGCAGGGCGTTCGCGGCCTTGAGCGCGGTCCGAACGTCCTCGGTCCAGACACTGCCGGCGAGCCCGTAGTCGACCCCGTTCGCGATCGCGATCGCCTCATCGAACGTCGAGAACTCCAGGACGTCGAGGACCGGGCCGAAGATCTCCCGCTGGGCGATCGTCATGTCGGGCGCGACCGCGTCGAAGACCGTCGGGACGACGAACGCGCCCTTCGGATACCGGGTGTGGGCATCGGTGCCCCCGACCAGGAGCTTGGCTCCCTCGCTCTTTCCCTTGTCCACGAACTCGAGCACCGACTTCTGCTGGTTCAGGCTGACCAGGGGACCGAGGTCGGTCGATCGCGAGAGCGGGTCGCCGAGCCGGATCTCCTTCACGCGCTTCAGCAGGTGCTGGACGAACTTCGCGCGGAGGCTCTGGTGCACGATCAGGCGCGTCGCGGCCGTGCAGTCCTGGCCACCGTTCACGAACCCCCCGACGATCGCCCCCTCGACGGCCGCCGCGAGGTCGGCGTCCTCGAAGACCACGAACGGCGCCTTCCCGCCGAGCTCGAGCTGGACCCGCTTCACGGTCCCGCTCGCGGCCTCCATGATCTTCCGGCCCGTCGCGGTGTCGCCGGTGAGCGAGACCATGTCGACCTTCGGGTTCCGGCAGAGCTCGTCCCCCACCTCGGCGCCCGGCCCGGTGAGGACATTGAGAGCTCCCTTCGGGAGCCCGGCGTCCTGGAACACGCGCCCGAGCTCGAGCGAGGTGAGCGGGGTGTTGCTCGCCGGCTTCAGGACCACCGTGTTGCCCACGATGAGCGCGGGGGCGACCTTCCAGACCGCCATCATGATCGGATAGTTCCAGGGCGTGACCGAACCGACCACGCCGACCGGTTCCCGCCGGAAGATCGTCGTCCCGTCCCCGGTGAACTCGCCCGGGTTCTTCGCCTCCAGGGTCCGGCCGGCGCCGGCGTAGAAGTTGAGGTTGTCGATGGTGAACGGCAGGTCGGCGTCCGCCGCCTGCTTGATCGTCTTGCCCTGGTTGCGGCTCTCGAGCTCGGCGACCGACCCGAGCCGCTCCTGGAGGATCTGGGCGGCCTTCAGGAAGACCTCGGCGCGGCCCCTCGGGGGAAGACGCGGCCACGGGCCCTTGTCGAACGCCTCCCGTGCCGCGTCGATCGCCTTCCGCGCGTCCTCGCGGGCCGATTTCGGAACGGTCCCGAGGGACGAACGGTCGAAAGGGCTCACGACCGCCATCGTCGCCCCGCTCTCCGCGGCGACCCACTCTCCTCCGATCAGCATCGTGTGGTCCATGGAGAATCTCCAGAGCCGGGAGCCCGCCGACGTTCAAGAGACTGGCGCGGGGAGCGCCCGTTTGGCAATATCATAGCCTTTTCGTGAGATTTATCAAGGAGTACGTTCTTGACCGCCCCGCCCTCGGAGTTGTTCATGGATCCGAAGTGGAGAAATGTCATCGCCATCGTCGTGGTCGTGGTGATCGTCGTCGCGGGGGTCGGGATCTACCTCAACCAGACCCATTCGAGCTCGTCAACGACGTGTTCGACTCCCCTGAAGTCGACTAATCCGATCACCGTAGACCAGCCGGAGATCCCGTACCACCTCGACCCGGACACGACCTTCTCGACCCCGGGCTGGGCCGCCGCCCAGCAGGTCTACCAAGGGCTCGTGAACTACAACGGCTCGAGCTACACCAACTTCTCCGGAGTGCTCGCGTACAGTAACTTCACGAGCTTCTACAACCCGGCGACCGGCTACACCTCTTGGCTCTTCCATCTCCGCCCTGGCGTGACGTTCTCCAACGGGGACCCGTACAACGCCTACGTGCAGTGGTTCAGCTTCTACCGAAGTCTGCTGATGAACCAGGGGCCGCAGTTCATTCTCGAGCAGAACTTCTACTCGACGAACTTCAGCAACTCTACGCCGCTGACGTACTACTCGAACATCACGTACGTCGACGCGGCGAACACGACGCTCGCGAACTTCCTGAACACGACGAACTTCTTCAACCCCGGCCCGACCGCGATCGCGGACATGGAGCTCCCCATGCAGTCGTTCCAGGTCATCAACCCCTCCACCATCCAGCTCAATCTCGGGTACGGGTATCTGGCGTCCAATTACACCTACGTGCTGGCGTCGATCTCCGCGCCGAACTCCTACGCCGTCGACCCCGCGATCGTCCAGGCGAACGGGGGCGTGGTGCCGGGAGGGCAGAACGACTACCTCAACCTCAATGCGGTCGGCACCGGGCAGTACACGATCTCGCACTACTCTCCCATCGCCGGCGGGGGCTACATCCTCACGCCCTCTCCGTCCTATTGGGGCGTGGCAGCCGCCAAGGCCGAGCCTTGGAACAACAACCTCCCGCCCGCGAACACCACGGTCGACGTGGTCTTCTCCGCCACTCAGACCGGGGTGATCAGTGATCTCAAGACCGGCGTGGCGGCCAGCGCTTCGTTCGCCTATTCCGGTCCCTCGGACATCAACCAGCTGAAGGGCAATCCCTGCCTCGCCGTCCAGCTGATGCCACCCGTCTACGGTGCGACGAGCGGTTCGTGGTGGGTCTTCATGAATCAGAACGTCTTCCCGTTCAGCAACCTCACGGTCCGGGACGCGATCGTCCACGCGATCAACTACTCGGCGATCATCAACAGCGCCTTCGGCGGATACGGGAGCTCGTGGGTGGGACCCGTACCGCCCGACTACCCGTACTATAATCCCGGGAACCTGACGCCGTACTCGTACAACCCGAGCTTGGCCCAGCAGCTGATCGCCCAGTCCCCGTGCGCCAATAATGCCTGCGCGGGCCTGAACTTCAAATATGCCGTTCAGGACACGGGAATCGATTGGGCGAATTCCGCCTCCATCATCCAAAGCGGCCTCAAGGCCATCGGGATCACAATCACGCCGACCCCCATCTCGCTGGCACAGCTGTATGGGGAGCAGCTCGTATCGAACGGGGTCTGCACGACCACGACGACCCTGAACAACGGTCCGTTCTATATTGGCCAGGAGTTCTACACCTCGGACTACATCTCTCCGGACGACTGGACGCAGAACGATGCCTACAGCGGTGGCAGCGCGAACCTGTGCATGTCCGGCTACACGAACAGCAATGTGGACAACTGGACCTACGCGGCCGCGGCGTCGAACAATCCGGCGCAGCTGAAGCAGTACTACATCAACATCACGAATGCGATGTACTACAACTACACGGATGCCTGGATGATCGTTCCGACCGCCGTCTCGGTCTACAGCATCTACCTCCACGGGATCATCCAGAACCCGATGGCGAGCGCGGAGCCGTTCGCCTACTTCTTCAACACGCAGTGGGCGAGCTAGTCGGGAGATCGACCACACCGACCATCCCACAGGAACGAACGCCACGAGGGGCCGCGGATCCCCCGGCGGTCGCCCGCCGGGGCTCACCTCGCGGCCGGAGCCCCCGTCGATGCGGACGGGCTTGGGGCCGTCGACAGGAACTCCTCCGGTGCGACGGAACCGACCTCTTCGGCCCGGTGGCAGGCCACCCGTCGACCGGGGTAGCCGGGCACGGCTCGCAGGGTGGGGTCCTCGATACGGCACCGGTCGGCCACGAACGGACAGCGGGGCGCGAACCGACAGCCCGGCTTCGGGTCGATGAGCGTCGGAACCTCCCCTTGGATCCGGTACCGGGCGTGCCGTCGCCGGACATCGGGGACCGGGACCGCCGCGAGCAGCGCTTTCGTGTACGGATGGACCGGGGTGTGCAGGACCTCCCGGGCCGGTCCGAGCTCGATCAACTGGCCGAGGTAGAGGACCGCGACGCGGTCGGCGAGGAAGCGCACGGCTGCGACGTTGTGGGTGATCAGTAGGTAGCTCAGCCCCCGCTCGCGCTGGAGCTCCACGAGGCGATTGAGGACCTGGGCCTGCACCGCGACGTCGAGCGCGCTCGTCGGCTCGTCCAGGATGATGAGCTTGGGGTCGACGATGAGCGCCCGGGCCAGCGAGAGCCGCTGGCGGCCGCCTCCGGAGAACTCGTGGGGGTACTGATAGAGGCAGTCGGTCGGCAGGCCGACCTTCGGCAACACCTCTTCGACCTTCCGTCGAACGTCGGAGAGCCGCAGTGGAGGGGGGACCTCCGGGAGCGCGGGGGGCAGCGGCATGGGTTTCGGGGCCGGAGGGACCTCCCCCTTCCCCCGCGCCTTCGCGGCGGCATCCCGATTCTCCCGTTCCACCCGCCGAACCGCCCGGGCATGCTCCTCGCGCAGACGCTTGCGCTCGGATCGGACGTACCCCCGCGCCGTCACGTTCTTCGCCCGGAGCGGCTCGCCGACGATCTGCCAGACCTTGAGGCGCGGGTCGAGCGACCCGACGGGGTCCTGGAAGACGATCTGGATGTTCTGCCGCCACCGGCGGAGGGCAAGTCCCTTGAGGTCGGTGATGTCGACGCCCTCGAAGCGGAGCTTCCCCCCGGTCGGGTCGTGAAGGCGGGCCACGAGCCAGCCGTACGTGGTCTTGCCGGAGCCGCTCTCCCCGATCAGGGCGAGCGTCTCGCCCGCGCCGACGGAAAGCGATACTCCGTCGACGGCGTGGATCCCGCGGGCCGGGTGTCTCCCCACCCAATCGCGAAAGCTCCGGGTCAGGGGAAACCGCTTCTCGAGGTTCTCGGTCTCGAGAAGGGGCGGAGGCTCCTTCGCGGTCACGACACGACCTCCTCGGCGTGCCAGCACGCGCTCCGGTGGGCCCCGGAGGCGCCCCCGGCACCCGTCACCGGCCGGAGAACCGGCCCCGGGGACACGGCGCACTCCTTGGTGGCGAGGGCGCAGCGGGGGTGGAAGGCGCATCCGGAGGGGAGCTTCGCGAGGCTGGGAACCGAGCCCGGAATCGACTCGAGCGGCCCCTCCTGCTTCGAGCGGTCCGGTGCCGCGCGAAGGAGGGACCGGGTATAGGGGTGCCGAGGCTGTTCGAAGACCTCCCCGACCGGTCCGAACTCGACGAGCCGCCCCGCGTACATCACGCCGATGTCGTCGGCGATCTCGGCGATGACGCCCAGGTCGTGGCTGATGAACAGGATAGAGGTCTGGATCTCGTCGATCAGCTCCTTCATCAGCGTGAGCACCTGGGCCTGGATGGTCACGTCTAGGGCGCTCGTCGGCTCGTCGGCGATGAGCAGCGAGGGACGCTCGGAGAGCGCCTGGGCGATCATGACCCGCTGGCGCATCCCTCCCGAAAGCTCGTGGGGGTAGAGGCGGAGGATCGTCTCGGGGTCGTTGATGCGGACGAGCGACAGCGCCTCGAGGACCGCCTTCCGTAACGACGGGTCCTCGACCGATCGCGTCTGGAGACGTTCGGCCGCGGTACCCCCGGGCAGGAACGGCCGGGAGAGCGGCGAGGCGGGGATCGACTTGCCGGTCGTCGAGTAGTCGTAGGGGGCGCCCTCCGCTTTCCGCAACCCTTGGCCCTTCTCCCGCAGGCGTCTAATGCGGATCGCCTCGGCGACCTGGTCGTAGATCCGGAACGCCGGATTGAGGGAGTTGAGCGGCTCCTGGAAGATCATCCCGATACCGGTGCCGCGGACCGTCGGAAGCTTCCAGGCGGGCAACGCCGTGATGTCGATCCCGCGGAAGACCACCTTCCCCGAGACGATACGGGCCGGGGGGATCGGCAGGATCCGCGGGATGGCGTGCCCGAGGGTGCTCTTGCCACAGCCGGTCTCTCCCACGATCCCGACCACGCGGCCGGGCGGGATATCGAGCGAGACCTCGATGAGCGCATGGAACGTCCCGGCCGCGGCCACGTAATCGACGCTCAAGTTGGCGATCGAGAGCACCGGTTCGGGGGTCATGAGGGGCTCTCCTCGACCGACATCTCTGCGTCCTCGTCCGGGTTCGAAAGGGGCGTGAGCCCTCCCATCCCGACCCGGGACACGACCGCCGCCTGGACGATCACGCGTCGGCTCCGGGGATCGAGGATGTCCCGCAATCCGTCGCCGAGAAGGCTGAACGCGAGCACCGTGACCAGGATGGCGAGCGACGGGAACAGGATGGTCCACGGCTGGGTCGTCACGAGCGGCTCGTAGAAGGAGATCATCGCCCCCCACTCGATCGTGCTGGCGAAGGGGTACGGCAGGGCGCCGGTGACGAACGCGACGGTCGAGAAGGTCACGATGACCGTGCCGACATCGAGGGTGAAGTACACCAACAGGGGCTCGAGGATGTTGCGGAGGACGTGGCGGACCACGATCCGCCGTTCGGGGACCCCGGCCGCGCGGGCGGCCGAGATGTAGAGCTGGTTCTTGACCGTGAGCACTTCCCCGCGGGCGAGACGGACGTAATACGGCCACCACGTGAGGAAGACCGCGAGCACGACCTGATACAGGCCGTGACCGAGGGCCACCACGAACGCGAGCGCAAGGAGGAGCGCGGGGAAGGCGAGGAAGAGGTCGGTCACCCGGAGGATCACCGTCGAGCTCACCTCGCCGAGGCTCCGGGGCCGGTTGTAGTAGCCCGCGACGACCCCGAGGGTGCCGCCGAAGAGCAGCGAGGCCCCGGCGATCATCACGCCGATCGCGAGATCGGTCGGGAGCGCCGCCGCCACATTGACGCAGATGTCGCGGCCCAGGGTGTCGGTGCCGCAGGGGTGGGCCCAGCTGGGGCCCTGGCCGCCCGCACTGTAGTCGGCGGAGAGCGGCGCATACGGAAGGATCCCGGGGTCGAACCAGATCACGACCGCCGCGATCACGAGGATCACGACGATCACAAACCCCGCGAGCGAGAGCGGGTTCGTCCGTAGCGTGCGGATGACCATGAGGAAGCCCCGGCCGAGCCGGCGGGGCAACGTACCGGGGCCGCTGGCGGGCCTCCTGCCGGGGCCCTTTCGGGCCCGGCGGCGCCGTGAGGGCGCGGTACTCTCCCCCGGTGGGAGCGCCGGAAGAGCCGGTTCCCTTGGCGGGCCGGGAGTCGCCGCGATCTCGGCCACGACCTACCTCCACTCCACTTTGGGATCGAGGAACCCGTAGAGGATGTCGGCGATCAGGTTCGCCACGACGGCCCCGATCGCGAAGACCATCACGCAACCGACGGTCCCGGGAATGTTGGCGGTCGAGATCGAGTCGTAGGCGAACTCGCCGGCACCCTGCCAGCCGAAGATGTACTCGACGACCACCGCGCCGCTCAAGAGACCCGCGATCAGGAGGCCCAGGACCGTGATCGTCGTGACGAGCGCGGTGCGCAGCGCATGTTTGTACATCACGAAGAACTCGCTGAGGCCCTTCATCCGGGCCGACTTCACGTAGTCGAGCGGCAGGACCTCCAGCATCGAGGCCCGTGTCATCCGGGTGATGATCCCCAGGTTCAGCAGTCCTAAGGTCACCGCCGGGAGGAACAGATGGGTCAGCGCGTCCGCGGTGTACGGAAGGTTACCGGCCAGAAGCGCATCGATCACGGAGAAATGGGTCGGCTGGGCGAAGGGGGGAGGATGGGAGTATTGCCCGGTGTTCGGCAACCCGAGGTACGGGGCGACGATGAACGCCGCGATGATCGCGCCGACGTACGTCGGGGTCGCCCAGCCCCCGAGGTAGAGTATCCGGACGAGGTGGTCCATCCACCGCCCGTTCGACTGCGCGGCGATGACGCCGAGCGGGATGCCGACCACGACGATGAACACCACCGCGGCGATCACCAGTTCGAGGGTGGCGGGGAAGTACTGGGCGATCGAGGTGAGGACCGGGATGCCGTTCGGGGAGGTCCCCCAGTCTCCCCGCAGAAATTGCTCGAGGTAGAGGAAGTACTGCGTGACGATCGGCTGATTCAGCCCGAAGGCGTTCTCGCAGGCCAGGATGGCCGAGCCCCGGGCGTGTCCCCCCAGCCAGATGATGCAGAGGCTTGACGGGTTCGGGTAGGCGATCCGGATCAGGATGAAGGCGAGGGCATTGACCCCGATGATCAGCGGTATGAGGAGCAGCAGCCGTTTCCCGATGAACCAAAGGAGATCGGTCGCGCTCCGGCCCAATGGCCAACCACCCCTTCACTCCACAGGGGGTGGCCCCAGTGAGGAGAGCATAGAACGGACCTGAACCCCTCCCCGTAAAAAGGCTCTCGGGGGGCCTCGAAGATTGGGTACCGCGGAACTCGAGCGGCGGATGGCCCGTGAAAGCGGCGGGAGGTCGCTAGGGAAGGTAGTCGCGCGGGAGCGTTCGGAGCTCCTTGAACGTCTCGCCAACGACGCTGACGAACCTGTCGATATCCCGCTCGGTGTGCGCGCTCGAGAGCGTGATCCGCTCGTAGTTGTCGGGGTGGATGTAGATCCCCCTGTCGAGCAGGAGCTGGGAGTGGCGCAGGAAGAGGTCCCAGTCGATCTGGAGCGACTCCCGGTAGTTCGCGACCTTCTTCCGGCGGGTGAAGAAGAACTGGAGCATGCCGTTGACCCACTGGACGAGGACCGAGATCTTCGCGTCGCGCGCCGCCTCCTCGATCCCCTTCGCGAGCCTCTCGGTGAAGCGCCCGAACCGGGCGTAGAGGTCCTCACCGCCGCGGGAGAGCATCTTCAGGTTCGCGAGCGTCCCGGCCATGGAGAGGTTGTTCGCGAAGTACGTCCCGCCGAAGCTGATCCGGCCCGGGGCGATCATGTCCATGTACTCGGCCTTGCCCGACACCGCGGAGACGGGGACCCCGCCCCCGAGCGCCTTCGCCCAGCAGGATAGATCGGGCTCCACGCCGAAGAGCTGCTGGGCGCCCCCGGGCGCGACGCGGAACCCGGTGAAGACCTCGTCGAAGATGACGAGCATCTCGTTCTCGTGCGCGATATCGACCAGCCGCTTCAGATACCCCGGCTCCGGCGGGATCACGCCCGAGTTCGCCATCACCGGCTCGAGGATCACCGACGAGAGCCGGTTGCGGTAGCGCCGGACCATCCGCTCGAAGGCGGTCACCGAGTTGTACGGAGCGACCATCACGTAGTCGGTGACCCCCGGCGGGATCCCGGCGGAGTTCGGGAGCGGTCGCGGATACTCGTCGAGCCCGGCGACGATCGGCGGCGCCTCGGCGCTGATCAGCGCGAGGTCGTGCTGGCCGTGGTAGTGTCCCTCGAACTTCAGGATCGCATCCTTCCCCGTGACCGCGCGCGCGATCCGGATCGCGTTCATCGTCGCGTCCGATCCGTTCGAGCAGAACGCCACCCGCTCGGCGCTCGGGACGAGCTTCTGGAACATCCTGGCCACGTCGATCTCGAGCGCGGTCGGGCTCGCGAAGTGGAGGCCGAACTGCGCGGCCTCCTGGACCGCGCGGACCTGCTCCGACGGCGCATGCCCGTTGATCAGGACCCCGTAGGCGAGGTTGAAGTCGAGGTACTCGTTGTCGTCCTCGTCCCAGATGTGGGAGCCCTTCGCGCGGGCGATGAACGGAGGGACCGGGTCGTAGGAGGCGACCCGGATGAGCGAGCTCGACGAGTTCGGGATCCGCTTCTTCCCCTCCTCGAACAGCTTCGCGCTCTTCTTCAGCTTCGGCACGAGCCGCTGGACCGATACCGGGAGGGCCGGAGCCTCGCTCTCGGCTGGAGCGACCGGGGCGACCTCCTTCGGGGGGGCCTTCGCCTCCTCCTTCTTCGGTTCCTTGGCCTCCTTCGGCTCGCTCGCTCCCTTCGGCTCGCCGGACTCCTTTACCGGCTTCGGCTCCTTCGGGACGTCGCCGGGAGCGGTCGGGGTCGGGACCGCCGGCGTGGGGACGGCCGCGTCCAGGACGTTCGGCGAGGTCCGAGTCGGTTCGGCCCGGGGGCTCAGGGAGGGATCGTCCCGTTCCCGGTGGGGGACGGGGGGCGTGGAGGCGGGTTCGATCTCCGCCATAGAGAACTCATCTCGGTGCGGGTTGGGACCTCGGGGAGGCTATATATAATTGGCTAAGCACGAGAACGTATCGTAACAGAAGTTGGGGCCACCGGTATCCATTTCATAGCGATCACTTCCGGTATGTTGAAGCGTGGATTCATCTCTAAATCCATGCCCCAACCTGCGAAAACCTATCGTCCGGGCCTTCCGAACCTCGTTTTCAGCGCGGAGCGAACGAGGGCAGCGGGGATTCGCGCGGGACGATCGCGGTCTCGACCCCCCGGGCCTTCAGTTTCGCCCGGAGCCGGTCGGCCGGTATGCACCGCTCGGGCGGCACGACCCCCCGTTCGGTGACCGCCCCTTCCACGATCAGCTCGGCCCCGATCGCCCCGGCGATCCCGACGGCGTACTCCGTCGCGGTCAGGTGCCAGTCCGGCCGGGGAGGGAACCGGGCGATGGCATGCCGGACCTCCGGCCGTCCGGACCGGGTCCCCGTCACCTCGATGTCGCAGATCTCCCAGTCGTTGACCGTGATCCCTTCCGGGGCACCGAGGAGCTTCTCGCGCCTCAGCAACGCGAGGGTGAAGTCGCGGGGACGCACGGTGACCCCCTTCGCCCGCAGCGGCTTCTGGGACCCGAGACCGAGCAGCGACATCGTCCGAAGGACCTCGATCCCCGGCCCGCCCTCCTTCCACTCGCAGTGTCGCAGGCCCTTCGCGCGAAGGCTCTCCGGGAGCGTCGCCGGTTCGGAATGCAGCGTGCGGTAGACCCGGGTCCGCCCGACCGGGGCCTCGAAATCGAAATCCTCCGCCCCGCTCATCGGGGGCTCCTCCACGTACTTCCCCCCGTCGAAGACCATCGCCGGGAGGATCATCTCGTCGAGGAACGTGCTCGGGGACCAGGTGAACGAGATGTCGGGCGCGCCGACGGTGAGATCGCGCCAGCCGTCGCGGATCACCAACGAGTCGACCCGGTCGAGGTCCTGGGTCGCCTGCATGGCGAGGACGTTCGATACGCCCGGGACCTGGCCCATGCCCGGGATCGCGATCAGCGAGGCCGCCTTGAACCGCGCGTCGAGCGCGAGCTGGCGACGGGTCATGTGGAACAGCCCGCCGAAGTCAAGATACGGCACCCGGGCGGCGAGCGCCGCGCGCATGACGTCCAGGTTGAACGCGTACTGGACCGCGTTCACGACCACGTCCGCCCCGCGGAGGAGCTTCACGACCGCGGCGCGGTCGCTCACGTCGATCGTCACCGGGCGTGCCTTCGAGCCGGCGGCCTTGGCCGCCGCGACCGCGAGCCCTCGGTCGATGTCCGCCGCGACGACCGAGTCGAAGACCCCTCCGGTCGCGAGGTCTCGCACCGAGCATCGACCCGTCAGCCCGCCTCCTCCCAGCACCACCGCCCGCATTCCCGCCACCCTCGGGGGGATTGCGAGCGATGACCCTTATAGACGCCTTCGGCCGGGGACCGGATTTCCTATTCCTTCGCCCGACGTCTACCCGCCGGGGCGGACCCCTCCGGGGCGGGAGGGGCCGGCGCGGCCGGGGGGGTAGGGCGCGGTCCCGCCGCCGAAGTGCGTGCATAGAGGTCCCGGAACGTCTCGAAGTGCCGCAGGAACGGATCCGCCCTCCGGCGGTCCTCGAGCTCGCCGAGGGCGATCTCGAGGAGCGCCCTCGCCTTCGCGTCGCCGGACTCGGCATGGGCGAGGTAGACGCAGAGGACCTGGTAGTGCGGGAGGACGAACGCATCGGTCCGGGGCGTGCTCATGTCGCCCTTGCGGGGCCGGTAGATCCGCTCGATCGGGACGGCGAGCGCGACGACCTTGCGGTGGGAGAAGCCGAAGTAATGCCCGGGGCCGAGGACGCGGGTCACCTCGCGGATGTTCCCGTTCAGGTTGTTGGTCAAGCGGTCGCATTCGTGCCAGCACCAGAGGCCGAACCCGTAGTCGCCCGCCCGGTACGACTCCCACGCCTGTTCGTAGAGGAGACGCTCGCGTTCCTCCTCGGGAAGCTCGGGGGCGAGGGCGGCCTTCCAGTCCGAGATTAGGACGTCGACCCGCATGGTGGGAGAGAACTCCGTGAGCGGGGGGACCTCGGGCGCGGCGGCCATCGCGGCCCGAGTACGAGAGGGGGTTAGACCGTTTGCTCTTCGATCCGGCTACGCCCGGCGGAAGACGGGACGGCCCCCGACCCAGGTCTCCCGCAGGGCCGCATGGCCGGCGCGGATCGCGGAAAGCGGGTCCTTCGCGGCGGTCCAGACGAGGTCGGCGCGGGCCCCCGGTTCGAGGTTCCCGAGGTCGCTCTCCCCGAGGACGGCCCCGCCGTGCCGGGTGTAGAGGACCAGCGCCTCTTCCGCCGGCAGGGCCTCGCCCGTCTCGGGGTTCCCCGACCGTCCGCGGGGGTCCCGGCGATCGAGGCATGCGCGCAGCCCGCGCCAGGGGTCGAGGGAGTCGTACGGCGCGTCGCTCGATCCGGCGAGGAGGACCCCACGATCGCGGAGCGTCCGAAAGGCGTACGCCCACCGCGCCCTCCCGCGGCCGAGCCGGGCGGCGAGCCAGTGGTCGCTCCAGACAAAGCCCGGCTGGACGACCAGGGCGGGACGGGAGCGGTCGAGCGCCGCCAGGACGTCGGGGGGCGTGAGGGCGGCATGCTCGATCCGGGACGGGGCGGTCGCGGGGCCGGGGAGCCCCTCGAACACCCGGAGGGCGAACCCGACCGCCCGGTCCCCGATCGCGTGGACCGCCGGAGCGAGGTCCAGCGCGATCGCCCGGCCCAGGGCGTCCACGAGCCCCTCCGGCGAGGTCGCCGGGACCCCGGACTCCGCGGGAGCGTCGGCGTACGGTTCGGTCAGCCAGGCGGTCCGCGGGCCGAACGCCCCATCGGTGAACGCCTTGACGCCCCGGAGCGCGAACCAGCCGTCCGGCCGGAGCCGGTCGAGATCCTCCGGACCGAGGCCGTCGAGATCGGCGAGACGGAGGTAGGCACGCACGCGCACGGGGAGCCCCGGTCCTCCCGCGAGCTCTCGGACGACCGAGATCTCGGCCCGGCTCGCGTTCATGGTCGCGACGGTGGTGAGGCCGAGGGAGGCCATCTCGTGAAGCATGCGATGTATCGACACCGGGTCGGGCGGGAACGCCGCGGCGACCACCGCCGCCACCGGTCGGACGGCCGCCTCGTAGAGGAGCCCGGTCGGGGAACCGTCCGACGCCCGGTCGACGCGGCCGTTCGGGGGATCGGGCGTCGCCCGCCCGATCCCGGCCGTCGAGAGCGCCACGGAGTTGACGGCCGCGGCGTGCCCGCTCGTGTGATAGAGGACCACCGGGCGGTCGGCGACCGCACGGTCGAGCGTAGCGCGGTCGGGGGACCGACCTTCCCGGAACTGCTCCGCTTCCCAGCCGCCGCCCACGAGGGCGCCCGAGGGGTGTGCGGCCGACCAGTCGCGGAGCTGCTCGACGAGCGCGTCCCACGACGGGGCGCGCCGGGCGTCGAACGACTCCCGGTCCCGCGTGACATCGGCGAGGTGAAGATGGGCGTCGATGAGCCCGGGGATCAGGAGCCCCCCCGCGAGGTCGTGGACCTCGGCGCCGGTCGGCGTCTCCCGGAGCACGGCGTCCCGGCTCCCGACCGTCGAGACCCGATCCCCCTCGAGGAGGAGGGCCTCCGCGAACCGCAATCCCGTGAACACCCGCCCGTTCGCGAAGACGTGGGCGTCGGTCATCGGCCCGGGGTACCGGACGCCCGGACGCTTGAAAGGGTTCGGCCGTCGCTCCGGTTTCGGCGCTAGACGTCGAGGTACCGATAGAACTCGTACGGGTGGGGCCGCAGGTTCAGCTCGAGCTGCTCCTCCCGCTTGAGCTCCACGTAGGTGTCGAGGAGCGAGCTCGGGAACGCGGGCTTGAGGAAGTCGCGGTCGGACCCGAGGCAGTCGAGGGCCTCCCCGAGGGATCCGGGGAGCTCGCGGACCTTGAGCTCGCGGCGCCTCGCGGGCGAGAGCTTGTAGATGTTCTCGTCGACCGGGGGCGGGGGTTCGATCTTGCGCCGGATCCCGTCGAGCCCGGCGAGCGCGAGGGCCGCTTCGGTCAGGTAGATGTTCGCCGCCGAGTCGGGCGTCCGATACTCGATCCGCTTCGCCTCCGGACGGCCCCGGTGATAGAACGGGATCCGGACGTTCGCCGACCGGTTCGCCTTGCTCCAGGCGATGAAGACCGGTGCCTCGTAGCCGGGAACGAGCCGGCGATAGGAGTTCGTGATCGGGTTCGTGATCGCGCAGAGCGCGCGGGCGTGCTCGAGGAGCCCGCCGATGTAGTACCGGCACGTCTGGCTGACCTCCGCGTACTTGTCGGACGCATCGAAGAACTTCGCCTCGCCTTTCGACCAGAGCGACTGGTTCGTGTGCATCCCGATCCCGTTGTCGCCGTAGACGGGCTTCGGCATCAGGCACCCGACCTTGCCGTGCCGCGCCGCGACGTTGCGGATGACGTACCGCAGGTCCTGGACATGGTCGGCCATCGGCACGAGGTCGTCGAAGTGGAGGTTGATCTCCGACTGGCTCGCCGTCGCGACCTCGTGGTGGTGCGCGTCCATCGTCAGGTGGAAGTCGTCGGTGAGGATGTTGCACATCTCGTCCCGGAGGGCGACCAGGGAGTCGTGGGGCGGACTGCGGTGGTACCCTTCCTTGAAGCGCACCATCGGCTGCAACGGGCCGGGCTGCCAGGGGGCCTCGGCGTGGTTCACGAGATAGCCCGCGCCGGCCCACGCGTCGCGCACCCCTCCGGCCGACGGCACGAGCTCGACCGAGTCGAAGACGAAGAATTCGATCTCGGGACCCCAGTAGGAGTGATCGTAGCCCGCATCGGCGAGGACCTGCTCGGTCTTGTGGGCCACCGCCCGCGGGTCGTGGGCGTACGGCTCGGTCGTTCCGCCGATCCGCACGTCACAGATGAACCGTACCGTCCCGCCGGAGTCCGGGTTCCACGGGACCGACGCGAGCGTGGCCGGGTCCGGCACGAGGACCATGTCGGAGTCGAAGATCTCCCGGAATCCCCGGACCGACGAGCCGTCGAGCTTCGGCACCCCGGAGCGGAACATCTCCGCCTCGAGCCCCTCCCGGGGGATCGATACCAGGTTGAACCCGCCGAAGAGGTCCGTGTAGAACAGCTGGACCCAGCGGATCTTGTCGTGCTCGAGCTTCTGGACGATCGCCGCGCCGTCCGCCTCCTTGCGGACCGACCCCTTCCCCGCCGATTTCCCTGCCAACCGACCCCGCCTCGCGGTCGACGAGCCGTTCGGGCTACATCAACGCTCGTACGGGAGAAGTGGACATATGTCCACACTCTTTGCAGGCAACCTTAACTCCGACCGACCGGTTGAAGGTTCATGCGGCGAACGTCCACTCTGGACGATCTCGACCGGTCGATCCTCGAGGAGCTCAACTCGGACGCCCGGCGGAGCCACCGCGAGCTCGCCCACCGGCTCAAGGTCTCGCCGACGACCGTGAGCTCGCGGATCGCCCGGATGGAGGCCCAGGGCGTGATCCGGGGCTACATCCCGGTGCTGGACGACGAGCAGCTCGGCTGGGACCTCTGGGCGGCGATCGGGATCCGGATCTCCAAGGGCCGTCTGCGCGAGGTCGAGGAGCGGCTCGGGCGGGACCCGCGCGCCTACGCGATCTACGACGTGACGGGGGAGAACGACGCCCTCCTCATCGGGCGGTTCCGGGACCGGCGCGACCTCGACCGGTTCATCAAGCAGGCGCTCCAGGACCCGCACGTCGAGCGGACGAACACCCAGGTCGTCCTGAACCGGATGAAGGAGGACCGGCGGGTGCCGATCTCGCTCCGGTCAGCGGCCCGGGAACCGGGCGCGTGACCCTCCTCGCGGCCGCCCTCGGGGCAAGCTCTAAGTGCCTCACCGACCCCTGACGGGGCCGAGGCGTTCCATGGACTGGGGTCTTCAGAACCGGATCCACCGCATGTTCTCCCCGGCGAGCGGCAACACGGTGATGCTCGCCGTCGACCACGGCTACTTCATGGGCCCGACGCGCCACCTCGAGAACGCGCGGGCAACGATCGCTCCGCTCGCGCCGCACGCCGACGCGCTGGCCCTCACGCGGGGGATCCTGCGCCACGCGGTCGATCCGACCCTCACGACGCCGATCGTGCTCCGCGTGTCCGGCGGAGCGACGATCCTCAAGGAGGACCTCTCCGACGAAGCGCTCACGACCTCGATCGAGGACGCCGTCCGCCTCAACGTGAGCGCGGTCGCGATGAGCGTCTTCGTGGGAGCTCCCCACGAGCACGAGTCGCTCGTCCACCTGGCCGAGCTCGTCGACCGGGGCGAGCAGTACGGCGTCCCCGTGATGGCGATCACGGCGGTCGGCAAGGAGCTCGCGAAGCGCGACGCGCGGTACCTCTCGCTCGCCTGCCGCGTCTCGGCCGAACTGGGGGCCCACCTCGTCAAGACCTACTACTGCGAGGACTTCGGCCAGGTCGTCGAAGGCTGTCCGGTCCCGCTCGTGGTGGCGGGGGGTCCGAAGCTCGACAGCGACCGGGCCGCGCTCGAGCTCGCCCGGAACGCGATCGACGAGGGAGCGCACGGGATCGACATGGGCCGCAACATCTGGCAGTCGGAGCACCCGGTCGCGATGCTGAAGGCGCTCCGCGCGATCGTGCACGACAAGGCGACGGTCCGCGAGGCGCTCGACATCCTTTCCCGGGAGAAGGGAACGCCGAAGGCGAAGAACGCCCCCACGACCGCGTAGGGGCGGGCGCCGCACGCGGCCGAGCGAACGCATTTAAAGCCGACCTCGCTCGCCCCCGCCGCGCGGGGATTGCCAAGCTTGGCCAAAGGCGCCAGATTCAGGGTCTGGTCCCGTAGGGGTTCGTGGGTTCAAATCCCTCTCCCCGCACCTCCCCCGAGCTCCCACCCGCCCCCGGCCGTGACCGGCCCCACTTTGAGGCAAGGAGCCATAGTGGTCGGTCCATTCGGAACGGGCGGCCATCATGTCCGGTGAATGGGTGGAGTGGCACCGGGGGTACGAGGGGAGCACGAACCAGGCCGGACGCCTCGCGGTGGTGCAGGCCCGGCTACGGGAAGCGCTCGACCGGGCGTCCCCGGGTCCGATCCGCGTGGTGAGCCTTTGCGCCGGAGACGCGAGAGATCTTCGGGGCGTGCTCCAGGACCACCCCCGAAGACGGGACGTGCGCGCCCGCCTCCTGGAGCTCGACCCCGATCTGGCGGCCTCGGCCCGGAAGGGATTCTCTCGGCTGGGTCTCGAAGGGATCCAGGTCGTCCAGGACGATGCTTCCGTCGCCCGTTCCCTAGCGGGGGCGGTCCCGTCGGACATCGTGCTGTTGGCGGGGGTCTTCGGGAACATCCGCGACGCGGACGTGGGGAACACCGTCCATCATCTCCCCGAACTCTGTGCGGCCGGAGGTACCGTGATCTGGACCCGGGGGAGGTGGGCGCCCGACCTGACGCCCGATATCCGCCGGTGGTTCCGGGAGGCGGAGTTCGAGGAGCTCTCCTTCGACACCATTCCGGGGACCACCGCGTCGGTCGGAGCGAACCGCTTCGTGGGCGCTCCTCGCCGGTTCGAGCCCGGGATTCGGCTCTTCACCTTCCTCCCGAAGGATGAGCGACCTTCCGCCCGGGGCCGGGACGCGGACCCGACCGCTCCCGTCGAGCCGTCCCCCGAGCCCTGACACCCCCTCTCTTCGAAGGAGCCGGGCCGAGAGGGGTTCCGGCGCGCCGCACGCCACGATGGAGCGGGCGATGGTCGCTTTCTTAGAACCGGTCCCCGGCGAGGCAGACGAACCGGGGATCGGCGGTCGCGAACCGATCGATCGCTTCCCGAGTCGTCCACTCCCGAGCGAGGTCGAGGCCCATCATTCCATACCACCCGGTGGGAACGGAAGCGTACCCCCGGCCCCGGAAGATCTCCGGCGATTCGGAAAGCAGCGTGTGCTGGAATACCGCCCGCCGTTCGCCGGCCACACGGTTCACTTCGTGTACCAGGGCCTGCCGAACCGCGGCCGAGCCGCCCACCAGTTCCCCACAGATGACACGCCACGGGTTCGGGTCGATGTGCGCATAGCCGACCAGCTCCCGACCCCGACGGGCCACGAGCAGGTTCTGGCTTGGATGGAGGTACCCCAGACGTACCAGGACCTGTCCGACGCCGCGGGGCCTGCGGCAATAGCCGTACCGTCCCGCGTACCGTCGATCGTGAAGATCATCGATCTCGGGAATATCGCTCGATCGTCCCGGCCGGATCCCCGGGGCCTGCCCCCTCCGCCCCGACGGCTTCCCGGATAGGCGCACTACCCAGGGAGAGGCGTAGACGTCCCGGTAGCCGAGCTGCTCGTACAACGCGTGCGCTCCCCAGGAACGGTTCGTCCAGAGCGCGGCGAACTCCATCCCCGCCTCCCGTTCTCGGCGATGCACCTCGGTCAGCAGCCGGCGGGCGATCCCGGTCCTGCCCTGGTCGGGTCGGGTGCCCACGGCCGCGATGCCGCTGAGGGTCCCCCGGAGGTCGCGGAAGGCGTAGGGGATGCGCTGGACGAACACCTGTCCCAGGACGTGTCCGCCCTCGACCGCGAACACTCCGACATAGTCGGCAAGAGTGTTCAGTTGTCTCCGCTCGATGTCCACCGTTCGCGAAGGGTACACCCCTCCGAAGGCAGAGAGATGGATCAGCGCGCGATCCGTCTCCATCTCCGGCGTGAGTTCGTCATACGTGACTACCCGCATGGCCCTGAGACTCGCTCCCCCATCCACCCGTGCGATATGAGGGGAGACGGCGGCGCGAGCCTCGGGGTGGGCGCGCGCCTCCGACCGCGGGGTGACGAGCCTCGTCTCCCCCCGGGGCCGACCGGTCCCTCGGCTGCGAGGCGACCGATCGGGTCGTCCGCGTTCGGCGGGACCTCACAGGATCGCGCGCTCGGGTGCCCCCGAGCGGAGGCGTCGCCGGCGATCGGACGGACCTACTCTGCCGCCGCGCCCACCAGGGCGAGGATCAGGGGGTGCGGGCGATCCGGGAGGGAGGAGACCTGGGGGACGAAGAGCGTCCCCAGGAAGAACCGATGGCGGGGAAGCTCCATCACGCGGACCTCCCCGGTCCGGTCGACCCCGGACGTGCGGAGCCCGCCCTCCTCGATCTCGCTCCGGTGCTCCGGGTTGAGGCCGAATCGGCAGTGGAACTGCTCGTCGGACTCGCTCCGGCCGTAGATCCGGAAGGCGCGCGTGCCGTCCCGCAGGATGACCCGCTCGGTCATCCCGACGAGGGAGCAGGCGAGAGGCGTGACGTAGAGGGGCCCGGCGGTCGGGTGCTCCTCGGCGTGCTCCGCGTCGGCGACCCCCAGCACGTTCCGGGCGAACTCGATCACCATGTGCTGGAACCCCCCGCAGGTCCCGAGGATCGGGACATCCTCCTCCCGGGCCCAACGGATGGCACGGAGCGCCCCTTCGGTGCTCCGATAGGGACTCCCCGGGGCGATGAGGATCCCCCGATACGCCCGGAGCGAGGAGGCGGCCGAGCTCTCGAGGCGCGAGGTGGGGACCCAGTCCACGCGAAGGTCGAGACCGAGCGCCCGAGCGGCGTGAAGGAACGCCGCCTCCGTACCGACATGGGTCACGTACCGGGGGTCACGGTCTCCGACGATCGCGAGCCGCACGGGAGCGGGCATAGGGTCGCAATCGCGAGCGGCGGATAGCGCTTCTCCGACGCGCGGCGTGGGTCCTCGCGGTGCGATCCCGGTGTCCTGCTCCGTCCCACGGCCCGAGCGGCCCGGTCCGGTCCCCGTCGGCGGTACCTGAGGACTATTATTCCCCGAGGTCGAGGGGCGCATCGAGCCCCTCGGCCAGCCCGAAGCTCAAGACCTCCGCGCGGAACGCCTCCACTTCCGGCCGCTCCATCGCGTTCACCGGCACGTCGCGGGTGGCCACCACCGCGGCGGAGAACAGGGCGGCCGCCCCGATCAATCGGGTGACGGCACTCCACTCGCTCGCGATCACGAGGGGCATCTGGCCCGACATCCCGAGGAACGCGAGGATCCCCGCCGGCACGAAGAACGCGAACCCGGCCAGGGCGATGAGCATGAACCGACTCCGGCGGGATCGGGAGAGCACGAGGTAGGCGAGCGAACGACGGAGAGTGCCCCGCCGGTAGGCGATCACGCCGAGGATCGCCGCCGTGGCGAGCAGTACGGGAGGTATGAGGAGCGAGATCGCCAGATAGACCACGACGGACAGCGCCACGGAGTTCACATCTCGCGGGGCGGGCTATTTGATACCTTGTGCCGGCCCCACCGGGGCACGGGCTGGCCCTCCGCGCCCCCATCCCCCCGGGGAGTGCGGTCGAGGTCCCCTACGGCGCGCTTCGGCGGGAGAGCGCGGCCGGGGAATCCGGAGGGGCCGGGACGGGAAGGGACGGGGCGCCCGGTCGCATCGAGTCGGGCATCTCCACGCACACCACCTCGCCTCGGACCGTGACCTCCTCCCCCGCCTGGATCGTCGCCGCGACGGTCACCTTCCGCCCCTGGAGCGACGTCACCCGTCCCCGGATCACGAGCTCGGGACCGAGGGGTGTCGGGCGGAGGTAGTCGACCCGGAGGGCCGCCGTGACGAATCGGTGCGGGGGGAGCGTCCCCAGGTCGCGGTGCTCGGCCCGGTACGCCGCGGCCGCGGCCGTGCCGGTGCCGTGGCAATCGACGAGGGAGGCCAGCACCCCGCCGTTGACGTAGCCCGGGATCGCGGTGTGGTACGGCTTCGGGATGAATCGGGCGACGGTCTCCTCCCCGTCCCAGAAGCTCTTCAGCTGGTGGCCGTGTTCGTTGAGCCGCCCGCATCCGAAACAGTGGGCGAGCTCGTCCGGGTAGTAGTCCTGGAACGCGATCATGGTCGGCCCTCCGGAATCCCCGAGCCCCAAGAGCTGTGCGGGGGGGCCTTCGGTTCAACGGACCGATCCGATCAGGAGTCGTCGGCGTCGGACACGACGGTCTTGACGTCGACGACCGGGGTGCCGTCGATCGCCTCGATCGGACCGATCCGTAGCCCGGTCCGGGTGACGGCCCGGACCGTGCAGCGGTGTAGGCCGAGCGGGTTCGGACGGTCCGGGGAGCGGGTCAGGAAGACCCCGGTCAGCGGACGGGTCATGTCGTCCTCGGGGTGGACCCGGAGCACGTCCCGCCGTGCCCGATGGAGCCAGGTGATCACGATCAGCTCGTCCCCTGCACGGACCCGTTGGAGTGCACGACGGTAGGCCGGGCGGACCTCGAGCCGGGCATCCGGCGCCCCCTCGGTGTAGAACCGGGGCGCTTCGGCCCGCGTCTTGATCTCCGAACGGATCACCCCGATCACGCGCAGTGCGATCGACGGCATGCGGCCCTCCCTCGAGGGGTCCATGGGTCCGCACCGTATGAGATTCGTGACGGGGACGACGGCGCCGCCGTCGGCCGCGGACCCTCACGCCGGCGGGCCGGACGAAGCGGAGAGCGTCTCGATCCGTCCGGTCCGTCCGAGGGAGATCTGCGGGCGTCCCCGGTGGTCGGAGACCCAACCCTCGATGATCCGGATCCGGTCGCCCGCGTGCACGAGGTCGACCTCGGACCCCCAGAGGGCCAGGGAGATCTCGCCGGTCGCGTCCCGCAGCGTACCGTTCCGGACCTTCTTCATCGCCCCGTCCCGGACCGCGACCTCGCGCACCGGTTCGAGCGCGACGACCTGCCCTTCCACGGTCGCGACGCGGGACGGGCGGAGGTCCGAGATGTACGTCGCGGGCGGCTTGCCCTCGGTCACGGAAGAACGGGAGAGGCTCGCCCCATATGGCCTGAACGGCCGCGGCCGGGGTGCGTGGCAATCGGACGTACGAAACGGCCTTGCCGGGGGGGCCCGGAAGCGGGCCGCGGCTCGCACTGTCCGTACCACCGGCTCGTTCACGGGGTCGCTCGCGCCCAGGGCGGGACGTGAGTTTCCTGACCGACCGTCGTCCGGCGGACGGCTTCCCGTGCGCGCAGGCCTGCGGCGAAGGGTTGAAAGCAACCGGTCGTGCATGACGGGCGACATGGTGTCGCGGCCCGGACCGATCCCCCAGCCCCCGGAGGCCGTCCAGATCGCCCGGAAGGTGGCCGCCGGCCGGTACCGGCTCCTGACCGTCTTCCCGGGGTTGGATCGAACCCCACCGTTCGAGCGATACCCCTGTCCGCCCGCGGCCCGCCAGCGCCTGGCGGAGAAGACGTGGGTACGGGTCCTTCCCCGGAAGGGGGAATGGATGTACGTGGCCCCCCACGGGGTTCCGGCGAACGCGGATTCCCGCTGGCGGCCCGTGACGAGCCGCGGCGACTGCATCGTCGTGGGGCGCTACCACCTGCGGCAGAGCCCGGCGCTCGTGCTCTACCTGGACGTCCTGCACGAGCTCTGTCACGTGGTGCAGCGGTGGGACGGTCGGTCCCTCTGGGATGAGGCGTATGCCTACGTGGATCGCCCCACGGAAGTGGAGGCGTATCGGTTCGTGGTCGAGGAGGCCCGGCGGCTCCGCGCGAGCGACGCGTTCCTGCGGGAGTACCTGAAGGTGGACTGGGTGGGACCGAAAGACCACCGCCGGCTGCTCACGAACGTCGGCGTCTCCCCGCGCTGATCGGCCTCCGCATCCCGGCTCCTCGGAGGACCTCCCGTGTACCGCGAGGGTGCGATCCCCGCCCGTCCCCTCTTGCTCTTCGGCCCGGTGTTCGACCAGAACCACCGGTTCCCGAGCGGGAAGGAAGGGGTGGTCCACGGGCTCCTGACGCTCCTCGACGACCCCGAGGCTGCGCCGCTCGGTCCGACCTCCTAAATAGCGGGGGGACGGTCGGACCCACGATGGCCCGAACCCCCGGCCGCGGTCGGCAGCCCGCCCCCTCGCGCCGGCGGTCGACCCCCACCCAGGTCATCCGGGTGTCGGCCGCGCCGGCCGTGCGGGTCGACCTGCTCGAGGACCCCCACGCGCACGTCGTCTGCCGGGTCTGTGGCCGGATCCAGCGGGTCGCCCTCACCGAGCTCGACCGTCACCTCCTGACCGAGATGTCCTCGCATCACCCGGACGGCTGGTCGGTGGACGGCATCTCCTTCTCGCTGACCGGGGCCTGCCAACGGTGCCGCGAAGGGCGGCGGGCGTGACCGCGCTCGGACGCGGACCCCTTTCCCGATGACCGGGTACTTCACCGCGCCCCGGATCGCCTGGGGCGTCGGGGCGATCGAGCAGCTGAGCGGTCTCGGGGCCCGGCGGGCGCTCGTCGCCGTCGACCCGGCGGTCTCCCGTCATGAGGGCACGCGGCGGGTGGTGGAGGAGCTCGCGAAGAGCGACACGTCGGTCGAGGTCGTGACCCTGGGACCGGAGCCGGACCGGGTCGACCGGATCGCCGAGCTCGCCGCGCGGGCCGCCCGCTCGGTCCCGGACTGGCTCGTCGTGATCGGCGGGGGCCGGTCGATCGACGCCGCGAAGGCGGCGCGCTTCCTCGCCGTTCTCCCGGATCTCCGTATCGAATCGGTCACCCCCATGCTCGACCTTCCCGACCCTCCCACCGTCCGGCTCGCGGCGCTCCCGACCACGGGCGGGAGCGGCGCCGAGGCGAGCGCCACCGTCGACCTCACGGGCCCGGACGGAGCCCCCTTCGAGGTCGCCCATCGATCGCTGGCTCCGGAGTGGGCGCTCATCGACCCCGGGTTCGTCGCGTCCCTTCCCCCTCCGCTCGTCATCGACGGCGCGCTCGAGACCGCCGCGCAGGCGATCGAGGCGTACCTCTCGGCGTGGGCGAACCCGTTCTCGGACGCGCTCGCGATCGACGCGATCACGACCGTGCTCGAGCGGCTGCCGCACGCGATACGGTGGAGCGACGACCCGGACGCCCGGGCCTCGCTCCAGTACGCGGCGACCTCGGCCGGCCTCGCCGCCTCGAACGCACAGCGGGGGATCGCGCACTCCCTGGCCCGGGCCCTGGTCCCCGCGACCGGCCTCGCCTACGGCCGACTGCTGGGGATCCTCCTCGGGCCGGTCCTCGAGTTCGACCGGCCGGCGGCGCGCGACCGGCTCGAGACCCTCGGCGGGGCCGTCGCCCGGACCGAGGAGACCTACCGCCTCCCGTTCGCGGGGCGCCTCGCCCGGCTCTTCGAGTCCGTCCGGGTCCCGGCCCACCTCGAGGCGGCCGGGGTCGATCGGGACCGGGTCGACGCGGCGCGCGACGCGATCGTCGCGAACGCGCTCCGCTCACCGGCGGTCCTTGCGAACCCGCGCGTGCCCTCGGCCGGGGAGCTCGCCGCGCTCCTGGAGCGCACCATCCGCGGCCCGGCCCCGAGCTCCGGAGCGGCCCGGCCCCCCCTGTGATCCGATCCGGGCGCCGGACCGAATCCGACTTCAAGGCTCGCGGCCTTTCTCCGGGGAGGGTTCGCCCGATGGTCATCCCGCGACCGGTGGGAGGACGCGAGGCCGGACGCCGCCGACGCTCTCCGTCCGAGCCCCCGGGCCTCCGAACGCGTGGCCGCACGAAGGCGGGTCGGGACCTCGTGCCGCTCCTTCTCGCCCTCTCGGTGGGCGTCCTCCTCTTGGTGCCCCTCGGCGGATCCCCCGTCACCAGGCCCGGAGCTCCGTCCGCGGGGTCGGCTCCCGCGCGCCCCGGCTCCGCTTCCGACAGACCGGGGCTCGCTCTGGCGGCGGGATCGACCGGGGGCTACTCGCTCGCCCGGGGCTTTGCCTGGCAGCGGCTCTCGCCTGCGACGCTGCCCGGCGCACGCGCGGGGGCGGGCTTGGCGCCCTCCCCGACGCCCGGCGAAGCGGTGCTGTTCGGCGGCGAGAGCGGGGCCGGGCTCGTGACCACGAACCGTACGCTGATCTACAATCAGAGCCTCGACCAATGGACGCCGGACCCCTCGACGCCCGCTCCCGGCCCTCGGAGCGATTTCGCCTTCGGGAGCTCGGCGGGTAGCGCGATCCTGTTCGGGGGTCTCACCAATGCCACGATCGGACAGGTCGCGAACGACACGTGGACGTTCTCGTTCTCCTCGGGGCTGTGGGCCAACGTCTCCCAGACGGTGCGACCCCCGGCGCGGGAGGACCCGGCGTTCGCCGTGGGTCCCGGGATCGCGCTGCTCTACGGAGGTCGGGAACCGAACGCGAGCGGTTCGGGCGAGCTCCTCTTCCGCGACACGTGGACGCTCAACCTGAGCACGGACACGTGGAGCCCGGTCCCGGTGCCTCCGTCCGGGTCCCCGGGACCCATGTTCGGGGCCTCGCTCGTGTGGGACGCGACGGCGGACCGGTTCCTGCTCTTCGGCGGGTGCTACCCCTGCTCGTCGAACGTCTGGGCCTTCTCTCCGGGTACCTCGACCTGGTCCGTGCTGACGACCTCGGGCGGATCGCCCGCGCCCCGGATGGATGCGGTCGTGAGCGGGGACGGAGCCCGCGGCCTGGTCGTCGTCTTCGGAGGCGACAACGGCACCGCGGTCTTCAACGACACCTACGTCTTCGACCCGGTCGCGTCGAGCTGGACCCGTCTAGAGAACGTGACCCCCCCATCGTCCCGGGACGGGGCCGCGGCCGCCTACCTTTCGGTCCCGGACAACGAGAGCGTGCTCGTGGCCGGCGGGTCGGACGGGCCCTCGGTCCTCGGCGATACCTGGCGGTTCTCCGCCGTGTCGAACCTCACGGTCTCGGTGACGAACGCCACCTCGCACTCGGGGATCGCCAAGGCCACCGCGTACGCGAACGGCGTGGCCCTCCCTCCCACGAACGCCTCGGGGGCGGTCACGGTCGACGGGCTCCTCCCGATGCGGACGGTCCTCAACACGACGACGCCCGGCTTCGCCCCGGCGAACTCCACGGTCACCCTCGTGCCCGGAGAGGACGGGGTCGCCTGGCTCAACCTCACCCCGCTCGCCCCCGCCACGGTCGTGGTGAGCGTGGTCAATGGGGCCGGGACCGCGATCGCCCTCGCGTCGGTGAACGTCTCCGAGGACGGACGGCCCGTCGTGGGATCCCCCGAGCGGACGAACAGTACGGGGTTCGCGGAGTTCCGCGGCGTCCCCTCGGCGGTCGGGGTCATATCGGCGAGCATCGCCCAGTTCCACTCGAACCGCACCACCGTCGACTTCCCTCCGGGACTCACGACGCGGGTGAACATCACCCTCATCGCGCTCGCCCAGCTCTCCGTGGACGTCAAGGGAGTGCTCCCGACCGGTCCGACCGTCCCGCTCGAGGCGGTCAATATCACGCTCGACGGTGGCACGATCGGCGCCACCGACGCCCTCGGACAGTTCACGGGCTCGGTCCCGGAGCTCGGCCCCGTGTCGGTGGGGGCCTACGTCTACGGGTTCTACCCGGCTTCGGCGACGGTCACCCTGAACTACACCGGACTCGTCCACGTCGGCCTCACCCTGAACGCCCGGCCGTTCCCCACCGTGCGCGTGACGGTGGTCGGCGTGACCTCGTCCTCCGTGAACCTTCTGATCCGGAACGCGAAGGTCGTCGTCGCGAGCGTCTTGCCGCTCCCGACCGGGCCGTTCCGGACCACGCTCGTGACGGGAGCGGGCGGGACCGCCTCGTTCTCCGCCCCGCCCGGAAACTTCTCCTTCGTGGTGAGCGCGAACGGCTTTCTCGAGAACGCGTCGGCCCCGATCCTGTTCGCCGGCATCGGCGCGTCGGTCCGGGAGTCGGTCGACCTGACGCCCCAGCCGCTGTCGAGCCTCGACGTGCAGGTCGTTTCGAGCGTGGCCGGACACCCCGCGCTCAACGACGCGCGGGTGACGCTCAACTACACGAACGTGAACCTGAGCGACGGCCTGTCGTTCGCCGCGGGGCTCGTCGTCCCGAACGAGACCGGCGGCTGGGCGAACTTCACCGGCCTCCCGGCGTCGGTCCTCTACCTCAACGGCTCGGCCCCGGGCTACGAGACCAACGACACCCTGCTCTTGATCGGCTACGGCCAGCGCCTCGGTCCTCTGGTCCTCGAGCTGACGCCGCTCCCCCCCGTCTCGGTCCTTCGGCTCCGTCTCCTCCCCACCGACGTGAGCACCCTGGGCGTGCTCCTCGCGCTCCCGGTCGTCGGTCTCGTCGGGGCGCTCGTCTACCTCACCATCCTGCGGAACCCCCCCGATCGGCGCCGGACGACCCGGCGTACCGGTCGTCCCCCCTCCGAGCCGCCGGCCGCCGACGATCGTCCCGGAGCGGCGACGCGAGCCCGGCCACCCCCCGGCCCGGCGTCAGCGCGGGGTGTCGGCCGGGATCTCCGATAGGGTGGGCGGCTCGGAGCCGGCCGCCTGGGGACGCTTCCCGCGTCGCTCGAGCACCCCGGGCACCTCGACGACCAGCATGAGGAACGCCGCGACAACGAGGGCGCCCACGACCGCCCCGAGGAGCGCCCCGTACGGTCGGACGTACGCCGCGAACGCGAACGTCGCTGTCGCCGTGGCGCTCGCGAGGACCGCGATGAGACCGGGCGGCCAGGTCGTGAGGGGCGGCGTCCCTTCGGTCCGTTCCCGGAACGTCGCCCGCTGCGCCTCGGACAGGCCGGCCAGAGCGGCGGGGTCGGGGGCCGGGCCGCGGTGCGCGGCGCTCGGGGTGGCGACGGGGAGGGGCCGACCGTCGCCGGACTGCGGGGGAACGATCAGCAGGAGCAGCCCGAGCCCCGAGACGCCCACGAGGGCGGCGTAGGCCGGGTCGGTCAGGGCATGGAGCGGCAGGAGGGTGTAGCCCGAGCCGTCGAGGAGACCGAGCAGGCCGAGCGCCTGGTTCCCCGCGGTGGTCGCGAACGACGAAACGAACGTCGACCCCGTGACGGCGGTCGGACCGGCGGAGAGCGCGCTCGCCGCCGCGAGGAGGAGGAGGCCCCACACGACGGCCCACCCGTAGAGGAGGAGGCGTGCGCCGAGGATCCATCGGGGGCGGGCCGCCAGCGACACCGCGATCGCCGGCAGTCCGAGGAGCACCCCGGCCGCGACGTCGGCACTGGCCCCTCCGGCGAGACCGGGATCGAAGAGCCCGACGCCCGTCAGGACCAGGAGCCCGAGGAACGTCCAGGTCCCTCCCGCGCGCGCGGCCGGGTCGCGCGCCCCGGCGAGGAGGGCGGCCAGGAGCGTGACCGCGAAGGCGAGGGGCACGGCCACGGCGGTGAGCGGGAACACGGTGAGGAGCGCCCCCGCCACGTACACGAACGGCAGGGCCAGGAGGACGAGGGCCGGCCGGCGCTCGATCATGAACCCTCGGGGCGCGGGAGCCCCTCTCCGTAGAGCCGGTTCACGGCGCTCACGGCGCCCTCGCGGCCGAACCAGCCGACGCGTGCGCCGGCCCCCACGAGGGTCTCGGCCGCGCGACGGGCGCGACGGATCTCGGGTCCGACAAGGAGGGTGAAGGCGGTCTGGGCGGACGGCCGGTCGAGACGGGGGTACATCGCCCGGACGTCGGGGGCGAGCACGTAGAGCCGGTGTCCCTGGTGCTGAAGGGTACCGCAGATCGCGGCGAACTTCTCCGGCGACCCGCCGAGGGCCGAGAAGATGAGGAGCGAGGTCGGCCGGTGGAGGCGGGGGACGAGGTAGCTGAGCACCGTCTCGAGCGCCGACGGTTCGGGGACGATCTCCGCCGCCGCCAGGGTCCGGAGGACCCGGAACTCGTGGCCCCCGCCCTGGCCGGGAGCCTCGAACGCGGTGACCGTGCGATGGAACAGGGCGATGCCGGCGCGTCCCCCCGCGTCGAAGGAGCGACGCAGCACATCTCCGGCGGCCTCCACGGCCCGCTCGAGGGCATCGCGGTACCCGACCCCCATCCCGAGGTCCCGGCCGACGTCGAGGATCACGAGGAGGTCCTGCTGGCTTTCCCGGTCATACTCCCGCACGAGGATCCGACCCTGGCCCGATCGCGTCCACGCGACGTGCCGCAGCTCGTCGCCCGGCTCGTGGTCGCGCAGGTCCCGGAAGTCCGTTCCGGCCCCGCGGGCGGAGAGCGATGTCTGGCCGAGCACGCGGCTCGGGAGGCGGGGAGGCTCGTCGACGCCGATCGCGGCGGGGCGGGAGATCGCCTCCACCGGCCACGGGGTCGGCAGCGCCACGGATCGGAACGCGAAGCCGAGGGTATCGTGCGCGACGAGGACGGTCGGGCCGAGCGCAAAGCGCCCCCGGGCGCGCGGGGTGACCGCGTAGGCGAGCCAGAGCGGCTCGCCCGACGACCAGAAGGTCGTGAGGCGGGCCGATCCCGCGACCGGCTCGAGCGGCTCGGGATGGGTGTCGAAGACGTCCACGTAGAAGTCGCCGGGGAGGCGGGAGGAGAGGTGTACCGAAGCGAATCCGGTCCCCCCCACCGGCAGGAGCGCGCTGCACTCCACCCGCTCGGCGGTGAACGCCGCCGGTCCGAACCCGCGCGTCGCGACCGCGAAGAGGAGGAGCTCGGCGAGGACCAGCCCGAGGAGGAAGATCCCGAGCGCGTAGATGAGGACGTTCGCCGCGAAGAACGCGAGCAGGAGGACCCCGAGCGATCCCGCGAGGGCGCTCTCCCCCCGGACGGAGAGCGCGATCCGGGAATCGGTGGGCGCCATCGTGGCCCTCCCCGGTCACCGCGGCACGGCCACGGTGTCGAGGTTCTCCCGCAGGATGCGTCGCAGGAACGGGACGGGCCCGGCGGCCTCGCCGGTCCCGAACGAGGGGCTCTGCGCTTCGGGTCGGACGATCACCCGGTGGTTGAAGACCGGGAAGGCGAGCGCCCGGACGTCGTCGGGGATCACGTAGGCGCGGCCGTCCAGCATCGCGGACGCGGTGACGGCCGCGAGGAAATGCACGCTCGCGCGGGGCGATGCCCCCACCAGAAGCCGAGGGTCGCTGCGGGTCCGCCGCGCCACGTCGGCGAGGTACCGGTAGAGATCGTCCGCCACGAACACCTCGCCGCGCAGCGTCTTCAGGCGCTCGATATCGGCGGGGGAGAGGACCGACGCGACCGACGGGACGTCGGCGAGCCGACCGCGGGTCTTCAGGATCGACACCTCCTCCTCGACCGACGGGTAGTCCATGATCCAGCGGAAGAGGAAACGGTCGAGCTCCGCCTCGGGCAACGGGTAGGTCCCCTCGTGCTCGATCGGGTTCTGGGTGGCGATCACGACGAACGGTCGCGGCAACGGGTGGCTCACCCCGTCGATCGTCACCTGACGCTCCTGCATCGCCTCGAGGAGCGCCGACTGGACCTTCGGCGGGGCCCGGTTGATCTCGTCGGCCAGGATCACGTGCGCGAAGATCGGGCCGGGCCGGAACCCGAACGTCTGGTCCCGGGGGTCGAGGATCGTCGCCCCGAGGATGTCCGACGGCAGCATGTCCGGCGTGAACTGGATGCGCCGGAACGTGAGGGCCATCGTCTGCGAGAAGGCCCGGACGAGCTGGGTCTTCGCGAGCCCGGGGACCCCTTCCAGGAGCACATGCCCCTCCGCGACCAGCGCGATCGTCAGGGCCCGGATCACGTCCCGGTATCCGACGATCGCTCCGCCGATGGCCTCCGTCACGCGTTCGAGGAGCGCGGCCCCTTCGGTCGGGGACGGTACGGGCGTGCTCGGGATCGTCGCGGGACCGCCCCCGGCGCCCGCGGCCGACCTCATCGCCCCTCGAGCGCCGGGAGCGCCACCTCGAGCTCTGCCACCACGCGGGAGAAGTCCTGAGAGGCCCGCCGGTCCCGGTACCGGCGCACCCAGTCCCACCGTTCCGCGAGCCAGTCCGGCTGCTCGGCGCGCCGCGTCGACGCGTACGCCCGGGTCAGGCTCCGCACGAGCCGGCGAGGGGTCAGGGGTTCCGGGAGCGCGTCGGCGAACGCAAGGTCCCTGAGATCCGCCGGTTGATCGATGCGCACGCGGAACCGCTCCCGGGCGACCGCGGCGAGCCGATGCCACAGGGCGAACACGGTCCGGTGGTACCGTCCGGCTTCGAGGGAGGCGAAGGCGAACGACTCGGGGCGATAGCCCCACGGAGGGGCGAGCGGGGTCGGGGTGAGGGACGGGAGCGGCGCCGCGCGCCGAAGGCTCCACCACACCAGGACCGCCGTCGTCGCGCCGGTGAGCACCAACGGCAGGTCGAACGTCGGGTCCGAGAGGAGCGCGACGGGCATCGGGTCATCGCCCCGGTGGACGGACGCCCGGCGTGGCGACCCCTGACCGGAGAGGCCCGGCGGTCGGCGGTCCGCCCAAGGCCGGGACCCGGATCACGCGGAGGGGCGTGTCCTCATACAACGCACGGACGATCTCGACCAGGTTCGGGGGAGCCGGCCGGTCCCCCCTCCGCCCGTAGCGCACCGGCTCGAACATCGCGTAGAGCTGCGGCAGGATCTCGGCGACGAGCCCCATGTCGGGCCGCAGGTACTGGAGGAGGAACTCGCGATGCGTCCACTCCTTCGGCAGCCGTAGGCCGAACGCCTTCTGGACGTCCTCCTCGGCGCTCCGGTATGCGAGCAGGATCGCGTCCGCGACACGACCCTCCCGCAGCAGGGCCTCGACCCGGACCGCGACCGGGGTCTGGGCCGCGACCCCGGGACGGACGCCCGTGCGGGCGGCCGGAGCCCCCCGATTCCCACCGAGAGAGGACTCCCCCATGGGTCCGGGGCCGAAACCTAATGGTGATATGACGCCCACCCCGAGTGGCCGAGGTCACGGGCCAGGAGTCGGAAAGCCCGTCGCGTCCGAGGCAGACCTCGACCGGCACCTCCGCATGGTCGGCGAGGGAGGGCCCGTGTCCTCCGATTCTGGCCGGAGGGGGTACCCTTCGCCCCCGGGGACCGCCCGGGGAGCGGTTTCGGGATGGGAGGGTTGGGCTGAAATGGTCGGCCGGTTCGACCGGGCCGTGGCTCCGGCCCCCGTTCCCCCCGAGTCCGACCGGCCGGGGCTCCCTTCCGACACGCGGAAGATCCTGAGCGCGCTCGACTCGGCGCGCGTCCAGCGGTTCCACTTCCGGACGATCGTCGTCGCCGGGATGGGGTTCTTCACCGACGCCTACGACCTGTTCGTCATCTCGCTCGTCATCCCGATCCTGGTCGCCCTATCGCCCGGCGGACAGGTCGGGACGACCGAGCTGGCCCTGCTCGGATCGGCGGCCCTGATGGGGGCGGCGGTCGGTCAGGTCCTCTTCGGTTGGCTCGGCGACCGCCTCGGCCGGCGCAAGGTCTACGGGGTCACGCTCTCCGTCATGGCGATCGGCTCGGTCGGGAGCGCCCTCAGCGTTCCCCTCGCCGGGCTCTCCACAGTCTCGGTCCTGATCCTCTGGCGGTTCGTGCTCGGGGTCGGGGTGGGCGGCGACTACCCGCTCAGCGCGACGATCATGAGCGAGTACTCGAACGTGCAGAGCCGGGGGCGGCTCATCGCCTCCGTCTTCGCGATGCAGGGGTTCGGGCTCCTGGTCGGTGCCGGGGCGAGCCTCGGCGTGGTCTACGCGATCCCGAACCTCGACATCGCCTGGCGGCTCATCCTCGGGTTCGGCGCGCTCCCGGCGCTGCTCACAATCTACTTCCGCATTCGGATGCCCGAGACCCCGCGCTTCGACATCGCCCGCGGACGGCTCGGGGCGGCGGCCCGGACCGTCGGCTCGATCACGGGCTCGCGCGTCGCCCCGACCGGGGCGGGCCCGACCTGGGGGATCCCGTTCCGCCAGGTCCTCCGCTCCTACGGCCTCCTCTTGGTCGGGACCGCGACCGCCTGGTTCCTCGTGGACATCGCGTTCTATTCCACGAACATCTTCAACCCCCTGATCCTCAAGGAGATCGGCTTCGCGAGCGCGGCGTCGTTCGGTCCCCTCGAAGAGGTCCGACGGCTCGCGGTCGGGAACGTGCTGATCGCGCTCTTCGCGAGCGTCCCGGGCTACTGGCTCGCCGTCGGCTTCATCGACCGCATCGGTCGCCGGGTCCTCCAGTACCTCGGGTTCGGCGTCATGGCGGCGGCGTTCCTCATCCTCTCCCTCGCCTGGAACTCGCTCGTCGACGTCCTCCCGGCGTTCCTCGCGATCTACGGCCTCACGTTCCTCTTCGCGAACTTCGGGCCGAACACGACGACGTTCGTCTACCCGAGCGAGGTCTTCCCGACGACGTTCCGCACGACCGGCCACGGGATCGCCGCCGCGAGCGGCAAGGTCGGCGCGGTCATCGCCGTGTTCACCTTCGCGACCCTCTACCAGACCTACGGGATCCCGTGGTTCTTCGGCCTGCTCGCCGCGGTCTCGTTCCTCGGATTCCTCGTCACGCTCGCGATCCTCCCCGAGACCTCCCGCCGCTCGCTCGAGGACGTCTCAGGGGAGGACGAGCTCGCGGTCCTCGTGCGCCGGTTCTCGACGTACCTCCGGTCGCTCTCCCTGACGGCTCAGCAGGCCGCGCTCGCCCTGCGCGAGCTGCTCGGGAACCCCGCGACCGAGGCCGAGGCCCAGGTCGCCCGGATCCGCGCGATCGAGCATGCCGCCGACGAGGAGGTGCACCGGATCTTCGTCGAGCTCAACAACCGTCGCCTCTCCTCCGAGGTGCGCGCCGAGGTCGGGCGCCTCGCGACCGCGCTGGACGATGTGATCGACGGGATCGAGGCGGTCGCCGCCCGAGTCCGTACCTACCGCCTCGAGCGGCCGCGCCCCGAGATCGTCCGGTTCGCCGACATCGTCGTCGCCTCGGTCGAGCAGGTCTCGGACGGCATCCTCGCCCTCGACGAGCTCTACCGGGGGACCCCCGCGAACCTGAACCGCGCCATCGTCGAAGTGAACCGCCTCGAGAACGAGGCGGACGACCTCCTGCGCGACCTCCTCGAGACGCTGTTCACCGGGAAGGACCCGATCGAGATCCTGAAGTGGAAGGACTTCTACGAGCGGCTTGAGGTCATCACCGACCGGTGCGAGGACGTCACCGACGTCTTCCAGGACCTCGAGGTCCGCTACGCGCCGGGGGACTGAGCGGCGACCCGGCCGGCGCGGGCCGAGGGTGCCGGCTCGACCGCGGGGTCGTCCCGGGGCGACTCGACCGCCCGGTTGATCGCGATCTCGGCGAGATCGCTCGCGTAGAACGCGCTCCGCTCGAGGCTCTCGAGGACGTAGGCGAGGCCGATCGCGAGCCGCCCGCGCCGGGCCCCGATCTCCGCGAGCACATGCGAGCGCGACCGGGTCACCTCCTCCGCCGCGTCGATCACCTGGTTCGCCTTCGCGATGTCACGGCTGTCGAGGCATTCGAGGGCGTCGCTGAGAGCGCTCGTCGCGGCGAGCGCCATCCGGTCGAGCTCGGCCGCGAGGCGGGCGGGGGTCTCCTCCTTCCCCAGGATCGCCACCGTCTCGGCGATGCGGACCGCGTGGTCGGCGATCCGCTCGAGCACGCGCGACGAGAGCAGGTACGTCGCGCACTCGGGCAACGTGAGCTCGAGCGTCGCGAGGATCCGCGCGTCGCGCAGCGCGCTCGTGACCTGCTTTTCGAGGAACCAGTGGAGACGGTCGACCTCCCAGTCGCGCTCGACGACGTCCCGTGCGATCGACGGGTCGCGCTGGCGGAAGGCCGTCATCGCGTCGGTCTGCATCGCGCGGACCATCTGGTGCTCGCGACGGATGATCGAGGGGATCGGGAGCGGGTTCGCGCCGACGACGTCCTGGAGGATCACCGACTCCGCGGTCTCCTCGAGGATCTCGGGCCCGATCATGCGCTGCGCGAAGCTCCGGATCACCTCGCGCGTCCGGGCGCTCATGCGGCCCGCCGTGCGGATCTCGAGGAGCGGATAGCCCGCGATGTACTCGGCGATCAGCCGGCGGAACAGGTGCTCCTGGTCCATCTCGTTCGACACCGACACGACCCGGCGCTCCGTGCTCGGCCCTCCGGCGGACTCGGCGAAGACGGTGAGGGAACCGTCGGCCCGGGGCGTGAAGAGCAGCGTGTCCCCCGGTCGGAGACCCCGGGCCATCACCCAGTTCTTCGGGAGGGAGATGATGTAGGTCGAGCCGCCGGTCTTCTGGATCCGACGTCCGTGGAATCCTCCACTGGTCCGCATGAACGGTAGGTCGCCCGACCCACTATTGTCTATATAGCATGAGGTGCGACGCCGGAGTTCCGGCCGGACTACTCGAGCTACCGAGGCCGTCAGGCCACCGTATGTATCCCTCCGGGGTCGCCGGTCTCTCCGAAGGGGCGGAGGTCGGGTGCGCCGGTTCCGATACCAGGGACGCATCGCCGAAGCCCGCGAGGGGGAGTCGCTCCTCGCCGCGATCGCGCGATGGGGCCTGCCGGTCCTCGAGCGGTCGCCCCGCCTCCATCGACCGCGTGCCCCCTTCTGCGGCATCGGCCGGTGCACCGGTTGCCGACTGCGGGTGAACGGCGGCCCGGCGGTCCCCTCGTGTGTCCACCGACCGGCGGAAGGGGACCGGGTCGAGCGGGTCCGCGGCGCCCGGGTCCCTCCGCTCGACGTGACCCCGGTCGGAAACGGCGCGTCGCCGCCGATCGTCCGCACGGCGACCGTGGCGATCGTGGGCGCCGGGCGGAGCGGTCGGGCCTGCGCCGCGGGGCTCGCCGAGCGGGAGATCCGGCCGCTCCTCGTCGATCGCGGCGGGGAGGCGCCGGAGGTCGAGGGGACCGATCGACTCCGGGGCGTCACGGTCGGCCGCGTCACGGTCTCCCCCTCCGCCGAGGGCCCGACGTGGGCCCTCCACGGGAGGACCTCGGAAGGGAACCGGGAGATGCTCGTCCGGGCCTCCGCCCTCGTCGTCGCGACCGGGGGGTACGACGCATCGCTCCTGTTCCGCGGGAACGACCGGCCCGGCGTCGTGACTGGGAGGCCGTCCTCGCGCACACGGCCTTCGGGGGGCGGGGATGGTTCCGTCGGGCGGTCGTCGTCGGCGGGACTTGTCGGGCCGCGGAGGTCCTCGAACGCTGGGGGGAGCGGGTCACGGCGGTCGTCTCGGTGGGGGAGGTGCGGCCCGAGGTCGTGCGGATCGCGGCGGACCTCGAGATCCCGCTCTACCCCCGCACGCTCCTGCGGGCCGTGGCCGGTCGCTCTCGGGTACGGGCCGTTCGGCTCGGTTCCCGAGGATCGGGCCCCCTCTTCTCCGTCGGGGCCGACGCGGTCATCCTTGCGCACCGGCGGCTGCCCGAGACCGAGCTCCTCGCCTCCGCCGGGACCGACCGGATCTGGCGGGCCGAGACCGCGGCCAGCTACCCGGTCGTGGAGGATGATGGACGGACCGGCATCCCCGGGCTCTACGCCGTGGGGACGGTCGCGGGCGCGGTCGCGGGCGCCTCCCCCGAGAGCGGGAGGCGTGCCGCCGGCGCGATCGCCGGGGCGAACGGCGGACGGCCCGACCCGATCCCCCGGGTGCGGGCCGAGGGAGGGTCCGACCTCGACGGATACTATCGCGAGCTCCTCGCCGGGCCCCGTCGGGGCCCGTGGATCGCGTGCCGTTGCCAGGACCTCCTGCTCTCCAACCTCGCGCGCGCCGCGAGAGAGACCCA
>JAKASE010000012.1 GCA_021819135.1 Thermoplasmata archaeon | reverse complement strand
GATGCTCCTGGCCCGGAAGACCCGACGTGGGGTCTACGACTGGGCGGCGCAAAGGTACTTGGCCCGGAGGGCCTTGGGATGACCGTTCTCAACAGGGGCGCCGTCAACCGATTATTTCACAGGACTCCCCGAGGATCCCCTCTCGGTTCGGGACAAGCACTTTTGAGCGTGGAGCGCTAGTCGGGGAGAGGTCGACCGATGGCGTGGGCCCGTACCAAGACGGCGATGCTGTTCGTCGTCATCATCGCGCTCTTCGTCGCCGTGGGGGGGCTCGTCGGCGAGTACGCGTTCAACAGCTGGCTCGCGGGGCTCGTCATCGCGCTCGCCCTATCGCTCGTGCTCAACTTCGTCTCCTACTTCCTCGCCGACCGGATCGTGCTCTGGTCGACGGGGGCCCGGAGCGTCTCCGCGCAGCAGGCGCCTCGCCTTGCGAAGATCGTGAACGAGCTCGCCCCCCAGTTCCACCTCACGGCCCCGCGTCTCGCGATCGTCCCGACCCAGACCCCGAACGCTTTCGCCACCGGGCGCAACGAGCACCATGCCGTCGTCGCGGCGACGGAGGGGATCCTCCGGATCCTGGACGACCGCGAGTTGAAGGGCGTGCTCGCGCACGAGCTCGCGCACATCCAGGACCGGGACGTCCTCCTGATGACGTTCGCCGCGACGCTCGCGGGGGCGATCTCCTACGCCGCGCAGATCGTCATCTTCTCGAGCCTGTTCGGCCGCGGGGGCCGGAGCAACCAGAACTTCCTGGTCGTCCTGCTCGCCGCCATCACCGCCCCGATCGCCGCGATGCTGATCCAGCTCGCGATCTCCCGCTCGCGCGAGTACCGGGCGGACGAGGTGGGGGCGCTCACGCTCGGGGACCCGGCCGCGCTCGCGAGCGCGCTCGGAAAGCTCGAGGCCGAGAACCAGCGGCGGCCGATGAACGTCGGCTCGCCGGCACAGTCGAGCCTGTACATCGTGAATCCGTTCCGCGGGTCGGCGTTCGCGTCGCTGTTCTCCACGCATCCCCCGACGGCGGAGCGCATCCGCCGACTCCAGGCGATGCGTTCGAACTATGCCTATCGCCCGAACGTCCGGGGCCCCGCGGTCGCGGCGGCCCGACGGCCGGCCCGGAGCTAGTCGAGGTAGGGGTTCGCGTGGTCGGCTGTCCGGCGTGCGGGCATGAGGTCGAGCATGCGGACGCCGCGGCGCGTTGCCCGCACTGCCACCTCTCCACCGGGCTCTTCCAGGCGGTCCGCGAGGCGGCCGGCGATGGCCATGCTCCCGATCCGGCGTACCTGCGGACGATCGCGGAGCTGCTCGCCTCGGTCGAGCTCGACCGGCCCGCCGGCCCGGCGCCCCCGGCCGCCCAAGGGCTCCTGAGCCGTCCGGGACGGTTCCCCTCGCTGCCCGCGGTCCCGCCCGCCACGACCCCCAGCCGCGACGTGCCCCCGATCGAGCCCCTGTCGGACCTACCCGCCCTGCCGGCCGCCGGTACGGTGCCGGTGCTGAAGAAACGGATCGAGGAGTACTTCGGCATCGGCCGGAGGCTCGGCCTCGACTTCACCGACTTCGAGGCCCGGGCCGGTTCGGCGGCGCTCGTGGACGACCTCCCGTCCCTCGAGGTCCTGTCCCGCGAGATGTTCGTCCATCTCGCGAGCGCGGTCGTCGAGGAGTACGAGAGCGTCCTCGCCCGGCGGAACGAGCTCGCGTCGCTCGTGGGGACCCCGAGCGTCGACGTCGTGCTCACCGCGATCCGCCAGTCGATCGCGGTCGGGGACCTCGGCGGCGCCCAGCGTCGCCTGGTCAGCGCCCGCGACGAGCTCGGTCGCCTCGAGGAGGAGTGGGAGGTCGGGCGGATCCTCGTGACCGAGTGCGACCTCCTCGCCCGGACCATCCGCGACCTCGGGGGAGCCCCGGAGCCGGCGCTCGGCCCGCTCGAGGAGGGCCGGCGGGCGCTCGGGCAGGGACGGCGGGACGAGGGGGAGCGGCTCCTCGCCCGGACGGCGGTAGCCCTGTGGGCGATCCTCGAGCCGAGGTTCTTCGAAGAACTGCGGAAGATGCGCGACCGCATGGTCGACCTGCGCGCCGGCGGCGCGGACGTCGGGCCGGCCCTTGCCGAGCTCCAGCACATCGCGACGGAGCTCCGGACCCGCAATTTCGTCGGGACCGTCACGGCGTACTCCCGGTTCAAGGCGGCGCTCGAGCGGGTCAGCCCCCCCGAGCCGACCGGCCCTGTGGACGCCGGCGATACGGTGCGCGGGACGCCCTCCGACCTCTAAAATACGGAAGGGCCGCTCCCCCTCTCCATGCCGTTCCGGGCCCTACGGGGCTTCCGTGACTACCCGCCCCCCGACGCCGGCGCCCGCTCGGAGGTGCTGCGACGGATGCGCGCCGCGGCCCGCCGGGCCGGTTACGTCGAGCTCGAGGTGCCCTCGGTCGAGAGCTTCGAGCTCTACCAGCTCAAGAGCGGGGACGGGATCGCGACCCAGGCCTGGACGTTCACGGACAAGGGCGGTCGCCCGGTCGCGCTGGTGCCGGAGACGACCCCGTCGCTCGCCCGGGTCTTCGCCGAGCGCGCGAAGGCCGAACCGTTGCCGGTGAAGTGGTTCACGATCTCGAAAACCTGGCGCTACGAGGAGCCCCAGGCCGGCCGAACGCGGGAGTTCCTCCAGTTCAACCTCGACATCCTCGGGGCCGCGGGCGTGGAGGCGGAGGCGGACCTCCTCGGCGCGGCCGCCCTCGTCCTCGACGAGGCCGGCGCCGTCGGCCTGTACCGGTTCCGCGCCAACGACCGGGCGCTGGCGGAGGGCATCGGCCGCCTCTTCGGCGCGACGGACCCGATGGGGTTCTTCCGCGCCGTGGACGGCTACCGGAAGGTACCGGAGGAGGCGTTCCGGGGCGCGTTGCGGGCCGCGGGGATCGCCGACGACCGGGCGGAGGAGCTGGCGGCGCTCTTCCGCTCGGTCGGCTCCGGCATCCCGGTCGACGGGGTGGACGGGTTCGTCCGCGACCTCGTCGGCCGAGGGCTCGACGCTCCTGCGCGCGCCGGTGGGGAGCGGCTGGAGAACCTCTTCGGACTGCTGGGAAAGGCCGGGCTCGCGGACCGCGTCGTCTTCGACCCGACGGTCGTCCGCGGGCTCGCCTACTACACGTCGACGGTCTTCGAGGCGTTCTCCCGATCGGGGGATGGTCGTTCGGTCTTCGGGGGCGGCCGGTACGACCACCTGATCGAGCTGTTCGGCGGCCCGCCGACCCCGGCGATCGGCCTCGCCATCGGCGACCAGACCCTCGAGATCCTGCTCCGCGAGGGGGGCCGCTGGCCGGAAGGCGAGCCCCCGCTCGGCACCTACGTGGTGGCGGTCGACCCGGCCGACCACGCGGAGGCGGCCGCGATCGTCGAGGAGCTACGGCGCGCGGGCGAGAGCGCCGACTGCGACCTCTTGTCGCGCTCGATGTCCCGGCAGCTCAAGGAGGCGGCGCGGCGGCGGAGCCGTCGTGCGCTGATCGTGGGGCTGAAGGAGACGCCCCCGGGTGCGGTGATCGAGCGGGATCTCGCGACGGGTGCGCAGCGTGCGATCGCTCGGGATGCGGTAGCACGGTCGGCGTGATCGACTCGAACGTCTCCGCGTCCCACAAGAGGATCCCGGGGGGCGACTCCGCCCCCTCGACGTACCCGTACCAGTAGACGACCGCCCCCTCGCCGAACAGCTCGGTGTACGGGGCGAGCTGGCGGCGCAGGTTCTTCCGGAGCTCGACGTCGTCGCCGAAGTTCGCCTTCGACTCGATCCACGTGAGCTTCTGCCCGAAGAAGATGATGGGGGTGTCGAGGAGCGCGTCCGGGGTCTTCGCGTACTTCCCGCGGAGGTCCTTCTCGGTCCGGTACCCGATCCCGTGCTTCTCGAGCCACCGCTGGAGGCGGTCCTCGCCCTTGCGGCCGCGTTCCCGCTGGAGGTCCATGCCGTGGGGGGAGTAGATCATGTCGTGCGCGAGCAGCTCCTCCACCTCGTGGCGGATGCGGGCGTCCGGTGCCGTCTCGGGGTGGAGGAACGTCTGCCAGACCCGCTTGCGGGGGATCCCGAGCTCCCCCAACATCTGCTGGCCCATCAGGACCGGAGGGAACGTCCAGTCGCGGGCGATGTCGAGGATCGACCGGCCGCGCTTCCATTGGCCGACCAGGCGGGGGACCTGCCGGCGGACGACGTAGAACCGCCGGGTGGCGTCCCGGGTGACCCGGTGGGTGTGGATGACGAACAGGAGCTCCTCGCTCCGGTGCTCGTCGTGCGCAATCCGGTGCACGTCCTCGTAGGTGGCAAGCGCGTCGTACAATCGCTGGTAGGTGGCCCGATCCATGGGAACGTCTCGATGGCTACGTCCGCCTCCCGAGCGTCCATCGCATTAAACGATGCGGGCCGCCCCGCCCGGCACCGGACGGTGGGCTCCCGGTGCGCCCCCGCCCCCACGGCGGTCGAGGCCGCGTCAGTCCCGCCAGTCGATCCCGACGGTCCGCAGCCCGATCTTCGGGATCGGCGGGGAACGACGCTTGTGCCGGTGCTGCTCGACCCGTCGGACGACCTCGCGCACCCGCTCGAGAGAGAACCCGGTCTCGGCCGAGATCTCCGAAGGGCGCCGCAGCTGTTCGAGGCCGTAGAGGATCTGATCGACGTCGTCGTACGAGATCCCGAGCTCCCCCTCGTCCGTCTGGCCCTCCCAGAGGCCGGCGGTGGGAGGCCGCTCCCGGATCGGGGCCGGAAGGTCGAGCGATGCCGCGAGCGCCCGGACCTCGGTCTTGTACAGGTCCCCGAGCGGCAGGATGTCGACCCCGCCATCGCCGTACTTCGTGAAGTAGCCGAGGAGGATCTCCGACTTGTTGCCGGTACCCGCGACGAGGCGGTGGCGCTCCCAGGCGAAGGAGTAGAGGACCATCATCCGGATCCGGGCGATCGCGTTGCCGAGGGCCACCCGGTCCGTGACCTCGGGCCGCGCGGTACGGAACGCCCGGAAGATCGGGTCGATCGGGACGACCCGGTGCTCGATGCCGAGGCTTCGCGCATACGCCTCGGTCTCCTCCCGGAGCTCGGCGGGGAACGACGCGTCAGGAAGCTGGACCCCGAGCACCGACTCGGCCCCGAGGGCGTCCCGCGCGACCCGGGCCACGAGCGCGCTGTCGATGCCGCCGGAGAGGCCGACGACGACGCCGCGCGTCGTCCCGGCGAGCGCGTGGGCCCGCAGGAACTGGTGCAGGGTCGTGAGCGCGTGGGTGGGAAGGCGGGGAACGAGGCTCATCCGACCTCCACGCCGAGCGGCTCGCGAAGACCCGCGTCCCGCCAGGTCCCCCGGCAGGCGCAGTCGAGGGTTTCCAGAGGCGCGAACTGCTGGCTGAGCGACGCCTCCTCGATCGCCGCGAGGACCCCCCGGTCGCACTCCCCGCAATTGTGGGGACCCCGCGGGAGCCCGCCGGCCGTCGGGAAAGAGACCAGTCGGGCCGCTCCCCGCTTCGACGCCCCTCGGGAGAGCGACTCGACGACCGACCAGAGCCAGGGAGGACGGTAGCGGCCCCGGTGGTAGAGCCACTCGACGACCGTCCCGTTCTGGATGTGCACCGGGTTGACCGACAAGGTGTCGAAGTGGGGTGCCGCCTCCTCCACCGAGCGGACCACATCCTCGACCGACTCGGTCTCGGTCAGGTACGGGGGCTTGAGGAGCAGGTACGCCTTGGACCGGAGCCCGAGGGAGCGGACCCGGTCCCCCGCGTCGAGGTACTCCGCGGGGGAGGCGCTCTTGTGGACGAACCGACCGAGGACCGTGGGGTCGGTCGACTCGAGGCCGAGCGCCACCTCGAGCTCCCCCCGAAAGGCCTCCCGGAGCGGCGAGAGGCGTTCGGGCGTCGCGAACTCCGGGAGGGTCTCCAGAAGGAACCGACGCGCCCGCCCCGAGAACGCCGACACCAGGGCGAGACGGCTCTCCGCGTCGACCTCTCGGTCGTCGAGGAAGCTGCCCGAGGTGTAGACCTTGACGTACGGCTCGTCCCGGTACCGCTCGAGGGCCCGACGGAGCTGCTCGGCGAGCTCCGCCGGGGTCGCCGAACGGCCGAGGGTGTCTCGGGAGTAGCCGCACATCGAGCAGCCCTTGAGGTCGGCCCAGTAGCAGCCCCGGGTCTTCAGGATCAGGACAAAGGCGCGCACCCGCTCCGTCCCGATCGCCTCGTCCTCGGCCCAGGCGTTCACGTAGCGGTCGGCCGACCCGGGGGGCGCGGGAGGAGGCCGTCGGTCGCGAGCGACCGACCGGGCCAGCGACTCGCCCTTCACGACTCCTCGATGTCGATCTGGACGGTGTCGCCGTCCTTCACCGGGAGCGCCTCGCGGAGACACTCGGGCGCGACGAACTCCACGACGTCCTTGTAGTGCGTGCGGTCCGGGTGGATCAGGTGGCAGGCGTGCCCGTTCAGGCGGGCGGGGAAGCAGGTCGCCCCGCCGAACGTCCTGCCGCTCGCCTGGAACCCGTCGATCCGGAGCCCCTGCCATCCCTCGAGCAGCTCGATCTTCCGCCGTTCGTCCGGGCCGAGACGGACGTTGAGCGTTCCCGGGTAGGGCGAGTAGCGGAGGCGCTCGTTGAACTGGAGGACGTAGCCGGGCTGGCTCAGGTAGTACCGCCCCTCGCCAAGGCCGGAGGCGACCACCCCCGCGAACGAGAGCTTCGCGGGCCCTTCGAAGATCCTCCGATAGGCGTGGTACTCCGCGCGCAGGAGGGTCATCGCGGTCGGCGTGAGGAGCAGCCGCTGTCGCCGCTGGGCGAGCGAGCGCGTGATCAGGCCGCGCTTCTCGAGCGAGACCAAGTAGCGGTCCGCCGCCTGCTGGCTCGTCCCGATGCGTTCGCCGACCTCGCGCGAGGTGACCACCATCGGCGTATGGTCGGCCCCGGCGAGCGCGAGGAGCTTCAGCACCGCCAGCGCCTCCCCGCGGGAGCGGGTCGTCTCGGGCGCCGTGTTCCGGTGGGGGGACGACACGGGACCCTCAGGCCGATCGACCGGCCGCTCCGTGCGGCGCATGAAGGGTGACGATGTTCGAACCCCGCAGCACCAGCCGGCCCAGGTGCTTCGTCGCCTCCTCCGTCATCTCGTCGGCGTCGTCGAGGACGAGGTTCATGTGCTCGTCGAGACCGAGCAGGGTGCCCGAGATCGTCCGCGAGTCCTTGAGGACCAGCGCCACCCGCTGGCGGATCAGGCGATCGAGCAGATGACCCGGCGATCCTTGCATCGGCCGTCGACCGAGGGGCGGCCCTTAATCTTTGCCCAACCGAGCCGGAGAGCCTATCTCTCCTTCGGCCGTGAGGGCCCGATGGCCGCCGCGCGACACTTCTCGAAGGGTCTGGACGATGTCGCGGTCGGCCGGTCGAAGATCTCCTGGGTCGGCGGGGAAACCGGCGAGCTCGTCTTCCGGGGGTACGACGTGCGGGACCTCGTCCCGGGGGTGCCGTACGAATCGGTCGTCCACCTCCTCCTTCACGGAGAGCCACCGCCGTCGGACCCCTCCGCCGAGGTCGCCGGCGCCCTCCGATCCCATCGTACGGTCCCGCCCCGGATCGCGGCGGTGGTCGACGCGCTGCCGACCGGCCTGCCCCCGCTCGAGGCGATGCGAACGATCCTCTCGTCCCTGGGGGATGGGACGTACGGCTACCCCCCGACGATCGACGAGGGGTTCCGTCTGATCGCGCGCGCCCCGGTGCTCCTCGCCCGGTACGTTCGGCGGTCGCGGGGCGAGCCGGCGGTCCCGGGGCGGGACGACCTCTCGCACGCGGCGAACTACCTGTGGATGCTGACCGGGCTCGAACCGGACGCGCACCGGGTGCGGGCCCTCGAGGCCTACCTCGACCTGCTCGCCGACCATGGGATGAACGCATCGACGTTCGCCCTTCGGGTCGCGATCTCCACCCAGTCCGACCTGATCAGCGCCGCCACCGCGGCGCTCGGGACGCTGAAGGGACCGATCCACGGGGGCGCCCCGGCCCGGGTCTCGGAGATGCTCGACGCGATCGGCGATCCCGAGGGGGCTCCCGCCTGGATCGAGGACCGCCTCGCCCGACACGAGGTGCTCTTCGGCTTCGGTCACCGCGCCTACAAGGCGGAGGACCCCCGGGGCCTCATCCTGCACGCGATCGCCCGGACGGTCGCGGACCCGAAGCGGCTCGCGCTCGCCGAGGGGGTCGAGCGGGCGGCGCTCGACGCGCTGCGCCGCGCGCGCCCGAACGCCCGGCTGTTCACGAACGTGGAGTACTACAGCGCGGTCGTCCTCGAGGCGATCGGGCTCTCGCCCGATCTGTTCACCCCGACGTTCGCGGTCGCGCGGACGGTCGGCTGGACCGCCCACGCGCTCGAGCAGGCCGGCGACAACCGGCTCATCCGGCCCGACGTCGAGTACGACGGGCCGGCGAAGGGTCGCCGGTGGCCCCGACCCCTCGCCGATCCCTAGGCCGCCGGGGCCCTCGAGGCCCTACGAGGAGCCGGGTTCCTTCCCGTCTTCCTTGTCGACGACCTTGAAGTCGGCGTCGACCGCCCCCGGCACGCTTCCCGAACCGGACGGCTCGCTCCCTTCGGACGCGGGAGGCTCGCTCGTGCCGGGCGGGGGGGCCGCGCCGGACTGGTAGAGCTTCTGGCTCACGGTGTGCAGGGCGCGGGTGAGCTCGTCCGCGGCCTTCTGGATCTCCGGCTTCGTGGAGTCCTTCTTCTGGACGGTGTCCCGGACCGCCTGGATCTTGGCCCGGACCGTCTCGGCGTCCGAGGAGTCGATCTTGTCCTTCTGGTCGGTCAGGAGGCGTTCCGCCTCATAGGCGAGCGACTCCGCGACGTTGCGCGCCGTGACGAGGTCCGCGCGCTCCCGGTCCTTCTCGGCGAACTCCTCGGCCTGGTGGACCATCCGGGAGACCTCGTCCTTCGAGAGCTTGTTGGACGCGGTGATCGTGATCCCCTGCTTGCGTCCGGTCGCGAGGTCCTTCGCGGAGACGTTCAGGATGCCGTTCGCGTCGATGTCGAACCCGACCTCGACCTGGGGGACCCCGCGGGGCGCCGGGGGGATCCCCGTCAGGAGGAAGCTCCCCAGGGCCACATTGTCCTGCGCCATGGGACGCTCTCCCTGGGAGACCTGGATCTCCACCGTCGACTGGTTGTCGGCGGCGGTGGTGAAGATCTGGCTCTTGCGGGTCGGGATCGTCGTGTTCCGCTCGATGAGCCGCGTGAAGACCCCGCCGAGGGTCTCCACCCCGAGGGACAGCGGCGTCACGTCGAGGAGGACCACGTCCTTCACCTCGCCACCGAGCACCCCGCCCTGGATCGCCGCGCCCATCGCGACGCACTCCATCGGGTCGACCCCGTGCTCGATCGGGCGACCGATCGACTGCTCGAGGAACTTGTGGACCACGGGCATGCGGGTCGGGCCGCCGACCAGGACGACCCGGTGGATCTGGTCCTTCGAGAGCTTCGCGTCCTGGATCGCCTGCTCGACCGGGTGCCGGCACCGGTCGATGATCGGGCGGACGAGCTCCTCGAGCTTCGCCCGGGTCACGTTCAGCGCGAGGTGCTTCGGCCCCTCGTTGGTGGCGGTGAGGAACGGCAGGTTCACCTGCGTCTCGACGGTGGACGACAGCTCGATCTTCGCCTTCTCGGCGGCGTCGCGCACCCGCTGCATCGCCATCTTGTCGCCGCGGACGTTGACGCCGGACTCCTTCTGGAACTCCGAGGCGATCCACTCGGTGATCGAATTGTCCATGTCGGTCCCCCCGAGCTGCGTGTCCCCGCTCGTCGAGAGGACCTCGAAGACCCCGTCCCCGAACTCCATCACCGTGACGTCGAGCGTTCCGCCGCCGAGGTCGAAGACCAGGATCTTCTGGTTCTTGCCGGCCTTGTCGAGGCCGTATGCCAGTGAGGCGGCCGTCGGCTCGTTGATGATTCGGACGACCTCGAGACCGGCGATCGCACCGGCGTCCTTGGTCGCCTGCCGCTGGTTGTCGTTGAAGTAGGCGGGGACCGTGATGACGGCCTTCTCGACCTTGTCGCCCAGGAACGCCTCCGCGTCCCGCTTGATCTTCTGGAGGAGGAACGCCGAGAGCTGCTGGGGCGTGTACTTCTTGCCGTGGATCGAGTACTGATAGTCGGACCCCATCTTCCGCTTGAACGCGGTGACGGTGCCTTCCGGATTGGAGATCGCCTGCCGGCGGGCCGGCTCCCCGACGATGAGCTGGCCGTCCTTCGTGAACGCGACGTACGACGGGAACGCCTTGCCGCCCCCGACCGTCGTCCCTTCGGCGCTCGGTATGATCACGGGCCGGCCACCCTCGAGGACGGCGGCCGCCGAATTGCTCGTTCCCAGGTCGATTCCGATGATCTTTGCCATGGTGGACCTCGCTTCGCGCGCCTCCGGGAGTCCCGGGTCGGCGCCGCTCGGCAGTCGTTATTAGTAAGAAAGCACTGCTATAAAAAGACATATCTCTGAAGCCGAGAGACGCCGTCCGTCTTCGCATGCCGGCGTCCGGTGGGCATGGCGCCGAGGGAGGGGGTCGGGGCCGGGGGTCGGAGGATCACCCCATCGCGACGTTCCGGTCGGTCTTCGCGACGGTCTCGGGCTCCACGCTGCGGTTGATCGTCACCTCGTTCACGATCACCAGCATCTCGGTCGCCATGATGATGTTCGAGACGACCCGCTGGGCCGCGACCGCGACGGTCCGCTCCTTCACCTGTCGGGCCAGCGAGTCGCCGGTCGTCGATTCGGCCGGCTGCGTCTCCGCGATCTCGTTGAGCACCGCATTCGCGTCGACGACCGAGAGGTTGTCGAACGCCTCCATCGTCCGTCGGAGACGCTCGTCGAAGCGGGTGATGAGCGTGACCAGCGATGTGCGATCGGTCTTTGCGAGCTTGCGGAAGCCGGCGAGGTTCTGCGCGATATCGTGGGCCACGCCCGAGAGGAGGTCCCCCAGCACCTCGATCACCTTCGCGATGAGCCGGTAGCCGATCTGGTAGTGGTGGCTCTCGACCCCGATGTCCCGGGCGACCTGGAAGTCGTCCGAGGCGAGCAGGAGCTGCCGCACCATGAGGAGGTAGAAGCGGTCGACCTCGTCCTCGAGCGTGCCGATCTGCTCGAGCGCCGCCCCATCCGTCCCCCGCAGGACCGCGAGGCAGGTCTCGAGCTCGGAGCGGAGGATCCGCACGACCTGCCCGAGCAGCCGGTGGAGCTGGTAGCGACCCGGGTCCACGAAGTTCTGGACCTCGATCGAGTCGGTCGACTCCTCCACGACCGTCATTCCGAGCACGTGCGAGACGGTGTGACGGACCTCGCGCCGCTGCTCGCGGGTGAGCGCGGTGCGCGCGGTCACGATGATATGGTCCTGTCCGGTGATGTACCCCCCGACCAGGAGGCGGGAGACGAGGTTCGGCGCGGCATCGGTGGCATCGATGCGGAGGAGCCGCTGCCGCCGTTCCTCGGGCGAGTCGACCCGCGCGGGCCGGACCTCGAGCCGGCCGGCGCCGAGGTCCCGGAACCGGAGCACGTCCCCGACCTGAAGGTTCATCGAGTCGCTCCAGGACTTCGGCAGCGTGATCGAGAGGGACGAGATGCCCGTGCGCTGCACGCGCCGGGTGAACCCGCTGACCGGGCGCTCCTCCCCCGTCTCCTTATGCTCTCGGGCCATTCACTACCCGACCGCGTCCCCCTCTAAACGTATCTCGGTCGGTATCGGAAGTCCCGACGGAGGGGTGCCGACTCCTTACATTCCTTATGCAAGCGAGTGAGTTCGCATCACTACCCCTGCCCATCCCCCACCCAGGTGGACTATGCGGAGCGGACCCATACAGGTGTTCGACCGAGCGACATGGCAGCGAAAGGCGAGAGTGCCCCGGCGGTTCCGACGGGAAGAGACGGCGAAGTCCGAAGTCGTCCCGGCCCTGTCCGACCCCCCGGCGGTCGAGGGAGCGTAGGCCATGGCGTTCATCGATATCCTCGCGCTGGAGGAGGCGACCCTCCTCTTCGCAGCGGTCCTGATCGGCTACGCGGGCATCCTTGCGTTCTTCGGCATGCGCCGGCAGGATGCGGCGAGCGTCTCCTCGACGATCAAGGGCACGGCCGCGCCCCTCGGGGCGCTCGGTGCCGTAGCGACCTTCTTCGGGCTCTGGCAGGAGATCGTCTGGCCCCTTCCCGGCAGTTACAATATCTTCTTCGGTGACGTCTACCTCCTCTTCGGCGTCACGATGGTCCTGGCCGCGGTCTCCGTCGCGTACGGGCTCAAGCTGCAGTACGTGGGCCTGTTCGCCCTCGTAGCCGGTGGCACGACCATCGCCTACGGCTGGAACGGCTACGTCCTCGGCATGACCAAGGACCCGCTCGAGACCTTCCTGCTCTACGGCGCGTTCGGCCTCGCGGGGATCCTCGCGATGCCCGCCACCCTGGCGGTCGACCACTTCTTCGCCCACGCGGCGACCGTGGCCGCCCCGGCGGCGAGCTCGGTCAGCACCTCGGCGAGCCGCCCGGCGTTCTCGCTCCGCGGCGCGACCCGTGCGGTCCAGCCGATCACTCCCGGAGCGACCGACACGGCGGAGCCCGAGACGAGCGTCCCAATCCGCGTGCGGCTGCCGGTCTACATCAACGTCGCGATGGTCGTCTTCGTGGTCTCGTTGGCCCTGGCGGGGATCGCCGCGCTGTTCTACCTGGACAGCACGCTCCCGGCCCACCTGGCCAAGGCCCCGTAGGGGCCAAGAGGGGAACGCGAGGACGGCGGGCCGCGGCTGGGGGTCGGTAGGGGCGGTTACCTCCGCTCCTGCCGACCCTCGTTATCCGGCCCTGTCCCCGCGGAAACCGGACGACCGAGGCTAACCCTTTCTCCTGTGTTCGGCCCGGGGATGGAGAGATCATGAGCGAGGGCGGTTCGAGCCCGAGAGTGCTGGTGGTCGGTGACTCCCGGGGGCGTGCGCGGATCACCGAGTTCCTGGGACGGATCGGACTGGGTTCGGTGACCTCCTGTTCGACGACGGCCGCCCTCACCCGGCTCGCGGGGACCGATTTCGATCTGGTCTTCGTCGACCATCGGTTCGCCCGGGAGAAGGGACGGTCCCTGCTCCGGAGCGCCCGGAGACGTTGGCCGGGAGCCCAGGTCGTACCCCTCCAGGGTCGGTACGGCGAAGGACCCCTCGGAGACCCCCGGCTCGGGTTCCCGTCGACGGAGAGCCCGGGCTCCTCCGGGGACCTGGGGGCGACGACCGCGCGTCCCGCCACTCCGGGCCCCCGATCCCCCAGGACGCGGGGCGCGGGCTCTCTCGCGGCTGGCCCGGCCACCGGTCCCTCCTGGCTCCCTCAGGTCCTGGGGATGGGGCGGGTGGAGTCCGCCCCCCGGAAGGGTCGGGACCGTTCGGAATCCGATCGCAACCTGCTCCGCATCGAGGCCGATGACGTGCCCCCGCGCCTCCTCGGTCGCCTGCTCATCGGGGGCTACATCACCGGTCAGGACCGCGTGGTCGTATCCTCCCCGCGCGGGCTCACGCCCGAGCAACGCGCCGCGGTGCAGCTCACCGCGCACCGGGTCCTCGGGATGTCGGTCGTGGAGGACGCGCGGGACCATGTCGAGGTCCAGAGCTTCCTCGACCCGGCCAAGTACGCGTTCTTGCCGCTCCTGGAGCGCATGGTCTGGCTGCTCCGGGCCGAGATCGAGCTGTGCCGGCGCGCCCTCGGCGGGGCGAACGCCGGGTTCGCTGCTGACATCGAGGAGATCGAGGAGGGGGTCGACCGGCTCTACCTCCTCATGGTCCGTCAGCTCATGCTCTCCGCGGAGAGCCCGAGCGTGGCCCGGAAGATCCGGGTCAGGAGCCATCACTACCAGATGGGCGACCGCCTGGTCGCAAAGGTCCTCGAGGTCGTCGGAGACCTCCTCCACGCCGCCGGGACCGAGGTCGCGCAGCACCTGGACGAGCTCGCGAGCCTATCGCCCGAGATCACGCGGGAGCTGGTCAACTGCTTCGGCCGGTTCGATGCGACCCTCGCCCGCACCACGGCCTCGTTCCTCCGGCTCTCCCCGAGCGCCGCGAACGCCCTGCTCGACGAGATCGCGGGCTCCGTACCGAACTGCTCGGTCCTGGGCGACGGCATCGCCCGGCAGATCCCCGATCGGCCCCTCGCGATCGCGGCGCAACGCGTGGTCTGGAACCTGATCATGGGCATGGACATGCTCGTGATCATCAATGAGGTCACGATCAATCGGGCGGTCGAGACGCGGGCCGGTGGAGGGACCGGTTCCCCCATCCGGTTCGCCGCCCGGCGACGAGGCTCCCATCCTCGTTCCTCCGCCCCGCGCCAGCACGTGCCGCGCGCCCGAGCGAGGTAGAACGGACGGTCCGTTCGGGGTTGCCCGACCCCGATGACGGGGGGACGGATCGGTAGGCGGCGCGGACTCGGTCCGACCCTTAATAGCTCCCTCATCGTACGAACGGCGACCGATCGTTACGGAGGGAACTCTGCCCGCACGCGTTCGTCACGGACCCCCGAGCGTCCCGGAGGCGGTCTTCTTCGACATGGACGACACCCTGTTCGACCATGCGCTCACTTCGCGCGCCGCACTTGCCGCGCTCCAGCGGGCCTGGCCCCTCCTGGACCGCCGATCCCTGGGAGATGTCTGGCAAGAGTACTCGCGACTGCTCGAGTCGGTCTATCCGGCGGTCCTCGCGGGGTCGGTGACCGCGGACGAGGCACGAACGCTTCGGTTCCAGATGCTCGCCCGCTACTGCGGCCGTTCGATCTCCGCGGCGGAGGGGGCGAAGCGGTCGCGGATGTACCGGGAGGGCTACCAGCGGCTGCGCCGCGCCGTCCCCGGCGCGCAGGCGCTTCTGGAGCGCCTCCACGGGCGCACGGTGATCGGGGTCGTCTCGAACAACGAGACCCGGGAACAGCAGGAGAAGCTCGCCTACCTCGGCCTGGACCGGTTCATCGACGTCCTGGTCGTCTCGGAGGAGGTCGGGACCGCGAAGCCCGATCCCCGGATCTTCGAGGTCGCCCTCGAGCGGGCCTCGGTCGCGGCGGACGAGTCCGTGATGATCGGGGACTCCTGGAGGAACGATATCGTCGGGGCGCGCAACGCCGGGATCGGGGCCGTCTGGTTCAACCGGTTCCGAGCGGAGGCTCCCGACGGGGCCCGGGTGCCCGAGGTCCACTCGTTCCGGGCACCCCGCCGGGTCGAGGACGTGCTCTTCCGGGAGGCCGCCCGCTCCCGGACCGGGTAGCGCGGTCGCTCGGGTCCGGCATTATATCGGTCACGCGGTTGCGCGGTCGATGCCTCGGGGCCGGGACTCGTTCGTCGCGCTCGCCCGCCGGGCGCTGCCCGCGATGCGGGCCTGGCGGGTCGCCTTCCACCAGGAGCCGGAACTCTCCTCGCATGAGCTCAAGACCCGGGAGAAGGTCACGGCGGCGCTCGACGACCTCGGGATCCCGTACCGTACGTTCGGCGAGTTTCCCGGCGTGGTCGGCACCATCGGCGAGGGTCGGCCCGGCCCGGTAGTAGCGCTGCGGGCCGACATGGACGGCCTGCCGGTGACCGAGGCGACGGGCCTACCGTTCGCATCCCGGTTCCCCGGCCGGATGCACGCCTGCGGGCACGACGTGCACATGACCTGCCTCCTCGGGGCAGCGGCGATCCTCGCGAAGGCCGAGGGGAGGCTCGGCGGTCCGATCCGCCTGTTGTTCCAGCCCGCCGAGGAGGATGGGGACCGGGGGGGCGCGCTCCCGCTGATCGAGCGCGGATGCCTCGACCGGCCGAAGGTCGACTACGTGGTCGGCCAGCACGTCGACCCGAGCCTGCCGCTCGGTCACGTGGGCTGGCGCGCGGGCCCGCTGATGGCGGCCGCGGACTTCGTGCGGATCACGGTCCGCGGGAAGGGCGGTCACGCGGCGACCCCGCACCAGGGACCCGACGCGATCGTGATCGGCAGCGAGATCGTCCTCGGGCTTCAGACGCTGGTCAGCCGGGTGCGGGACCCGGTCGACCCGGTGGTCGTGAGCATCGGCTCGTTCCACGGCGGGACTCGGAACAACATCCTGCCGGACGAGGTCGTGCTCGAGGGTACGGTCCGGACCCTCCGCCCGGCGACGCGCGACCTGATGGAGCGCGCCCTGAAGCGGCGGGTGCGCTCGATCGCGGCGAGCCTCGGCGCGCGCGTCGCGATCCGTTACCTCCGGGGCTACCCGCCGCTCATCAATCACCCGGCGGCGACTCGGACGGTGGCGGCGGCCCTCGCGATCGAGCTCGGAGGATCGAACGTGATCGAGGTCGACCGGCCCCTGATGGGGGCCGAGGACTTTGCGCGCTATCTCGAGCGCGTGCCGGGGACCTTCCTGCGGCTCGGGGTGGGCATTCCGAACCGGCCGGCGAGTCTCCACAGCGCGACGTTCGCCCCGGACGAACGCGCCCTCGTGATCGGGGCGGCTACGCTGGCGGCGGCGGCCGATGGCCTCCAGCGGAGCCCGCCGTGAACGTCGATAGGATACGGAGCGACTTTCCCGCCCTCGACGCCCGGGCCGACCGGCCCCCGCCCGTCTACCTCGATTCGGCGTGCATGTCGCTCGTCCCCCGACCCGTCCTTCGCGCGATGGAGGAGTATTACCGGGATTACCCCGGGTGCGCGGGTCGAAGCCTCCACCGCTTCGCCGAAGAGGTCGGCCGCCGCTACGAAGCGGCCCGGAGCGCGTTCGCCCGTTTCCTGGGGCGGGACGACCCGCGGGGGATCATCTTCCTGCGCAACGCCACGGAGGCGATCAACCTGGTCGGACAGGGCCTTGCCTGGTCCCGCGGGGACCGGGTGCTGATCTCGGACCAGGAGCACAACTCGAACCTGATCGTCTGGCAGCGGCTCGTCGCGGAGCGCGGGATCCGCATCGAGGTCCTTCCGCTGAGCGCGGACGGCTCGTTCGAGACGGAGCTCCTCGAGCGCCATCTCGCGGGGGGGGTCCGCCTCGTGAGCCTCTTCCACACGTCGAACCTCGACGGGCGATCGCTCCCGGTCCGGGAGGTGACCGAACGGGCCCACGACCACGGGGCGCTCGTCCTGTTCGACGGGTGCCAGGCCGCCCCCCACCGGGCGGTCGACCTCGACCGGGAGGGGGTCGACTATTACGCCGTCTCGGCGCACAAGATGCTGGGTCCGACGGGTACGGGCGTGCTCGCCGCGACCCCGGCGGGTCTCGAACGGCTCCGGCCGCTCCTGCTGGGAGGAGAGACGGTCGAGACGAGCTCGCTCACGGGGCACACCCTGCGACCGGTCCCGCACCGGTTCGAGGCGGGGCTCCAGAACTACGCGGGCGTCATCGGCTCGCACGCCGCGATCGACTACCTCGCCCGCGTGGGGCTCGAGGCGATCGAGGCGCAGCAGCGCGAGGTCAACCGGCGGGTGACCTCAGCGCTCGAGGGGGAGCCCCGAATCCATCCGATCGGACCGACCGACCCGGCCGAACGCCCCAGCATCTACGCCTTCACGATCGACGGAGTGGACCCGAACGACGCGGCGCTCTTCCTGGACGAGGGGCACCGGGTGATGATCCGTTCGGGCCGGCACTGCGTCCACTCCTACTACGAGAGCCGCGGGCTCCCGGGGAACCTGCGGGCCTCCTTCTACCTATACAACGGGGTCGCGGACGCGGAGGCGCTCGTACGCGGCGTGCGGGAGCTGCTCGAGCGGCTCCCGGGGCGTCCCGTCAGCGGTACATCGGCTGCGAGGAGGGCGTCGCCGCCTCGCCGCGGGTCCGGTCCGTCGCGTGCCGCTGGATCGACAGGAGCTGCTGCTCGATCCGTTCCGCCTCGGCGTACAGGGGTACGGGGTCGAGCGGGGTCCGCAAGAGGATCCGGTTGATCGTCTCGATGACCTTCGCGGCGGCCCGGGCGTCCGGATAGTCGGACTGGGCCTCCGCAAGGAAGGTGAGGACGTCGAACCCGCGCCGCCGGCCCTCGTTGAGGAGGACCCCCGCGATCCCCGTGATCACGCCCTCGGCGAACGGGATCATGTTGGGCTCGATGTAGAGCTCCCGGGCCTTCCGCGTGCTCGCTACGCCGTAGACCTTGACGTCGTTGAGCCGCGGCGCGCGGGCCCCCCGGCCCGTCTGGGGCGCGGCCTCGACCACGAGACCCTCAGGGGAGACGAGGAGCGAGCAGCGCTGCTCCTGGACCCAGTCGAGGATCACGGTCGCGAGCGGGTGGATGATCGTCGGCGCAGGGTGGAACTCCGAGACGAACGCGACGATCTTGTCGGCGCCGCGGCCGGCCCGGTCGGCCGGGGGCCGGCCTGCGTAGATCCGCACGGGATGCTGGGGGTTCCCGTTCCGGACGAGCGAGACCGTCGGGAACGCCGGCGACTCGACGATGCCGATCTGCTCCATCTCGAGGGTGTCGATGAGGTAGTTCGCGACGATCGAGCTCACGAGCCCCACCGAGGGAAAGCCGTCGATGACGATCGCCCCCTCGACGTCGACCCGCTTGATCTCGTAGATGCGGACGCCGTCCGGAGGCATCGGGGCGGTCACAGCGACCTCTCGACGATGTGGCCGAGCTCCTTCGACAGGAGCTCGACGACGTCCTTCATCAGGGCCTGCCGCACCTCGAGCGGGAGCGCCGAAAGCCCGAGACGGGCCGTGGCGGTCCCGACCCGGAACAGGGCGGCGTACTCGTTGGCCCGCGCCTCGAGGAGGGCCCGCACGGCGTCCCGGAGGTCCTGCTGGAGCTTCGGGTCCTCCTTGAGGGTCTTCTCGAGGTGCCGTCGGATCTCGTCCTTGACGATGTCGCGCGTCGCTTCCCGGACCAGCTCCTCGGGCCGGAGGAGGTCCCGGGTGCTCTGGACCAGGATGTTGATCGGCTCACCGGAAGAGCTGCCTTCCGCCATCGGCGGCCGATGTCGGACGGGTCCCATAACAGTTTGGTTGGGGACGCGGAGCCGGCGAGGGGAGGTCCCGCCGGTTCCCAACGGCCGGCCTGCGGAGAAGGCTTATCCTCGGCCCGGCCTCGCCCGCTCGGCGTGGGCCGGTAGATCAGCGGAAGATCGCTACCTTGGCAAGGTAGAGGTCGCGAGTTCAAAGGGTCGCGAGCGCGTACCGCTCTCGGCCGGAGAGTCTCGCCCGGTCCACTCCCCCGGGTCCGGCCCGTCCATCGGCAGATGTCGAGCCTTCCCACCGACACCATGCGCATCGATTTATACCGGGGGGACCCTCGGCGCCCTCCGTGGACGCCGAGATCCGAGAGAAGATCGCCGGCGAGGTCGTCCTCTCCCCCCACCCCGGGCGGACCCTTAGGAAGTGGCGGGAGGGCTTTGCGATCTCCCAGCGCGACCTCGCAAAGCACCTGGACACGGTGCCGAGCGTGATCAGCGACTACGAGTCGGAGCGTCGGGCGAGCCCCGGGGCCGGGTTCATCCGTCGCTACGTCGAGGCGCTGCTCGCCGTCGATGCGGAGAACGGGGGACACGTCAGCCAGCGGCTCGGGCTGCACCCCCACTCCGAAGGGATCCTCGGGATGCGCGAGTTCGCGGTGGCGATCCCCCTCCGCGCGCTCGCCGACCGCCTGAACGCACGGGCGGTGAGCCGGGTCGGACTCCACCGGGACATCCACGGGTTCACGGTCCTCGATGCCCCCCGGGCGATCCTCTCGATCGACGCGACCCGCTTCGTCGAGGTGTACGGCTGGACGACCCAGCGGGCCCTCATCTTCTCCAACGTCAAGTACGGCCGGTCTCCGATGGTGGCGATCCGCGCGCACCCGCTGAAGCCGGCGGCCGTGGTCTTCGCCGCCCCCGGCCGGATCGACCCGCTCGCCATCCGCCTCAGCGAGGTCGAGAACATCCCGCTCCTCACCACGCCCCTCGGGGCCTCGGAGCTCCTCGAGCGGCTGGAGGACCTCTAGTCCGAAGGGATCGAGCTCGAAGAAGGAAGGAACGGAACCATGCAAGCAGGGATCGTCAGCTACGGAGCGTACGTACCGAGATACCGCATCACCCCCGCCGAGATCGGTCGGGTCTGGGGCTCGGACGGCGAGGCGATGGGCCACAACCTGAACGTGGTCCGCAAGAGCGTCCCTTCGCCGGACGAGGATACGATCACGATCTCGACGGAGGCGCTGCGCACCGCGCTCCTCCGCGGCGCGATCGACCCGCAAGAGATCGGCGCGATCTACGTCGGGTCCGAGTCGCACCCGTACGCCGTCAAACCGACCGCGACGGTCGTCGCGCAGGCGGTCGGCGCCACCCCGAACCTCACCGCGGCCGACTTCGAGTTCGCCTGCAAGGCCGGAACGGCCGCGATCCAGACCTGCCTCGGGCTCGTCGGGTCGGAGATGATCCGGTACGGCGTCGCGATCGGTACCGACACGTCGCAGGGGGCCCCGGGGGACGCCCTCGAGTACTCCGCGAGCGCCGGCGGCGCCGCGTTCGTCATCGGCCGGGACCGGGTGATCTGCCGGGTCCACCGGACGCTCTCGTACACCACCGACACCCCGGACTTCTGGCGCCGGGAGGGCCAGAAGTACCCCAGCCACAGCGGGCGGTTCACCGGTGAGCCCGCGTACTTCCGGCACGAGTCGGAGTGCGCGCGGCGGATCATGGAGGCGGGAGGGACCGGTCCGAAGGACTACCGGCACGTCGTCTTCCACCAGCCGAACGGGAAGTTCCCCCAGCGGGTGGGCAAGCAGCTCGGCTTCACCGACGCCCAGATGCGATACGGCCTCGTGACCCCCTACATCGGGAACACCTATTCCGGCGCGGCGCTCATCGGCCTCGCGAACGTCCTCGACCACGCCGGACCCGGCGAACGGATCCTCGTGGTCGGATACGGTTCGGGGGCCGGCTCGGACGCGTTCGACCTCGAAACGACCGACGAGATCGCCCGGTTCGACCGACACCACGGTCGGCCGGTCCAGTGGTACCTCGACCAGGGCGTCGAGCTGTCGTACGCCGTCTACGCGAAGTTCCGGGGCAAGATCCACATGGGAGGCGAGTGACGATGCGCGAGGTCGCGGTGCTCGGCGTCGGGCAGACGAAGTTCGGCGAGCTCTGGGACCGGTCGTTCCGGGAGATCGGGATCGAGGCCGGGCTCGAGGCGCTCGTCGACGCGAAGCTCTCTTCGAGCGACCTGAACGCCCTCTACCTCGGCAACATGGCGTCCGGGACCCTCATCGACCAGGAGCACATCGCCCCCCTGATCCTCGACTATGCCGGTCTTGCCGGTCGGCACCTCCCGAGCGTCCGCATCGAGGGCGGCGGGGCGTCCGGCTCGCTCGCGCTCCACCAGGGATACCTCGCGGTCGCGAGCGGCCTCTACGACTATGTCGTCGTCGGGGGGGCGGAGAAGCTGACCGATGTCCCCGATGCGACCGCCTCCGAGATCACGAGCTCGGCGGCCGACCACGAGTGGGAGGTCGTTTTTGGGGCGACGCTCCCGGCCCTCTGGGCCCTGCTCGCGCGACGGCACATGCACCAGTACGGGACGACGCGCGAACAGCTCGCCCAGGTCCCGGTCCACGCCCACGCGATGGCCGCGCGGAACCCGAACGCGCATTACCGGAACAAGCTCACGCTCGAGCAGGTGCTCGGGGCCGGACCGGTCGCCGAGCCCCTCGGCATGCTCGACTGCGCGCCGTTCTCGGACGGCGCCGCCGCGGTCGTCCTCGGCCCGCTCGAGACCGCGCGGAAGCATACCGACACGCCGATCCGGATCGCGGCGAGCGAGGTCGCCTGCGACACGATGGCCCTCCAACACCGCGAGGACATCACGACCCTCGCGTCCACGGTCGAGGCGGCCCGCCGCGCCTTCGGGCGCGCCCGCCGGGCGCCCCCCGACGTGCGGGTGGCGGAGATCCACGACGGATACTCGATCAGCGCGCTGGTCGCGCTCGAGGACCTCGGGTTCGTCGAGAAGGGCCGCGCCGGCGCGGAGTTCTCGAGCGGGACGTTCGGCCCCGGGGGCCGGACCGTGGTGAACCCCTCCGGAGGCCTCAAGGCCCAGGGCCGTCCGTTCGGCGCCGTGGGGGTGGCGCAGGTCGTCGAGATCGTCCGACAGCTCCGGGGCGAGGCGAAAGATCGTCAGGTGCCGGGGGCCGCGCTCGGGCTCACCCACGATGTGGGCGGGACCGGGGCGACGAGCGTCGTGCACCTGCTCGAACGGGGGAACTGAGGGAAGACCATGTCGATCGCCCGTTTCTGGCGCGAGACCCCGCGACGCTACAACCTCGGCGGATCGAAGTGCTCGACGTGCAGTACGGTCTATTTCCCCCCGCGGAGCGTCTGCCCCCACTGCACGAGCCACCGCCAGTCGATCGAGAAGATGATGCCGTTCCAGCTCTCGGGCGAAGGGGAGGTCTTCTCCTACTCGGTCGTCCATGAGGCGGCCGAAGGGTTCGAGATGCAGGTCCCGTACGTGGTCGCGCTCGTGAAGACCGTCGAGGGACCGATGCTGACCGGCCAGGTCGTCGACGTCGCCCCCGAGGAGGTCCGAATCGGCCTGCGGGTGCACGCGACGTTCCGCAAGCTCCGCGAGGAGGGAAAGGCCGGCGTGATCCACTACGGCTACAAGTTCGCGCCCGTGGAGGAGCCCGGGGAGGCGCCGGCCGCCCGGGGTCCGTCGGTGCCCGTCCCGAAGGCCGAAGCGGCGGCGAAGGACCGGGCCACGGCGTGAGCGCGCCGGATCGCCGGACCGAGCCGCCCCCGGCCCCGTCCGACGAGCCGCCGGCCGACGAGGAGTTCGCGAGGACGTACGCGTCCGGCTATGAGGAAGGCGTGCGGAGCGCGCTGCGGGAGGTCCTCCAGCACACGTCGCGGGGCCACACCGCCCAGGAGCTCCGCATCCTCGTCGAGAGCCGGCTCGCCCGGCTGCCCGAGGAGGTCGAGATCAAACGGAAGAGCCTCCTCGCACCCCCGCGACGACCGGCGTGGGGTTCGCTCCTGCGCCCCCCACAGGCCGCGCGCCCCTGGACCGCGCCGCTGACGGGCGGCGGGGCCCCTTCCGTGCGGATCCTCCCGGGCAAGAGCGTTCTCGTCCGCGAGGAGCGGCCGGCGCGAGCCCTCGAGATCCTGCGGTCGAACGCCGCGGGCTTCCCCCGCCTCGCGACGGTCTCCCTAAGGCCTCCCGACGTTCCCGGCGTTCCCCCCGACCGGCGGATCGACCTCGTCGTGGGCGGCGCCGGGGCCGGCGGGAGCCCGGAGGCCCGGCTCGCGCCGGGGGAGATCGGCGGACGCCTTCGCGACCCGACGGAGGCGGACGGCGGGGCCCTCCTCTACGTCGACGCGCTCGAGTATCTCGCGACGGAGTACTCGCTCGACACGACCCTCAAGTTCGTCCACTGGCTCGTCGCGCAGGCGCGCGAGACCGGCTCCGGCCTGATCGTCTCCTTCGACCGGCGCGCCCTCGACCTCCGCGAGATGAGCCTCCTCGAGCGCGCGTTCGAGACGGTCCTCTGAGCGGCGGCCGACCGACGAGGTCGGTCACCAGACGATCCCGCCCGTCCGGGCCCGGCGGAGCTCCGGCACGGAGCGGCGGCGCACCCAGCGCCAGCCGAGATGGACCGAGCGGACCTTCCCGCGTTCGTCCCGGAGGAACCGGAAGTACCGGGACTCTCCCCCCTTCCGCAGGGCGAACCCGTCGTCGCCGACCGGGCGGAGACGCAGCCCCTGGTCGATGTACTCGATCCCACGGAAGTCGAGCCGCAGGCCGGCCCGCTGCGGACGGATCCGGCACCATATCCCCTCGCCCGAGGCGTACCACCCGGCGTACTCGCCGAGCGGTCCCGGGTGCCGCCGACCGCGCGGGACCTCCTCAAAGGGGGTCGCGAGCGGCAGGCCGAGGAGGCGGTTGATCCCGGCATGAAGGGCCAGGTGGCTCGGCGCGCCGTCCGCGTTCGCGAGGACCGCGCCGCCGATCCCGTCGCGGGGCAGCACGGCGAACTCGGAGGCGACCCCCTTCAGTCCCCCGCCGTGGTAGGCCACGAGGTGCCCGTGGTAGTCCGGCAGGATCGCGAGACCATAGCCGTAGGCGACGCCGGGAGCGACCTCGATGCGGGGCCGGAGCATCTCCTCGAGGCTCGCGGAGGATAGGATCCGCTCCCGACCCGCCCGTCCGCCGTGGAGGTAGATCCCGACGTAGCGCATCAGGTCGGCGACGTGGGTCCGCAGGGAACCGGCCGCCCGGAGGCTCGCATCCTCCCACCACTCCTGGGAGGCGACGAGCCTCCCCTTCGGACGGTGCCAGTTCGGGGAGTAGAGCGTGGTGACCTCGGGCTCGCGGAGCATGATGCCCGTATCGAACATCGTGTGGCGCATGCCGGCCGGGCGGAGGACCTCCTCCTCGAGATACCGCTCGAATCGCTCGCCGCTCGTCCGCTCGATCACCGCCCCGAGCAGGCCGTACCCTTCGTTCGAGTAGCTGAACTGGGCGCCGGGGGGTCCGAGGAGCCGGTACCGGGCCGTGGCGAGATAGTCCAGGAGCCCCTCGTAGGTGTCGATGGGAGGGTGGTCGGGGTCGATCCCGACCCGGCGGGCGACCCGGGGGTCGTAGGGGGGATCGCGGGACAGGCTCCGGGCCGCGGTGTAGTAGATCGACGGGAGCGGGGGAAGCCCCGACGAGTGTGAGAGCAGGTGGGCGAGGGTGATCTTCGCCGTCCGCCGCGGTTCGGGGGTCCGGAACCCCGGCAGGTGCCGTACGACCGGGTCCGAGATCCGCAGCGCCCCGTGCTCCGCGAGCCGCAGGAGGGCCATCGCGACGAACGACTTCGTCATCGATGCGATGCCGAAGATCGTGTGAACGGTCGCCGGGGCGCGGGCGGCGACGTCGCGGAATCCGAACCCGCGCGCGAGGACCGTCCGGTCCCCCGCGACGAGCCCGAGCGCGAGGCCCGGGATCCGCCGGCGTTGCCGGCACCGTTCGATGTACCGCTCGAGCTCGGAGGTCCCCGGACGCTGGGTTCCGGCCATGCCCCCTTCAGTGCCCATCAACCCTAAAGTTAACGAACCTGTGCGCCCCGCTCCCGTTCGGGCACTCATGGAGATCGTCTACTTCACCGACTCCTACCCCCCCTTCCGCGATGGGGTCGCCGCCATCACGGACGGGCTCGCCCGGACGATGGTGCGCCTCGGCCACTCCGTCCGGGTCTACGCGCCGAGCTCGCGGTCCGGCCGGAGCACCGAGGAGGAGACCCGGGATGGAGTGCTGGTGCGGCGGATCCGGTCGATCCCCGTGCCGCTGTACGGCCAGTACCGCTGGCCGGTGTTCCCCTTCGGCCTTCTCCGGGAGGCCCGAGGGGGCCGGGACGCGGACGTGATCCACCTCCACACTCCCGGGCCGATGGGGAGCATGGGATTCCTCACCTCGCGACGCTTTCACCGGCCGCTGGTCGGGACGTTCCACACCAACATCCGGGAGATGCGGGAGGCGGTGCCGCAGAAGTTCCTCGTGCCGTTCTTCTTCCGGCTCGCCTGGTGGTACAACCTAGGTACGTACTGGCGGTGCGACCTCACCACCACCCCGTCCGCGGCCGCACGAGAGGCCCTCCTCGAGGGCGCCCGCAAGCCGTTCCACTACCCGGTAGAGGTGGTCCCGAACGGGATCGATGTCGGACGGTTCCGCCCCGCGATGCGGGTGCCGGATTGGCGGGCACGCTGCGGGCTCCCCGACGACCCGCTCGTCACCTACCTCGGGCGGCTCACCGTCGACAAGGGGGTCCACCGTTTCCTCGATGCCATCTCGGCGGCCCTGGAGCACACGGACCTCGTGGCCGTGGTCGGGGGCCTCGGTCCAGAGGAGGAGGCGGTCCGCGAGCGGATCGCGAACGACCCGCGGCTCGCCGGACGGGTCCGGTACCTCGGACCGGTCGCCGAGGCCGAGAAGGCGGCGCTGCTCGCGCAGACGGACCTCTTCGTCCTTCCCTCGACCAGCGACACCTCGAGCGTGGCCCTGCTCGAGGCGATGGCCTGCGGGTCGATGGTCCTGGCCCCCGACACCGGCGGACCCGCCGAGATCGTGGAGGACGGGGTCACGGGCCGTCTCGTACCGATGATGTCGGCGGGGGCGCTCGCCGGCTCGCTGGTCGACCTCGCCGACCGGCCGAACGTACGCGCCGAGACCGGCCGCCGCGCCGCCGACTTCGTCCGGCGGAACGGCTCCCTCGAAACGATGGCCCGGCGACTTATCTCTCTGTACTCGCTGGCGGCCGAGCGGAGGCTCCGTCGCGATGGACGTTCCGCTCTCTGAGCTCGACCAGCTCGCCCGCCGGTTCGCCGGGGACCGGCACGACGCCTACTCCGGACGCGCGCTCGCCCGGGCCTACGAGGAGTTCCTGAGCCGACGACGTACCCCGCTCGCGCCGTTCGTCCTCCAGGTCGACGAGAAGGAGTACCCGACCTTCTTCGCGATGCTCGCCGACCCGAACGCGAAGTCCGCGACCGCCGAGCTGCGGCTCGAGCCCGCCCCGCCCGCCGGCCCGGCGTGGGACTACCTGCGGCCGTTCGAACGCCTCTCCGTCCGGCCGGACGGTACGGGTGACCTCTACCCACGGGACTCCGGCCCCCCCCAGCGGGCCGTGGTCCGTCTGCTCCTCCGCGAGCACTACCTACCCCGCTCGCGCTCGGAGGAGGACCGCGCGGCGACCGGGGGCTCGCGCGTCTCGCTTGGCGCCCTGTTCGGAACGCTCGAAGAGGGGGTCTCGGCGTGCCGGAAATCCTCGCTCCTGCCGTTCTCGGCGGCGCTGCTGGCCTACCTGCCGGACGAACGGATCCGGTTCGAGCTCGACCTCGTGCGGTCGAACCTCCTCGCCGATCCCCGGGCCGGTCACCTTCCGTCCGCGCGGCGGGTCCGCCGCACGTCCCGGCTCGCCTGGGGGGTCGACCGGGCGATCGCCCGGGGCGATCTCTCCCTGCTCGCGTCGCGGTGTCTCGAGGTCCTGATCGAGTCGAACGGGCTCACCGCGGTCGAGCTCGCCCACATCTTCGGAGGGGTGCGCGAGCTGGTCGACTCCGCCCTCCAGGGGCTCGTCGAACGGCAGTGGGTGACCTTTGACCACCGGATGGCGATCTACCGCCCCCGGCTCGAGGCGTTCCTCCCGGCGGTCGGGCCGATCACCGAACCGGTCCGGTCGGTGGGGCCGGTCGCCGATCCGGCCCTCCGCACGAGCGTCCAGGAGCTCCTCGCGGCCGCCGATGCGCGGGCGACCTGCCCGCTCTGCGGCAACCCGCTACCGCCCGGCCCCCGGGGGATCCTGTGCGAGATCTGCGCCGCCAAGGTCGGGACGACCTGATCGGCGACCTCCGGTCGGGCCCCTCCGACCCCCCCGCGGAACGGACCGGCGGTGGGGACTGCCGATGCGACACCATAGAGGCTCCCCGCACGCTGGGGGTCGGGCCTGTCGGGACTCTCCGCCCCGGGCGGGGCGCGCCCGGGGCCTTTGAACCCGAGTTTGCTGGCTTAGAAGGCCAGTACTTTGTCCAAGCTAAGCTACAGGCCCGGGCGCCGGACGGCGAACGCGGGCTTTAACCTTCGCGCGAGACGCGATGGCCCCCCGGGCCCCGGCGGAGGCGACGAGGTGCGCGAGCCGCAGCGGTTCGGGCCAGTACCCCCGCACGGTCGTGCGGTGGATCAGCTGGATCGCGTCGCGACGGGAACAGCCCACCGCCGCGGCGAGGATCGGTCGACCGGCGGTCGGAACGGAGAAGAGCCGGTGCGCCGTGAGGAGCTTCCACCGTCGGGTCGCGTCCCGGGGGAACCATTTGGCGAGCGCGGTCCGGATCCGGTCAAACTCGGGAGGCCGGCGGGTGACCGCGACCACCGGAAGGCCGAGCGACCGGTGGACCCGGCCCAGGTGGACGACGTTGAACCCTCCCAGAACCGCGCCGTCGAGGAGGAGCGCCCGCACCCCCTCGAGCGGACCGGTCGCGCGGAGGAGGTCGATCACCCGCTCGGTCGCGTCGGTCCCGTCGACCGTCACCCGCCCGGTCCGGATCGACTCGACGTAATCGGGAGCCGAGAGGACGACCGCAGCGATCGGCGCCTCGCGGTCCGCCCGGTGGAACGCGCCGTCGTCGACCCCGGCGACCCTCGGGTGGGGCTTGGCGAGCGACCGACGCAAGGCTAAGACCTCCGCCGGGGTCGGCCGGGAAGGATGAGCGCGCCGACGACGAGGCTGAAGTGCCCGGCGTGCGGGCTCGACGTGGTCGTCGCGGCGGCGCCGACGCCTCCGACGCAGTGGTTCGCCTGTCCGCGCTGCCATGAGCCGATCCCCGTGCTCGCGCCCCGCGAGCTCCCTCCGCTGTATTCCTGGGAGGCCCTGCCGGGACTTTATCCCATGTTCCCCCGCCCCCGACCGCCCCGCTGGCGCGCCCGGCGTCTTGCGGGCGTCGGCCTGGTCGGGGTCGTGGTCCTCGCGGCGGTGTTCGCGGGCGTGCTCGGCTACTACGCCGTCCTCGCGGGGGGTCCCGGCAGCTTCACGGTCTCGGGGACCGTGCTGGCCCAGGGCTCGGGAGGCCGCGTCGGACCGGCCGCCGGGGCCCAGATCGTACTGACCGCGGAGGGCGGGCGGACGCTGACGACCCACAGCGCCTCCGACGGCACGTTCCTCTTCACGGGGGTCCCGGCCGGTGGGGACTCGCTCAACGTGACGCTCCCGGGCTTTTCGCCGGTGGTCGTGCTCGCGTTCGCGAGCCCGGTCTATAGCGCCGGCACCCAGGGGCTCGTCGTGACCCTTTCCCCCGGCCCCGTCGGGAACGCCTCCACCGTCGCGCTGTCCGCCTTCCCGGACCTCGAGACCCTCCTCGCCTCGATCGGGGGCGCCACGGTTCTCTTTGGCTTCGTGGCGGCGGTCGCCGCCTATGCCGCGCTCGGGACCCGGCGCGCGGACCGGCCCGCGCTCGGGATCGTGGGCGGGGGAGCGGGTCTCGCCGCGCCGTTCACCCTCTATCTCCTCGGTCTCGACGCGATATTCCCGCTCACGGTCGCAGCGACGTCGGCCGTCGCCGCGGTCGGGGCGTTCGTGGTCGCGCTGCGAGCGGTCGAGCTCGCCCAGTCGGGCGAGGTCCCCGCGATCGACTAGTTAGGCGCCCGGCCCGCCCCGCGCCGCCCCGGCGGAAGGAGGGGGCACGTCGCCCGGGATCGGGCGGCGGTCGCGGGCACTGCCCGAGATCGGGTGATAGAACCCGACGCGGGGCTCCCCCCGCTGCCAGCAGAGAAAGACGACCTCGTCCCCGACCATGCCGTAGAAGTCGACGGTCCCGCTCTCGAGGTCCTTGAGCTCGATTCCCTCGCCGCGGAGCGACCCGACGACCTCCTCGAGCCGGCGGGTGAGGTTCTTCCATTCGGCGTCGAGGCGGCTCTTGAGGTCGCGGTCGGCGTGGTCCGGGGCGTCGACGTCGGAGCCCCAGAACTCCGAGAGGCGCTTCAGTTCCTCATGCACCTCGCCGAGTCGGAGGACCCAGCCCTTGAGCCGCGGGAGGAGCTCGGTGAGATCGTCGATACGACGGTTCGCTTCGGCGACGGTCCAGAGGCGGGGCGGGTGCCCGTGTGCCGAATCCTTGGTGCGCATGCCGCGCTCCATGCGTGCGCGGAATCCAATCCGCCTCCCCTATTTACGACCATGATAGTGCTCGGGTAACCACCCGGTCGGGGGGGGGGGACCCCGGGAGAAACCCCCGCGCCCCTAGATCAGCTTCAGCTCGCGCCCCGCCTTCTCGAACGCCGAGATCGCGACCGAGAGGTCGTCGTCCGTCAGGGCCGCGTTCATGATCGTGCGGATCCGGGCCTTGTCCTTCGCCACCATGGGGTAGACGATCGGAAGCGCGAAGACCCCCAGCGCGAAGAGGCGATCGCTGAGCGCCTTCGCGACCCGGCTCTCCCGGACGATGATCGGGGTGATCGGGGTCGTGCTCTGGCCGATGTCGAAGCCGAGCCCCGCCATCGCCGACTTGAAACGATGGGTAAGGTCCCACAGGCGACGGACGTGCTCCGTCTCGTTCTCCAGGACGTCGATCGCGGCGAGGCACGCCGCGGCGACCGGCGGGGGGTGGGAACCGCTGAGCAGCCACGTCCGGGACTTGTTGTAGGCGAAATCGACCAGGGCCTTCGATCCCGAGATGTGGCCCCCGACCACGCCGAACGCCTTCGAGAACGTTCCCATCTCCACGTGGACCCGGTCCCGCGAGAGCCCGAAGTGGGAGACGATCCCGCGTCCCCCCTCGCCGAGGACCCCCTCGCCGTGGGCGTCGTCGACATAGACCATCGCGCCGTGGCGCGCCCCAAGCTCCGCGATGCGGTCGAGCGGGGCGATGTCCCCGTCCATCGAGAACACGCCGTCGGTGATGATCAGTATCCGCCGGTACGACGGGCGGTGCTCCTCGGCGGCGGCCAGGACGCGTTCGAGGTCGCTCGGATCGGCGTGTCGGTAGACCGCGCGCTCGGCGCGGGAGAGCCGGACCCCGTCGATGATGCTGCCGTGGTTGAGCTCGTCGCTGATGATCAGGTCCCCTTCCCCGGCGAGCTGGGGGATGAGCCCGGAGTTGGTCGCGAACCCGCTCTGGTAGACGAGGGAGGCGTCGGCACGCTTGAAACGCGCGAGGCGGCGCTCGAGCTCGACGTGGAGGTCCATGTTCCCGGCGATCGGCCGGACGGAACCGGATCCGACACCGTGCGTCCGGGTCGCCTCGATCGCGGCCTGGATCAATTTCGGATGGTTCGACAGCCCGAGGTAGTTGTTCGAGCAGAACATCAGGACCTTCTTCCCGTCGATCGTGCACCACGGCGCGCTCGGGCCGCCGAGCACCCGGAGCTTCCAGTCGGTCGCGCTGTCGACAAGCTCGCGGTACTCCTGGGCGAGGAAGGAGGTCGGGTCGCGCATGCCTACCACCTCGGCTCGAGCGATACCTTCGCGGCGGCGCCCGACTGGATGAGGTCCATCGCGCGCGGGAGTTCGGCGATCGGTACCCGGTGCGTGATGATCTCCGTCATCTTGGCCCGGAACGCCGGCTTCTCGAGAAGCCCCTTCGCCTGGAACCACGTCTCGAACATGCGACGACCGAAGATCCCGTGGACGCGGGCCGCCTTGAATATGATGGCATCGTCGAAGTTGAGCGGGAACTCGTTGTCGAAGATCCCGAGCAGCGAGACCCGACCGCCCGGGGTCAGCGCATCGAACGCGAGGCGGGCGGAGGACGGATGGCCAGACATCTCGACCGCGACGTCGACACCGCGGCCTTCGGTCTCGTCGCGGATCGCCCGGGCGATGTCGACGTCGGTCTCCTTCGGATTGTAGACCCGGTCCGCGCCCATCCGCTCCGCGAGCCGTACCCGTACCGGGTTCACCTCCGTCGCGAAGACCTTGCGCGCGCCGAGGTCGCGGGCGACCAGGATCGCGAACAGGCCGATCGGACCACACCCGGTCACCAGCACGTCCCGTCCCGCCAGGTCCTCGATGTTGTCCTCGGGGAGCAGGGAGTGGAGGGCGTTCCCGAGCGGCTCCTGGATCGAAGCGAGCGACGGATCGAGCTTCGGGTCGTTCTTCCAGGCGTTCCTCTCGGGGAGCACCGCGTACTCGGCGAACACCCCGTCCCGGTCGACCCCGAGGACCTCGACATGCTCGCAGATGTGCATCTTGCCGGTCCGGCACTGGTAGCACGTGCCGTCGGCGATGTGGGTCTCCGCGGAGACGTGGTCCCCGACCTTGAGGCTCTCGACCCCGGGACCCAGCCCGATCACTTCGCCGCTCACCTCATGCCCGAAGATCATCGGCACCCGCTTGACCCGAGCCCGGGCCCACTCGTTCCACGTCCAGATGTGGACATCCGTCCCACAGACGGAGGAGGCCCGGATCCGGATCAGCACCTCGCCCCGGGAGGGCGTGGGTTCGGGCACCTCCCGCACCTCGCCGCCCGGTCCGCGCGACGTCTTCACGTATGCCTTCATGACCGCGACCCTGCGCCGTCGAAGGGTGTACGGCCATAACGGTTCGTGCCGTTCTCGGCGAACTCCGGGGCTCGTGCGACGCGGGCGTGCCGCCCGGTCTCTCTACGCGCGCGTCCGAAGCGGGCCGGCCGTGAGGGGGATTTTTCGAGGAGAACTCCCTCCCGGCCGCCGTTCGTTTTGAGCGCGCGCGAGCGCTTATATAGGGCACCCTTCTCCCCCGCTCCCACTGGAGGTAGGACCCCCTATCGACCGATGGCACGACGGCACCGTCCCCGGCGAGGTTCCCTCGCCTTCTCCCCCCGTTCCCGGTCCGTCCGCCCCGTCCCCCGGGTGCGATCCTGGCCCGAGGGGCCCAAGACCCCCACCATCGAAGGGTTCGCCGGCTACAAGGTCGGCATGAGCCACGCGTTCATCGTGGACTACCGCAAGCGGTCGACCACCGCGGGTCAGGAGCTGGCCGTGCCCGTGACGGTCGTCGAGGTCCCCCCGCTCCAGATCGTCGGCGCCCGCCTCTACCGGCGGGAACCGTACGGGATGCGGGTCGTCCGGGAGATCTGGGGAGCCAACGCGACCGGGGACGTCGGCCGGCGCATCCCGGGCCATCCGGAGAGCCCGGCCCCGGAGCGGGACGCGTTCGCCTCGACCGAGGCGGACGAGGTCCGCCTGATCGCCTACACGCAGCCCCAGCTGATCACGGGCACCGGCTCGAAGACGCCCACGCTGTTCGAGCTGCGGGTCTCCGGCGAGAAGTTCCCCGAGCGCCGGGCGTTCGCGCTCTCGAAGGTCGGCCAGGAGGTCCCGGTCGACCAGCTCACCAAGGAAGGCGAGTTCGTCGATGTCATAGGGGTCACGAAGGGGTTCGGGTTCCAGGGTCACACCCAGCGCTGGGGCGTGAAGCTCCAGCCGCGGAAGAACTCGAAGCACCGCCGGATGATCGGGACGCTGGGACCCCATAATCCGAGCTTCGTCAGCTATCGCATCCCGCAGGCGGGGCAGCAGGGCTACCACCGCCGGACGCAGTTCAACATGCGGGTCCTCCGGGTCGTCCGGGACCCCCGCGCGGACCCGATCACCCCCGCCGGGGGGTTCCTCCACTACGGCGACGTGAGGTCCGCGTGCATCGTCCTGCACGGCTCGCTGCCCGGCCCCGCGAAGCGGTTGCTCCGGTTCCGGACGCCGCTGCGGAGCAAGGTCACGTCGGTCGAGAAGGTCGACATCCGCTACCTGAGCACGCGCTCGAAGCAGGGAGCATGACGACGGACGACGCGGGGGGGAGCCCGTCGCTCCCGCCCGAACCGCACACTCCCCATCACCGGGTGCACCTCATCGACCTCGAAGGGACCCCGGGCGAGACGATCGCCCTTCCGCTCGCGTTCTCTCACCCCGTCCGCACCGACCTGATCCATCGCGCGGTCGTGGCCGCCCAGTCCCACCGACGCCAGCCGTACGGTACCTCCCCGCTCGCCGGTCTCCGCCACTCCGTGGAGTGGTCGGGGAAGGGTCGCGGCGTCGCCCGTACCCCCCGTCTCATGGACTCGATGCGGGGGGCCCAGGCGCCGAACACGGTCGGAGGGCGCCCCGCGCACCCCCCCAAGGTCGATCGGATCTGGGCAAAGAAGATGAACCGCAAGGAGCGGCGGCTCGCGTTCCTCTCCGCCCTGGCGGCCACCCGGGAACATCGGCTCGCCGTCGAGCGGGGCCACACGGTCCCGCATGGGCTCCACCTTCCGCTCGTGGTCCTCGACCCGGTCGAGGAGATCCGCACCGCGTCGGACGCGCAGGAACTGCTCCATCGGCTCAAGGTGCTCCGCGATGTCACGCGTGCCCGGGACGGGACCCACATGGTCTCCTCCGGTCGGGCCCGTCGCCGGGGCCGGGTGCGCCGGACCCCGCGCAGCCTCCTGATCGTCACGAGCGGACCGGGGAAGGCGCTCGGCTTCCGCAACCTCGCCGGGGTGGAGGTCGTCCCGGCCCAACGGCTCGCCACGGAAGACCTCGCCCCGGGGGGAGTCCCGGGCCGTCTCACGCTATTCAGTCAGAGCGCGGTCGAGTTCCTTCGGACCCGTCTCGGGGAGGCCGTGCCGTGAGCGAGCCCGAGCTGCGCCACCGGATCATCCGCCATGCGTACGTGACCGAGAAGTCGATGGATGAGATGGAGCGCCAGAACAAGCTCGAGTTCGTCGTCGACCATCGCGCGACCCGGGCGGAGATCCGGGGCGCGGTCGAGTCCCTCTATCACTGCAAGGTCGCCAAGATCACCACCAAGATCGTCCGCGCGGGCAAGATCGCGACCGTGCGCTTCACCAAGGAGTACTCGGCGGAGGACATCGGCAGCCGGGCGGGAGTGTTCTGATGGGAAAGCGGATCATCTCCCGGCGGCGCGGCAGCGGGACCCCCACCTACCGCTCCCCGAGCCACCGTCACCACGGACCGATCTACCACCCGCCGCCGGCCCTGGTCGGCGAGGGACGGGTCCTCCGCATCGTGCCGGCGCCCGGGCGCACCGCTCCGGTCGCCGAGGTGCTCGCGCCGGATGGCGGCACGGTCCGCATCCTCGCCTCGGCGGGCCTCGCCACCGGGGACGCCATCGCCTTCGCGGAGGGCAAGGTCGACCGCGGCTCGATCCTCCCCCTGGGTCGGATCCCGGACGGGACGCTCGTCTCCAATCTCGAGGTCAAACCGTTCGACGGGGGCCGTCTGGTCCGGTCGGCGGGCACGAGCGCCCTCGTGGTCGCCCACACCGGGACCGAGGTCACGGTGCAGCTTCCGTCCGGCACGTTCAAGCAGTTCCTCGCGACCTGCCGGGCGCAGGTCGGGACCGTCGGCGGAGGCGGCCGCCGCGAGCGGCCGATCATCAAGGCGGGAAAGAAGGTCTGGACGACCCGTTCGCTCGCCCGCGCCCCCTACAAGGTGCGGGGCGTGGCGATGAACCCGGTCAACCACCCGTTCGGTGGCGGAGCCCACCAGCACGTCGGCCGACCGAGCACGGTCCAGAGCGGCACGTGGCCCGGGGCGAAGGTGGGACGGTTCTCGCGGTCGGCCCGGAAGAAGCGCCTGCGCACGCGGTCGGGAGGGGGGTAGACAGACCATGCCGAAGGCACGGAGGACGAAGAAGGTCGAGGCCCGCCGCAAGCGCGAGTTCAGCTACCGGGGGAAGTCGCTCCCGGAGCTCCAGGCGATGAGCCTCGAGGAGCTCGCCCGCATCCTGAGCGCCCGGGCGCGCCGTTCGATCCGCCGCGGGTTCAATATCGAGACGAGCCAGTTCTTCGAGCGGATGCGCGAGACGCCGAAGGAGAAGATCGTCCGCACCCACTGCCGGGACGCCCTGATCCTGCCCGAGCATGTCGGACGGCGCGTCGCGGTGCACAACGGCAAGGCGTTCACCGAGCTCGAGGTCCGCCCGGAGATGATCGGCCACTATTACGGGGAGTTCTCGCTCACGCGACGGTTCGAAAAGCACTCCGGCCCCGGCGTCGGCGCGACGCGGTCGTCGAAGTTCATGCCACTGAAGTGAACGAGGGAGGGGGATCGGGATGCGCGGGTATACCTATCAGACCGAGTCGGGGATGAGCGTCGCCCGGGCGCGGGGGATCGAGCTCCCGATCTCACCGAAGAAGGCGTACGAGGTACTGAACGCGATCCGCGGCCTACCGGTCGACCGGGCCCGCACGGTCCTCGAGAACGCGATCGCGCTCCGGCACGCCATCCCGTTCCGTCGCTACAACCAGGAGACGGCCCACCACCGCGGCACCGGCCCCGGTCGGTACGCGAAGAAGGTCGCCACGAACGTCCTAAAGGTGCTCGAGAACGCCGCGGGGAACGCGGAATACGATGGCCTCGACACCGACCGCCTGTACGTGAAGGTCGCGTCGGCCGCCCGCGGGCAGATTCGCAAGACCACGATGCCCCGGGCGCACGGGCGCGCCACCGCCTGGAACGAGCAGACGACGAACGTCGAGATCGTGCTCGCCGAGCGGAAGGAGGCTGAATGAGCGCGGAGCGCAAGGTCATCCAGGAGCAGATGCGCCGCGTGCTGCTGAAGGACTACCTCGTGCAGGAGAGCGCACGGGCCGGCTTCGGCGGGCTCGACATCACGCGGACGCCGATGGGCACGCGCGTGACGCTCATCTGCGAGCGGCCCGGGATCCTGATCGGCCACCGCGGAGAGCTCATCAAGCGCCTGACGGAGGACATCCAGCACCGGTTCTCCCTCGACAACCCGCAGATCGAGGTGCAGGAGGAGCGCAACCCGAGCCTGAACGCCCAATTGATGTCGGAGAAGCTCGCCTCCACCCTCGAGCGGGGCTGGCACTTCCGGCGCGCCGGTCACTCGACCGTGCGGCGGATCATGGAGAGCGGGGCGCGCGGCTGCCAGGTCATCCTGTCCGGTAAGCTCACCGGAGAGCGGCACCGTACCGAGCGGTTCAAGGCCGGCACCATCAAGTACTGCGGCGAGGCCGTCCATCTCTGGATCGACAAGGGGTTCTACCAGGCCCGGCTCAAGCCGGGCGTCATCGGCGTCAATGTCTGGATCATGCGCCCGACGGCGAAGCTCCCGGACGAGATCGTCGTGAAGGGCATCGAGAAGCGGGCGAAAGAGGAGCCGACCGAGATCCCGCCGGTTGCTGAGCCGAGCGCCCCGGCCGAGGCGCCGACTCCGGGGGCGATGTGACGCTTCTGCGGATGCGCGACCTCCGGGCGCTCAGCGACGACGAGCTCCGGCGTCGCATCGCCGACGTGGAGAACGACCTGCTCCGAGAGCGGGGGGTGGCGGCGATGGGGGGAGCGCCGCCGAGCCCGGGACGGATGCGCGCCCTCCGGACCAACGTCGCCCGTGCCCTCACCGTGTTGAGCGAGCGCTCCCACGCCGCCTCGGGGGTTCGTCGTCCGTAGGAGGCGATGAGGTGAACCGATGCCGGATCCTTCCCATTCCGTGGCACCCCCCTTCGACCGCGCCACCCGCGAGGCACTCGCCGGCGAGATCCTCGGCGCGTCGGTCGCGGTGCATCGCGCCCCGGGTCGGGCGGTTCCCCTACGTGGGACCCTGGTCGACGAGACGCTCTCGACGTTCGTGATCCGTCCGGTCGGACGCGGTCGCACGGTCCGGATCCCGAAGGCCGGCCTCGAGGGGACGATCGTCCTCCCGTCGGGAGAGTTACCCTTAAGAGGCGATTTCCTTCGCGTGCGTCCCGAGGACCGGACGAAGCGGCTGCTCGCGGTCGGTCCGAAGAGGTTGCGATGACGCCGGCCCGTACCGCACGTGCTCGCCGCGCGCGGGACATCGGTCTCGACGTCCGCGCCCCCAAGACGGTCTGCGAGGACCGGCACTGTCCGTTCCACGGACGGCTCCCGCTCCGGGGGCAGGTCCTGGAAGGCACGGTCGTCTCGCTCGGGATGCAGCGGACCGCCGTGGTCGAGCGCACGATCCTCCACTTCGTGTCGAAGTACGAGCGGTACGAGAAGCGCCGTCGGCGCTACCTTGCGCACGCCCCTCCCTGCCTCAGCCCCACGGTCGGGCACCGGGTCCGGATCGCCGAGACGCGTCCGCTTTCGAAGCTCGTCTCCTTCTGCATCGTCGAGGACCTCGGCGAGGCCGCCCGGCACGTCCGCGGCGAGGACCTCGAGGCCCGCCCCGAGCGGTCCGCGGAGGCGGCATGAAGGGGCTCGCGGGGCGCCGGGGACGGGGCCTTCCGAAGGGCTCGCGGCTCGAGTGCGTGGACAACACCGGCGCGAAGGTCGTCGAGATCATCGCCGTGCGGAACTGGCATGGCACGCACCGGCGCTACCCCCGGGCCGGGATCGCCGACCTGGTCATCGTCTCCGTGAAGAAGGGGACCCCCGAGATGCGACGTCAGGTCCTGCATGCCGTGATCGTCCGGTCCCGCTCCCCGATCCACCGGGCGGACGGCTCGCGGCTCCAGTTCGAGGACAACGCCGCGGTCATCACGACCGAGACCGGCGAGATCAAGGGTTCGCAGATCAAGGGACCGGTGGCGAAGGAGGCCGCCGAACGCTGGCCGCGCATCGCGGCGGCGTCGTCCATCATCGTCTAGGAGGTCGGTCGATGCGAATCTCTCCCCGTTCCCCCCGGCGCCAACGGAAGGCCCTCTACACGGCCGATTCGTTCGAGCGCCGCCGCCGGATGACCGTCCTGCTCTCGCGGGAGCTCCGTCGCCGGTTCCACCGCCGCTCCCTTCCTCTGCGCAAGGGCGACACCGTGAGGGTCCTTTCGGGAAGCTTCGTCGGGCGCGAGGAGCGCGTCGCCCGGGTCGACCGGCGCGACTACTCCGTGACGCTCGACAACGTGACGCTCAAGGCAGCGGACGAGAAGCTGAAGCCGCTCGCGCTCCGACCGGGACACCTCGTGATCACCCGTCTCAACCTCTCGGACGCATGGCGCCGGCGGGCCCTCAAGGTATCCGAGGAGGAGGTCACCCCCGAAGAGCGCGGCGTGGTCCCCGAGGCGGAGGAGGAGACCCCGGCCGAGCCGGCCGGCGCGCCCGAGACCCCCGTGGCGAAGACGGAGGGCGAAGCGGCGGGGGCCGATACCGAAAGCCCCTCCACCGGCGCCCCGACGTCCGAGGAGAAGCCCGAGGCCGAGGAGACGCCGAAGCCGCGGCGACCTCGGAAGAAGGCCGCGAAGGCGGCCCCTGCGCCGGACCCGGAGGAGGACGCATGACGTTCCGACTGAAGCGACGGGCCGCGCCGCGGGCCTGGACGGTCCCCCGCAAGGGGACGAAGTGGCTGAAGCGCCCCGGCCCCGGTCCGCATGCCCAGGACCAGTCGATCCCCCTCCTGCTCGTCCTGCGCGACGTTCGGCGCCTCGCCAGCACGGCGCGGGAGGCGCGGATCCTCGTACGCACGGGCGCGGTCCGGGTCGACGGCAAGGTCGCCAAGGACCTCGACCGCGGACTCGGCCTCATGGACACCCTCTCGTTCGCCCCGCCCCTGGACGCCCACTTCCGGGTCATCAAGGACCGGCGGGGAAAGCTCGCGCTCGTCGCGATCCCGGCGAGCGAGGCGTCGGTGAAGCTCGGCCGGGTCCGGTTCAAGCACACGGTCCCGAAGGGCCGGGTCGAAGTGACGCTCCACGACGGCCGCAACCTCCTCGTTCCGGCGAGCAGTCCGTACCGGGTCGGGGATTCGGTGAAGTTCGGCCTCCCCGACCAGAAGGTGCTCGAGCACCTCCCGCTCGCTCCCGGTGCGCTCGCCTATGTCTCGGGCGGGACCCACGTCGGCGAACTCGCCCGGGTCGACCGGGTGGAGGTGCGCAACTCTTCCCAGCCGAACCTCGTCCACTTCAAGGAGGGGTTCTCGACGATCAAGGAGTACGTGTTCGTGGTCGGGAAGACCGTGCCCGAAGTCACCCTCGCGGAGGGGGCCGCGCGATGAGCGCCCCGCCGTCCGCCGTCACGGCCCCCCGCCCGGCCATCGGAGCCGCGAACGCCCACCGGGCGATCCGGGTCATCAAGGTCGTAGTGAACGCGGGCGTCGGCGAGTCTGGCGAGGCCCGGACGAAGGCAGCGCGCGTGCTCCAGATGGTCACCCACCAGAAGCCGATCGCGACCCGTTCGCATTCGACGAACCGGGACTTCGGGATCCGCAAGGGCCAGGAGATCGGCGCCAAGGTCACGCTCCGGGGGGCGCTGGCGCTCGACTTCCTGAAGCGCGCGTTCGAGGCCCGCGACCGCCAGCTCGACATCGACTCGATCGACCGCAACGGGAACTTCTCGTTCGGGATCGCGGACTACACGGATTTCTCCGGAATGAAGTACGACCCGCAGATCGGGATCCACGGGATGGACATCGCGGTCGAGCTGGGCCGCTCGGGCTTCCGCATCCGGGAGCGCCGCCAGCAGCCGCGGCCTCTGCCCCGTACGCTCCGGTCGAACCGGGAGGAGACCCGGGCGTTCCTGACGCAGTCGCTCGGCGTGTCGCTCTTGGAGTGAGAGGGAGAGCATGAAGCCGAAGAAGATGTTCGGGCGGAAGGAAGGCTGCCTGCGGTGCGACCGCAAGCGGGGGATCGTCCGCCGCTACGGCCTCCACCTTTGCCGGCAGTGCTTCCGCGAGGTCGCGATGGACCTCGGGTTCCGCAAGTTCCAGTGAGGAGGATACGATCATGCGACACGATCTTCTGAACGACGCGCTCGTCGCCCTCCGCCACGCCGACCGGGACGGCCGTCCGAAGGTCGAGATCGCCCCGACCTCCAAGCTGATCGCGGAGGTGCTCCGGATCTTCCGGGAGCACCACTACATCGACGAGTTCACGTTCATCCCGAACGGCCGCGGCGGGGTCTATGACGTCCGCCTGTCGCGCCGGATCAACTCCTGCGGCGTCATCAAGCCGCGGGTCGCCGTGGCGCACGGCAACCTCGAACGGTACGAATCGCGGTTCCTTCCCGCCCAGGATTTCGGGATCCTCGTCCTTTCCACGAACCGCGGCGTCGTCTCCCACCCGGAGGCGCGCGAGATGAAGGTCGGAGGTCGGCTGATCGCGTATGTCTACTAATCAGGAGCACACGCGCGAAACCGTCCCCGTGCCGAAGGGCGTGACCCTCACGCTCGCCGGGAGCACGCTCCGGACCAAGGGGCCCCTCGGCGTGGTCGAGCGGGAGTTCCCGTCCGATGCGCTCTCCCTCACCGTGTCGGCCGGCTCCGCGGTCCTCGAGCTCAAGGTCCCGGCGCACCGCAAGCGCTCGCAGGCCCTCCTCAACACCTGGGCGGCGCACCTCGAGAACCTCGTCGGGGGCCTCACGCGCGGGGTCGAGGCCCGCATGAAGGTCGTCGCGGCCCACTTTCCGATGAAGGTCTCGGTGCGGGGCGAGGAGCTCGTCATCGAGAACTTCCTGGGCGAGAAGTTCCCGCGCTCGACCCACCTCCTTCCGGGCACGGAGGCCAAGGTGGACGGGGACACCGTGACGCTTTCGGGCCACGACGTCGAGCGGGTCGGCCAGAGCGCCGCGAACATCGAGCGGGTGACCCGGATCCGCGACTACGACCCGCGGGTCTTCCAGGACGGCATCTACCTCATCGAGCGCGCCCACCTGAAGGAGGCGAACGCGTGACGGCCCCCGACTCGCCCGAGGAGACCGTCCCGGCCGAGGCTCCTGCGGCGACGCCGAAGCGGAAGCGCTCGCGGGCCCGCGACGGGGCCTCGGCGCCGGCCGCGTCGGGGTCCGAGCCGGCGGCGAAGTCGAAGGGCGACGCTTCGGTCGCTCCTTCGGAGCCGAAGGAGGAGGGGAGCTCCCCCGCGGAGCCCTCGATCCCGAAGCGGGCGACGCTCTCCGCAGACGCTCGGCGTCTGCTCGCGACCCGGCGCACCCTCGACCAGCGGCGCCCGATCTTCGGGCGGCAGGCGGCGAACCGGTACTTCCGGATCGGACGTGACGGTTCCTGGCGGCGCCCCCGCGGGCTCCAGTCGAAGCAGCGGCGGCACTACGGGTATCGCTCGAAGATCGTGCGGATCGGCTACCGCTCCCCGAAGGGGGTCCGCGGGCTGGTCCCGAGCGGCTTTGCTCCGGTGCCGGTCTCCACCCCCAAGGACCTCGAGGAGATCGACGGCCGCAAGGAAGCGGCGGTCATCGCCCGCACGGTGGGGACGCGCCGGCGGCTCGTGCTCGAGGAAGCGGCGCGAAAGCTGGGGATCCGGGTCCTGAACCCGATCGTCAAGGGGGAGGAGGAGACCTAGGGACCATGCCCGATCTCTCGAACCAGCGGCGCATGGCCGCCGCGCTCCTGAAATGCGGCGAGGGCCGGGTCTGGATCGATCCGGCGAGCCAGGAGGAGCTCGCCGACGCGGTCACGCGTGCCGATATCCGCGGCGCGATCAAGGCCGGCGTCATCCGCCGCAAGGCCGTGCTCGGCACCTCGCGCGTGCGCGCCCGGCGCCATGCGCTCGAGGTCCGGAAGGGCCGCCACGCCGGGCCCGGTTCGCGCCGGGGCACCCCGGCCGCCCGCCTCAGCCGCAAGTCCCGCTGGATGCGCCGCATCCGGGCGCAGCGCACCCTCCTGCGCGACCTCCGCGACCAGAAGAAGATCCCCGCCGGCGTCTATCGGGAGTTCTTCCGGCGCGCAAAGGGCGGCATGTTCCGCAGCCGCGCCCACCTGCTCGTGAACCTCCGCCTCGCGGGCCACCTTCCGGAGGGATCGCCGTGAGCACGGGTCCCCGGTACCGCGTCCCGTTCCGGCGCCGCCGGGAGGGGAAGACCGACTATCGCGTCCGCCTCCGGCTGCTGAAGGGCGGACAGCCTCGGGCCGTCGTGCGGCTCAGCGATCACCGGGTCCGGGTCGCGATCGTGCGCTTCGATCCGGTCGGGGACCGGGTCCTCGCGGCGGCCGACTCGACGGAGCTCGAGCGGATCGACTTCCCCGAGGCGAGCCTGGCCTCGACACCCGCGACGTACCTCACGGCCTATCTGGCCGGCCTGCGGGCGAAGTCCGCGGGCGCCGAGACCGCGGTCCTCGATACCGGCCTCCGCCACCCGACGGCGGGCGGCCGTCTCTCCGCCGCGCTGAAGGGCCTGCTGGATGCCGGGATCGAGGTGCCCCACGGCGACGAGGGGTTCCCGAGCGCCGACCGGCTGAACGGCGCCCACCTCCCGAAGCGGCTGCCGCTCCCCATGGAATCGTACAAGCAGAAGTTGCCGGGCATCCTGGCCCGGCCGGAGGCCGCATCGTGAGCGCCGCGATCCAGGGACCCCAGGCCTCGGGTCGGGGCGGCCCCTACCCCGGCGGGGCGCCGGCCGCGCCCCCCTGGGTACCGAAGACCGAGCTCGGTCGCCGCGTCGCCTCCGACGAGGTCACGACCATGAGCCAGGCGCTCGCGAGCGGGCTCCGGCTGCGCGAACCGCAGATCGTCGACAAGCTCCTTCCCGGCCTCCACGACGAAGTGCTGGACGTCAACATGGTCCAGCGGATGACCGACTCCGGCCGACGGTTCAAGTTCGCCGTGACCGTCGTGGTGGGGAACGGCGACGGGTTCGTCGGGCTCGGCCGGGCGAAGGGCCGCGAGGTCGGACCGACGATCCGCCGGGCGATCGACCGCGCGAAGCTCGAGGTGATCGAGGTCCTCCGGGGATGCGGCAGCTGGGAGTGCGGCTGCGGTCGCGCCCACAGCCTTCCGTTCCTCGCCCGGGGCCGCTCGGGCTCCGTGGTCGTCTCCTTCAAGCCGGCGCCGCAGGGGGTGGGGCTCGCGGTCGGCGAGGTCGCGAAGCCGATCCTCCGGTTCGCCGGGATCACCGACGCGTGGGGGTTCACGGAAGGGCACACGAAGACGACGGTGAACTACGCCCAGGCCGCCTATGAGGCCCTCGTGGGTCTCGCCGGTCTCAAGGTCCCCGCCGAGGACGCCTCCCGGCTCAAGATCGTCCGGGGCCCGATCGGGGTCTCGATCCTCCCGCCGAAGGAAGAGGGCGCGGCGCGACCGCTGCGCGGAGGGCGGGGCCGGGGACGAGGGCGAGGACCCGGTGGACGGCCCCCCGGCCGCGGCGGACCGCCGGGTCGGGGCGGAACCTCCGATCGAGCGGGCGGTACCGGCGGAGCGCGGAGGTAGACGATGGGCTGGATGGTCGTACGGGTCCGGGGAACGATTCACGCGCGGCACGATATCGTCGACACGCTCCATCACCTGCATCTCACGCGCGCGAACCACGCGACCGTCGTGCCCGAGGCGGCGAGCGTCTCCGGGATGCTCGCGGCCGTCCAGGGCTATGTCACCTGGGGCGAAGCCGACCCCGAGACCGTGACCCTTCTCCTGAAGGAGCGCGGCGAGACCGTTGGCGGCGAGCGCCTGACCGAGACGACGATCGGGGAAGTGCTGCGGGCGAAGGATCTCCCCGAGGTGACCCGAAAGGTCGCCTCGGAAGGGATGCCCCGCGTCCCCGGCCTCAAGCCGCTGTTCCGGCTGAAGGCCCCGAAGGGCGGCTGGCGGTCCACGAAGCGGGCCTACTCCCTCGGCGGCGCCCTCGGCTACCGCGGAAGGGCAATCAACGACCTCGTGCGACGGATGGTGTAGGAGGACGGATGCCGAGCCGCACACGGAAGTTCCGGGGTCTTCGCACGCACGGCCGAGGGATCAAGGCGGGCCGCGGCGCGGGCAAGCAGGGCGGACGCGGGAACGCCGGCCTTCACAAGTACAAGTTCAAGTCGATGCTCATCTACGCGCCCGATCACTTCGGCCGGCACGGCTTCAAGCGGCCGCCCGAGATCGTCGACCGGCCGAACGTCCTCAACGTCGGGGAGCTCCCGTCGGTCCTTCCGCTCCTGACGGCGGCGGGGGCCCTCTCGCGGGAGGGCGAGACGATCGTCGCCGACCTTTCGAAGATCGGCGTCGACCGCCTGCTCGGCGGCGGGGAGATGGTCGGTCCTCCGTGGAAGGTCTACGTGCCCCACGCCTCCCAGCACGCGCGGGAGAAGGTCACCGTCCTCGAAACTCCCCCGGCCACCGGCGCTCCCGCCGCCGTCCTCCCGTAGACTATTTAAGACGACATCCGGCTCCGACAACGACGCATGGCCGAGGAGGAGATCCCACGTGACCGCCGGTGGGCCCTTCCTCTCGCGATCCTCGGGGCCCTCATCGTTGCGCTGCTCTGGTTCTGGGAGCAGCCGACGCCCCTCGCGCTCGCCCTGATCGGGGCCGCGATCGCCGCGGTCCTCCTCCTCCTCTACCTCGGCCTGTCCTATAGCGGTCCCCGTTCGAAGCTGTACGGCCTGAAACCGCTCACCTCCCGCATGCCCGCGGTGACCCAGCCGAAGGGCCACGTCCACTTCCGGACGAAGATGTTCTGGACGATCGGGATCCTGCTGATGTACTTCCTGCTCACGAACATCTACCTCTTCGGCGTCGATCAGGCGACGGTCATCGACCTCTTCGCGAGCTACCGGGCGATCCTGGCGGGAGCCCAGGGGACGCTCATGCACCTCGGGATCGGCCCCATCGTCACGGGGTCGATCATCATGCAGCTGTTCACCGGCGCGAAGATCATCAACCTCGACCTCACGGACGACGAGGACAAGAGCGTCTACCAGGGCTCGCAGAAGGTCATCGTGATCGCGATGATCTTCGTCGAGGCGATCCCGCAGGTCTACGGGTACCTCACCCCGTCCGCCTCGCTCGTCACCTCGCTCGGCCAGAGCTCGGCGGGGAACGGGCTCCTGCTCGCGAACACGATCATCGTCGCCCAGCTCGTCTTCGGCAGTTACCTCGTCTTCCTCATGGACGAGGTCGTCTCGAAGTGGGGGATCGGGAGCGGGATCTCGCTGTTCATCGCCGCCGGGGTCTCCCAGCAGATCATCCAGGGAACGCTCAACTGGCTCCCCCAGAACCCCGCGCTCTCGGTCTCGCTGTCGAACCCGCCGAGCGGGACGATCCCGAAGACGTTCTACTTCCTGACCCACCTCACGGCCACGCAGATGGCGGGGGGTGGCTGGGAACAGGTCCTCTTACGCCAGCCGAACCCGATCGTGGCGCTCGTGGGGACCGCCGCGATCTTCTTCCTGGTCGCGTGGACGGAGTCGACCCGCATCGAGCTGCCGCTCTCGCACGCCGAGGCGCGAGGGGCCCGGGGCCGCTACCCGCTGCGTCTGATCTACGCGTCGAACATCCCCGTCATCCTGATGTCGGCGCTCCTCGCCAACGTCTCGATGATCTCGATCCTCCTCTGGACGAACCCGACCCTCGTCCACTTCCCGCTCCTCGGCCACCAGTGGTGGATCGGCTCGTACCCGGCGAGCACCTCGAACTCGTTCGGGGTGAGCCAGACGACCCCCCTGACCGGAGGCGCCTACTATCTCTCCACCGTGAACGGTCTCGAGTCCTGGTTGCTGCCGATCCTGAACTATCAGACCTACGGCAACTTCCTGGTCGGCCACGCGTGGTGGCAGGGGCTCCTCCACGTCGCCGTGTACTTCGGGGCGATGGTCGGCGGTTCGATCCTGTTCGCAAAGTTCTGGATCCAGACGACGAACATGGGCCCGGAGGCGGTGGCGCGCCAGATCGAGGCCTCGGGGATGCAGATCCCCGGCTTCCGTAGAGAACCGAGGGTCCTGCGTCGCGTGCTCGAACGGTACATCCCCGTGATCACCACGATCTCGGGAGCGGCCGTGGGGGCGCTCGCCGCGGGCGCAGACCTCATCGGGACCCTCGGCAATGCGAGCGGCACCGGGGTGCTGCTGATGGTCGGGATCATCATCAACCTCTACGAGGCGATGGGTCGCGAGCAGCTGATGGAGATGAACCCGCTCCTCCGCCGGTTCCTCGGAGGCGAGAGCTGATGAGCGCCGGCGATCGGCCGCTCCCGTCCTCCTCCGACGAGGAGGAGACCGACGAGGAGACGACGGCGGACGAGACGGAGGAGGACGAGCAGGAGGAGACCGCCCCGCCTTCCCGACCGGCGCCGCGCACACCGGCCCCGCGGCCGAACTTCAAGATCTCGACGTTCCTCTACGTCTTCCTCGGCCTTCTCGGACTCTACATGCTGATCGACCAGCAGTTCCGCAACGGCATCGCGGACGCTCTCGGGGTCAGCCCCGGCAAAGGCGGGCCGCTCTACTGGGCGATCGGCTTCAGCTCGGACTACCTGCTCCTCACGATGGCGCTCGCGGGGTCGATCGAGATGCTGATCACCTCGCTCGCCTACAACTACACGACCGACTGGATGAAGGCGGCCCGGGTCCAGAAGTGGAGCTCGGCGTTCCGCAAGGTCCAGATGGAGGCGATCCGCTCGGGGAAGAAGGACCGCATCGCGGCCCTCAAGCCCCACCAGGAGCGGCTCACGCGGCTCTCCGGGGAGGTGTCGATCGCCCAGTTCAAGGGAATGGCGATCACCTACTTCCTCCTGATCCTGATCTACACCTGGGTCGGGATCGTCATCGGCGACGCGAACTCCGTCCAGCGGACGATCAGCCTCGGTGGGGCGTTGATCGATCTCAACGGCTTCGCGGTCCCGTACGGCTCGGGCGGCATCCCCTGGTGGTTCATCATCTTCAGCCTCTACACGGTCCCGACCTCCATGATCTTCCGACGCGTCCTCAAGACCTGGTGGCTGCGGCGGTACGAGGTCTCGCACCCCCGCCCGCCGGTCGGGGAGGCGCCCGGGGTCCTCGCGTGATCCGGGCCGTCGTCACGATCGCCGGTCCCCCGGGGAGCGGCAAATCGACCGCGGGCCGCCTCACCGCAGCGACGCTGGGTCTCGAGTTCCGTTCGGCGGGGGAGCTGTTCCGCGCGGAAGCGGCGCGCCGCGGGGCCTCCCTCGCGGAGTTCGGCGAGTACGCCCGGGCCCATCCCGAGGTCGACCGGGAGCTCGACCGGGCGATGCAGGAGCTCGCGCGGCCGGGACGCCTCCTCGAGGGACGGATCCAGGGGATCCTCTGCCGCCGGAACGGCCTCCCGGTCCACCACATCGCCGTCACCGCGTCGGAGGAGGAGCGCATCCGGCGGGTCGCCGGCCGAGACCACCAGTCGATCGACGAGGCCCGCGAGGCGGTCCGGACGCGCGAGGCCGTCGAGCGCGAGCGCTACCGCGCCTTCTACGGGATCGACCTCGACCGCGACGTTCCCGACCTTCTGGTGGACTCGACGTCGATGCCGCCCGTCGCCGTCGCCGAGGCGATCGTCACCTTCGTACGGGAAGCGGAACGTACGGCCGACCGATGACCGAGCCGAGCACCGACTCCGTCGCCGACCGCCTCGCGACCGGGGCGTTCCTCCTCCTCGACAAGCCCCGCGGACCGTCGTCGCATCAGGTGACGGCGTGGGCCCGGGACCTCCTGGGGGTCGAGGTCGCCGGCCACGCGGGCACGCTCGACCCGAACGTCTCGGGGCTCCTCTGGGTCGGCGTCGGGCCGGCCCTCAAGCTCCTCCCCCTCGTGCTCGAGTTCCCGAAGCGGTACATCGCCTCTGCCGTCCTCCACGGCGAGGTGGCGAAGGCGGACCTCGAGCGCGTGCTCACCGAGTTCACCGGCCCGATCTACCAGACCCCCCCGGTCCGTTCGGCGGTGAAGCGCGAGCGCCGGGTGCGCACCATCCACCGCCTGCGCCTCGTCGAGCGCGACGGCACGCGCCTGCTCCTCGACGTCACCGCCGACTCCGGGACGTACATCCGGACCCTGGCGGTCGACCTGGGCGAGGCGGTCGGCGTCGGCGCCCACATGGACGAGCTGCGGCGGGTCCAGAACGGCCCGTTCGAGGAGCGGTCCGTGGTCTCCCTCACCGCGCTCGCCGACGCGGTCTCGGCCCGGAAGGCCGGGGACCCCGGGCCCCTGCTCGCCCTGCTGCACCCGATGGACGAGGTGTTCCGGGAGTTCCCGGCCGTCGTCGTCAAGGACGGGGCGGCGAGCGCGGTCGCGCACGGGGCGGGGCTCGCGAGCGGCGGGATCGTCTCGGTCTCGCGGCCGTTCGGCCGGGGGGCGCACGTCGTCCTCGTCACCCGCAGCGGGGCGGTGGTCGCCACGGGGGTGGCGCAGTGCGACTCCCACGAGGCGACGAAGGTCCCGCACGGCTGGGTGGTGGGCGAGACCCGGGTCTTCGTCGACCCGGCGCGCTTCCCGCCGCTCTGGCGGCATCCCGGACGATCCGCCGGTTCCCTCAGCGACCCCGGGCCGGAATAGGGTTATCACGGTCCCGGGTTCGGCGGGGCCATGAAGACGGTCGGTCCCTCCGGGGAGTTCCGGGGGACCCACCTCTTCGCCCACCTGGGGCGCTGGATCGTCCGGCACCCGTGGTACCCGATCGTCTTCTGGGTCGTCCTCTTGCTCGTCACGGCCCCGTTCCTCTCCCACCTCGGCTCGGTGACGACCAACTCGGTGACGGCGCTCCCCTCGAACTCCCCGAGCGCGAAGGCGAACGCGGAGCTGGCCCGGCTCTTCCCGTCGGACGCCTGCGGGAGCGCGACGATCCTCCTGTTCTACGGACCCGACCTCACGGACGCGAACGCCCAAGGGGTCGTGATGAACGTCACGCGGGCGATCGCCGCCGATCGCTCGCTTGTCCTCGTTTCGGACGTCTCGAGCGTCTACACGGCGTACGCGGGATACCTCGCGGGAGAGGCCGCGCTCGCGGGAGGCGTCCTCGTCCCGGGGCTCCCCGCGTTCAACACGACAGCGGCGCTCCTGTGGTCCGCCCCGACCGGCTTCACGCTCGAATGGAGGGCGCTGGTCGCGAACGGCACGCCGACTGGCCAGGCGAGCGCGCTCGCCTACGCCGCCGTGAACGGCACGCTGAACGGGACGACGGCCCCGTACTTCGACGCCTTCTACGCCGCGTTCAACGGGACCGCGCCCGGTCCGGACTGCACCGGTACCGCGAACGGAACGACCGTGACGGCCTGCGCGGACGGCGCGGCCCGGGCCGGCGAGGGGCCGCTCGTGGCCGGCCTCCCGGCGACGGAGCGGGGGCTCGCCTCGGTCGCCCTGGCCGACCTCGCGATCGAGAACTCTACGGCATGGCCCTCCGTGGAGGCGGCCGCGACCTCGGCGCTCGCACCCCAGGCCGGCCTGCCCGCGAGCTTCCTTGAGCGCGTCCTGGGCGCGTTCCCCGGCGGGGTCGTCTCGGCCCCCGCCTCCTCGACCTGGGCGAACGCTACCGTCGCCGCCTCCACCCTCGCGACCGAGCCGCTGCCGGTCCCCGCCGCGATCGCCACGCAGTACGTCAACCCGTCCGGCACCGCGTCGATCGTGAACGTGGCGTTCTCGGTCGCCGACGACTACACCAACGCGAGCGGGGGCCAGCCGGTCTATGCGGACCTCGGGAAGATCGACACGCTCGTGCCGCCGATCGTCTCCGCGCACGACGGGAGCGGGACGATCGAGTACGTCCAGACCGGGGGACCCGCGCTCGACCTACTGACGAACACCTCGGTGAACGCGTCGATCGCGCTCGTCCTGCCCCTCACGGTCGGGCTGCTCCTCGGGATCACGATGATCTACTTCCGCTCCCCGATCACCCCGCTCGTCACCTTCGCGGCGCTCGCGATCGCCCTCGTCCTCGCGCTCGGGGGGACGATCCTCGTCGGAACCTGGGTCACGCATGTCGACACGACGTCGATCACCCTCGAGGAGGTCTTCGTGCTCGGGGTCGGGACCGACTACTCGATCTTCCTGACGGCCCGGTACCGGGAGGAGCTCATGGCCGGGCGCTCGCCCGACGACGCGATCGTCGAGTCGCTCTCCTGGGCGGGGCAGTCGGTCGCCACGAGCGGATCGACCGCGATCATCGCCACCCTCGCGCTCGCCTTCAGCGGGGTCGCGCTCCTGAGCCAGTGGGGTTCGGTCCTCTCCCTCGCGATCCTCATCACGCTCCTCCTGTCCCTGACGATGATCCCGGCGCTGCTGAAGCTCGTGGGACCGCGGATCTTCTGGCCCACGACCCGGGACCGGTTCCGCCGACACGCCGAGCGCACCGCCCAGCGCCTCCGGGAGGAGTCGACGTACTTCTACCGGGTCGGCCGCGCCACCGAGCGGCGGCCGTGGACCGTGATCGGCCTGGTCGTCCTCGTCTCGGTACCGCTGGTCGCGATCGCGGTCACCACCCCGCTCTCCTACGACTTCTACGCCCAGCTGCCGAGCGGCCAGCCCGCGACGAACGGGCTCGCCGAGCTCGGTAGCCAGTTCGGGGACGGGTTCGCCGTCCCGTCGTTCGCCCTCGTCACCTTCGCCTCCCCCCTCGTGGTCGGCACCACGCCCAACGCGACCGAGTTCACCGACGTCGCTGCGCTCACCGCCCGGGCGGGCGCGACGGACGGCATCGCGTCGGTCCGGTCCCCGGTCGGCGCGGACGGGGCCCCCCTCGCCACCTGGCTCAACCTATCGGCGCTCCCGCCCGCGGTCCAGACGGGTCTCCTCGGGGCCCTCGGGGCGTTCGTCGGCACCGACCAGCGGACGGTCCTCCTCGACCTCGTCCCGAACGCGACCGGACTCTCCGAGACCGCGGTACACGCGGTCGACTCGGTCGAGAGCTCGTTCTCCGCGTACGCCGCCACCCATCCCGGGATCGTGACCGTGGCCTACGGGGGAGGGGCGCCGACGATCCGGGACCTCGCCGGGCAGACCGCGACGGCGACCGACCTCCTGCTCGTCGCCGTCACGATCGGGCTCGTGGTCGTGCTCCTCGCCGTCCTCCGGTCCTGGATCATCGCGCTCATGGCGGTCGCGACGATCGGGCTCTCGATCAGCTGGGCGTGGGCCCTCACCTACCTCCTCTTCCAGCAGCTGTTCGGATTCCCGATCTTCTTCTACGTCCTGACGCTCCTGATCATGCTCGTCCTCGGCCTCGGGATCGACTACAACATCTTCGTCCTCACGCGGGTCCGCGAGGAGCGGCTCCGAGGGCGAGCGTCGGGAGAGGCCGCGGTCGAGGCCGTCGGGCGGACCGGCGGGATCATCACCGCCGCGGCGGTCATCCTCGCCTCGGCGTTCGCCGCGCTCCTGGTCGGCTCGTTCACACTGATCCGCGCGATCGGGATCTCGGTCGCGATCGCGGTCGTCCTGGACGCGATGGTCGTGCGGACCTACCTCGTGCCGGCGACCCTGCACATCCTCGGCGACCGGGTCTGGTCGCTCTCGGGCCGTCGCGGGCGGGGGCCGGACGCGCCTCCGCCGTGAGCGCTACCCGGAGAGGAACCGGTCGGCCGCCCGCGCGAGGTGCGTCTCCGCGGACGACGTATCGACGATCTCGCTGACCCGGCCGTTCCCGTCCAGGAAGAACGAGACGCGGCGCGCCCGGCCTTTCGCATTCAGCACGCCGAACTTCCGCGCGACCTCCTTCGACCGGTCCGCGATCAGCGAGAACGGCAGACCGTACTTGACCGCGAACGCCTTCTGGGCCGGACAGTCGTCGGTGCTGACGCCGACGACCGCGACCTTCTTCGCGAGGAACTCCGCGTAGCGGTCCCGGAACCCCTTCGCCTCGATGGTGCACCCGGGGGTGTCCGCCTCCGGGTAGAAGTAGAGGATCACGGGAGCGCCCCGAAGCGACGAGAGGCGGAACGGCGTGTCGTCCTGATCTGGGGCCTCGAAGTCCGGGGCGGGCTCTCCGACTGCGACCATCGCCCCACCGTAGCGGCCGGGTATATAGGGAAACGCTCGGGCGGCCGGGCGGGCCCGGCTCAGCCCGTCGCGACCGTGACCAGGGTCTCGGTCGATTTGATGCCGGCGATCCGGCGGATGCGGTGGACCACCGTGTCGAGCGCGACGTTGATCTGGGGGGCCTCGACCTTCACGATCAGGTCGAACGGGCCGGTGACCGCCTGTACCTCGGTGACCCCCGGTACCGTCCGAAGTTTCCGCAGGACCTCGTCCAGCCGACCGATCTCGGTCTCGACCAGGAGATAGAGGGTCTCCATCGTTCGGGCCTCCACGACCGAGCGGGACTTCAAGCTAGCGACCGGCGCGGGATAGTGCGGGCCTGTGGAGGGCCGTGTCGAGCGGGGGCGCCGCGGGATGGGGAGGGCCCCGGGACCGACCCGTGACGGGGGGTCGGGGTAACCCACCGGGGGCACAAGGGTTAAGGCTCGCGGGCCCCCGGACGGTCGGCCCATGGTCCTGCGGGTTTTGGACACGCTCTCCGGTCGGGTGCGCTCGATCACGCGGCGGGCGAAGCGGCCGATCGGCATGTACGTCTGCGGCCCGACGGTCTACGCCCCCACGCACGTGGGCCACGCTCGGACGTACCTCTACTTCGACATCGTGCGCCGATCGTTCCTCGCGGACGGGGTGCCGGTCCGCCACGTGATGAACATCACCGACTTCGAAGAGAAGATCGACCGTCGGGCCGACGCGCTGGGCCTCACCTGGCGCACCCTCGCCCGTCGGGAGGAGCGTGGGTTCTTCCGGGACCTCGACGCCCTCGGCATCCTCCGACCGACGTACCATCCCCGGGCGAGCGACTTCATCCCGCGGATGGTCCGCCTCGCGGCGCGGCTGGAGAAGGTCGGACGCGTCCGTCGCAAGGAGAACACCTGGTACTACTGCCCTCCCGACCGGCCGCGAGAGGCGAACTTTCCGGTCAGCACCGAGCTCGCGGCCCACGCGGTACCCGAGCCCGGACACCCGTTCCCGGAGAAGGGCGCCGCGACCGAGTTCATGCTCTGGCAGCGCCAGGACCCCCCGCTGCCCTCCTGGAGGGGGCCCTGGGGGCCGGGGATGCCGGGCTGGCACCTCGAATGCTACGCGATGGCCGAGCAGTACCTCGGGATCCCGGTCGATCTCCACGGAGGGGGGCTCGACCTCGTCTATCCCCACCACCACGCCGAGAACGAGATCGCGCTCGCGCTCACGGGGCGGCCGTTCGCCCGGTTCTTCCTGCACACCGCCTTCGTCCTCCAGCAGGGTAAGAAGATGTCGAAGTCGACGCAGAACCTCGTCTCGATCCGGGACGCTCTGGCGATCGCGTCCCCCCCGGGGCTCCGCTGGTACCTCGTCGGACCCCGGTACTCCGAGCGGCTCGAATGGAGGGTGGGTGACCTGCGGGCGGCCACCGAGGAGCATCGGGAGGCCCGCCGCACGATCTCCGCCTGGTTCCGGGGCTCCGGGCGCGGGGGCCCGGCGGCGGCCGATGCGCGGAACCTCGCCCGCGCGGTCCGGGACGACCTCTCCTGCGACCTCGGGACCCCGGCGGCGATCGCCCGGGTCCGGGATTTCACGTCGGCGTTGAGGGCGACGGCCGCCGGCGGGATCCCTCGGGGAGACCGTCCGGCCGCGCGGCGGGCGATCGCCGAAGTGGAGATGCGGCTCGGAATCCCGCTCGCCTAGTCTGGTCTAGACTAATCTAGTCCAGTCTAGTCGGGCGCCCGCTCGACGATCGTGCTGAGACCGTTGCCGCCGCCCATGCACAGGGTCGCAAGCCCCCGGTGGCCGTGCCCACGCTTCAGGGCGTTAAGGAGCGTCACGATGATCCGCGCCCCGCTCGCGCCGAGCGGATGGCCCAGCGCGACCGCGCCCCCGTAGACGTTGAACTGCTCCTCGGTGAACCCGAAGCTCTTCTGTACCGCGAGGGACGCCGAGGCGTACGCCTCGTTGTGCTCGACCCGGTCGAAATCCCGCGGAGAGAGGCCGGTCTTCTCCAGGTGTCGTCGCACGGTGGGGATCGGCGACTCCATCACATCCCGGGGATGGACCCCGCTCTCCGCGATCGAGTGCACCCACGCGATCGGCCGGACGCCCGAGCGTTCGACCTCGGCCTCGCTCGCGAGGACCAGCGCCGCCGCCCCGTCGGAGAGCTTGGAGGAATTGCCGGCGGTGAGGACCCCCTCGGCCGCGAAGGCCGGTTTCAGGCGCGAGAGCTTGTCCATCGTCGTGTCGCCACGCGGGGCCTCGTCCCGCTCGAGGCCGACCCCGCCCGGGGTGAGGGTGCCGGGCACGGGGACGATCTCGCTCGCGAACGTCCCGTCCGCGCTCGCCCGGGAGGCCCGGAGGTTGCTGCGGAGGGCGAAGGCATCGTTCTCCGTCCGGGAGAGGCCGAACTTCTTCGCGATGCGCTCGCCCGTGAGCCCCATGATCTCGTGGTCCTCGTAGGCGTCGATGAGCCCGTCGTACTGCATCGCGTCGAAGAGGGTCCGGGGCCCCGGTCGGGTCCCCCATCGGACCGACCCTTCGACAAGGTACGGAGCGTTCGACATGCTCTCCATCCCGCCCACGACGACCCGGTCGCGCTCGCCCGCGCGGATGGAAAGGTACCCGAGATGAAGCGCCTTCATGCCCGAGCCGCAGACCATGTTGACGGTCACTGCGCCGACCGAATCCGGCACACCGGCCCCCCGCAGTACCTGCCGGGCCGGGTTCTGCCCCGCGCCGGCCTGGATGACCTCCCCGAACAGGACCTCGTCGATCCGATCGGGGGTGAGCCCGGCCTGCTCGATCGCGGCGCGGGTCGCGTGGGCCCCCAGCTGGGCGGCCGAGAGTTCTCGGAGCGCACCCCCGAATCGTCCGATGGGGGTCCGCACCGCCGAGAGGATCGCCACGCGCGAAGAAGGGGCGGCGCTCATGGCCGTACGACCGGCCACGGATTAAGAAGGTAGCGCACCCGTCCCCGCATTCCCGAACGGGACGGCGACCGGGGGGGCGGTCGGGCCCGTCAATCCTCTTCGACGCGAGGCGCGAGCAGGTAGCGGCCCTCGCCGCGACCGGCTCCCATCGCGAACTCGACCTTGAGCGGGTACTCGTTCCCGACGTGGAGGGTCGTCTCCTCGGCCCCGATCGACTTCACCATCGCGGAGAAGAAGTCGAGCGGGTACATGCTCTTCACCGGCTCCTTCACGTCGAGCCGGGTCAGGCTCTCCTTCGGGATCTTGAGGTCGAGCCGGTCGGTGTCACCCTCGGAGTGCATCGTGAAGCCGTCCGTCTCGAGGCTCAGCGTCACATGGTCGGTGAAGCTCTCGCTCCCCCGGATCCCCTGGCGCATGTCCTCGGTCTTGAGGGTGACGCTGGCCGGCGGGCTGACGTTCGGGACCTTGGGGTCGGTGATCCCCGCGGGGTCCACGACCGCCATCTGGCGCGTGAGTCGGCCGACCCCGGCGACCAGGCGGTTCTTGCCGTCGAACTGAAGGTCGATGATGTCGCCCGGCTTCGAGAGGCGGAGCACCTCCTTGAGCTTCTCGACATCGACCCCGATGTCGGTCGGCTCTCCAGTGAACTCCTCGAAGACGCCCTTCTGGAGCTTGAGGACGAGCATCGCGACGTGGGACGGATCGACCGCCTTCGCCTCGAGACCGTCCTTCGAGATGCTCAGCTTGACCTCGCTGACGAGGGTCGAGACGACCTCGACGACCTCGCGGAGGTTCTCCATCTTGATCCGGAGCTTGAACACGGAAATCCTCGGCGGCGCACATCGACCCCCTCTAAAAGGATTCCGGACCTCCGAGGAGAGTCGCAAGCCCCATCCGCCCTCACGGCCATCGCCCTCCGTGACCGATCTCGCCTACCTCACCGACATGGCGTCCGCGTACGTCCGCACGTTCACGGCCCGGGTCACCGCGCTCCCGCCCGGGGCGGTCGTTCTCGACCGGACCTATTTCTACCCGATGGGAGGGGGCCAGCCCGGGGACCGGGGGAGCCTCACGGTCGGGGACTCCGCCCCGATGGAGGTCGTGGACGTGTCGAAGTCCGGCGCTTCGGTGCTCCATCGCCTCCGCCCCCGGGGCGGAGGCGGGAAGGGGCTGGCCCTCGGCGCCGAGGTCGAAGGACGGATCGACTGGGCCCGTCGCCACCGTCACATGCGGCTGCACACCGCGCAGCACCTCGTGAGCGCGATGGTCTTCGAGCGGACGGGGCTCCGCACCCGCCACGCCAACCTGAGCGGGATCGGGGCGACGATCGACCTCGAGGCCTCCCTCCCGGACGACGCGGTCGACGCGGTGTCCCAGGCGGTGGGCGACGAGCTAAGGAACGTTCGGCCGGTCTCGATCCGGGCGATCCCCCGTTCCGAGTGGGACGGCCATCCGACGTCCCGCCGTTCCGGCCTCGTGCCCCTCGCGCCCCACGTCGATCCGGTCCGGGTCATCGAGATCGAAGGGGCGGACATCTGTCCGTGCGGAGGAACGCACGTGCGCTCCACCGGGGAGATCGGACCGCTCCGGTTCGCGGCGCCCTACCGCAACACGGACGGGTCCGTGCGGATCGGGTTCACGCTCGCGGAGCCCGACCGTCCCATTCCGGACGGGTGACCCCGTAGACCCGCACGTCATGCCACCGACCATGGTGGAACAGCGCGGAGCGGAGCGTCCCTTCGAGCCGGAATCCGAGACGGTCGACCAACCGGCACGACGCCTCGTTCTGGGCGTCGATCGCCGCGCCGATCCTCTCGACGGACGTGGTCCGGAAGAGGTGGTCGACCAGCCGCTCGACCGCCTCGCGCCCCAGGCCCTGGCCCCGGGCCGTCCGGTCCCCGATGAGATACCAGAGGTCCAGGTATTCCAGGACCGGGTGGGCCCGATAGTATCCGAGGAGACCGACCAGGGTCCCGTCCGTCCGGCGTTCGATCGCGAACCGGGGCGCGACCGAACCGGGATCCCCCTCGGCCGACTCGACCGCCCGGGCGAGCCCCTCGAGCGTGTCGACGAGGTACCGGTCGTGGGGGGCGACCGCCTCCGGATCCTGGTACCACGCCATCACGGTCGGATACTCCGCCGGCCGGAGGGGGCGGAGACGGACCGCGGTCCCCTCGAGAACGGTCATCGGGCCCCGGCCCTACGCGCCGGGGGCGTGGGGGAAGGAGGGCAGGTTCCCCTCCGGAGAACCGTCGGGGCCCGGGGCCGGTTCCGTGCCGTTCGCGGGCAGGCTGCCTCCGTTGTCCTCGCGCAAGAACTCGAGGGCCTTGCGGTGGCCGGTCGCCGTCAGGGAGAAGACGTGCTTCGGCTCGGAGTACCCGACCACGTACTGCGTCCGCCGGTAGATCATCCGGGACATCTCGAGGGTGCGCAGGGCGGTCTTGAGGTCGCCCGGGTCCTCGCTCGCGAACTTACGGGCGATGCCGAACTCGGTCGTCCACTGGGACGCCTCGAACCGGATCTGCTGCCCCCGGTGCTCCAGGAGGTGCAGCAACAACATCCGCTCGAGCCGATCGAGGTACTCCCGCGGCATCACCCATCCGCTGCGTGGATTAGGAAATCGTGGTTATCTCGTAGTGCACGTCGAGCCCCTTCAGGCGTTCGTGCATCTCGGTCATCAGGTGGATGACCTCGTCGAGCGACGCTTTTTCCTTCCACTTGTAGACGAAGTCGTGCATCCCCATCGACTCCTCGAAGCCTAGGAGCTTCATGGCCTCGAGCACCTTCAGCGGGTTCGCGCCTTCGGAGTGGAAGGTCATCCGGACGTAGGTACGCATCGTCCCCCGACCCTCCGGTCGATGGTGGGCGTTTAGGCCTCCGTCGGTTTATATATGCTTCCCTGACTCGCGCCCTTCGATGGAGCGGCCCACGCGCGCGGGACCCGTGGTGGTCACGGGCGGAGCGGGTGCGATCGGTTCCTGGCTGGTCCGCGTCCTGGTCGGACGGGGCATCGAGGTGCGGGTCATCGACAACCTGTCGACCGGGCGCCGCGAGCACCTCGCCGAGGCCGGGAACGCGCGGAACTGCCGGCTGACGGTCGCCGACCTGCGGGAGCCCTCGACGTATTCCGACCTGTTCCGGGGCGCCTCGGAGGTGTGGCACTTCGCGGCGAACACCGACATCCAGAAGGGATCGAAGGACCCCGAGATCGACTTCGCCGACGGCACCGTCGCGACGTTCCGCGTGCTCGAGGCCGCCCGCCGGTACGACGTGCCTCGCGTTCTCTTCTCCTCGTCCAGCGTGGTCTATGGGTTCCCGAAACGGTTCCCGACCCCGGAGGACTACGGTCCGCTCGAGCCGGAATCGCTCTACGGGGCAGCGAAGCTCGCCGGGGAGGCGATGATCTCGGCGTACGCGCACATGTACGGCATCCGGTCGTACCTCTTCCGTTTCGCGAACATCATCGGCCCGGCGATGACCCATGGCGTCCTCTACGACTTCTTCGAGAAGCTCCGGCGGGACCCCCGACGGCTCGAGGTCCTGGGGGATGGCCGCCAGTCCAAGAGCTACCTGCGGACCGAGGACTGCGTCGACGCGATGCTCCGCGTGAACGAGCGCGCGACCGAGCTCGTGAACATCTACAACCTGGGGACCCGGGACCGGACCTCGGTCCGCGAGATTGCGGAGAAGGTCGTTGCCGCCCACGGCGGGACGGCCCGCGTCGAGTACACGGGCGGAGAGCGGGGATGGGCGGGCGACGTCCCCCAGCAGCTCCTCGCGATCGACAAGCTCGAGGCGCTCGGCTGGGCGCCCCGGTTCTCGAGCTCGGGCGCGATCGACCATACGATCGCCGAGATGCAGCGGGCGCGCGCGTCCCGGACCTAGCGCGCGATCGATCCGGCGCCCGCCGGCGCGGTCTCGCCGATGACGGCACGGTAGACCTCGAGGTGCTGCGCGACGATCCGGGGCCAGGCGTACCGGTGTTCGGCGGAGCTCCGCGCGGCTTCCCCCATCGCTCGCCGCTCCTCCTCCCGAGCGACCAGCTCCTGAGCGCGCTCCCGCAGGCCGCGGGCGAGCTCGAGGTCGTCGCCGGGGATCCCCCAGCCGGTGACGCCTTCGTCGACGACCCCTCGGACCGCGGTCCCTCCCAGGACCGGCAGGCCGGCCGAGAGCGCCTCGAGCACCGTCGCCGATAGGATCTCGACCGCGCTCGGATGCACCAGGAAGTCGCTCTCGGCGTACCGTCGCACGAGCTCCTCCCCGGAGATCTCCCCGAGGAGCTCCACGTGGTCCCCGCATGCCCGCACGCGCTCGGCGTATTCCGCCGACACCACCGGACCGGCGATCGAGAGCGTCACCCCGGTCCCCCGGAGCGCTTCGGCGGCCACGAGCCAGCGCTTGAACGGGGCGATCACGCCGACGCCGAGCGCCCTCCGTCCCGTCCGCGCGGTCCAGTCGGGCGCGAACCGCGCGGTGTCGACCCCGAACGGGACGACGGAGATCGGCGGCAGCGGGGGACGGACCGCATCGCGCATGGTCTCCGCGAGCGGAGCGGTCAATGCGATCACCGCCCGGGCCCGTCGCACCGCCCGCCGCTCGAGCCAGTAGCCCCACCGGTGGGTCCACTGCTCGCGGTAGTACCAGTGGCGGGAATGCGAGGTGTACACGTAGGGTGATCCGATCCCGGCGAGGCGGTTCGCGACCACCGGGGTGTGCGCATGGAGGACGTCGTACCGTTCGGCGCGGAGGAGTCGCGGCAGCTCCCATGCGAACGGGTACTCGTCCCGGGTCCGTCGCCGACGGACCCGGTTCACCACGAACGCCTCGTGACCGGCCGCCTCCAGGGCCGCACGAAGGTCGGCCAGGATCCGTTCCACCGCGCCGTAGCCGGTCGGAGGGATCGGCTGCACCCCGCCTCCGATCAGCGCGACCCGCACGGGCGGTGCACCGGACTCCCCGAAAAAGCCCTTGGGGTCGAGGGCCGGGGACGGGCCGGCCCCCCGGAGAATCCCGCCGGAGCGGGACGCACACCTAACCGGGGGCTCGGGGGGGTCGTGCCGGCGGGCGGTCGCCGACCCGGGACCAGCGGATCCAGGCGTGGACGAGCGCGAACGGCTTCATCACCGCCTCGACGTACCGGAGGGGGTGACGGACCGGCCGGCGTCGCTCGGCGAGCCGGTGCGAGAGCTCGCGGTTCTTGATCATCGACATCGCCATCTGGAAGAGGTAGAGGTAGCGCTTGCGGGCCCACCGCACGTAGCTCGTCTCGTTGCTCTTGTCATGGTAGACCCACGCCTCCGGGAGGTAGAGACCCCGGTATCCCGCCCGCTGGACCCGGGTCTCGAGGTCGTGGTCCTCGGCGGTCACGCGGGGGTCGAAGCCGAACTCACGGAGGAGGCGAGTGGGCCACGCGGAGTTCCCGAGCGGGAGGTACGTGACGCTCGATCGCACGAGGTCGTCGTAGATCGCCACTTCGAGGAGCTCGTAATATCGTTCGATCGGGTTCTCGGCGGCCCGGAGCGGTCGGGTCGGTCCGCCCACATAGCCGGCGCGTCCCTCCTCGATCGGCCGGACGATCGTGGCGAGCCAATCCGGCGGCGCGATCTCGTCCGAGTCGAGGAACGCGGTGGTCTCCTCCCGCAGGTAGGGGAGAGAGAGGGTCCGCGCATCCACCGGTCCTCCCGGAAACCGTACGAGCTCCACGTGGATCGCCGGCCATCGCGAGGTCGCGGCCTCGGCGAGCGCCTCCGGGGTCTTCGGGGAGGCGGCGACCAGCACGTGGTCGGGGGGACGGGTCTGGGCGGCCAGTGACTCGAGCGCCTTCAGCAGACGCACGTCGTCCTTGACCGCGATCTCCACGACGACCGTCCCCATGGTGATGCCGGAGCGGGCCCGGAGCCCCTTCCCGTCCTCGCGAAGTGCGCCGACCGAATAACTAGGTGACGGGAGGATGCCCGACGCTTGGGATCCCATCGCATCCGGGTCGGGCGCCCCCGCAAGGCCGTAGGGCGGGGCCGTCCGCGCCCCGAAGGACGGGCTCGGGGCGACTCCCGGTCTAGCGCCTGGGGGCCCTCCGAGAGTTTGGGACAAAACCTAGTCTGTGTTCCCGAGCCGAAGGCGTCGCTCCTGACGGGCGGTGAGATCCACTTCCCACCATTCCACGTCCCGCGTCCATCGTCGCAGCTCGTTCACCACTCGCGCTCG
>JAKASE010000040.1 GCA_021819135.1 Thermoplasmata archaeon | reverse complement strand
GCGGAAGTTCGGGCTCGGAGGGCTCGGCATGCAAGCCCATAGACGTACGCGACGAAAGTACTTTCGGCAGAGTTCTCGTCAGAAGCTCCGTCAGCGAACTGACGGAGTTGGGCTACAAGCTCCTAGGCCGGTTTTCTGTTCTGTCGGAGTGAGCGGGTGATGTGTCGGGTTCCTGACCTTCAAGCTCACCACGTAGGAGAGGCCTTCGTCCTCACGAACGAAATCCACCACCCGCACCCGGCTGTCGAACCGACGGCGCGTCACGAAGCGCAACAACCGCGCTCGAAAATCGTGAGGGGAATCGCGGGACGGTAGCGTGGCAATGATTCCTCGGGACTGGTAGAGGAAGTTGAGGAAAGTTGGGAGCAACAAGAGATCGAGGTCTTCTTGCCCCACCGTCTCATCCATGCTGAAGAGCGCGCAGCTTCCCCGTGGGAAGCCTCCCCCCAGAAGTCGGTCGAAGTCGGCGGTTCCCGACGAGAAGAGACCGTCGGGATCGGGAATGGGTTTCCAGCCGTCGGTCTTCTCCGAGGTCTTCGCGGATCCCGACATGATCGACGAATGGTCGAAAGGGGTTCTTAGAGCGATGTCCGCCGAGAGCGACCTGGCAAACGGTACCGGGGTCCTGTTTCCCGGTCCCGACCCCTGCCTGCTCCGTACAAGGAGCGCAACTCTGGGGCCCCGAAGCTCCCGTTTCGGTTTTCGGACCGGCGGTTACGTTGGGTAACCGAGAAGGCGAGTCCGGCCGAATCGGCCCACCTTAGGGTTGCGCCCCTACACGCGGAATCGCCCTGCGGCTCAGGCGCTCTGCGGCGCGCGCGCAAATCTAACGCGTCGGATCCCGGTCGGACGCGTCACTCGCCCGCGATAGCTCCTGACCCTCGACTCCACCGTTGCAGACGCGAGGGCTCTTCCCCGCTCAACGCGAGCGGATCGAGCCGGTCGAATGGACCGGAACCGGGTCTGGTTGTGACCGAGCCCATCCGAGATCGGTGGATGTGTTCAGCTATCGGCAAGCCTGGTACTCCTTCCCCGCTCATGGCCGATCCGCCGCTCGAACCCCCGGAAACCGTTACGGGCTGACAAGCGAACCCGTCGGGTTCGTCAGAAGGCGCAGGGTAGGGTCTTCTCGTCAAGACAGAACCTCGAATGCAATCCATATGGGTTCAGATTCGTCCGGGCCCATCTCCGGGTCGACGCGGGGGGGGTCTCGGGCGGCCCCCGGTCCCGGGGAATCGCCTACGACGTACGGACCGAGGTTTCCAGCCGGCCGGGAAAGCGGAGCTCGGAAGAGAGCGTTCAAGCAGCGAGCGAGTGTGTGTCGGCCGAGACCATGGTCGGCCCGCTTAGGGACGGTGCCGCGCCGCTCCCAGGCGCTGGGCTGAGCGAGGAGACCGCGCGGGCGCGGCTCCAGGACGAGGGACCGAACGAGCTCCCCCAACCCGATCGCAAGAGCACCTTGCGGCTCCTCCGAGAGGTCCTTTCGGAGCCGATGTTCGCGCTGCTCCTCGGGGCAGCGGTCCTGTACCTCCTGTTCGGGGAGCCGCGCGACGCGGCCGTGCTCGGCGCCTCGGTCGTCGTGGTCGTCGCCCTCGACCTCTACCAGGAGCGACGAGCAGAACGGGCGCTCGAAGCCCTCCGGGACCTCACGGTCCCCGAGGTCGTGGTCCTGAGGGGTGGCCTTCGTCGCGCGGTCCCTGCCCGGGAGGTCGTGCGGGGCGACTGGGTGGCGCTCGCCGAAGGGGACCGGGTAGTCGCGGACGGCGAGGTCCGCGCCGGCATCGGGCTCCTCGTCGACGAGTCGTTACTGACCGGAGAGTCGGTGCCCGTGCGGAAGGCCGTCGGGGGGGTCGGGATCCCCTGGGCCCGTCCGGGCGGAGAGGACCTCCCGTTCGTCTACGCCCAGACGCTCGTGGTCCGAGGCCAGGGTTGGGTCGAGGTCCGCGCGACCGGATCGCGGACCGAGACGAGCCGGATCGCGGCCGCCCTCGCCCGGGTCGAGACGGGAACGCCGCTCCTCCGGGCCCAGACCCGACCGCTCGTCCTCGGCATCGCGGTCCTCGCCGTCCTGCTCACGACCCTGCTCGCCGTCGTCGTGGGACTGCGGACGGGCAACTGGATCGTCGGGCTCCTCGCGGGTACCGCGCTCGCGATCGGTCTCGTGCCGGAAGAGATCCCCGTCGTGACCACCGTCTACTCGGTGCTCGGGGCGCGCCGGATGGCGGCGCGACAGGCGCTCGTCCGTCGCTTCGGCACGATCCCCACGCTCGGCTGCGTGACCGTGCTCTGCGCGGACAAGACCGGGACGCTCACCCTCAACCGGATGCGCCTCTCCGCCGCGCTCGTGGAGCCTGCCGGTCCGCCCGTGGTCCTCGGCGACGGGCCCGAAGCGGATGCTCGGGTCAGCGCCCTGCTCGAGACCGCCGCGCTCGCCGGGGAGCCCGAGCCGGTCGATCCGATGGAGGTCGCGATCGTCGAGCGGGCCCGGGAGGCGGTCGTCGCCAAGACGTCCCCGCCGACGCTGGTCGAGCACGTCCCGTTCTCGCACGAGTCGAGGTGGGTGCGGAACATCTGGCAGGCCCCGGGAACGGAGGAGCGCTGGGTCGCGGTGAAGGGGGCCCCCGAGCTCGTGCTCGAGGCGTGTGCCCTTTCCGTCGCCGAACGGACACAGTGGGAGGGCGCGGTCAACCAACTCGCCAACGGGGGCTATCGAGTGCTCGGGGTCGCCCGGGGCGCCGCACCGGCCCCGGATTCGCCGGCGGGGCCCCCGACGGGTCCGTTCACCTTGCTCGGACTGATCGCTCTCGCCGACCCAATCCGTCCCGGGGTGCCGGAGGCCGTCCGTCAGGCCCGGGCCGCCGGGATCCGCGTCGTGATGATCACGGGGGACCATCCCGATACCGCGCGGGCCATCGCGCGGGAGGCCGGCTGGAGCCGACCCGACCGCGTGCTGACCGGGGCCGAGCTCGACCGACTCCCCCCGGCCGATCTTGCCGAGCGGCTGCGGACCGTGGAGATCTGTGCCCGGGTCCGCCCGGAGCAGAAGCTGCGGCTGGTCGAAGCACTCCGGGAGGATGGCGAGGTGGTCGCAATGACCGGGGACGGCGTGAACGATGCACCGGCCCTTCGGGCCGCCCATGTGGGGATCGCGATGGGACAGCGCGGGACCGATGTCGCCCGGGAGGCCGCGGCCCTCGTGCTCCTCGACGACGCCTTCCCTACGGTCGTGGAGGCGGTGCGGACCGGGAGGCGGGTGTATGACAACATGCGCAAGGCCCTCGCCTACATCGTCGCGATCCACGTCGCGATCGGCGGCATGGCCCTCCTCCCCGTGCTGCTCGGATTCCCGATCCTCCTCTTCCCCCTCGAGATCGTCTTCCTCGAACTGATCATCGACCCGGTGACGTCGCTCGTCTTCGAGGTAGAACCCGAGGAATCCGGGGTGATGGCCCGCCCGCCCCGTAACCCGCGCGATCCGCTGCTCTCCCGCCCGGCGCTACTTGGCGGGTTCTTCCTCGGCGCCTCGGCGCTCGCGGTCTCCCTCGCGGTGTACGCCGGGGCCATCTTGCTGGGCCACGGGTACGACGAGAGCCGGGCGCTCGGCTTCGCGGCCCTGATGGCCGGCAATCTCGCGATGGTCTACCTCATGCGCTCGTCGAGCCGGTCGTTCCTCGCGAGCCTCCGCGTTCCGAACTCGCTCGCCTGGTTCGTGACCGCGTTCGCGGTCGGTCTGCTCCTCCTCGCGATCTACCTTCCCGGGCTCGCGTCGATCTTCCAGTTCCAGGCGACCTCGGCGCTCGACCTCGGGATCGCGCTTGCGCTCGGGGTGTTCGGGGTACTCCTCAACGATCCGCTCAAGCGCCGCTGGTTCCCGGAAGGGGCCTCGGGACTACCGTCGGGATGACCCGAACCGGTCCGGGACGCCGCTCAGGAGTCGGACGCCTGCTCGTCCGACCCGGTGAGGGGCCGCCCGGCCGCCGGAGGCGCGGCGGCCCCGCGGCCCTTCTGGAGGAGGAACAGGCCGAGGGCGATGAGCGCGAGCCCTCCGACCTCGATCCCGCTCACGGTCTCGCCGAACACGAGGAGGCCCACGAGGACCCCCGTGGCGGGGTTGACGTACCCGACCACGTTCGCCGTGGTCGGACCCGAGGTATGGTGGATCCGGAAATAGAGGGCGTAGCCGAGGATCCCGGGGAACACGACCAGGAACCCGAGGGACGGCAGCACCACGGATCCCGTTCCAAGGGACGCAGGTTCGCCGGCGCCGACCGATAGGAGGCCGACGAACCCGGCCGCGACCGCGAACTGGAACGAGAGCGTCCAGAGGCCGGGGGCGGCCGTCTGCGTCCGGCGGAGGAGGACCGACCCGATCGCGAAGGCGAGGACCGCTGCCAGGACGAGCAGAGGTCCCACGACCCCCGTGGGGGACCCGGCGAGCAGCTGCGGCAGCACGAGCACCCCCACGCCGACGAAGCCGACGAGCAATCCCCCGGCCCCCCAGCGTCCCAATCGCTCGGAAGGGAGCAGGCGGAGACCGAGACCGGCGCTCGCGAGCGGCGCGGACGCGGTCAGGATCGCGGCGAGCGCGCCGGTCGTGGTCTCTTCGCCGAGATAGAGGAGACCTCCATAGGTCCCGATCATGAGCAGGCCCCCGAAGACCGCCGGGGCCTGTACGTCGGCCCATCGGGGCCGAGGGATCCGGGCCGCCCCCGCGATCCCCACGATGGCCGCGGCAGTCAGGGCGTATCGTACTGCGGCAAAGAGGAGCGGTGGTGCCCCTCCGACCAGACCCGCGCGGATCACGGGAAATGCCGATCCCCAGAGGATCCCGAGGAGCACGACGAGCGCGAGGTCGGACCTCCCCGAAGCCGGGGGAGCAGACGCGGGGAATCCCGCCCCCGATCGCGGCCCCGGCCGAGCCGACTCGGGTGGCGTCATCGGGGGTCACCCCCTTTGCGGCGCGGGCGGGAGCCGGAGCGTCGTTGTTCGGGTCGGTCCGTGAGGTGGGCCCCCTCCCGCTCGAGCAGCCGGTGCTTGGTCTCGGGCCCCCCGGCGGCCGAATAATTGCCGATCCCCCCGTGGGCCGGGACCACCCGGTGGCACGGAATGAGCACCGGGATCGGATTGTGCGCGCACGCGTTCCCGACCGCCCGTACGGCCTGGGGCCGACCGATGCGGTGCGCGATCTCCGTGTAGGTCCGGGTCTCGCCCGCCGGGATGCGTCGCAGCTCCTCGAGGACCTCGCGCTCGAACGGTCCGACCGCCGGGTCGACCGGGATATCCCGTAGATCCTCCCGACCCGTGCGGAGGTGGGCCAGGATCCGCGCGAGGTGAGGATGCTCGTGGCCGACCCCTCGAGGCTCCCGGCGGAGGAGGCGGAGGGAGGTCACGGTCTCCCCCCGGAGGACCAGGTCGACGTAGAGCGCGAGCTCGGAGGAGTACCGGGCGACGTGGACCGTCGGGTCGACCTCGCCGACCGAAGGTTCGCGGGCCCGCGCGATCAGGGAAGCGGCCGACCGGACGACATGCGACTCGGCGGACCGTAGATGCTCCTCGGTGGTGCTCCGACCGAGATGCAGCCTCCGGGCGATCTCTTCGACCGTGGAGCGCCGGGGGACCTCGTAGTAGCCGCCCCGTACCGCCTCGAGGAGGACCTCGGTCTGCCGAGGGGTGAGCGGCGGCGGTCCCTCCGCGATCCGGTCAAGCTCCCGTCGCAGGCCGGCGGCGGTGAGCCGACGCCGTGCGATCAGCCGGGCCTCGCCCTCCCGTCCGGCAAGCCCCTCCGAGGATCGAGCGGCCGAGAGGAAGCGGACCCGTAGATGCCCGGCCCGACCTACGAGGGGCGGGAGGATGAAACCCCCTAGGGAAGCGACCCGCCGCAACAGCCCGATCTCTGAGGGGTGGGGTGAGTAGGCGAACCGGGCGCCGGTCTCCGAGCGGCGGTCGAGCCATACCATCGAGGGGTCCCAGGGAACCGACCGCGCGAGCCGGTCCACCGACGCCGGCGACCCCGAGCAAACGACCGACCAGCGGAAGCCGAGCGGACGCACGTCGCAGAGGAGGTCCGGGTGCTGCCGCGAGAACTCGGCCAGCCCGTGCGCAAGGCGGACCTCCCACTCCTCGACCGTGCCGTCCATGCCGGGGGGAGGCCCATCCCGTGCTTTAGCCTGGACCCGACACTCGTCGGGTATTCTCACGACCATCGGGATGGGAGCGCGGGAGGTCTCAGGGTCCGTCAGCCCGATCCGGACCGCGTTCCCCGAGCCGTGCCGGACCCGGAGCTGGACCGATGAGGGTTCGGTCGATCTCGGCGATGCGTCGTCGACCGACCAAGGCCATCGCGGTCGCGAGCTCCGTGGTGAGCAGGGCGAAGTACTGCCGGACGCCGGACTCGCCCCCCGCCGCGAGGGCCCACAGGACCGGCCGGCCCACGCCCACCGCGTGGGCGCCGAGGGCCAGGGCGATCAGGACATCGGATCCCCGACGCACTCCGCCGTCCAGATAGACCTCGGCCGAGTTCCCCACGGCCGCGACGACCTCCGCGAGCGCATCGAGGCTCGCGGGCGCCCCGTCGAGCTGGCGTCCCCCGTGGTTCGAGACCAGGATCCCGCGGGCCCCGTGCGCGACGGCCCGGCGGGCGTCCTCCGCGGTCAGGATGCCCTTCACGATGAGGGGTAGGCCGGTCGACTCCCGCAGCCGGTCGAGGACGTCCCAGGTCTGCGAGGCCTCGGACCTGAGCCGGTAGACCTCTCCCTGGAGCTCGGGCTCCCGGGACGGCGGGAGGATGTCCCGCCCGTTCCCGATCGGGACCGAGGAGTCGATCGCGAACCCTCCCTCCGCTTGCCGGTCGCGGACGGCGAGGACCGGAACGTCCGCGGTGAGGACGATCGCGGAGAAGCCGGCCTTCTCCGCTCGGCGGGCGAGGCTCGCGCTCACCGCGAAGTCCGGTTGCAGGTAGAGCTGGAACCAGGGAGCGGGTCCGTGCGAGGCGGCGGCGATCTGCTCGAGGGACGAGGACGAGAGCGTGCTGTAGGTCCCCAGGAGGCCGGCGGCCGAGAGCGCCCGAGCGGTACCGACCTCGGCATCCGGGTGGACCTCCCCTTGGTAGGCCGTCGGAGAAACGAAGACCGGGGCCCGGGTCCGGTTCCCGAGGATGGCGGTCCGCAGGTCGATCTCCGAGACGTCCTCGAGGACCCGCGGCCGGAGCACCCAGCGTCGGAACGCGGCCCGGTTGGCCGCGAGCGTGCGCTCCTCGCCGGCGCCCCCTTCGATGTAGGCCCAGACGTGGCCCATCGTCCGGCGCGCCGCGATCGCCTCGAGCTCCGCGAGCGTGCGAAAACCGGGGTCCCGGTGGTCCCACACGTTCTCCGACCCCGGCGGGACGAGGCCCGATCCTGCCTTCACCTCGTCGCATTCCGACGCGTGAGCCGGGGGCACCACCGATCGATGGGCCGAATGGCCCGGCCAAGGTCTAGCCGTAACGCGGGGAAGAATCCGGAATGGGTTGGACGGACGCGGTTACCCGCATCCGCAGCCGCCGGCGCCGCAACCACAGCCGCCCGCCGCCGACCCCGGGGCATCCCCCAAGGTGGGAGTGTTGGGCGCGGTGATCTTGAAGCCGGAAGCGTCCAGGTCCTGCACGTAGTCGATCCGGGCGCCGTTGAGCATGTCGGCGCTCAGGTCGTCCACGACGATCGAGAACCCGTCCACCGAGACGACCCGGTCGCCGTTGCGGGGTCGGTCGAACGCCATCCCGAACGACGGGGCCGCGCTCTCGGAACCGCACGAGCACCCTCCGGACCCGCAGCCGCCGCCGGAGCCGCAGCCCCCGCCGCCGGCCTGGAGGTAGACGCGCACCGCGGTACCGGGCTTCTGCGAGCGGATGAGCTCCCGGACCTGATCCTGCGCTTCCTTGGTGACTTCGAGTTTGATGCTTACACTATCGCTCATGCCGTGGGCCCTCCTGGACTACCCGAGAAATGCAACGCCGGGGCGGGTATAAAACACAGCGTACCGCGACGCCACGGGGTTACGCGGAGAACGACTTCCCGCACGAGCAGGTCCCGGTCGCGTTCGGGTTGTAGATCTTGAACCCCGAGGCCTCGAGGCCGATCAGGAAGTCGACCTTCACCCCTTCGAGGAGCGGCGCGCTCGCCCGGTCGACGACGACGCGGAGGTCGGAGTCCTCGAACGCGATCTCGTCGCCGGACTCCTGCTTGTCGAACGTCATCCCGTAGGTGAGACCGGAGCATCCACCCCCCTGTACGTAGAGCCGAAGGGCGGCGCCGGTCTTCCCCTGGCGCTCCATGATCTTGAGCACCTGGTCCCGGGCCGTCGGGGTCACCTCGATCGCGACCATCGCTGCCTGCCTGCGCCTGTTCTAGCGGCGAGCGGCTAAAAAGAGTTGCTTACCGACCCGTCACCGGGGCGAACGACCGCGGAGGCTTATCTACCGCTCCGTGGTGGACGCGTACCGATGTGCCGTCTGTTCGCTCAACTCACGACCCGCGATGAGCCCGCCGAGGCCTGGCTCGTGCAGTCCGACCGGTCCCTCCTCGCGCAGTCGAACGTGACGACGGAGACCGCCCAGCGGGACGGCTGGGGGATCGGGTGGTTCGAGGAGCGCGGTCGCGCGCGGGTCGAGCGGGGGACCGGGGGCGCGTTCGAGGAGGTCGATCGGTTCACCGCGGTCGCCCGGTCGGCGCGGGGCCCGCTCATCTTCGGCCACCTGCGGCACGCGAGCAATCCGCTCAGCCTCCCCCGGGAACAGCTGATCGCCGTCGAGAACTCCCAACCGTTCGAGGCCCACACCGTGCTCTTCGAGCACAACGGCTCGATCCCGTTCCCGAACGAGACCCGCCCGCTGCTCGGTCTCCACGAGAAGGACGTGAAAGGCCTCAACGACAGCGAGGTCCTGTTCTGGCTTCTCGTCCGCAACACCGAGGAGATCGGGGATCCGCTCGCCGGGTACGTCCACACCGTGGAGGACCTCGTCCGGGTCTGGCAGGGCCTGAAGCGCCCCCCGGTTCCCCCGTTCTCGGGACTGAACGTCCTCTTCTCCCGCCACCCGGACGAGCTGTGGGCGTTCTGCCTGTGGACCGGCGACCACGGTACCGGGCTCATTGACCCGTCGCGGCGGTACTACCAGATGACCTACCGGGCGGCTCCGCACCGGGTCATCGTGGGGAGCGAGCCGTTCGACGGGGAGCGGGGGGTCTGGGAGTCGCTCGCGAGCGGCACGTATCTCTCCGCGCACCGGTCGGCGGACCGCATCGAGCTCCATACCGGCCGGATCCCGCTCCCGTCGGCCCTCGAGCTCGAGCCCGTTCCCGCCTAGTCGCGGGAGACCGGGGTCGGGGCCGCATCGGGGTCCGGCCGTGACGAGCGAGATGCTCTCCGGCCCCGACCTCGGGGCGGGGTACTTGCACCAGCTCTCGATCGACCTCGACGGCGAAGGGACGACCTTCACGTTCCATGCCCAGGACGGCGGGGACGACGCGGGGGGACCGCCGAAAGGGTCCCCCCACGTCTTCGGGTACGCCCCGACCGCTTCCCCCTGCATGTTCGGGGGCCCGCGGTGCTGGCACCGACGGTTCCTCCTCCCGAGGAGCGAGTCGCCGCGGGTGCGGCAGGCCTACAATCGGAACCGGTTCGTGCTCGACGCGATGGTCGCTCAGGCGTACGAGGGGGCTCCCGTGGCGGTCGAATCCGGTGTCCGGGCGGTGGTCGAGCGCCTGGGGGCGCCGCTCGCGGCAGAAGGGATCGAGTGGTACATCGGCGGGTCGGTCGCCGCCTGGCTGCAGGGGGCCGCGGTGCGACCCCGTGACCTCGACCTGGGGACGACCCGGGCCGGCGTCGACGCGATCGCCCACCGTCTCTCGGAATATCTCATCGAACCCCTCGCCCCCACCGACTGGCCCCGCGCGGGGATAGTGCACGGGGCGCGGGCATTCGTGGGGACGTTCCGCGAGGGGATCCGGGTCGAGTGGGCGGTCCCGATCGCGCCGCGGGAGCCCGTCCCTCTCGAAGAGTGGGGTGGCCACGCCGGCGTCGCCCGCCTCGAGACGGTGCGGATCGAGGGGCAGCCGGTCCGGGTCACCCGGCCCGAATACGCGCTCGTGCGCGCGGCGGAGAAGGGGAACGTCCCGCATCGCGAGGCGATCGCGGAGCTCGTACGCCGCATGGGACCGGATCGCGAACTCCTGGGGGTGCTCTGCGCCCGGGCGACCCTTGCCCCGGCCGCGCGCGAAGCCCTCCTCCACGAGGTCGACCGCTAGCGCCGGCTCGCGCGCCGCCTCGATCGCTCGCCGACTTCCCGTCGAGCCGTAGCTTCATAGCCCCCACGCCCGAGCGAAGGGCGATGTTGGCCACGATCCCGGTCGCCCAGCCCGAACACCTGACGCCGCACGACCTGGTCACCTACTTCCGGTGCCCGTACGAGATGGAGCTGACTCACGAGCTCCACGCCCGTCGTCTCGGCCGGGAGCCCCCCGTTCCCCGCACCCCGCTTGACGTCGTCCCGCTGCGCCACTCCCCCATGTTCGCTCCCCCGCTCGGGCACGTCCTCGTGAACGACGGCTGCCTCGACCTCTCGGACCAGGACCAGCTCGTGTACGAGGACGCGAACGAGGAGGACCTCCCGGTCCTGTTTCCGAGCGAACGGGTACATCTCGACCCACGGTTCACCAACGGCCACGCGAACCTGGTCGACCCCGAGATGGGTCTCGCCGGTCGCCCGGACCTCGTCATCCGACAAGCGGCCGGGGGGTTCGTCCCGCTCGAGTACAAGTCGACCCACCTGTTCGTCGGGTACCACGAGGCCCATGGTCGGCTCTTCGACACGGTCCAGGCGATCGCCGAGTGCCGTCTCGTCCACACGGTGTTCGGGCGCCGCCCGCCCTACGGGATCATCCTCTACGGGGACTCCGCGGGGAACGGAGCCCACGAGGGGTGGGTGGAGATCCCGTACGGCGACGCCGAGGAGCGGTGGCTCAAGGTGGTCCTGGCGCAGATCCGTGAGGACCGGGTCCGGGCGCCGGTGCCCGCCGAGCGGAATTGTGCGAGCTGTGAGCCGAACGGCGAAGGGCTCTGCCGATACGCGGCGGCGCGCTATGTCGGAGCCCACCACCACACCGCCTTCCTCGCCACGCGCCGGGGCTAGCGGCCGAGGACCGGGTAGGGGGTCGGCCCCGCCCGCCCGTTGGAGTTAAATAAGACCCGCCACTAACAATCGGGCCGCGCCACGGCGCTGCTGTTCGGTCGGCACATGCACCCGCAGAGGCCGGGGCCTCTCCGGGGAAGGGCGAGGGTCCCTCGCCGTGCCGGCAAGGGACCGATGACGCCGATCACACGCGTTCTGGACGCTTGTCAAGCGTAATCAGTGTAGCTGACTCCTGTCAGTTGGGGAATGGCTAGGCTCGGGCGCCGATGAAGGTCGTGCCAAGCTGCGATAAGCGGTGGGTAGGCGCAAGGAACCTGTGATCCACCGATCACCGAATCGGAACTCCGGTCCCGCAAGGGACATTCCG
>JAKASE010000039.1 GCA_021819135.1 Thermoplasmata archaeon | reverse complement strand
AGAGTGCGGGTTCGAGGCGGTGGGGGATGACGACCGTGCGGATGGCGAAGGACCCGGATGACGCGAGGATGGACCATCGAGTGAACGAGCGGGATATGAGGAGGCGCGAGTCGCTGAACGATGGCGGCCGCGCTATCGATAGCGGACGACGAAGGAACGATTCAGGTCGGCGAGTCCGGGACCGTTGAGGTTACCGGATAAGCTCTAAGGCCCGGACGCGGGCGCGGCGCTTTCCGGGGGGGACTCCGGGGTATCGGCGCCCTCCTCCGAACCGTGGGTGAACCGGTCGATTAGGTCCACGAACTGCCGACCGTCGAACGGGAGGCGGACGAAGTGAACGTTCCCGGGCCAGCCCTGCCGCTCGCTCGCGGCGCGGTCTCCGACGACGAGGATCGGAAGATGCCGCGCGGCCGGAGGGAAGGCATCCGGGAACGATCGCAGGAGCTCCGAGCGCGGCCGGTTGCTCGCGAGGATCAGGGCCCGCACGGGCTCCTCCCCCATGGCTCCGAGCCGGGCGGCCGCCTGCACAGCATGGTCCACGACGACGACCCGGAACCCCAGGGTCTCAAGCAGGACCTGAACCGAGTCCGCGAGGCTGGGCGTCTCGCGGACGACCATCACGACCGGACCGGTCACGACCGTACCACCGGCGGCTCAGTCATCCCCTCCTCGTGAAGCCTATTTGACCCCCGAGGGCCGTCCGGGAAGTTCAAGTGCGGCCCGGTCATACATCCGATCGAGTGGAGGATGGCCGCCCCGGATTGGTTCGACCTGACCTTTGGCCGCGGCGGGACCGGCGCGGTCCTGATCGGGCGCGACGGGGCGGTCGAACGGACGAACCCCGCGTTCCGGGACCTCATCGGGACCGATCGTGACCCGACCGGCCGCCCCCTGGGTGAGATCCTCGCCCTGTCGAGCGATCGGATCGAGCAGGCCCGCACGGAGGCGATGCGGGAGCGGCGGAAGGTCGAGCTCTGGGGGGTCACGCTCGAACCCGCCCAGCACGATCGCCGCCACACGGTCGATGTCGAGCTGTACCCCCAGTCCGACGGCCACGGCACCGTCGACGGGGTCCTGCTCGTCGTCCACAACCGCACCGGCGCGACCGAGGACATCGAGGATGCGGCCCGCCTGTTCTACCAGGCGTTCCTCCATTCGACGAATCCGATGGAGCTCACCGACCGCGACGGCTACATCGTCGACGTCAACCCGGCGTTCGAGCGGATCTACGGCTACCGGAAGGAGGAGGTCGTGGGCCGGCGTCCGAACATCGTCTCGAGCGGCAAGACCGCGCGGTCGACGTACACGCGGATGTGGAAGCAGCTTCTCGACCCGAACGTCGGCTCCTGGTCGGGGGAGCTGGTCAACCGGGACCGCCACGGGACCGACCATCCGGTCCTGCTCGCCATCAGCGCGATCCGGGGGCCGGACGGGGCGATCACCCATTTCCTCGGGGTCGCGGTCGACCTCACCGAGCGGCGGGCGTGGGAGCGGGCGGCGATCCACTCCGAGCGCCTCTACTCCCTCGGGCGCCTCTCCGCCGGCGTCGCCCACGAGATCAACACTCCCCTCGCGAACATCATGCTCATCGCCGAGTCGATCCGCCGCCGCGCGGACGATCCATGGACCCAGAGCCGGGTCGACTCCCTCCTGACCCAGGCGGAGTCCGCGGCCCGGATCGTCCGGGGCCTCCTCGACTTTGCCCGCCGTCCCGAGACGCGCGTCGGGGAGGTCGACCTCGGGTCGGTCGTCGCGACCGCGACCGGGTTCCTGCGAGGCAAGCAGTCCCAGGACGTGGACGTCGACCTCGTCCTGCCGAAGCAGCCGGTCGTCATCCACGGCGACAAGGAGCGGATCGGCGAGGTGATCGTCAACCTCCTCAACAACGCCTACGACGCGATCGAGGGCCGCGGCCACGTGACGGTCCGCGTCTCGGCCGACGAGGAGTGGGCCCACATCCGGGTCTCCGACACCGGCACCGGCATCCCGCCCGAGGTCGAGGTCCATCTCTTCGAGCCGTTCTTCACGACGAAGCCCGAGGGCAAGGGGACCGGTCTCGGGCTCGCGATCTGCCACGGGATCGTCCAGTCGCACGGCGGCACGATCTCGGTCGACTCCGAGGTGGGACGCGGGACGACGTTCGACGTGAAGTTGCCGATCCTTCCGCCCCGGACCGAACCGACAACCGCCCCGGCCACCCCCGGACCGGCGCCGGCCGGCCCGGGCGTGTCAGGGTGACGTTCGGCGGTCTGGGAAACACGGCGCCACCGTTATCTTGGGAGAGGGCGCTTACGGACCGTGCGGCTGCTCGTCGTGGACGACGATACCGTCTTCCGGGAGGAGCTGTCGACCCTCCTCTCCGACTGGGGGCACCAGGTCGAGTCCGTGAACTCGGGCGCGCGCGCCCTCGAGGCGCTCGAGATCGCCGAGTTCGATGCCGTGCTCTCGGACGTCCGGATGCCCCGGATGAACGGGATCGAGCTCCTGCGGCAGGTCAAGGAGCGCTGGCCCCGGGTCTACGTCGTGATGATCACGGGCTACGCGACCGTGGAGACCGCGGTCGAGGCGATGAAGCTCGGGGCGTTCGATTACCTTCGCAAGCCGTTCCGCTCGGAGGCGGTCCGGCGGATCATCAGCCTCATGGAGGAGGAGCGGGCGTTCTCGCTCGGCGGCAGCGGGGAACGCGACCCGGTCCGCCTCGCCGAGAAGTGGGCGAAGGAGAAGCGGGACGTCCTCTTGATCGGGGTGACCCCGAAGAAACCGATCCCGGGCGTCACGACGACGGAGGAGCCGTTCAGCGACTCGGGCATCGGCATCCAGGAGACGATCCTCCGGTTCGTCGAGTCGCACCCGCACCCCGCGGTCATCATCGGCGGGGTCGAGCGCCTCTTCGTCCTCCACCGGGCCGAGGAGATCGCCCAGGCGCTCGGGCAGGTCCTTGAGCGGATCGAGGGGAAGGGACCGGTCGCGATCGGCTTCGACCCGTCGATCATGTCCGACCGGGCGGTGCTCGAGGTGCGGGCGGCCGTCTCGGCGGCGCGCGTCCATGGGGTCCTCGGGGCCCTCTCGAACCCGCTCCGCCGCCACATCCTCCGTCGGCTCGAGGATGGGCCGACCTCCTTCACCGAGGTGATGCGCGCCGCGGGGATCGACGACTCGCCGAAGCTCTCCTTCCACCTTCGGACCCTCCAGGAGGACGGACTGATCCTCCATTCGGGGGAGGCGTACCGCCTGAGCCCCAACGGGAAGGAGGCGGTACGGCTCCTCAAGGAGGTCGACGAGATGGGATCGAAGGAGGAGGGCCGGGTCATGCTCTTCCCCCTCGCCGACCGGGAACGATCGGGCACGCCCCCCGCGTCGGGGAAGTCGACCGACCCCTAGCGCGTTCACGGCCTGCGGGCACTATAAAGGCCCTGCTTCGGCGCGGCTGACGTCGCGCTTATGAGTGCGGAGGACCACGGACCCGACATGCCGCGGTCACGCGTCGTCATCATGGGAGCGGCGGGTCGAGACTTCCACAACTTCCACCTCCTCTACCGGGGGAACCCCGCGTACGAGGTCGTCGCCTTCACGGCGGCCCAGATCCCGAACATCAGCGGCCGGGCCTACCCGGCCTCGCTCGCGGGCGCCGGGTACCCCCACGGGATACCGATCGTCCCGGAGTCGGAGCTCCCCGACCTCATCCGTCGGGAGAACATCGACCTGGTCGTCCTCTCCTACTCGGACCTCCCGCACATCGAGGTGATGCACAAGGCGTCGATCGCGCTCGCCGCCGGAGCGAGCTTCCTCCTTCCCGGACCCCGCGAGACCGAGCTCATCTCGACCAAGCCGGTCGTGAGCATCTGCGCCGTTCGGACCGGTTCCGGCAAGAGCCCCCTGACCCGATACGTCTCCCGCTACCTCCGCTCGAAAGGGCGGCGCGTCGCGATCATCCGGCACCCGATGCCGTACGGTGACCTCGCGGCCCAGGCGGTCCAGCGGTTCGCGACGATGGAGGACCTCGACCGGGCTCACTGCACCATCGAGGAGCGCGAGGAGTACGAGCCGCACCTGAGGGACGGAGCGATCGTCTTCGCTGGCGTCGACTACGAGCCGATCCTCCGGGCTGCGGAGAAGGAGTGCGACATCGTGATCTGGGACGGCGGGAACAACGACCTCCCGTTCTACCGGCCGGACCTCCACTTCGTCGTGGCCGACCCGCACCGGGCCGGCCACGAGCTCTCCTACCACCCCGGAGAGGCGAACTTCCGCAAGGCGGACGTCATCGTCGTGAGCAAGATCGACTCCGCGAAGGCGGAGAACGTGCGCGCGGTGGAGGAGAGCGCCGTCCATGCGAACCCGAGGGCGACCCTCGTCGAGGGAGGGCTCACGATGTCGGTCCCGCGCCCCGGCGAGCTCCGGGGCCGGCGGGCGATCGTCGTCGAGGACGGGCCGACGCTCACGCACGGCGGGATGCCGTACGGGGCCGCGACGCTGGTCGCGGAGGCGAACGGCGCGATCATCGTCGATGCCCAGAAGTCGGCGACCGGGAGCCTTGCGCAGGTCTACGCGAACTACCCGCACCTACGGCGGATCCTTCCCGCGATGGGCTATGGGGAGAGCCAGGTCCGGGAGCTCGAGCAGACGATCGCGCGCTCGGACGCCGAGATCGTCCTCGACGGGAGCCCGGTCGATCTGAAGCGCCTCGTCCACGTGCCGCAGCCGATCATCAACGTCGCCTACGAGTACGACGACCGGGACCACAAGGTCGCGGCGAAGCTGGACGAGTTCCTCGCGCGCCATCCTGCATAGGCGGGCGGTTCTCCCGACCCCCGGGGCGAACGGACGCTCAGCGGGAGGGAGCGGCGAACCGGCTCGCGTCGACCGCGAGCCAGCGCCATCCGGCGCGGGTCTCCACCGGCGCGACGACGATGTCCTGTCGGACGAGCTCCGACCGATAGGCCCGGAGGTGGGCGAAGACCGTCTCGGGCGTTTCTCCCGTGACGTGAGAGAGCTCGGCGGTCGTTCCTACCCACTCCCGGCCATCCATGAGGGCCCGCAACGCCGTGACATAGCGGAGCAGTCCGTCTTCCGGCGGCGGTAGCGGATGCGCGCCGGACACGGCGAGGGAGACCGGGGCGGGGGGTGACGGGGGTACGGGCTCGGGGACGAGCGCCGGGGCGGGGTGCAGGTCAACGACGTCGTTCCATGCGGAGGGCACCTTGGCGACCGCCCCCGGGGAGACATCGACCGGGGTGACCTCCTCCTCGTGATGCACGAGCGAGCTGATCTCCTCCTCCCAACCCCCGGCCCGCGGGGTTCGATCCTCCCGGACGGGCGAAGGGGGCTGGACCTCCCGGTCCGGGTCCGTGACCCACGGGCGATCGGCCTCCAGCGTAGGGACGAAGATGTCCGGGTCCGAGACCCGGGCCGCCACGACCCGGGCGAACTCGATGAGCTCGGTCTCGGGGACCAGTCGAAGGTTACGGCCCATGCGGAACCGGTCGAGGGCCTCGCGAAGCTCGAGGCTGGGAACCCGGAACGTGCGCCGGTGCTCGCCGTCCTTCAGGGCCAGGTACGGATGGCCCCGATGGTCCCGGAACAGTCGAAGACCGGCCCGCAGGACGAGGTCGCGGTACAGCTCGTGGGCCGGAGGACCCCCCATCGCCCCGATCGGGGGGACCCACTCCTTCGTGGGAACGCGGCTCACGTCACGAATGACAATGTCCCCCATGACCCGACCGATCGGCCGCACGGAGGCGAGGTCCGAAGCCGTTCCCCTCCTCCCGCGAGCGCTCCACGAACGGGGATGGTCCAGGATGCGGCATTAGAACCTTTCGACGCAGTGGTGGTCTCCCCGCCCGCCGGTCTTCCGGGGGATGCCGGGGAAGCCCGAGTGGGGTCGGGGGCGGCCCGGTCGAGAGAGCGTCCGCCGCTCCTGACGCTTCGTCGAACGTGGGAAGTTAACTAGGGGGCCTATCCCTGGTACCCGTTGGCGATGCCCAGGAACGCCCGAGAACGCCGGCCCAGTGCCCGGCGATGGGGAGCGATAGGGACCCCGGTCCTCGCGATCGGGGTCGCTCTGCTCATGCTCCCCCTTACCCCGGTGGGGGCATCGTCGTTCCCGACAGACCGAGGCTCCCCCCTGACCGAAGGGATGGCGACGACCCCTGCCGTGCCACCAAGCGGACCGTTGACCCCGGTGCCGCTCGGTCCGTACGGGACCATCGTCCCCGGGTCCGTCGTCGTGGACCCGGCACCGACCGGGACCGTCCACCTGGTGCTGACTCTGGGGTACTCGAACGCGACGGCCCTGGGCGCCTTCCTCGCCCGTCTCTCCGACCCATCGTCCCCGGCGTACCACCACTACCTCACCGCGACGGAGTTCGATGCGCGTTTCGCCCCCCCGATCGTGACCTGGGACTCGGTCCTCGCGTACGTCCGATCGTACGGGGTCGCCCACCTGACGACGACCCCGGACCGGGTGATGATCGCTTTCGATGCGAGCCCTTCGACCCTGGACCGGATGTTCCGCACGACCCTCGAGACGTATCGAACCGGTCCGATCGCCTACCTGGCCCCGGATCCTGCCCCCGAGCTTCCGCGTTCCCTTGCCTCGGCGCTGATCCAGGTCGATGGATTGGATACGTACTCCCAGCATCTGATCCGAACGGCAGGAGGGATGCTCCTCGGGTCGGGTCGCCATGCCATACCCTCCGAGCCGACGAACCCCCGAACGCCGAGCGGGTACCTCCCGCCCGTCACCGTGAACGGGGTCCAGATGGAGTACGCGCCGGACTTCCAGGTAGCGTACGATGAGCCGTCGCTCTTCCCGCAGTACGGCTTCCCCACCAACGCCTCCGTGGCGACGATCCTCTGGTCCGGCAACTACACGGGGAGCGCCCTCACCACTCCCTGCGGGACCCTGACCAACGGAGAGGCCGTCGGGCCGTGGGTCCCCTCCGACATCTACGACTTCTTCAACGAGACCCTCCCGAGCGGAGAGCCCCACTCGGTCCTCACCGCCGTCCCGATCAACGGAGCCCCCGCCCCGAGCTGTCTTGCCTCCTGGGACCCGAGCCAGACGAACGTCGAGAACACCCTCGATCTCGAGATGATCGGCTCGACGGCGCCGGGCGCCCATATCTACAACGTCTACGGACCGTCGGCGACGACCGCCAACATCGACCAGGCGTTCGGCACGATCCTCAGCCCGCCCGCCACGCTACCGGCTCTGGTGCGCGCCGGGCTCGGGAACGTCACGGTGATCTCGAACTCCTGGGGCGGTACCGATGGGAATGACTCGAGCTGGTACGCGGGCCTCGAGCAGGCGCAAGCGCGCGGCATCAGCGTGCTCGCGAGCTCCGGGGACTCCGGCGACAATCCGGCGAGCAGCATGTACATCGGGACGACGGTCGAGTTTCCGGCCTCCATGGCCTACAACACGTTCGGGGACACGGCGGTCGGGGGGACCACGGTCGCGCTCAACCCAGCGACGCTCCACCTCGCGAGCCAGATCGTCTGGAACATCAGCGCGGCGGACGTAGTCGATGGGGGGCCGGCCGGCTCGACCGGCGGGGTGAGCGCGGCGTTCCCGGAGCCCTCCTGGCAGGCGAGCAGTTCCGCGAACGCCGTCATCCGTTCGGTGGGCTCGGGCCGCGGCGTGCCCGACATCGCCGCCATCGCGAACAACACGCTGATGACCATCACCCTGGACGGGTTCCAATACCGCGCGACGAATGCGTCGCTCGGGGGCCGTTACGTCTCGGTCTGGGGGACCAGCATCGCGTCACCGCTCACGGCCGGCGAGGTCGCCGAGATCGACCACGTGCTCGTGTCGTCGGGCAACCCGGTCCTCGGCTTCCTGAACCCCGCCCTCTACGCGCTCGCCTCGATGCAGTACGCTCCCCTCCCGCGCAATGCCACCGGGGTCGGCGCGGTCGTCACCGGGGCCTACGCATACTCGCTCCCGACCGTGGCCTTCGACGATGTCACCGTCGGCCAGAACGATCGCTACCCGGCGCTCCCGGGGTACGACCTGGTCACCGGCTGGGGGTCGCTCGATGCCTACAACGTCACGATGTACGAGCTCCGGGTCTCGTCCGCGGGATTATCGGGCCACCTTTCCGGCATCCAGGACCGCCTCAACCTCACGGGTCTCGCGGTCACCTCCACCGGAGGGTCATACAACGCCTCCCTCCAGCAGAACTTCTTCCTCGCGAACAGCCTCGGCGCCCCGGTCTACTGGGTCCAGAACGTGGTCTACCTCGCCGGGGGCCACGGCAACTGGCAGATGACGTTCACCGGCTGGGTGATCTTCCCGTTCTTCCCGAGCTACCCGGCGGATTCGGTCCGAGAGTTCAACGTGCCCGCGTCCTCGCTCGCCGAGACCACTCCCATCAACTTCAATCTCACGACCCAGCTCGAGAACCCGAACTCGCTCCGTGCGAGCATGGTCTTCTCCTTCGGTGTCTCGGGGGCGACGCCGCTCACGCTCCCGGTCCCCGGCGCCTCGTTCCTCATCGGGAGCCTCGACTACCCGTACTCCTGGCAGGGGGTCAATTACTCGAACGGGGGGATCGTCCGCTCCGGAGGACCGGGGTTCCTCTCCCCCCAGTTCGGCCTGGTCGGCGGGCCGAGCTCGGGCGTCGGCGACTTCGAGACGTCCACGGCGGGGGCCCTGTCCGTCTATCTGGCCCCGTGGGGGACCAGCTCCTGGCAGGCGGCCGATACCGAGACGTTCGGACTCGCGACCGCCCAGACCGGAGAGACGGCCCGGAACCTCTCTTTCACCCGGATCAGCGCGAGCTCCTGGACGCTCGGCGTTCAGTCCGGGGGCACCACCCAGGGCGTGCTGGGCTACGAGGCCCCCCCGGGACCGAGCTACACGGTCCGGTTCAACGAGACCGGGGTCCCGGCGACCGCGTCATGGTGGGTCAACATCTCCGGGGGTCCTTCCCTCGCGGGAAGCGGGACGAACACCAGCCTCTCCACCTCGCTACCCTCCGGCTCGTACCCGTGGACTGCCGCAATCGGTCCACGGAACTGGACCTTCCGTCCCGACCGCGGCACCGCCACGGTCGCGTCGGGGCCTGTCTACGTCGACCTGGTCGCGGTTCCCCCGCCGACCTACTCGGTCTCCTTCCAGGAACAGGGCCTCCCGACGGGGACGAGCTGGAGCGTGACCTTCGCCGGCTCGCTGAAGAGCAGCACCGGCACCCTGATCTTCTTCACCGCGGCCAACGGCTCCTACCCGTTCTCGGCCGGGGCCGTCTCGGGATACACCGCGAGCCCGGCATACGGGACCGTGGATGTGGTCGGAGGCCAGGTGATCCGGTCGATCGCCTTCTCCCCGGTGACGCCCGCCGGGACGACGTATCCGGTGACGTTCGCCGAGAGCGGGCTGCCCGTAGGTACGACCTGGTCGGTCACGCTCAACGGTACCACGCTGACCTCGTCGTCGACGACGGTCGTCTTCTTCGAGACGAACGGAGTCTACGCCTTCTCGGTCGGGGCGGTGTCGAACTACACTTCGAACCTCACGAGCGGACACGTCACGGTCTCGGGAGCGCCCACGACGACCGAGGTGGGCTTCTCGCCGACTTCCGGGGGCGGCGGTGGTAGCGGTGCCGGAGGGGCGTGGAGCCTATTCGGACTCACCCTCGACGAGTGGTTGCTCCTCGGCATCGGTATCCTCGTGATCGTCGCGATCGGGGTACTTGCCGACCGGCGCCGTCGGAAGCGGTGACCCCCCCGTCCTCTCGGGCGTGGGAGGGCCGCGACGGAGAGAGAACGGACCGGCGCTTTCGGTACGGCGGAGTAGCCGACGTACTCTCGCACTCGGAAGATGTCCACGACCGAAGGGCACGGGCACCGGCGACGAACGTGCTCCTCGTAGAGCGGGTCGCGCGAGGCCCCTGGGGGACCGGGGGCGTGCGCTCGAAGGGATCGGAAGACTCCTAGGGCCGCGTGCGGTCCGCGGCCCTTGCGGTACGCCGAAGGGCCGCGGAGATCCCAGAGATCTCCGTCAACGGCACCGAATCCCCCGGCGTCAGGGAGGATCCCCTCGGTGCCTTCTCGCAGACGAACCTCCCTTCCTTCCAGTGGGCGAGGTCGGACGCTTGCGCTTCGAACACGAAGTCGCTCGCGAATCGCCGTTCGGTCCCGTGCCCTGCGACCGAGAAGAAGGGGTGAAGATGGGACTCCAAGAAGCGCTCGAACACCGGACGCACTTGCCGGGAATCGGCGGGGAAGTGATCTCGGACCCGATCCGTATTGGCGATCGCGATCGACCGTGCCCCAGTGTCCGAGCCGAGCTGCGCGATGAGTTCCTGTGCGGCCGCGGGGAGCCGCAGAAAGTCGGAGAGCCGGAGGAGATCGCGGGCGGGCTCATCCGCGCGAACGACCGTCGCCATCGCCAGCTTGTCGACCGCATCCTGGGGCACGACCGTCACGAGACCTCGCGTGACCAGCAGTCGATGGGCGGGCACCCAATGGAGGTCGGCCGGGCCCTCGCGATCCGAGGGGTCATCCGTCTCCGTCCGGATCTCGAGCCAATACGCCCCGGGATCGTTAGCCGTCACGAGCGCCCAGAGGACCCGGTTAACGACCGACCGGTTCTCGCCCCAGACCAGCGTACCCCAGGGTCTTCGGGTCAGCGTGCGAGGATCGAACTCGATCATGGGCCGAGACCCGCCGCGGGGGACAAGACGGGTCATGAGTAGATAAGTCTCGGGGCTGCGCCCCCGCGCTCGAGAGAACCCGATCGGCGGCGCCGTCTCCGATTCCGCCGCGAGGCCCGATCCCTAGGCGGCGGGGAGATGGGTCCGTGGCGCATACCTAAGGACTCGACCGTAGGGCCTTCGGTAGAGCCGTGCGCGTGAAGTCTTCCATTGCGCAAAACGCGTAGGCTGTCCCGTGGTCCGACTCCTGGCCGGGCGACCCCGCAAGGCCCGTGCCTCCGACATAGAGCGCGAGGCGAGGGAACTCTCCCAGAGGATGCGTACGAGCCGCAGATAGGTATAATCCCATACAAACGAAGTGCAGGGTCGGTGAGGCACCCGGCGGCGCTCGTCGGAGCGGTGGCCATAGTGGTGACGTTCCTCACCATTGGTCTCGCGTTCGCTTGGCAGGGGACGCCGGGAGTTGTCGCCGCCCACGGGTCTCCCCGTCCGATCGCGTACCCCATCTCCCCGCCGCCTGCCTCTACGCCACGACCCGGCCCCCCGCCCTTGCCGTCTCCCATCTACACGGAACAATGGGTCAACTTGACGGGATTCGACCCGCTCTCCCCCTACGTCTTCGGGAGCAATTGCGTCCCGACCCACGGGGACTGCTTCGGCGGAGGAGGAAACTACTCCCAAGTGCCCGTCCTCTCCAGTGACTCGGGTCAACCCCTCGGCATCTACTACGTGAACAATGGGTCGGACCTGGTCGAGTACGACCTGGCGAACGCCACCTATCGGACCATGGCTCACGTCACGCTCCTCTACCAGACGTTCGGCGGCTACGCCGGGATGACCCCGAACGAGTTCATGGTCGAGTATGGTACGGACGAGGCGTTGTTCTACGGGATGCTCACTCCGTACACTTCCTCCTCCTACTACCTCGGTGCGCTGACCTTCGAGACCGTGAACCTCACGACCGGGGCCGTACGGATGATGAACTCGACGCTCGCCACCGGGCACGTCTCGGCCACCAACCAACAAGCCATGCTCATCGGAAACGACCTCGTCCTCCTCATCACGGAGGGAACCAACTCCGACCCGCTGGAGGTGTTCGACCTCGCCAACAACACATCTTGGAGCGCGGGGAGCCTTCCCTTCTTCGAGGCGAACAACATCTACTGGCTTCCTCAACTCCATCAGCTCATCAACGTCGAGGCCGATGGGGACGTCTACGACCGGGTCCAGCAACTGGACGAAGTGAACGGTTCGGGCGCCGTCACGTTTCGCTCCGTCTCGGAGTTCTCAGTAGATAGTGGGTTCGTGGTGAATTGGGTGGACGGTTTGGCGTACAACTCGTCGGCGCACCAGATCGCCTTCTCGGACGGCGCTCAATCTGGCCGCACCTACGTCCTCACGTACAACTCCACGAACGTTCTCACGCCCCAGGGGGAGGTCCGCTACTCCGGAGGGGTCGCCCGCTTGATGGGGCAACGGTACGTCTACACCGGGGAGTGGGTGATGGGGGGCTTCGTCAACGGGATCCAATACGTCTTCGACCCGTGGACCGGGCAGAACGCCACCGTCTCGGTACCGTTCACCGACCTCTCTTCGCCGATGGACGTGTGCGACGGCTCTTGCTTCCTCGGTCAATATGCTCCGACGCTCCGGTATGTCATTGACTTCCACTCTTCGGTTGCCCGGAACGATCCGTTTTGGTCCGTGCTAGTCGCGACGGCGGAATGAGTCCGCCCGCCCCCCCGTAGAAATCCTCGAAGCCGTGGTCGGCGGAGATCGGGACAGGATACGGGGCTCAGGGAGCCGACCGGTACCCCCACCATGGTCGCCGACGGAGGGCTCCTTCCGTTGATCCATCGTCACAGATCACGTGCGGAAGCCGTTGGCGTGAGGTCCAACGAGCGAAGATTCGATTACATTGCCGCTCACGACGAGAAGAACCCCTCTATCGCTCGGTCCAGCTCCGTAGCCGGGAGACGGAAATTGTCGACGAGAGTCCGGTCGGGACGCTGGATCGGCCCCCCGGCATGGAATCGGGACCTTCTTGAGTATCAGGTCCGCGCGGGCGTGATGGCACGCACCCGCCGAGACCGTCACCGGTGGCCAACCGCGACCTTCCCGGCGTCCCGGGTGATGAGGCAGGCGCGTTGGCGCTCGGAGCTCGGGGATGGGCGCGCTGGGTCAACGAACGTCCGAAGGAACTCTTAGCCTGGATTTTCGCGCGGACGAGATCCCTGAGGATTCCCTGAGGCTTGCGTAGGCTGGCGCGTCAGCCGGGTCCCGCGTACCGACCCTTCCGGTTCAGGACCTAACAACAATAAGGCGCCCGG
>JAKASE010000038.1 GCA_021819135.1 Thermoplasmata archaeon | reverse complement strand
GGTCGGAGCGGTGCGGAAGTTGACCCGGGCGGATGGAACTCTGGCGCACCTCGTGCAGGTCTTCTCGCTCGCCGAAAAGGGTCAGTTCCCGGGCGTCGAAGGTGGCTTATAAAGTGCCAAACTCACGCCTAGACGAACTCGTCGAGGAGCTTCTCCTTCCCGTGGAGTCCCGCGGGCTGGAGGGCGAGCGGGCCGGCGGTGAGGACCTCCTCGAGGTCCTCGTACGTCGGCTTGTCCACCTTGTAGAACAGGCCGATCGGGATCTTGTCGCCCCACTCGAGCGAGCGCTGCCACGCCGCCACGATGTCGGAGGGATCGTGTCCCGCGCTCTCGAGCTTGTAGACCCGCTGTCGGAAGAAGTCGAACGTGTTGATCTTGTTGTACGTCACGCACGGGCTGAAGACGTCGACGAAGGCGAACCCCCGGTGCTGGATCCCGTTCGCCACGAGGTCGGCGAGCTGCTTCACGTCCCCCGAGAACCCGCGCGCGACGTACGTCGCGCCGCTCGCGAGGGCGAGGGAGATCGGGTCGATGGGGTTCTCGATCACCCCGTTCGGGGTCGACTTCGTCTTGACGCCGAGGGTCGAGGTCGGGCTCGCCTGCCCGGTGGTGAGGCCGTAGATCTGGTTGTCCATCGTGACATAGGTCAGGTCGACGTTCCGGCGCATCGCATGGATGAAGTGGCCGGCGCCGATCCCGAACCCGTCCCCGTCCCCCCCGGTCCCGATCACGGTGAGGCCGTGGTTCGCCCACCGGATCCCTTCCGCCACCGGCAGGGCGCGTCCGTGGATCCCGTGGAACCCGTAGGAGGAGAGGAAGTGGGGGAGGTTCGACGAGCAGCCGATCCCGGAGACGATCACGACGTTGTGGCTCGGGATCTGGAGGCGCTTCACCGCCATCTCCACCGCCGCGACGACCCCGAAGTCCCCGCAACCGGGACACCAGGTCGGCTTGGTACTGGTCTTTCCGATGAGCGGGAGCGGGGTCCCGTGGGCGGCCGGCTTCGGCAGGGCGGTCGTCTCGGCCATGCTAGATCACCTCGAGCGCTTTCGCGACGATCTCGTGTGGCATGAACGGTTCTCCGTCGTATTTGAGGAATCGGGCGGTCGGCACGAGCCCGGTCTCGGCCCGGAGCAGACGCCCGAACTGGCCGGAGAAGTTCTGCTCGACCAGGAGGGTGCGCTTCGTCTTCCCGAACGCCGCGGTCACGGCGGCGGCATCGAGCGGATACACGGTCGGGAAGCGCAGGAGGTTCGTGGCCTTCCCGCCGTCGGCGAGGTCCACGATCGCGTCCCGGACCGCCCCGACCACCGAGCCCCACGCGACGAAGGTGAGAGGCGCCCCGGCCGGTCCCTCGAACACGGGCGGCGGCGCGTCCCGGGCGATCCCCCCGAGCTTCTTCATGCGTTTTTCCATCATGCGCTGGCGCTCCGAGACCCACTTCGGGATGCCGGCGACGATGTCGGAGACGAGGTGACCGCGCTCGTCGTGCTCGTCCGAGCCCGCCACGAACTGAAGGCCGGGCTGGCCCGGGACCGCCCGGGGCGAGACCCCCGAGTCGGTGTGCTGGTACCGGAGATAGGAGTGGCCGTTCGGGGCGACCGGGAAGAGCGACGGGATCGCCACGTTGAGGTCGACGTCGGACCGATCGACGGTCTGGAAGCTCTCGGAGAGGTGGAGATCGCTCGCCACGATCACCGGCGTCTGCCAGTCCTCGGCGAGCCGGAAGGCGTCGATCATCGCGCGGTACGCCTCCAAGGGGGTCGCCGGCGCGAGGATCGCGCGCGGGAAATCCCCCTGGCCCGCGCCGAGGATCAGGTTGAGGTCTCCCTGCTCGGTCTTCGTCGGAAGCCCCGTCGAGGGCCCGGCCCGCTGCGCATCGACGACGACGAGCGGGGTCTCGGTCATGCCGGCCATCCCGAGGGCCTCGACCATCAGGGAGAAGCCTCCGCCGCTCGTCGCGGTCATCGCCCGTACGCCGGCGAACGACGCGCCGATCGCCATGTTGATCGCCGCGAGCTCGTCCTCGGCCTGCTTCACCACCACGCCGATCTGCGGGGAGTGCGCCGCCATCCAGTGCATGATCGAGGAGGCGGGGGTCATCGGGTACTGGGAGAGGAACTTGCAGCCGGCCGCCGCTGCGCCGAGCGCGATCGCCTCGTTGCCGGACATCAGGAGCTTCGGGGCGCCCTGCTGGGAGGGGGCGTGCGGGTGCACGCTCGCATGCTGTTCGGCGAAGTGGTAGCCTTCCGCGGCCGCCCCGAGGTTCCAGTCCACGACCTCGCCCTTCTTCCCCCCGAAGGAGTCCCGCAGGACCTCCTGGAAGAGATCGAGGGGGATCCCGGCGAGGAACGCCGCGGCCCCGGTCCCGGCCGCGTTCTGGAGGATCGACTGGCTCGTGTACTTGCGGGCGATCGCGAGCGTGGGGACGCCGAGCGCGGTCACGCCCGCCGGGAGGTCGGTCGGCTCGACTTGGAACTTCTCGGGGTCGTAGATCACCGTGCCACCGGCACGGACCCCGGCCGCGTGGATCCCGACCGTCTCGCGGTGCAGGGCGTAGACGATGTCCGCGCCATCCCCCTGCGAGTGCGCGTGCTCCGGGGAGGCCCGGGCCTGGTACCAGACGTGACCGCCCCGGATCACCGACTGGTAGGCGTTGAAGCCGAAGACATGGAGTCCCATGCGGGAGAACGAACGGGCGATCGACTCGCCGACGGATGCGATCCCGTCGCCGGCCTCGCCCCCGATACGGACCGCGATCTCGCTCATCGGGATATTTCACTCCTTGACCATATTAATCCCTGGCGGGGGAGGCGAGTTTCGACGGTCGCTATTAGGCGGTCGTGAACTGCTCCTGACCCGTGACCCGACCGTCCGCGCCCGTGACGATCCTCCTCTTCGCCTCCGCACGGGAGGCCGTGGGACACCCCCGGCTGGGGTGGGCCGTTCCCCCGGACGGTACCCCTGCCGATCGTCTGGTCCGGGAGCTTGCCGAACGGTTTCCCAAGGTTCGGCCGATCCTACGACGCTGCCGGTTCGTCCGGAACGGCACGATCCTCGACGATCTCCACACCCCGATCCGTCCCGGGGACGAGTTCGCGGTCCATCCCCCGTACGGAGGGGGGTGACCGTGCCGGTCCGCCTCACGACCCGCCGGCTCTCGATGGCCGAGGCGATGCGGGTCCTGGCGCGGCCCGGCCTCGGGGGGATCGCCCTCTTCGCCGGCTGCGTCCGGCCCGACCCGGGGCCGGGAGGCCGCGTGGTGGCGCTCGACTACGAGGCCCACGGACCGCTCGCGGTCGGCGCGCTGCGGGCGCTCGAGCGGGAGGCGGTGCGGCGCTTCGGGCCGGGCCGGTTCGTCCTGTGGCATCGGCTGGGACGCCTCCCGGTCGGGGAGGTCTCGGTGATCGTCGGGGCGGCCTGCGGGCACCGGGCCGAGGCGTTCTCGGCCGCCCGCTTCCTGATCGAACGCCTCAAGGTCACGGTTCCGATCTGGAAGACGGAGCGAGCACGACCCGGGCGTCGACCGCGACGATCCCGCGCCCGGCGGGCCGGACGATCAGCGGGTTGAGGTCGAGCTCGACGACCTCGGGGATCTGCAAGGCGAGCTGGCTCACCCGCTCGATCGCCTCCTCGAGGGCCGGGAGGTCGCTCGGCGGCTCGCCGCGCACCCCCTGGAGGAGCGGGAACGCCCGGACCGACTGCACCATCCGGTGCGCGGAGAACGCCCGGATCGGGGCGAGGCGGAAGGTGACGTCGCGCAGCACCTCGACGTAGATGCCGCCCATCCCGAAGGCGATGATCGGCCCGAAGTCGGGATCGCGCTGGAGACCGACCAGGACCTCCTTGCCGCCGCGGACCTGGGACTCGACCTCGAAGCCTTCGATGCGGGCGTTCGGGGCGCTGGCCCGCAGCGAGCGGTGCATCTGCTCCCATTCGCCCCGGAGGGCCTCGGGTCCCTCGATCCCGACCGCGACGCCGCCGACGTCCGTCTTGTGCGAGATATCCGGCGAGGCGACCTTGAGGACGACCGGGTAGCCGATCGCGTCGGCGGCCTTCCGGGCCTCCTCGATCGTCGTCACGCGCTGGACCTTCGGGAACGGGATCCCGTAGGCCGTGAGCAGCGACCGGGCCGCGTACTCGGGAAGGACCGTCGGTCCGGGCCCCCGGGCCGCCCCGAGGACCCGAAGGACGGCCTCGCGGTCGACCGGGAACGCCCGGACCTCCGTGCGGGGGCGGGTCCTCCACGCCCGGTATCGGGCGACGCTCCCGAAGGCCTGGGCCGCCTCTTCCGGGAACGTGAACGTCGGGATCCCGTGCCCCTCGAGGAACTCGACCTCGTGGGAGAGGTCGGTGAGCCCGAACAGGCAGGCGACGACCGCCTTGTCGGTCGTGCGCTTCACGTCGAGGATCGCCTCGGCGACCGACTGCCCCGTGAGCTCGCCCCGGGGGGTCGTGATCACGAGGGCGCCGTCGAACTCCGTGCTCTGCACGAGGGTCCGCAGCGTCTCCCGGTACTGCTCGGCGCCGACGTCCGCGGTCATGTCGATCGGGTTCGAGACCGCGGCGATCGAGGGGAGGCGTCGCGCGAGGTCGGCCTGGACCGCCGGAGAGGGCGTGGGGAGCTCGAGCCCGTACCGGATCGCGGCGTCGGCCGCGACGATCCCCGGACCGCCCGAGTTCGTCAGGATCGCGAGCCGGGGGCCCTCGACCGCGAGGTCGGTCGAGAAGGTCTTCGCCATGCGGAACAGGTCGCCGAGGGTATCGGCCCGCAGGACGCCGGACTGCTCGAAGAGCGCATCGTAGAGCTGGTCGCGGCCGGATTGGGCGAGCGAGCCGGTATGGCTCCGCACGGCCCGCTCCCCGGCGACCGTCCGTCCACTCTTGATCACCAGGACCGGTTTCAGCTCGGTGACATCCCGCGCCGCCTCGAGGAACCGCTGACCGCTCGCGAGGCTCTCGACGTAGAGCAGGATCACCTTCGTCGCCGGGTCGGCGGCCAGGGAGTAGAGGAGGTCGTTCTCGTCGATCCCCGCCCGGTTGCCGACGGAGACGAAGCGTGAGAACCCGATCCGCTCGGTGATCCCGTAGTGCAGGATCCCCGCGCAGATCGCCCCGCTCTGCGAGACGAACGCCACGTTGCCCCGCGGCGGGAGGCTCTCGCTGAACGTGGCGTTCAGGCTGACCGCGGGGTCGGTGTTGAGGACCCCGAAGCAGTTCGGTCCCACGAGGCTCATCCCGTGCTTCCTCACCCGGCGGACGAGGTCCTCCTCGAGCGCGATCCCGGGCCCGCCGACCTCGCGGAACCCGGCGGTGATCACGACGAGGCCGCGCGTGCCGGCCTCCCCCAACTGGTCGACGACGTCGCCCACCTGGCCCGCGGGGACGATCACGACCGCGAGGTCCGGGGCCTCGGGAAGGTCCGCGATATCCGCGTAGCACCGCACGCCCGAGACGCTCTTCGACGAGGGGTTGACCGGATAGGCGACCCCGCGGAACCCGGCCTGGAGGATGTTGCGGAAGAGCGAGGTCCCGACCTTCCCGGGCTTGTTCGAGGCCCCGATGACGGCGACGGAGCTCGGCCGGAACAGCTCGTCCAGCTCGCTCGAACCCACCGCCGCCATATCGTTCCCCCTACGCCCGTGCGGACGGAGGCCCGTTATATAGCATGCCTAGCGTTTCGCGCGATATGCTACCCGATGCGCCCGCACCGGCGGGACGGCCGACGTCGACCCCTCCCTCTTCGCCCCCCCGCTCCGGCGCCCGCGGGCCCCTGCAGCGGATGGACAAGGGGCTCGTGCGCTCCGTCGTCGCCGTCGGCAGCGGAAAGGGCGGGGTCGGCAAGTCCTCGGTCACCGCCCTCCTCGCGATCGAGCTCAAGCGGACAGGCCACACCGTCGGGATCCTCGACGCCGACATCACCGGCCCATCCATCCCGAAGCTGCTCGGGATGACCGGACCGCTCGTCGACCGCGGCGAGGGGATCGAGCCCGCGGTCTCGCGGTCGGGGATCTCGGTCGTCTCCGCGCAGTTCATGGTCGAGGACGAGCAGACCCCGGTGATCTGGCGGGGACCGCTCGTCACCCGCCTCATCACCCAGTTCTTCGGCGGGGTCAACTGGGGGCCCCTCGACTACCTCCTGATCGACATGCCGCCGGGGACGAGCGACGTCCCGCTGACCGTCTTCCAAACGATCCCGCTCGACGGGATGCTCTTCGTCCTGACCCCCCAGGACCTGGCGGCGCTGATCGTGAAGAAGGCGATGAACATGGCCCGGGACCTTCACGTGCCGCTCCTCGGTCTTCTGGACAACATGTCCTGGCTGAAGTGTCCCCACTGCGGGGAGAAGATCGAGCTCTTCGGACCGGGCCGCATCGACCAGATCGCGGACGAGTACGGCATCCCGGTCCTCGGTCGCCTACCGGTACTCCCGGCGATCTCGACCCTCGCCGACTCCGGCCGGCTCGACGAGCACTCGGGTCCCGAGCTCACCGCCTTCGCGCAGGGGTTCGCCCGCGCGGTCGACGAGGTCACGAAGAGCGCGGTACGGATGCTGTAGCGCCGCGGAGGTCCCGGAACGGGATCGCCTCGCTCGGTACCCCGCGCCGCCGGAGCGCGCTCCGCAATCCGGCGAGGTGGGCGTCCCCCACGACCGCCGCGACGCATCCGTAGCCCTGCCGCCGGATCCCGAGCAGGCGGTCGGCCATGTGCTCGTTCCGGTCGTCGAGCAGGACCCGGGCGATCGTCGGGCTCGCGTGGCGCAGCTCGCTCGCGTACGCCTCGGGGGCGTCGACGTACCGGTCCATCTCCCGTTCGACGACCCGGGCCGGCACGAACAGGCCGACGAACGCGCTCACGAGGAGCAACACCCGTTCCTTGACCGGCATCGACCGGACGAGGTGGACCAGGGTGACCCGGATCGGGTCGTCGATCAGGAAGACGGGAAGGCCCCGCTCCCGGGCGAACGTGGCGGCCGCCTGCATCTCCGCCCCCGGGATGCCCCCGCCGATCTCGGCCCCCAGGCGACGCTGGAGGATCGACCAGAAGCGGACGAAGAGCGGCGCGCCTCGCCGGGCGGTGCGCGGTCCCCCCGGGGCGAACAGGGCCTCGGCACGCTCCGCATCGAGCTCGATCGCGATCCCGTCGAGCGGCCGGTCCCCGAGGACCCGGCGCAGCGGCTCGGCAAGGTCGACCACGTGCGCCGCCCCGATGAGAAGGACCGGCGCCTCGGTCGTGCGGGCGTACACCTCCGACCGACAGTCGCCTAGCTCTTCTCGCTATGCCCCCCGCGCGGCCGCACGGCCCATATAGGCCTGCGGGGTCGCCCCACCCCATGGCGTGGACGATCGTCTCGGTCCCGACCGCCCGGCGGGCCGAGCTGGACGCGGCGTTGAAGGACGACTCGGTCTCCCGACAGAGCCTGACGCTCCGAGATGCGTCGGCGATGGGCGGCCCGGCGGACCGGACCTACGTGCTGGTCGAGGGCTCGGCCGAGGGGGTCCGGCGGGCCGAGGAGCTTCTCGCCCCGCTCGGCACGCGTCTCACGGGAGCCGACGGCGAGGGGATCTACCGTCGGTTCAAGAAGGACGAGGAGTCCGCCTCGGCCGGCATGGGCCTGTTCTTCACCGAGGAATAGGCCCGGAGCGGCCTATTCGGCCCCCGGCGTGTGGGAGGGCTCGAGGTCCTCCCCGCCGCCGAAGACGCGCTGGCAGGACTGGTAGAACGGCTCGAGGCCGGTCCCCTCCTTCGCCGACGTCGGGAGGAGCGCACCGAGGGGACCCATCGTCTCGATCGCCCGGAAGAGCTCGGTCGAGAGCTGGACGTCGGGGGTCGGGACGTCGCGGGTGACCGCGTCGTAGAGCCGACCGGGCTCGTCGGACCATCCCGAGACCTCCGCGAGCTGTTCCGGGGTGAGGACGTCCGACTTCGCGAGGACGTTCACGATCGGGAGGCGGAAGCGGAACTCGAGCGTCGCGCTGAGCATGAGCAGGGAAACGAACCCGGAGGGGGTTCGGGCGAGCGCCGGGTCGAAGAGGAACGCGAGGACCGACCGGTCCCCGCTCAGCGCGTCGACGATCGCCTTCGAGGCCTCCCGGAACGCGAACAGCTCGATCTGGCCCGGGGTGTCGATGAGGACGTAGTCGCCCTTCAGCTCCTGGACGGCCTGCTTGACCTCGAAGATCTTGAGCGCGATCATGTCGGCCGCGGCGACCTGGGCCCCGTTCGGACCGAGCCCGTACTCGTCCATGAGGTCGGTGAGGCGGACCCACTCGCGGATGTCCACGTCCACCGAATCCGGCGCGGTCTCGCTCCCGGGGTCGAGGTTGACGACCGTCACGTCGTAGCCCGCGCTCTTCATCCAGTCGGCGAACGCGCGGACCAGGGTCGACTTCCCTGCCCCGGCGGTCCCGGTGAAGTAGACCGTCCCCGGCTCCTCCATCTAGTGCGGGCCCCCGGTGGGCGGGAGCTTCGCGAGCTCCGCAGCGACGAGCCGGAGGAACTGCGACTTCGACACCCCGCCCTTCTTCGTGACCTTCACGCGCCCCCCGTACGAGGGGACGAGACGCGGGTACTGCTTCTCGACCTCGACCTCGACGCGATAGCCGAGCCGCTTCGCGGCCTGGGCGATCGCGTCGACCGTGACGTCCTTCATCGTGGTCGGCTCGGCCACGCGCCGGCCGTCCGCCCGGGAGAGCCCCCGGGCGAGGTACGCCGGGTAGACGTAGAAGTGGTCGGCCATCGGTCGCGACGACCCGGTCTCACGCCGCGGCCGGCGCCGGGACCCGGACCCCGTTCAGGACCCCGTCCTGCCCGGGCCGAGAGCGGACCCGGACGAGGCCGACATCGGTCTCGAGGATCGCGCCCTTCGTGATGATGTTGCGCTGCACATAGTTCGGGTTCGCCGGGTTCTCCCGGACGGTCACGATCTTCGCCCGCTGCATCTTCTGGGTCGCGGGATCGAAGACGTTGATCGACTGGGTCGTGAGGATCCGGAGTTTCCGGTTCCGTCCGCGCACGCGGTACTTCTTCACGGTGCCGGACCCGACCGTCGCGTGCTGGAGCTCGCGCGAGATCTCGGAGCGACGCTTCTTGCGGATTGGTCGAAGTCGGCCGCCCGTGCGCTTGCGCCGGGAACGGCCCTGCCAGATGCCCATCGTACCACCGTGAGGGTTCGCTCCGAGCGGCGTGCGGTATTTGACCTTTAGCCTGCGGGGCTCGCCGCACCGCCGGGGGCGAGGGTGAGCACGGTCTTGATCGACCCTCCGACGTGGCCGGAGAGGACCTCCCCGAACTCCTCGACCGGCCGACGGGCGGAGATCATCCGCTCCGTGGCCCCGGGCCAACGCTCGGCGAAGACGGTGAGGTCCCGGAGGCCCGACTCGAAGTAGGTGCGGTTCGCGTTCACCGATCCGACGATCGCCTGGTTGCCGAGGACCACGTCGCGGAGGAGGGAGCCTCCCGCGACCGGTAGCGCCGGTCCTCCCCCATCCGGGATCCCGGTCAGGACGAGGACCCCGTTCGGGTTGAGCCGGTCGATCAGGGTGAAGTCGAGGGCCACTGAACCGGTCGCCTCGATGACGAGATCGAACCGGGCGCCTTCGAGCGCCCCGAGCCCGGCGGCCGTGTTCGCGTGGGTCGCGCCGATGCCCCGCAACAGCGACGCCGCCGGCGTCTCCTCGCCGTGACGGTCGATCGCCATGACACGGTACCCTCGCACCGTCAGGACGAAGGCGGCCAGCATCCCGATCGCCCCGGTCCCCGCGACGAGCGCGCTCGGGGTCGCGGTCTTCGGCTCCCCCGGGGTCGGCTCCTTCCGGTCGAGGACCCGCTGGCCCTGGAAGATCGCCTTCTCCACGACGCTCAGGGGCTCGAGGAGCACCGCGACGGAGGCGAGCAACGGCGGGATCCGGATGAGGTACTCCGGCACGTCTACGTACTCCTCCGCCATGTACCCGTGGGCGCCGCCGATCCCGCGCTCCGTGAAGAGGCCGGTCTCGCAGAAGTCGGACCGGTTCGTCCGGCAGAACCGGCATCGACCGCAGCCGCGGCGCACGGTCGCGACGACCAGGTCGCCGGGAGCGAACCCGATCACCCCGGGCCCGACCGAGCGGACCCGACCGAGGTTCTCGTGCCCGAGGATGAGGTAAGGGCTTCCCGCGGGGGGTCGGCCGTACTTCCCCCCCACGATGTCATGGTCGGTGCCGCACACCCCGCACTCGAGGACCTGCACGCCGACCTCGCCCGGCCCGACCGGCGGTGCCGGCACGTCGGAGAGCTCCGCCCCCGGCTTCGGAGGGTGGACGACGATCGCGCGCATCGGTCATCGCTCCAGGAAGGGGGCGAGCGAACCGCGGATCGCGTCCAGCCGGGCGAGGACGGCTTTCTCTTCGTCGGGGGAGAGCGGGTCGTACGGGGCCCGGTACCCCACCGACGCACCGCGAAGGTGGGAGGCGAGGAACTTGTCGGCCGCGGGGAACGTGCCGGCGCGACTCACGTCGACCAGGCGATCGACGAGGCCCTGGAGCTCCGCGGCGCGGGCGGAGTCCCCCGCCCGGGCCGCGCGGACCAGCGCGACACAGAGCTTCGGGACGATGTTCGCGATACCCATGACGGCTCCCTTCGCTCCCCGGGCGATCGCCTCGGCGGCGAACGCGTCGTCCCCGGGGAAGACCGCGAGCGACGCGGGGGCCCCGGCCAGGAACGCCTCGACGCTCGGGAGGGAGCCCGAGGTGTCCTTGACCCCGGCGATCGCCCCGTCGCCCGCAAGCCGGTGGACGAGCGAGGGCGGAAGCGCGTAGCCGACCAGGGAAGGGATGTTGTAGGCCAGGACCGGGACCGACACGGCGGCACGGATCGCCCGGTAGTACCGCTCGACGGAGGCGAGGGCCGGGTGAAGATAGTACGGGGGGACCGCGACGACCGCCGCGGCCCCGGCGTCCTCCGCGCTCGTTGCGTACGCGACGGCCTGACGGGTCGACGGGGCGCCGCAGCCGACCCAGACATCCGTCGCGCCGGTCACGCTCTCGATCACGATCTCCTGCAGGCGGTCCCGTTCCTCGTCCGTGATCGACGGGAACTCGCCGAGGGAGCCCAGGAGGAACACGTGGTCGACCTTTGCGTCGGAGAGTCCCCGAGCGAACACGGAGTTGCGGCCGGGGTCGAGGGCCCCGTCGTCCGCGAAGAGGGTCGCGATCGGGACCACGAGACCGTCTATCGACATGGCCCAAGAGCGGCACGCCGGCTTAACCGTTTGACGGGTTTATTCGAGGGCGAGGATACCGGGGCGTGGAGTTGCTCCTGGGCGTGGACGAGGCCGGGCGAGGCAGCGTGATCGGCCCGCTCGTGGTCGGCGGCTTCCTCGTGCGGAGCGACCGGCTGGACGCCCTGCGGGACACGGGCGCGAAGGACTCGAAGGCGCTCTCACCGGCGGCCCGGGAGTCGGTCTACGCCGCGCTCGCGTCGGTCGGGGAGCGCCGGGCGATCGCCATCCCCCCGCGCACGATCGACCGGCACGTTGTGCACGGCGGCCTCAACCGGCTCGAGGCCGCCGTCTTCGCACGTCTCGTCCGAGAGCTCGCCCCGACCCGGGCGATGGTGGACGCCTGCGACGTCAACGCGCACCGGTTCGGCGCCCTCGTGCGGCGCCTCGCGGGGGACCGCATCCCCGTGGTCGCCCGCCACCACGCGGACCGGGACGATCCGGTCGTCGGCGCCGCGTCTGTGGTCGCGAAGGTCCGGCGGGACCGCGCGATCGCCGCGCTCCGCCGGCGCTACGGGGCGGGCCTCGGGAGCGGATACCCCTCCGACGCCCGGACGATCGCGTTCCTTCGGGAGGCGTGCGCGCCGGGGGGTCCGCCGCCGCCGTTCATCCGTCGGTCCTGGGAGACGATGAAAAGAGTTAAACCCGTCCCACCGGCTCGCACCCTGGACGCGTTCGGGCCATGACGGTCGAGGAGACGCTGGCGGGACTGGTCGATCGGTTCAACCGTCACGCCGAGCGCAACCCGGGCCTGACCGAGGAGCTCGACGGGATCGAGCGCACGATCGCGATCCGCCTGACCGACGGGGCCAGCTACGCGGTCGATCTCGTCCGGGGACGCCTCACCAACCTTCGCACCGGCTCCCACGGAAAGGCCGACGTCACGATCACGACCGACGTCGCCACGTTCGATGGCCTGGTCCGCAAGGAGATCGGGCCGATGAAAGCGCTCGTGACGCGCAGGCTCGCGATCGACGGGAGCCTCGAGGACAAGCTCCTGTTCCGCCGGCTCCTCTGACCGCGACCGCCCGCCGCTACGGCAGGAAAACGCAGGCGGCGATGCAGACCCCGTAGTGGTCCATCGGGATCGAGAGCTCCTCGGTTCGGTAGTGGATGCGGCGGAGCTCGACCCCGCGGAAGTGCGCGATCTCCTCCATGCGCCACTTGAGGAACTCCTTGAGCGACTTCTGGGTGCCGTGGAGGTGGCCCTCGGCCACGTAGCCACCCTGTCCGTCCGCCCGGAACCCGTAGGCGATCCCCGCGCTGATGACCTCCCCCTCGCCCCCCCCGTGGCGCGAGAGCACGCAGTGGGTGATCGCGCCGCGCGCGATCGGCTCGCGGTCGATCTGCCGGATCCCGATGGGGAGGACCGAGGAGACGCTGACGAGGTTCTGCTCGCCGATCCCGGCCTGGAGGAGCGCGAGGTCGAAGGCATTGAGCTCGCTCGTCTTGTTGATGCCCTTGCCGCTCGTGACGAAGAAACGGGTCGGGACGGGGACTAAGGACTGCGCCAGGGGCTTGGTCGGTCGGGGCACGACGCGCGACTAGGAGTTCGGCGCTTAAGGTTTCGCCGACGGCCGGCTTTGGGAATCGACTGATGCGCCCCCGAGTTTCCGGTCCTAGTTTTGTCTCAGTCGCTCGAATTCTGTCTCAGCGTCCTTCTCTCTCGTGAAATCCCTGTTTCTCGCAAGCGACAACCACCCCGGGATAGGGAGTTTTGTCTCAGGAAGCGAGTTTTGTCCCAAGCGCCTCACCCCGCATACGGTCGGTCGA
>JAKASE010000011.1 GCA_021819135.1 Thermoplasmata archaeon | reverse complement strand
CGGCGGAAGTTCGGGCTTGGCGGGTCCGGCATGACCTCCCGAAAGCGTCGGCGACGATAGTACTTTCGTCGCAGTCACCTCGAGAGCTCCGTCAGGGAGCCGCTCGAGTTGGGCTACACACTCCTAGTCCCAGAACGCCCGGGTCCGGGCGTAGTGCCGCTCGGCCCGCAGGATCTCTACGAAGAACGAGTCGTCGTCCCGGTAGAGGCGCATCAGAAGACGCCGCGCCGTCTCGGGGCCGATGCCGCGGGCCGCGAGGGCGTAGAGCGCCCGCTCGCCGTAGTGCGCGAGGAGCTCCGCGGAGGTGTACCCCGCCCGGACCAGGTTCTCGGTCTCGGGGGAGAGCGGCCGTTCCCGACGCGGGCGGCGAGCTTTCCCGGGCGCTGCCGGGAGGGGACCCTTCGTCGCCGGCCTCCACTTGCGCTTTGCGTAGCGCACGAGTCGGTCGATCTCCTCGGTGCGTCGCGGGGAGAGCACGGCGGAGAGCGCTCCATGGCAGAGGAGGCAGCGGCTGCCCCCCTCCGACCGGTATCGTCCGGGCGAGGTCGTCCGGACGAACCCGCAGCGCAGGCAGACGAGGGCGAGCGGCTCCTTCTCGAGGCGGTCGCGCACCGCCTTGAGCAAGGTCGGCGGGGGAAGGTCGGGGACCGCCCGCCACTCGAGGCGGGCGAGGGGTTCGTCGCTCAGCGACGACGGCGCCGCCGGAAGGACCTCCACCGTCCCGGCACGGACCCGTTCCAACACGAGTCGGGCGTGGTCGAGGTCGTAGCGGTCGTGGAGGGTCTTGTCGAGCACCTCCTCGCCGAGGACGTTCTCCCGGCTCGCGCCGAGCAGCGGCTCGAGGGTGCGGAGGTCCCTCGGGTCGGCCGACTCCGGGATCACGCCGAGCTTCCGGGCGACCGCGAGGAAGACCCAGCGGTAGTCGAGCCCGCTCGGGACCAGCCGCTCGACCAGTGGGCGCATCGTCTCCGGGTCCACGCGGAACGCATCGACCAGGGTCGCGGGGTCGACCGCGACGGGCAGCTCGAGGACGAACCAGGTCGGCTCCACCGCGGCGACCTCGACCCGTCCTCCGAGTCGGGCCGTGAGGAGACCGGCAGTGGCGAGCGCGAGGGTCTCGTTCGTCCGCGTCCCGAAGCAGGCCCCGTAGACGACGAGACGTCCGTGCAGGGTGACGGTGACCGCCCGGTCCGTCGGCACCGGTCCGCTGGCGAGCCCTTTCGCCCTGCGCGCCTCGAGCCGGGCCCGATCGGCGTCCGAGATCGGGTAGTCGGCGTACCCCCCCTCCCGCCGCAGGCGACCGATCTCCTGCGCGACGTCGAACGGGACCGGGAGGTCCTCGCCGGCCCACCGGGGCTCCTGCCCGATCTCCTGCACCGTCTCGACCAGGAGCTCCCCGTCCCGGTACTCCACGACCTTCCAGGTCCGTCCGTGGAGGAGGAAGATCTCCTCCGGCTGCGCCAGGATCTGCGTGAGCACGAAACGCTCGTCCAGCGTGCCGATCAGGCGACGGGTCGCGATGTCCCGGAGGCGGTACGTCCGCTCGTCCGGGATGAGCGAAAGGGAGGCATAGAACCGGTGAAGCGTCCCCCGTCCCGGGCCGAGGTGGCCCGGCACGGACCGGGCGAGGCCGAGGCCGACCAGGTACTCGATGAGCGCATCCCAGTCACCGGCGGAGAGGTCCCGCACCGGGACGGCCCGTCCGAGGATCTCCACCAGACGGTCGCGCACCACCGATCCCTCCGCTCGAAGCGACGCGACGATCTGTTGGGCGGCCGCGAGCCGGTTCGCGGTGCGCCAGGAGACCGGCTCGATCTGGCTCTCATCCGCCCGGCGGGCCAGTACCGCGGCCTCCTCGAGGTCGTCGTCGTCGAGCGCGAGGACCGTACCGTGGATCGTGCGTCCGAGGCGATGGCCGGACCGGCCGACCCGCTGGACGAGGCGTCCGACCTGGTGCGGCGAGCCGAACTGGACGACGTGGTCGACCGCGCCGATGTCGATCCCGAGCTCGAGGGAGGAGGTTGCGACGAGCGCCCGCAAGCGCCCTTCCCGGAACGCCTGCTCCGCCTCCTCGCGCACCTCCCGGGAGAGGGAGCCGTGGTGCACCGCCACCGCGAGGTCCGGGGCGAGGCGGTTCAGCCGGGCGGCGAGGCCCTCGGCGGTCGGCCGGGTGTTGACGAAGACGAGGGTGGTCCGGTGGCCCCGGATCTCCTCCTCGACCTCGCGCAGGCCCCCGAGGAGGACCGGGTCGGCCTTGAGCTCCCGCACGAGGTCGCTGTCGAGCGGGGGCCGATCCTCCCGGGGGCGCGCGGCCCTCAGATCGAGGGTCCGTCGTTGGCGGGCGACCCTCACCTCGATCGTCCGGGGCTCGGGGGAGAGGAACCGACCGACCTCCTCCGGGTTCCCGACCGTCGCCGAGAGGCCGATGCGGCGAACGCGACGACCAGTGAGCGCGTCGAGCCGCTCGAGGGTCAGGGCGAGCTGCGCCCCGCGGTCGGAGCCGACCAGCTCGTGCACCTCGTCGATGACGACCGTTCGCACGTTCGCGAGCGCGGCGCGGAGGTGACGGCCCACCAGCAGGATCTGGAGGGTCTCGGGGGTCGTGAGCAGGAGGTCCGGCGGGTGACGGGACTGCGCGGCCCGGGCGGCGGTCGGGGTGTCCCCGTGTCGCACCGCCGCCGTGAGCCCCACTTCCCGGACGAGCGCCACCAGCCGGTGCTCGAGGTCCCGGTTGAGCGCCCGCAGGGGGGTGATGTACAGGATCGAGATCGCGGAGGTCGGCTCCGAAAGACGGCGGGAGAGGAGCGGCAGGAGGGCGGCCTCGGTCTTCCCGGTCCCGGTCGGCGACAGGAGGAGCGCGTCGGCGTCGGAGCGGAGGACCGGCAGCGCGAGCTGCTGGATCTCGGTCGGCTCTCGGATCCCCCGGCGGGCGGCGGCCTCCGTGAGCCTCGGGTCGAGGCCCGGCATTACCGGTTCCGTGTCGGTCCCCATGCGCGGGCCGGTGGGACCCGCGACCGGGGGAAAGGCGTGTCGGTGCCTACGGGTGCGGGCCCGGTTCGAGGTCGAGCAGGCGGAGACCGAAGCTCTCGGACAGCGGGCGACCGAACGTCCGCCCCGGGAACGTCTCGACCAGGACCTCCTGGAGGACCCCGACCGTGGCGCGCATCACGTGGCCACCGACGAGCCGGTGGTCCGGGCCGGCGAGCGCGGCATGGAGGTGGAGCGACGGGCGGTCATCCGCCCGGGCAATGGTGCCATGGAGCCCGACGACCTCGTGCGGCTCGGCGATCTCGTGCGCCCGGTACTGGCTCCCGTCCCAGTAGCCGAGCGTCGCCCGACGGAACATCCCGATCCCAAAGACCACCGTCCCCGCCCGGATGCCCTCCCGGTCCGCGAAGCCCCCGAGCGTCTCTAGAAGGTCCTCGCCATCCTCGAACCGGAGCATCCAGCGGCTCCCGTCGTGCACCGCGTGCATCGCAGAGGGCACGGCCGGGCGAACCTATGGAATCTGCGGAGGGGAAACGGTAACTGGCCCCGCGGTGTCGTTCGCCGGAATGGGCGCGCCGGACCGCGATCGGACCCCCCGTCGGTCGGAAGAGACGATCCGTGCCCGGATCGCCGAGGGAGGGAGGGCGCTGGTGGCGCTCTCGGGCGGCGTCGATTCGTCGGTCGTCGCGTCGCTCGCCCGGGACGCCCTCGGTCCGGAGTGCGTGGCGGTCACCCTGAGCGGGCCGGCCGTCAGCGCCCGGGAGGTCGCGCGCGCCCGATCGGTCGCGGCGGCCATCGGGATACGCCACGTCGTCCTGCCGGTCGACCCGCTCGTTCGGCGGGAGTACCGGGAGAATCCCGAGGACCGATGCTACTACTGCCGCGGGGTCGAGACCTCCGTCCTGAAGGGGTTCGGGGCGGCCCAGGGGGTCCGTCAGTACCTGGACGGGGTCCATCTCGACGACCTGCGGGACGACCGCCCCGGTCTCCGGGCCATGGAAGAGGCCGGGTTCCTCCATCCGCTCGCCGAGGCGGGCTGGACGAAGGCGGACATCCGCGAATGGGCTCGGACCCGGGGTCTGCCGAACGCAGACCGGCCCTCGGATGCCTGCCTCGCCTCCCGGGTACATCACGGCGAGCCGATCTCGCGCGCGCTGCTCGGCCGGGTCGAGGCGGCCGAGTCGCTGCTCCTCGACCGGGGGTTCCGCCGGGTCCGGGTCCGGGTCCGAGCCGGCGCCGCGCGCATCGAGGTCGACCCTGACGAGGTCGCCCGCCTCGAGACCGAGCCGCTCGCGACCGAGATCACGGAAGAGATCCGCCGTCTCGGCTTCGATCCGGTGACGATCGACCCGGGGGGGTACGGCCGCACCCGGCTACCGGTGGTGGCCTCCCCGTGACCGAGGAGCCCTTGCCCGGCCGCTTCCGGCTCGAGACCGACCTCGTCCCTCAGGGGGACCAGCCGAGGGCGATCGACGAGGTCGTCGGTCGGCTCGAGCGGGGGGAGAAGTACGTCACCCTGCTCGGGGTCACGGGGAGCGGCAAGACGTTCACGATGGCCCACACGGTCGCCCGCCTCCAGCGGCCGGCCTTGGTCATCAGCCCGAACAAGACCCTGGCCGCGCAGCTCGTGAGCGAGTTCCGCGCCCTCTTCCCGTCGAACGCGGTCGAGTACTTCGTGAGCTACTACGACTACTACCAGCCTGAGGCATACGTTCCCCAGATCGACCTCTACATCGAGAAGGACGCATCGATCAACGAGGAGATCGACCGCCTCCGCCACCGGGCGACCCAGGCCCTCCTGACCCGGCGGGACGTCCTCATCGTCGCCTCCGTGAGCTGCATCTACGGCCTCGGTTCCCCCGAGGACTACCGGGCGAACGTCGTCGCGCTACGGGTCGGCCAGACGATCGGCCGGCAGGCCCTGCTCGAGCAGCTCGTCAAGATGAAGTACCAGCGGAACGACGTCGAGCTCAAGCGGGGTCGCTTCCGCGTCCGGGGCGGGACGATCGATCTCATGGGCGCCGGCGAGACGGTCCACCGGATCGTCCTGGACGGGAACGCGATCTCGGCGATCGCCGAGCTCGATCCCGTGACCCGGGAGGAGGTTCGGGACCTCTCCGAGCTTCTCGTCTTCCCCGCGACGCACTTCCTCACCGTCGACGAGCGGATGCACCGGATCCTCTCCGAGATCGAGCGGGAGCGCGACGCCCGGGTCGGGGAGCTGAAGCGCGACGAGAAGATCGTCGAAGCCCAGCGGCTCCACGGCCGGGTCGACTACGACCTCGAGATGATCCGCGAGACCGGCTACTGTTCCGGGATCGAGAACTACGCCCGGTACTTCGCGGGCCGCAAACCCGGCGAGCCGCCGTACACGCTCCTCGACTTCTTCCCGGACGACTATCTCGTCTTCCTGGACGAGTCGCACGTCACGGTCCCCCAGCTGCAGGGGATGTACAAGGGGGACCGCAGCCGCAAGGACAACCTGGTCGAGTTCGGCTGGCGACTGCCTTCCTGCCGCGACAACCGCCCCCTCAAGTTCCCCGAGTTCCTCGAGCACGTCCCTCAGGCGGTGTTCGTCTCGGCGACCCCCGGGCCGTTCGAGCGGAAGGCCTCCAAGGGACTGGTCGAGCAGATCATCCGGCCGACCGGCCTCGTCGACCCGCCGATCGAGGTCCGGCCCCTCGAGGGTCACATCGCCGACCTCGTGTCCGAGCTCAAGGCGTGCGTCAGCCGCGGGGACCGCGCGCTCGTCACGACGCTCACGAAGGCGACGAGCGAGGAGCTCGCGAACTACCTCGCGAACCTCGGGCTCAAGGTCCGCTACCTCCACTCCGAGGTGGAGACGCTGAAGCGGGTCGAGATCCTGCGCGACCTCCGCCTCGGCCGCTTCGACGTCCTGGTCGGGATCAACCTCCTGCGGGAAGGCCTCGACCTCCCCGAGGTGAGCTTCGTCGCGATCCTGGACGCCGACAAGGAGGGCTACCTCCGCAGCGAGACGTCGATCATCCAGACGGCGGGCCGGGCGAGCCGCAACCTCTCCGGGAAGGTCGTCCTCTACGCCGACCGCGTGACCGGGTCGATGACGCGGGCGATCGCCGAGATGGCCCGCCGCCGCGAGTCCCAGCTCGCGTTCAACACCGCCCACGGGATCGTCCCCGAGACGATCCGCAAGGAGGTCCGCTCCCTCCTTGCCCCCGAGGAAGCGGCGCCGTCGGGCGAGCTCTCGACCTCGAAGCTCGGGAAGTACTGGAAGGACAAGCTCCCGCTCCTCCTCGCGAACCTCGAGGAGGAGATGCGCCTCGCGGCCGAGCAGCTCGACTTCGAGGAAGCGGCCCGGATCCGAGACCGCATCCGTGAGATCCGGCGGACCGCGGAGGAGCGGGGGGCGCCGCGCCGGGCCGCGACCGCACGATAAACACCGTTTGTCCGGACCGGAAAAGGCCTTTTAGGGCGCGAGGCTCCGCCGGGCGTGGGCACGGGGGCAGGTCGAGCGGGAGTGGCCGAGGGGCTCTCCGAGCTCCGACGCAGCGGCGCCGTCACCGAGCTGCTCTTCCTCTTCGAGTGCGCGACGCGGGAGCCGACCCAGCTACGGCCCGTCGCCGAGCGTCTCGGGCTCACGGTCCAGGCGAGCTCCCACTCCTTCCGCCAGCTCCGGCGCCGGGGGCTCGTCGAGGTGCGGGACGGTCGCTACCGTCCCACCGTCGAGGGGGTCGCCTGGCTCCACGGGAGCCTGAGCCGCCTCGCCGATGACGTCCGGGACCGGGTCGACCGGCTCCACGTCATCCGGTCCTGCCGGGCCGTGGCGGGGGCCGATCTCGAAGCCGGCCGACCCGTATCGCTAGAGATCCGGGATGGGGTGCTGACCGCGCGGCCCGGCGGGGGCGGTGCATCGCACGGCCGGGTTGCCCGACCGGCCGCCGCGGGATCGCTCGTCGAAGTCTCGGAGCTGGATGGGATCGTACCGCTCACGACCGCTCCCGTCTCCGTCCGGACCCTGACGGAAGAGGACCTCGCGGATCCCCGGCTCGACCGGCGGCTGCGGGGCGAGCTTCCGCCCCCGCCCGCCCTGATCGGCGCCCAGGGGCTCGAGGCGTACCACTCTCTGCGGCGGGCGACCGATCGTCCGATCGTCCGGTTCGCCGTGGCCGCGAGCTGTCTCGAGGCCGCCCGGATCGGACTGCCGAGCCTGGTGGCGGTCCTCGATCGGGACCTCCCCGGCCTCCTGTCGGCGTTCTCCGTGGCCCAGCCGCCGCCGTTGGACGTCCGTCCGGTCGGTCCGTTAGGCCGTACCGGGGCTCCCCGCCCGCGCCGGGGCCGGTGACCGGGGAACCTCGCGCTCGAGGCCCTCCAGGAGCGCGGCCCGGTCATCGACCTCGATCGCGCCCGCGGCGACGAGCTCGGCATAGACGGCCTGAGCCCGCCCGTCGGCAAAGTCCCGCTCCCGGATGGGCGGACGCGTCAGGAGGAACGTCGGGACCTCGGCGACGAACGACCGCAGGTCCTCGAGGTTCGCGAGGTTCGACGGGCCGACCGCGAAGGGGACGACAACGATCGCCTTCGCCCCCGCGAGCAGGGCCCGGTGCCGGGCCCGCACTTCCTCCCCGAGCGGCGCGAACGGGCTCTCGATGGCGCAGGGCACTCCGAGCGCGTCGGCGACCTCAGCGTCGGTGTCGAGGAGGTGGAGGGCGCCGGCGGTGACCCGGTACCCCCGCTCCGAGAGTTCCCGCAGGAACGGCGCCGCCGCCCCGCCGCCCCCCACCACGTGGACCGGCCCGATGAACGGCGACGGCGCCCCGCGGGGTCGCTCCGAGGCGATCCGGCGCGGGATGAGGTACGGGAGGCCGGTTCGCCGGTCCACCGCGAGGTCCGCGTCCACTCCCCAGACGCGGGCGAGGAGGTCCTCCGACAGCACCGTCGTAGGCGGTCCGTCGGCGACGCGGTGACCGCGGGAGAGCACGACGATTCGGTCCGCGAAGCGGGCCGCGAGGTTGAGGTCGTGGAGCGCGGCGACGATCGCGACGCCGGTCGACCGCGCCCGGACCCGGACCCGGTGAAGGAGGTCGAGCTGGTGTCCGATGTCGAGATGGGACGTCGGCTCGTCCAGCAGCAGGAGCGGGGTCTCCTGCGCGAGGGCCCGGCCCAGGATCGCGCGCTGGCGTTCGCCGCCACTGAGCGAGAGCACGCCGTCCTCGGCCCGGTCCTCGAGCGCGAGCGTATGCAGCAGCTCGCGGACCCGAGCGCGCTCCGCCGCGGTCTCCCGGTCGAGGAACGAGTGGAACGGGTACCGACCGTAGAGCACGTACTCCAGGAGCGAGATATTGTCCCGAAGGGACTCTTCCTGGGGCACCCAGGCGACGGAGCGAGCCCGTTGCCGGATCGAGAGCGTCCCGACGGGCCGGCCGAAGAGCTCGACAGAACCCTCCGACGGCGGAAGGAAGCCGAGGGCCGCGCGCATCACGGTCGTCTTGCCGGAACCGTTCGGACCCGTCAGCGCGACGAACTCCCCCCGCGCGACCGAGAGGTCCACCCGTTCGATCCCGACCCGGTCCCCGTACCGGACGGTCGTCCCTCGCAGGGCCAGGGCGGGGGGGGCGGAGTCCGCGGTCACCGACCCTCCATCGGGGCGAGGCGGCGCTGGCGGTAGAGGAGGAAGAGGAAGAACGGGACCCCGAAGAACGCCGTGAAGATCCCGATCGGCAGGACGGAGGAGGGGAAGGCGAGATAGTTCACGTCCCGGGCGCCGAGCAGGAACAACGCCCCGACGATCGCGGACCCGGGCAGCACCACACGATAGTCCGAGCCCACGATCCGGCGGACCACATGGGGGGAGACGAGCCCCACGAAGCCGATCACCCCCGTGAAGGCGACCGCGATCGCGGTGATCATCGAGGCGAGCAGGATGACGTGGAGACGCACCCGATTCGCATTCACCCCGGAGCTCTGCGCCACGTCGGCGCCGAGCTGGAGGAGGTTGAGGTCCCGGCCAAAGAGCACGAGGACGGTTCCCAGCATGAGGACGACCCCGACCGCGATCCCGTCGACCGTCCACGAGGCGAGTCCGAGGTTGCCGAGGAGCCAGAACGTCACCTGCTCGCCGCCGACCGGGTTGTACAGGAGCACGAGCGCGAGGACCGCGCCGAGAAGGTTCGCGATCGCGACCCCCGTGAGCAGGAGGGTCTCGACCGAGCTATGGCGGCCCCGCGCGACCCCCAGGATGAGGAGGCCGGTCGCGATGGCCCCCAGGAAGGCGAACAGCGGCAGGTACAGGTCCGCCTGGCCCACCCCGATGCGGTACACGTAGAGGATCGCGGCCCCCAGCGTTCCGCCGCTCGATATCCCAAGGAGGAACGGGTCGGCGAGCGGGTTCCGAAAGACGCCCTGCAGCGCGCCCCCCGAGAGGCCGAGGGCTGCGCCGACGACGAGCGCGAGCAGTACCTCGGGAAGGTAGAGCTGCCAGACGATGAACGTCAGGGCCGAGCAGTGGGCCGGCGAGACCCCGGTCCCGGCACAGGGGTCGGAGAACAGGGCCCCCCCCGAGAGCTCGTGGAGAAGGATCCGGAACCCGACCCCGACCGGGACCGCCTGGTTGCCGAGGAGGGAGGAGAGGGCCAGGAGCAGAAGGCCCGCGACCGCGAGGAGGCCGATGCCGGCCGGGCCGGCGAGCCGGCGCGCGAGCGACCGGGGGGCACGCGGGGGGGCCACGGGGCTCGGAGCCGCTCAGACCGTACCGGGATGGAAGTCGGCGATGAGGGTCGGGAGCCCGTCCAGGATCATGGTCGGGTCCGGCTCGGTGATCCAGTTCGAGTCGATGCCGCTCACGTTCCCCGCCTGCACCGCCCCGAACTGGGACCAGTCGGGGCCGCCCGCGTAGCTGCTCTCGTTGAGGCCGAAGCCGTACCCGTAGACGATGACGCTTGGGTTCGCGTACAGGATCTGCGCCGGAGAGAGCTCCGGCCACTGCATCGTCGCGTTCGCGGCGATGCTCGTCGCCCCCGCGAGCTCGATCAGCGACTCCCCGAAGGTGCTGGGCCCGAACGTCCAGTACCCGTTCGAGTCGTCCGAGTAGGTGACCAGGACGTAGGGGAAGGACTCCGTCACGGTAAGGTTGGTCGCATGGTACAGCTCGGCGGCGAGTTCCGCGTTGAGCGCGGAAGCGGTGGACTGTACTCCGAAGATCTCGCCGAGGAGGGAGTCGTCGACCAGAATGCCGCTCAGGGTCGCGGGCTGGAGAACCACGAGCGGGACGCCGAGCTGGGTCGTGATCTTCTCGATCGGCCCGAGCGGGTCGATCGTCGAGGCAAGCACCAGCGACGGGGTGAGATTGACGAGCATCTCGGGAGAAAGGGTCGGAGCGACCTGCACACACATCGAGGGGGTCAGGTTCCACAGCGCGATCTGATCGGACGAGTAGTCGGTGGTTAACCCCCCGAACGCCGCGGCATAGCAGTCCACCCCGACCACGTGGGTCCGCAGACCGAGGCGGTAGACCTCGTCCATGATGCTCGGGCTCAGGACCGCGATCCGAGCCGGATCGATCGGGACGGTCACGTTCCGCCCGAGGTCGTCGGTGATCCCGATCGAGTGCGCGGGGGTGGGCTGGGCCGCAGGGTTCAGCGCGAAGTAGGTGGAGGTCCCGGCGACGCCCGCGCCGACGGCCACGAGCGCGATCACGGCGACCCACATGGTGGAAACGGTTCTTCCCGTGGGGGGCGCGGGACCACCGGCCTTAAAGGACATTGGATTGGAGGCAAACGCGCTTTCACATAAGCGTTCCGACCCTGCCGACACCCGCCGGGCCGTCCTAGGGCCGCCGCGGTCCGGTCACGACAAAGGATATCTTCCCGGAGGCTCCCCCGTAGCGCCGTGGGAGCATAGGCTAATCTGGCAGACCAGCGGGCTCCAGTCAGGGTGATCGAACGATCCCCTGGGATTTGGGTCTGCGGAGGGGCGCCTCGCGCCCCCATGACGAATGACTGGAGCGCGCGGAGAGACCCGCATATCGGGGTTCAAATCCCCGTGCTCCCACTGCCCCGGAGGTCCGAAGTCCCCCGACCGGGGTACCCGGCTTCCGAGGGTCTCGACCTTAGGCACCAGGGAGCCATGGGCCCGAGTACGGCTCTCACGCGGCGGCCCGCCGCCTCACCCTTTCGTAGTGCCGTGCCACCCGGACGCGGTTCCCGCAGGCCGGCGAGCACCAGAGCTGGTCGCGCATCCGACGGACGACAAAGTGGTCGCACGTCGGAGCCCGACACTTGAGGAGCTTCCCGCCCAGCGTCCCGGCCAACAGGTCCACGGTCGCGCGAGCCACCCGCCACCTCCACTCTTGCGTGGGCGACAGCCCTTCGGGGACCTCCGTGAGGACCCACCGCCGCTCGACGAACTCGGCGCGCCAGTGGGTGCTCGAGGTCCGCAGGACCCGGTTGAGCCGACCGACCGACGCCGAGGTCGGCGGTCTCTTGGCGGCCTGACGTTCCAAGATCGCTCGCACGTCCCGGCGCAGAGAGATCAGATCCCCTCGCAGGGCGGTGGTCGCACTTACGTCCGGAAGCTCCGGATGAGCCCGGTTCCACCGCGTGAAGGTCTCCGGGTCGGACAGAACGTCCGAGCACCGACAGGCCTGGCACGCCACGGTGTTCGCGAAATCGACGGCGAGTCCCCAGGACACCGGGTGGCTGTCCTCCCCGCGCGGTCCCCGGGGAACTCGGTGAGGGTGTGTGTGATCCGACATTCGTGGGGTCAGTCCGACGGAGGCCAGCGGACCGATCCGTTGCCCTCCTCGTTCGGGCGCTGCCTTCTACGGTGAGGGCATCTAACGGACATATAATGCGATTTGCATTATACTTCGAGGACGTGGCGCCACGGGAAGGCCGCCTTCCGCAAGAGCGGTCACCGCGGTTGTGACGGTCCGAAGTGGACGTTAAATAAACCTAATGCCCTGGACTGTGGAGAGGCATTATCATGTCCCGAGCGAAGGATCCGATCTGTGGGATGAGCGTGGATACGGAACGGGCGGCCGCGAAAGGGGTCTACGGCGCCGAGACCGTCTACTTCTGCAGCCCTCACTGCAAGGCGACCTACGATGCCCGCCACCCCTCGGCCGCCTCGAGCCCCCCGACCCACCCCCACTGAGCGCATCGGCGAGCGCGGACGGGGCCCGTGGCGACGGATCCGATCTGCGGGATGTTCGTGGACGAACATTCCGCGGAGCTGACCCTCGCCCGCGAGAACCGCACCTACTTCTTCTGCTCGACCTCGTGTCTGCAGGAGTTCTCGGCCCCGGAACGTCAGCTGACGCGGCTCCGGCAGCGACTCGCGGTCGGCTGGCCGCTCTCCATCGCCATCCTCGCCCTTTCGTACTTGCACCCCGTCCCGGGCTGGCCCTGGGCCGCGTTCGGGTTGGCCGCGGTGGTGCAGTTCTACCCCGGACTCCAGTTCTATCACGGGACGTTCGATGCGATGCGCAATCGCGTCTGGAACATGGACATCCTCATTGCGGTAGGAACGACGATCGCCTTCCTGTACAGTGCGGTGGTCGTCGTCCTTCCGGCCGCTCTTCCCCCGAACTACTACTTCGACGCCTCGGCGCTGATCGTCACGCTGATCCTGACGGGCAATTACCTCGAGCATCTCACCCGGGAGAGGGCCCGGGGCTCCCTTCGGAAGCTGAAGGAGCAGGTGCCGACCACGGCCTTCGTCCTCCGGGGCGGGCAGGAGGTCGAGGTGCCGGTGTCGGAGGTCCAGGTCTCCGACCGGCTCCGCGTCCGTCCCGGGGCACGATTTCCGACGGACGGCAAGGTCGTCGAAGGCCACTCGTCCGTGAACGAGTCGGTCCTGACCGGCGAGAGCATGCCCGTGGAGAAGAAGCCGGGGGACCCCGTCATCGCCGGAGCCATCAACGGGGAGGGCTTGCTCACGATGGAGGCCACCAAGGTCGGGGCGGATACCCTCCTCTCGCAGATCGGTCAGCTGGTGGCCGAAGCCGAAACGAGCCGAGTCCCGCTCCAGAAGCTGGCCGACCGCATCGCCTCGCGGTTCGTCCCCGTGGTCATCGGTCTCGCCGCGGCCGCCGCTTTGGGTTGGTTCCTCCTCGCCGGGGTGGGCTTCACCATCGCGCTTCTGGTGTTCGTCTCGGTGGTGATCATTGCCTGCCCGTGCGCGTTCGGTATCGCGACGCCCGCGGCGATCGTGGTCGGGACGGGACGGGCCGCCGAGGAAGGGATCCTGTTCAAGGGCCGAGACTCCCTCGAGCGTGCGAGCCAGATCGACGTGGTGCTGTCGGACAAGACCGGGACGCTGACCCGGGGCGAGCCCAGCCTCACCGACCTGTTGCCCGCCCCTGGCGTGGCCCCGGCCCAGCTCCTCGGCGTGGCCGCCGGTCTCGAACAGGGATCCGAGCACCCTCTCGCGCGTGCGGTCTGCGAGCGCGCGCAGCGGGAAGGGACGACCCCCCTCGTCTTCCGGGATGTCACGGCGGAACCCGGCCGCGGCATCCGCGGGCAGATCGACGGCCGCTCGGCCTCGGTCCTCCGGGGGTCGGCCGCCCCCGAAACCGGGGTCGAACTCGGTCCGCTTGCGGGGGAAGCCCGCCGTCTCGAGTCCGAGGGGAAGAGCTGGTCGCTCGTCCTCGAGGACGGGCGGCTCGCCGGCCTGCTCGGATTCTCGGACGAGATCGCCCCCGGCGTGAAGGAGGCGGTCCGGGCGCTCGCGACCGACGGGATCTCGGTGGTCATGGTCACGGGAGACCACGAGGCGAGTGCCGAGAACGTGGCCCGGCAGGTCGGGATCCAGGAGGTCCACGCACGGATGACCCCGCAGGGAAAGCTCGCCCTGATCCAGGAGCTCCAGCACCGGGGGAAGCGTGTGGGGTACGTCGGCGACGGGATCAACGATGCCCCCGCGCTCGCCGCGGCCGACCTCGGGATCGCGATCGGAGCCGGCACGGACGTGGCGAAGGAGACCGGGGGAGTGGTCCTGGTCCGATCCGACTTCCGGGGTGTGGCGCTCGCGCTGCGCACCGGGCGGAGGACCGTCGGCAAGGTGCGGGGAAATCTGACCTGGGCCCTCGGGTACAACGCCGTGCTCTTGCCGATCGCCGCGGGCGCGCTGGTCCCGGCCTTCGGACTGGGGATCTACAACATCCTCCCCATCACGGGTGCCCTCGCCATGGCGCTCTCCTCCACCTCCGTGGTCCTGAACTCCCTCTCCCTGCGGTTCGTGTCCCTGGAGTGATCCCCGGAAGGAACGATCCCATGTTACCCGGAACGGGACCGGTGTGGGAACGACCCGCGCCGCGGACGCTCCGAAGCCGTGCGAGAGCGATCGGACGAAGCTCCGGCGGCCTCTGGGGAGCCCACCGCGGTCGTCGCCCCCGCGCGACGGATGCCTCTGTCGAATGGTTCGGACCGCTTCCCGGGCCCTTTTCCCGTCCGTGATCCCGGCGCGTCCGGTCCGTCACTCCGCCGGGTGAACGCGGATTCACTCAAGGGTAATGAGAGAGCCGACCGCCCAAGGACACGGAATGGGCGAGACCGCTCGAAAGTTCGGAGATCCCCCGGTGCTGCCGCTCCAACGCGGACTTCGGACATCGGTCCGGGTCGAGCCGCCCCTTCCCATCGTGCGGACCCGCCTGCTGGTGAAGGCCGTCCTCGCGGGCACCGCCGTACTCCTCGGTCTCCTCATCGCCATCCCGTTCATCGTACCCCATCAGACCCTTCCGATGGCGATCGTCGTGTTCGTCTCGATCTTCATCCTGCTCGCCGCGCTCATTGCCGGGATCGCCGCAGCCTACCTGTTCATGACCCGGGCCCCGCTCGGAATGTCGCCGGCTCGGGAACCCGCGCCCGTGATGGTCCCCCGCGCGACGGCCGACGCGTCGGCCACGGAGCTCGAGCACGTGGTCCTGCGACTCCTGGACGGCGATGAGCAGGAATTGATGCGGGTCCTGCTCACCAGCGGGGGCGACGCGCTCCAGCGGGACCTGGTTCGGTCGACCTCGTTCTCCGATGCGAAGGTGAGCCGCCTCCTCGACAAGCTCGAGGGCCGGGGGCTCGTGGTACGGCAGCGCCAGGGGATGTCGAACCGAGTCCGAGCGACGCTCCGTTCCCCCTAGGTCTATCGGACGTTTTTGCGGATCCGTGCAATTGGTTGTCGGGTTTTCGCCGCACCTCTAAGGGCCTTTTCAGCACCCTTCCAGCATGACGGTCGAACGGAGGTGACAGGCATGGAGAACTCGCGCACGAACCCGCTGACCTGGCTTGGGATCGCCCTCGTCGTCGCGATCGCGCTGATGGCGATCTTCGGGGCGATCACGATGTGGACATGGCATGGCGGCTACGCCGGTGGGGACTACGGGATGATGGGGGGCTCGAACTGGGGCTGGGCCGCCGTGATGATGGTGGTCCCGGCCGTGATCCTGGTCGTGCTCCTCGTCGCAGTGCTGGTCGGGACCCGGGAGCCGGTCGCGACCGGGACCCCGGCCCCGACCTCGAGCCCCCTCGAGATCCTCGACGCCCGGTATGCCCGGAACGAGGTCTCGCGAGACGACTACCTGCGGATCCGCAGCGACCTGATGGAAAGGGAAAGGAAACCATGAGCGGACCTAGCGCACGAACGGACTGGCTGTATGCGAGCGGTGCGATCTCTCGGGAGGACTGGAGACGGCTGAGGCCGTCCGACCCGGTGGGCGTCCTCTGGGCTCGGTACGCCCGACAGGAGATCTCGAGAGAGGAGTTCCTGAAGATCCTCGGGGACCTCACCGGCCCGGTCGGAGCCCTCGCATGAACGGATCCGACCGGTCGGACGGCGTGCCGCCGGTCCCGGGCCTTCCCGGGCGGGTGACGGCCTGGGCCCACCCGGGAAGTCCCCGAGGACGCACGAGATGGGGGCGAGTGTCGGTCCTGGTCGGAGTGGCGGTCGGAATCGCCGCGATCGTCGTAGCCGGAACGCTGCTCACGACGTCTCTCGGCTCCCCCGCGAACGTGACCGGGACGAGCCGCTCGAGCCCCCAGCTCGCGAGCGTCGCCCAGCTGGATCGGTGGCAGAACGTCTCCACCGCCGACGCCACCGCCTATGCGTCGAACGACACGCTGTGGATGCACCCGGGCGCTCCGCAGCTGTTGATCGTCATGTCTCCCGAAGACCACGGCATGACGTTCGTCGTGAACGGCCTCGTGAACCCGACGATCCACGTCCCCGTGGGGGAGCCCATGGCCGTGAGGGTCGTCAACATGGACCCTTCGATGACCCACGACTGGATCCTCTCCACCCAGGCCCCGCCGTACGGGGAGTACCCGATGATGGGCGGAGGGATGATGGCCGGGTCGTACGGCATGTGGGGATCGACGATGATGGGCGAACCCCAGGGCGGGATGTACTGGTCGCAGTCGATGGGGTTCACGCTCTCCACACCGGGGGACTACTGGTATCTCTGCACGTACCCCGGTCAGGCCGCGGGAGGGATGTTCGGGGCGTTCGTCGCGGGGTAGAGCGGGAGGCCGGCCGTGCGACGCGGGACCCCTCGCCGGCCGGCGGATACCCTCGTACCGGAGGTGCGAGCGCTCCGCATCCTGTTCTATCCGCCCTGGGTGCGAGGGGGGTTCCTGCTCGCGTGGGCCGTCACGTCCCTCCTGTTCCTGGCCCTGATGACGTACCGCTCGCTCCATCCGCTGACCGCCGGAGACGGGGTCGTGATCGTGGCGTTCGGCGCGCTCATGCCCCTCACGCTCCTGGTCGGCCTTCGGGCGAACCGCGCGGCCATGGCCTGTGCGCATCACGGCGTCGTTCGGACCGCCACGGGACCGGCGATGGTGCTGAGCGTGTTCACGGCCATCGCGAGCTGCATGTGCTGCCTTCCCGTGCTCCCCATCGTGCTGGGAGCCCTCCTGGCCGGGACAAGGTACGCCCACCAGGCGGGAGTGTGGGTGACAACCCTCGCCACGTGGTCGTCCTGGCTCTACCTCCTCTCCGCGATCCTCCTCGTCGGGTCGCTCCATCGCAGTTCGCGCGCGCTGGTCCGCTCGATCGACCAGACCCCCGGGTGAGCCTCGCTCCGAACCGGGGGGTGGGCACGACCGCCCCCTGACCAGGCGTCCGGGATTGTTGGCCCGGAGTTGCGGCCCCCGGGTCGACCCCATCCCTTTTTCCATACGGCGCCGTGACCCGAGCCTGACCGTGGACCGGGGATCCCGCGATGCCTCCGAACCGACCGCTCATGTTCCATCGACTGGCCGATCACTACGATGATCTCGTCGGCGCCAAGGACTACCGGTCGGAGACCCGATTCCTTGAGTCCCTGGCGCAGAGCGCCGGCCGCTCCCGGGGTCGGGCGTGGCTCGACGTCGGCTGCGGCACCGGCCGCCACCTGAGCTTCCTGCGCCGCCACTACACGGTCACGGGGCTCGACGCGAGCCGCGCGATGCTCCGCGTGGCGCGCCGACGCCTCCCCGGGGTCCGGCTGGTCCTCGGTGACATGCGGACCTTCGCGCTTCACGAGACCTTCGATGTGGTGAGCTGTCTCTATAGCGCCATCGGACACCTCGCGACCGAACGAGACCTCCGGGCCGCCTTCGCGAACTTCGCCCGTCATCTCAAGCCCGGGGGGGTCGCGATCATCGAGCCGTGGATCGATCCCTCGGACTATCACTCGTCGTTCACCCATCTCGTGACCCACCGGGGCCCGTCAGCGACGGTCGTCCGCATGTCGTACTCTTCGCGGCGAGGGGGCCATTCGGCGGTCCACTATCACTACCTCATCGGGGAGAACGGGCGCCCGATCGGACACTTCGAAGAGGTGGACATCGGGCTCCTGGTCCCCCGGGACCGGTTGCTGGCGCTCATGGAGTCGGCCGGGCTCACGGCGCGCTTCCAGAGAGAGGGCCTCACTCCCGGACGCGGCCTGCTCGTGGGGATCCACGGCCGACCCTAGCGGGGCCCGGCTCCCCGTCTCCCCGCTAGCTCGCGGTCATCCGTTGCTGAATGAGCGTGACGAGAGCTTCTGGCCGGAGCGGCAGCGGGACCGTCGAGATGTGGGGCGCGCGCAAGAGGGCCGGATCCCGCGATCCCACGACGACGATCGTGGAGCCGGGGAAGTCCCCGTGGATCCATCGCCGCGCCGTCTCGCTCTGTCGGCCGTTGCTCGCCACGACGAGCAGGGACGGGCCGACCGGTCCCGCCCGCTCCCCCAGCGTCTCGAGCGCCTCCAGGGGATGGACCAGATCGGTGGTGATCCCGGATGCATGCAGTAGGTCGCGGATCGAGCCGGCGAGGCTCTGGGTCTCGGCCACCACGACCACGCGACGCACCGGCACGCATCGTCCCCGCGCTCGAGGGGTTCATCAGGGTGAGGTCTACCCCGTTTGACCTCGTGTCCCGTGGGGGAGCGGTGGGCCGCCCCCGCCGGTCCAAGACGGGTATCGCCGGGACCGGGGGCGGCGGGCTACGACGGTGACCGTCGGCAGCGCTCTCGGCGGGATCGGCCCGTGGACACGTACCGACCGTCTCCCACGGGAGGGACGACCTCGAGTCAGGTCAGCGGGATGCCATCGAGCGAACGGAGCCGGCCGACCGGGTACTCCCCGACCCGGTTCGCGAGTCCCCAGGGGGACCGGTCGTAGAAGAAGGCGAGGCGGCGGGTCGGGCTCGCCGCGAAGGACGGATCGCTCGAGAGCCGTCGCTCGAACTCGGCCCGGAGCTCCGGGGAGCGGTGCATCTCCTCCCGGCCCAGCGACTCGAGGACGTACGCCTCGCCGGACTCCTTCTGCTCGAAGATCGGGTCGAAGAACCCCCATCGGAGCGCGGAATCCGGGGCCGCCGGCTCAAGCCAGTGGATGATGACCTTCGAAAGCCTCTGGGCGAGGGGAGCGACGACCGAACCGGTCGGGAAGGTCAGGGTCTCGAGGACCCGGTGACACTCGCCGAAGTGGCCCATCTCCCGCTCGACGTTCCCGCCGCGCAGGATCGGGTAGCGACCCTCGAACGGGAGGTTCGGACGGACCATCCCCGAACAGCGGTACCGCTCCACCGGTCCCGTCCACTCGGCCGTGGTCCGGCGAAGGCTCACCCCGTGGGCCTCCAGGACGTCAATGACCCGCGTCCAGGGCGGCGGGATGATGTATCCCGCCGGGGGCACGATCGAGGCGGCGATCGAGACGCCCGTCTCCACGGGGATCGTCCAGGTCTGGGGCTCGGTCCCGTACCGGATGCCTATCGTCCCGGAGACCTCGCTCCGGGCCCGCTCGTAGGCGTATCCGAGGAAGTGCATCGTCGTGGTCTCCCCGGAGCCCGCCACGACCAGGGGAAACTCCGAGCCCGCACGGCCCGACGCGCCGAGGGTGGCCGCCGCCCGGTCCGCCTCCTGGTTCAGGGAAACCAGCCGGTCCGCGTCCCGGTTCAGCAGCTCGAGGAGCGCCCGCAGGATCGCGTAGTTCCCGGTGACCCGCCTCCGGTACTCCTTGAGCATGTGCAGCTCGACCAGAAGCCCGGGCCGGTTCTCGAGGATCATCTGCCCGGTGGAGAAGCGCGGCGGGTTCTCGTTGAAGACGAGCCCCCGGGCGGGATCGGTGTCGTCCTTCAGGAAGACCGGGGCCGGGAACGCGGAGTGGCCCGCGAGGTCGACCCGACGCACGAGCTCGGGAGTGATGGCGCTTCGAATCCAGTCGGCCGTCGCGGGGAACACGTCCGGCGTATCGTCAATCGCGAAGGTGACGTCGTACTGGAAATCGGCCCCGTCGGTGACATGGTTGTCCACGAAGAAGTCCGGCAGCCAGCGATGGAACAGGCGCAGGGACGCCCGGGTCTCGGGGGCCTCCGCCTTCAGGTAGTCTCGGTTCAGGTTGAGGTTCGTCCCATTGGCCCGCCAGCCCGCACGCTCCGGTCCCCGCTGGTTGATCCGGTGGTACGGCGATCGACGTTCGTGACCGTCGATGTTGTAGACCGGGATGAACACGAGCACGACGCGATCGAGGAGGCGGCTCGCCTCGGGCTTCCGGACGATGTCGCGCAGGAGCGCGAGGCAGGCATCCTTGCCGTCCATCTCCCCGGCATGGATCGCGTTCTGGACGAGGAGGATCACGCGGCCGGAGGCATGGATCGACGCGGGGTCGAACTCCCCGTCGCGTGAGACGACCACGACCTTGAGATATCGGCCCTCTCCGGTCCGGCCGAAACCCTCGAGGTGGACCGTGCGAGGGTATGCGGCGGCGATCCGTTCCAGGAACGCGAGGGTCTCGGCGTAATCCGGTGTGGTACGGTACTCGCAAATCTCGGCCGGCGTGCGCCAGTCGGGCGCCTCCGGTGCGGGGGACAGGTTCGGGTCCGAGGAGCGCATCGTGTTGGTGTCGCCGAGAGAAGGTTCCGGCGGAGACACCGGCACCGGTGATGCGACTATTTACTCCCGGTCCCCCATGACGCCCCGTCCCACCCGAGCCGACGGCCGGGACTTCGCGAGGGAGAGCTCGACCCGGTCCGGTCAGCCGACGTCGACCGTGAGCCCCTCTTCCGCGATGCTCACCGGTCCTCCGTACGCGGCCGCCGCGAGCACCCTAGAACGGCTCCGGTCCTCCCCCGGCCAGAAGTGGGTGAGCATCAATTGCCGTACCCCCGCCGCACGCGCGTACTCTCCGGCTTCGGTGGCCGAGAGCAGGTATCGCGGCCCCTGCTCCGGCGGGGGCGTCTGGAACGTGGCCTCGCAGAGGAAGAGATCGGCGTCGCGGGCGAGGTCGAGCACGCGGTCGGAAGGGCCGGTATCGCCCGTGTATGCGACCACGCGACCCTTCGCCTCGACCCGGACCCCGTGATTGGGGACGAAGTGCGGGAGCTCGAAGGCACGGAGGCGGAACGGCCCGACCTCGAGCGGGTCTCCTCCGGGGAGCGGACGCAGGTCGAGCTCCCGACGGAGTCGGTCGGGGCCCCCGGGACCGTCGAGACCGCCGACCCGCTGCACCACCTCCTCCGAGGCGAAGATCGGCGGCGACGGGAGCGGCGGAGTGGAGAGCCGGAGTGCCCGGAAGAGGCCGTAGAGGTCGACGCAGTGGTCAGCGTGCGCGTGCGAGAGGAACACCGCCGTCAGCTGCGCCGCGGGGCATCGCTCCAAGAGGCGGGGAAGGACCCCGAATCCGAGGTCCAGGACGAGGCGCGCGTCCCCCGACTCGAGGAGGTAGCCGCTGCAGGCCCGGCCCGCGGCGGGCCACGCGCCGCTCGTCCCCAGTACGGTGACCCTCATGGCCGCTCGTCCCCAGTACGGTGACCCTCATGGCCGCTCGGACCGCCGTTCATGGGCCGAACGCTCGGTCGATACAACTACCTTCGGTGGCCCGGAATCGCCGAGGAGCGGGAGGGGCGCTCCGCGACGGGAGTTCCCCGACGCAGGGTTCGAGTACCCGTTCGCTATGGGGGGGGCCCCGACGTGCCGGGGTAGGAGAGACCGATCGTATGGACCGCGCGGTGGCGCCTTCCGGGCGACGGCCCACTTCTTCCCCGCTTGGTCGGCTGCTTCAGGTGATCGCCCGGGTGCCCCGAGGGAAGGTGATCACGTACGGCCGGGTGGCCGAGGTCGCCGGATTCCCGAGAGCGGCCCGCCTGACCGTGTGGGCGCTGCAGCGGGCCGACGGGCTCCCGTGGCATCGGGTCGTGGCCGTTGGCGGCCGGATCGCGCTCTCGGGCGGGGAGGGTCGTGAACAACGGCTCCGTCTGGAGATGGAAGGGGTCACGTTCCGCGGAGGACGGGTCCGCATGGACCTCCATGAGTGGTCTCCGGCGTGCCGCCCGGGCCCTCCAGCGACGGTGCCGGTCCCACGGGGCGGCCGGGGCCGCCGGTCGGGGACGACCCGAACGCCGGGCGGGGTCCGCTGAACGCGGACACCGGGAAGGCGCTCGAGATCAGTCGAGCTTTCTCGCCACCAGTGCCTCGAGCCGGTGCCGGTGGGGTGCGCCTCCACGGTAATGGCAGGGGAAGTCGATCTCGCGAGACTCAAGGATCTCCCAGCCGGCGTACCGGTTCGCGAGCTCCCCGGGCCGGTAGGGGAGACCCTGCTCGTCGGGCGGTGAGGGCCCGCGCGGGCCCGGAACGAAGACGTTCACGGCGTGGATCCCTCCCCGAACGGTGGCCGACTGGAAGTCCCCGAACCGGGCGGCGCGGAGCTCCGGTGGAAGGCACGACAGCGTGCCGTTCGAGTAGACCACATCGAACCGCCCTCTCGGCCGGTAGGAACGAAGGTCGGCCCGCACGGTACGGATGGCGACGCCCAGCCGCTCGGCGCGCCGCTCTCCCTTCTCGATCGCCTCGGACGCGAGGTCGACCCCGAGGACCCGGAACCCCCGCCGGGCGAAGCAGATGAGGTCGCGTCCCCGCCCCATGCCGAGGTCGAGCAAGGAAGGGGGGTCGCGAGGGAGGGTCCGTCGGAGCCGCTGGATGTGGCCCATCAGCGACCAGCCCAGGAGGTCGAACCTCGCTTCGTAGCTCGGTGGCCGGGGTCGCGGGGCGCGGTCGACGCCGCCCCCGGCGGTCCTACTTCTTCGGGGGGGAACCGGCACGTTGGATGCGCATCTCCTCGTAGAGGACCCAGCCCGACGGAGGGTTCCGCAGCTCCTCGGCCCGCCAGCGGAACGAATCCGGACGGATCTCCGAGAAGATCCAGTGTACCGGGTTCCCTCGACTGTTCGTGCCCTCGAGGACGATCTCCGAGCCCCGGGGCCGACCGATGAAGCTACGGACCACGCCCTGGCTTGGGGAGAGCCAGAGACTGTGCCAGGCGTCGATCTTCGGGTCGTAGAACCGCACCGTGGTGCCCACCGGTACCGACCGGTGTGTCCTCTCGTCAATGGTGGTCCAGATGTCCTGCACGGCCCGGCCGTCCAGGATCCATCGCCAGTGGAGCCGTCCGCGGGACGTGGACCAGCTCCCGTCGTCCTCGAGATACCGACACTCCAGGATCTCCCAGTCCCCCACGAACTGACCGAAGAGATGGAGCTTGTCCGCGAACTCCGGAAACGGCCCGTCGGCGGAGAGCCCTTCTAGGTGCCAGCCCTGTCCGCTCCCGCGCGCCCCTTCGCTCGTCATGATCGCCTGGGCCGGTCAGGGGGCGTACGCGGATAACGCCGCGACCGTCGTACGGCAGAGCGGCTCGGGGCGCCAACGGACCCGTCAACTTGAAACCCCGTCGTGGGAAGCCTCTCGCCTCCCATGGTGGCCTACAAGTGGACCGTGCTCTCCAACACGACGTTGGGGGGCCTGCTGGCCTCCATCGACGGGTCGATCCTCCTGATCAGCCTGCCCGTCGTGTTCCGGGGCGTAGGCGTGAATCCGTTCTCGGTCACCAACTTCCCCGTGTTGATCTGGCTCCTGCTCGGCTATGGGATCGTGACCGCGACCCTCCTCGTGACCATCGGGCGCCTCTCCGATATGTGGGGGCGGGCCCGCATGTACAACTTCGGGTTCGCCGTCTTCTCCACCGGCTCGATTCTCTTGTTCGTCGAGCCGTGGTACGGGACCACCGGCGCCTGGGCGCTCGTCTTCTTTCGACTGATCCAGGCCGTGGGCGCCGCCTTCCTGTTCGCGAACTCCGCCGCCCTGCTCACGGACGCCTTCCCGGTGAACGAGCGCGGGAAGGCGATGGGGGTGAACCAGATCGCCTTCATCGGCGGGTCGCTCGTCGGGCTCATCGTGGGCGGGCTCCTCGCGAGCGTCCCCGACCTCCACTTCGGGCCGTTCGTGCTGCCGACCTGGCGCCTGATCTTCCTCGTGAGCGTGCCGGTGGGGGTCTTCGGGACGGTATGGGCGTACGCGAAGCTCCGGGAGACCTCGGTACGCGCCCCGAACCAGAGGATCGATTTCCCCGGTAACGCGACGTTCGCGGCGGGGCTCACCCTTATTCTGGTCGGGGTCACCTACGGGCTCCTTCCGTACGGCTCCTCTTCCACCGGATGGGGCTCGCCGTGGGTGATCGCCGCGCTCGTCGCCGGCGTCGCCTCCCTGCTCGCCTTCGTGGTCATCGAGTCCCGGGTCGCGTATCCGATGTTCCAGCTGCGCTTCTTCCGCATCCGTTCGTTCGCCGCCGGCACGTCGGCCGCGTTCCTGGGCTCGCTCGCCCGGGGCGGGCTCATGCTCCTCCTCGTGATCTGGTTCCAGGGGATCTGGCTCCCGGCGCACGGGTACAGCTTCAGCGAGACCCCGTTCTGGGCGGCCGTGCTCATGATGCCGATGATCGCGGGCTTCCTCACCGCCGGACCGCTCAGCGGCTGGCTCTCCGACCGGCATGGTGCCCGGTCCCTCGCGACGATCGGAATGTCGATAGCGGCCCTCACCTTCTTCGCGCTCGCGCTCCTGCCGGTCGAGTTCGACTACTGGCAGATGGGCGTGCTGCTCTTCGTCAACGGGAGCGGGATGGGGATGTTCGCGTCGCCCAACGCCGCGGCCGTGATGAGCTCCGTACCGGCGGAGCACCGGGGGGCCGCATCGGGGATGCTCGCCACGCTGCAGAACACCGGCCAGCAGCTCTCGCTCGCGATCTTCTTCACGGTCGTAATCCTGAGCCTCGCCTCGGGGCTCGGGGGCAGTGTGCCCGGGGCGTTGGGCGCCGCCGGCGTGCCCAGCCCGGACTCCTCCATGCTCGCCGCGGCGATCGCCTCCAATCCGACCGGCGCGCTCTTCGGGGCCTTCCTGGGCGAGAACCCGATGCAGTCGATCCTCTCGACCGTCGCCGGAGCCCCCGGCTGGACCGCGCTGCCCCCGTCGGTCGAGGCGACTCTCCTCGCCCCCCACTTCTTCGCTTCCGCGATCCAGTCGAGCTTCGGATCGGCGATCTCGGGCGCGTTCCTGGTCGCGGGAGGTCTCACGCTCGGTGGCGCCGTCATCTCCGGGCTCCGCGGCCGCCGATTTATCTACGGGGTCACGGATGCGGACCGGTCGACGGTTCCCCTCCCCGACCTCTCCGCCGACCCTCCGGACCCCTAGCTTCCGTTCCTTGTCGCGTCCCCGTACCCGGCGTGCCCGAACGAGCCCGGTGGCGGGAACGGCCGAGGTCCTGGTAGAGGCCGAGGCGGATGCCCCGAGCGATCCACGAAGTCGCCCTTCGACCGACGTCCTCGAGCGTCTCGGCCTCGCCGACATCGATCCCCTCCTGGCCGAAGACGTCGCTTGTCCGGGCGATGTCCGCTTGCCCGAAGCGTCGCCGGTGGAAGCCGCGGAGCCGCGCCCTTCCAGTCTCGATGACCGGGACCTTCCAGAAACCCGGCGGGAACGGTCATGCGCAGTCCGTGTGGTCATCGAACGGACGGGACTCCGGAGGGCCGCGGAAGATCGTCGCGTAGAGCCCCCGGGACCCGGCCAATACCTTTCCCTCGCCGGGGAATCGCCTCCGGACTCGGGGGTGATGGCCGGGTCTCCCGAACTCCGCGACGTATTCGAAGGGTCAGGCCCCTGTCCCCGACGCGGAACCCTTTACGTCCCCGGGACCGTGTTCGTACCGAGCTGAGGTCCATCCGTGGGAACGAAGACCGACCGGTCGGCCTCCCTACGCATCGAGAGTCCGAGACTCCGAGGGTTCCGGCAGGCGGCCCAGGCCGGCGGACGGGCACGGATCGAACGTGCGTGGTCGAACCTGACCGCGGGCGGCTTGCCGATCGTCGAGCGGATCCCGGGCGAACCCGGGCGGTTCCGGATCACCTTTGTCTGGAGGCCCGGACGCCAAGTGACGACGCCCTCGATCTACAGCCCCCTCGTGAACCCGCTCCGGGGAGAGTCGGCGCTCCTCCCCGTGGGGCGGACGGGCGCGTGGTATCGGACGCTGAGCGCGCCGAAGGGGACCCGCGGGGTCTATGCCTTCTCGCCCGGACCGACGCCCGGGATGGGCGCGCCGGGCAAGGCATGGGGGCAGTATCTCCGCAGCCTGGAGGCGGACCCGGCGAACGCCTCCGAGTTCTCGATGCCCCCGGGTCCCGATGACCGGGAGGGCGACGCACCGCTGACCCTCTCGATCGCGAGCCTGCCCGGAGCCCCGCCGGAGCCTTGGGTCCAGAGCCGCGGACCCTCGCACTGGACAGTGACCCACCGCTCGATGCGAAGCCGGGCGCTGGGTTCCGAGCGGTCGGTCTCAGTGTACATGCCCGAACACGGGCCTCCCGCCCGAGGGACGGGCAACCTGATCGTGATCCTCGACGGACTCGCCTATCGGACGATGATACCGGCCCCGACGATCGTCGAGAACCTGGTCGCCTCGGGCGAGATCGGTCCCTCCGTGCTGGTGCTCGTCGGGAACGCCCTCCACGCCCGGGTGCAGGAGCTCGCGCACAATCCGGCGTTCGTCCGGTTCCTCTCCCGCGAGCTCATTCCCTGGCTCCGGCGGCAGTTCCGGATCGTCCCGGAGCCGTCCCGTACGGTCATCGCCGGTTCGAGCCTCGGCGGACTCACCGCCGCGTATGCGGCGCTGCGATGCCCCCGGCTCTTCGGCAAGGTCCTCGCACAGTCGGGGGCGTTCCAGTGGACCGGCGGCGGGAACCCCGACGCGCCGGCCACGCTCATCCGGGAGTACGCGGTCGCTCCGACCGGGCGGACGTCCTTCTACCTCGATGCCGGGACGTTCGAAGGGACGGTGTTCCCCGGCATGCAGATGTCGTTGCTCACCGGCGTACGGTATCTCAGGGATGTGCTGACCGCCAAGGGTTACCCCGTGCGCTACGCGGAGTTCGCGGGCGGCCACGATTACGTCTGCTGGCGGGGCACGCTCGCCACCGGCCTTCAGCGGCTCCTCGGAGGGTCGATGCGCGGGAGGCGGGCGAGGTCCCGGCCCGAGGTCGATCGACGGGCTCGGGCGCGATAGCCCACGACGACCCGATACGGTCGCACCCCACCGGTGCGGCTCCACGTGAAGGAGATCCCGGGCCGACCGCAACCCCGGACCGTTCCCATCTCCGGGCTTCGACCGCCCTGCTCCATCAGGGTGGCGACCTCGGGTCCGACCGCAGGTCCCGTCGGAGCCGACGATCGGGCGGAGGTTCGTGATGGGGTATAGGACCCGAATCGCGTCGAAGTAGACGAGCTCGTCGTTCTCCTGCTCGGAGACGGGGCAGGCCCGCGGGGCGGATCGCTCCGAGCCGACGGAGGGAGTCCCCGCTTCCGGTCTCACGCCACCTTGGAGACGATCTCGACCAGATTGCCGTCCGGGTCCCGCAGGAGGGCGGTGCGATTGCTATTGCCGGTGTTGTGAGGGGGCTGCACCGCCGGTACCTCTGCCCGGGTCAATTGCTCGAACGCCCGGTCGACGTTCTCGGTCCACACGACGAGGACCATGGCCGGGCGGCCTGGCTCGGCGTCGACGCCGTGGACCCGCTTCCCGGCCTCGACCGTGCCCAACCCGATTCCGAAGCCGTTGAGCGTAAGCTCGACATGCTCGAGGGGACCCTCCTTGGGAGCCCGGAAGGTCTCCCGGAAGCCGAGGAGGTCCCGGTAGAACCGCAGCCCGGCGTGGATGTCTCGCGTATAGAGGTTGACGAAACCGGTCTGGAACATGACGGACCAGTCCGGGAGCGGTACGTAACGGTTTCGAACGGGGTGATCGCGGCCCACGGCGGACGGCGCCCCGCGCGGTATTCATGCTTCCGGGAGTATCCCGGAACATGTCCGAAGCGGGAGACCCAAGCTCCCTCGAAACCCCCCGGCTCTTTCGGGTGATCCTCCCGGTGTCGGATATCGATCGCGCCGAACGATTCTACTCCGAGCTGCTGGCGATGAAGGGCGTGCGGGTCAGTTCCGGGCGTCACTACTTCGACTGCGGTGGAACGATCCTGGCCTGCTTCGATCCCCGGGCCGACACGGACCCCTTCAGCCTCGGACCGAACCCGGACCATCTCTACTTCTCGGTCGGTGACCTCGAAGGCGTACTTCGCCGTGCGATACGACTCAAGGCCGAGATCCTCGATCCGATCGCCGACCGACCCTGGGGAGAGCGGTCGTTCTATCTCAGGGACCCGTTCGGGAACAAGCTCTGCTTTGTGGATCGCTCCACGCTGTTCCTGGGGAGAGAGCCATTCCGCCCGTCGGGGTAGCGAAACTCTCCGGGTGAACGGCTCACCGACCGGGCCCGGGGCCACGGTTCACCCCGGAGGCCACAGTGTAGGCTTGAAGAGAGGGGCCCGAGTGCCGTATCGCATGACCGCCAAGAGCCGTCGGAACGAGAGGGCGCGCGACTCCGAGAGCGGATTCACGGCAGAAGAACGGGCCGCGATGAAGGAGGCCGTCCGCGAGAGGAGGGCGCGCTCGCGCGCGAAACCAGGAGACGGAGAGCGTGACGTTCTCGCGAAGATCGCTGCGATGGAGCCGTCGGACCGGGTCATGGCCCAGCGACTCCATGCGATCATGAAGGCCCACGCCCCCGGCCTGATTCCCCGGACATGGTACGGGATGCCGGCGTACGCCAACCCGGAAGGCCAGGTCGTCTGCTATTTCCGGGACGCCCGGAAGTTCAAGACGCGCTACGCGACGCTGGGCTTCAGCGATGAGGCGCATTTGGACGCCGGCCGCCTGTGGCCCACCGAATTCGCGCTCCAGGAGCTCGGCCCCGAGGAAGAGGCCCAGATCGTCGCACTGGTCCGCAAGGCGGTGAGCTGAGGACCGGGCGCTCTGCCGGGCGGGTCCGGGGCGATGTTCGTGCGGGGCACGGACGCTCCGCGGTCCGTACTGCAACGCGGCGCTACGGAGCGAGCAAACAGAGATAGGGCGTCTCACGTTGGCCACACGTGTGGCAGACCCGGTGGTCGAATGGCTGCTGGAACCGAACCAGCCGTCCGTCCGCTACCTCACCCTGACCCGGCTGCTGGGCAGGCCTGAGTCGGACCCGCAGGTACGGATGGCCCGCGACGCCATCCCCACGACGGGTTGGGTCCGTGACCTCCTGGCCCGACGCGATCCCGGTGGTTGGTGGGGTCACCCGCGAAATCGGATGGAGCCCCGGTTCACCGGGACCCACTGGAACATGCTGGCGCTCGCCGACCTGGGAGCGTCCCGGGACATCCCCGAGGTCGAAGCCTCGAGCGAGCTCTGGATGCGGAACTCTCCCCTGCTGGGGGGCGGGGTCGGAGGGCTGGGGAAGGGCAAGGGACACCACTGCTACACGGCCAACATGGTGCGGGCCCTGATCCGGATCGGGTACGCCGACGACCCGCGCATACGACGGACGATGGAGTGGCTGGTCGAGACGGCGCACCCGAAAGGCGGCTGGAGCTGCCGGTTCTCATCGCAGGGACCCGCGACAAGTCGCTCGCTCGACGCGTGGGAGGGACTGGCCGCCTTCGCCGAGTACCCCCGCCCGAAGTGGACCCCCGCCATGCGCGAGTGCGTCGAACATACCGCCGAGTACTACCTGGAGCGCGAGCTCCACCGGCAGGGGGATCGGTACGAACCGTGGTACCGGTTCCACTGGCCGACGCACTACTACTACGACCTCCTGGTCGGCCTGGATTGCCTGACCGCCCTCGGTTACGGGGCCGATCCGCGGCTCGGGTTCGCGCTGGACCTCCTGCGCCAGAAGCGGCGGTCCGACGGCCGATGGAATCACGACGCGGACCAGACGGACCCGGACCCCGAGTCGGCGAAGTGGTATGCCGAACACCCGACGAAGCGCCCAACCCCGCTGACGGTCGAGAACGCGGGAAAGCCCGCCAAGATGGTCACGCTCCGCGCGCGATTGGTGCTCGCTCGGGTCCCCGGAGCGCGCTCCCCGGCGCGTTCGGGCCCCGCCGCTGACGCGCAGCGCGACGGCGCCCACCCGAGTAGTACCTCGGGTTGAAATCCTGAGGACCCAGCCCGCGCGAACGCACACCTGACCCGGCGGCCGGACGATCTCCCGTGGGCGCGATCGGGCCGGGGCCCGGCGGGTCTCTTGGTCGAGCCGACCGACGAGAGAGGGACCCGCTGTTCTCGGAGCTCGCTCGGGGACAGGAACGGGACCTTGGGTCAAGCACCTCGCAGCGGTACCCGCGTTTTGGACGTTCCTGGTCGGGTCAGGTATATTCCGACCTCCCCGTCTCGTGCCGGTGGCGACCGTCCGGGTCGTCGCATGGAACCGGAATGCCGGATCGGGTGAATCGCCGGTGGCTGGTCGCGAAGCGCCTGGACGGAGAGTTGGGGGACGCCAACTTCCGCTGGGAAGAGTCCGAGGTCCCCGAACCGGGCGAAGGGCAGATCCTGGTCCGCAACCTTTGGCTCTCGTTCGATCCCACGCAGATATTCCTGATCGGCCGACCGGCCGAGGGGGAGCCGGACGACGGCCGGATCCCGCTGGGTTCGGTCATGCGTACCATCGCCGTGTCGGAAGTGGTGTCCTCCCGCCACCCCGGTTTCGCGCCGGGGGACATCGTCCATGGCCACGCGGGCTGGGAGGACTACACCGTCACGGACGGACAGGGGTTCACGCCGACCTACCGGGTGCCGGACGGGGTGCCGCCCAACTGGGCCGCGGGTGCGCTCGGACTCACAGGCTTGGTCGCGTATTTCGGAGTGAAGGAGGTCGCCCGGCCGAAGCCGGGCGAGACGTTCGTCATCTCGGGGGCCGCGGGGGGCGTGGGATCGATCGCGTCCCAGCTCGCCAAGTTCGAGGGGCTCTGGGTGATCGGGATCGCCGGAAGCGCCGCGAAGTGCGACTGGCTCCTCCGCGGGGCCCGCATCGACGCCGCGATCAACTACCACACCGAGGATCTCGGAACGCGCCTCTCGGAACTGTGCCCCGAAGGCATCGACATCTACTTCGACAATTCCGGGGGCTCGACCCTCGATCTCGCCGTGGGACGGCTGCGCTCCGGCGGACGCGTCGTCCTGTGCGGGGTGACCTCGTTGTATCGGGCCGACCCGCCGCCACCCGGTCTCACGAACTACGCGAACCTCATCATGGTCAACGGACGCATGCAGGGCCTGCTCGGTCGCGACTACCTCGATCGGCGGACCGAGGCGTTCGATGCCATGCTGCCGATGCTCCGATCGGGACGCCTCCGGCCTCGGGAAGACGTGCTGGAGGGGCTCCGAGAGGCGCCGAAAGGGCTCGCCCGGCTCTTCTCGGGCGACAACCTGGGCAAGCAGCTTCTGCGCATGGACGCACCGGCGTCCGAGCGTTAGGCCGCGAACGCTTCCGGCCAGGGACTCCGGCCCATCAGTGGAGGGAGGCGCTCCACGCGTCGGGCACCGGGCCCTCGTAGGTGACCTCGCTCGCTCCCACGAGCTCCCCCAGCCGGTCGACCTTCTCGGCGATTCGGGTCCCGACATTCTTCTCGGGCGGCGCCCCCGGTTCGGCGTGCACGGCGAGCACTCGCAACGAATGGTGATCCTTGTCGAAGCGGGCACCGAGCCGACCGATGAACCGATCGCCCCACAGGATCGGCAGGACGTATGGCCCGAACCGTCGCTGGCTCTTGGGGACGTAGAGCTCGAAGCGCACGTCGAACCCGAAGAGCCGGCGCACCCGGTCCCGATTGTGCAGGAGGTTGTCGAACGGGCTCAGAAGAGAGACTCTCGGCTCCCAGTCGTCCGCTGCGAGGGACTCGAGGAGCGGGAGGTCTCCGTGGTGGACATAGCGGGGGTCCCGGCCCTCGATGCCGGATATCCGGATCCGATGGAGTACCAACTCCGCGCGCAGCTGCTCCAGGGTCTCTCGAAGGTGCAGGTAGCGCCCCCGGAGGAGGTAGGTGTTGATCTCGGTGGAGTTGGCGACGCCGAGGGCCCGTACGCTCCGCTCCACCCCCCTTCGTTCCACCTCCCGCTCGGGGAGAACCCGGCGGTCCACCCAGCTCGGCAGGAACTCCTTCGCGAGCCCCCAGGTCTTCTGGTTGCCCCCCCGGCCCACGAATATCACCTCACCGCGCAGCTGTAGGTGGGTGAGCATGGTCGTGACGTCGCTGCCCGAGGACCATCCGCCTCCCGGGGAGCGGGTCCGGGCGTGGGCCTCGAACTCGCTCGCCCGGCGGGGGCCTCGGCGGAGTTCTCCGAGCACCTGTCGCCGAAGTTCGGCGTGGGTCCGCAGCCACCGGCGTGCCTGATCGCGCCAATACCCCCAGGACCGGGACAGCGACTCCGGGTACCGGTGCATGATCGAGTAGTGGATCGGGTAGTCCGCGGTCGGAACGATCGAGGTCGCGTGGCTCCAGGCCTCAAAGAGCCTTTTCTCCTTCCAGAGGAGACGATCGAGATCGGACCGCCGGAAGTTCCCGAGGCGGTTCCATAAGGTCAGGACATGGGCGGGGGCCACGAGCTCGATCGGGTCGAGCTGGACGTAGCCCAGGTCCCGGACCGTCGAGACGATCCTCGCTCCGGTCGCCCGGACGGGCCAGCTCCCCGGGAGGTGCTGCCGCGCGACGGCCAAGCGTCGTACCGCCAAGAGGCTCGCGGAGACGTCCTTGTCCTCCACGCACGGCACCCGCGGCACCATGGTCCGGTTCTCTAGAAGACAGGCCACTTCGCCTCCCCGCCGGCGGAAACGGTGCCGCGCCCCCGCCCGGGTACAGGGCGGCCCTTCCGCTTGCGGTTAAATTCGGTGCGGGGTTGGCCACTCCCGACGGAGTACCATGACCGCGTCGAAGCCGTTCGCCCCTGGTGCTGGCGATTCTGCAGGCCCCGCCGGGCCCGTACCCGACCCCGCGTTCTCGCCGGGATACATGGACCGGTCGGCGTCCCCCCTGCAGGACTTCTACACCTACGCGGCGGGAAACTGGCTCCGCTCGAACCCGGTACCGTCCGACAAGTCCCGGTGGGGAGCGTTCAACGAACTGCAGGAACGAACCTTCGAGGTGCTTCATGAGATCCTGGAGCGAGCCCGTTCGGTGTCGGGGGCGTCTATCCCGGGTCCGCTCCGGCAGGTCGGCGACTTCTATGCGTCGGCGATGGAGACCGATCGGCTCGAGACCCTTCAGTTCACGCCGCTGGACGCCGAGCGCGCGGCCATCGATCGGGTGGAAAGCCCGGTGGAGCTCTTCCGGGTGCTCGCGCAGCTCCACGCGACCGGCACCTCGGGACTGTTCCACGCGTTCGCGCCCGCCGACGAGAAGGACAGCGGACACTACGCGCTCTACCTCTACCAGGGGGGCCTCTCGCTCCCCACGCGGGAGTACTACCTCGACGAGAAGTTCGCCGCGATCCGGGAGAGCTACCGCGACCACCTCGCCCGGATGTTCGGATTGTGGGGCGTGCCCGCGGAGCGGGCCAAGGCGGACGCCGCCACCGTGCTGGCCATCGAGACCGAGCTCGCGACCGCAAGCCGATCGCGGACGGAGCTGCGGGACCGGATCAAGAACTACAATCGGGTCGGAACCCCCGACCTTGCCCCCTCCTGGCCCGGGCTCCCTCTCGCGGAGTACCTCGCGGGGATCGGGGGGCCTGTCCCGTCCTACTTGGTGGTGGGACAGCCGGAGTTCCTTTCGTCGCTCGAGCGCATGCTGAAGGCGCGACCCCTATCGGACTGGAAGGTCTACCTTCGCTGGCATCTCCTCCACGCCTGCGCCCTGTACCTGCACGACCGGGCGGAGGCGGAGGACTTCGACTTCTTCCACCGGAAGCTGCTCGGCCAGCAGACCCCGGAACCCCGCTGGCGGCGGGCCGCTCTGGTGATCGACCAGCTCCTCGGAGAGGCGCTCGGCCGGATCTACGTCGAGGAACACTTTCCGCCGGCGGCCCGGGCGAAGATGGACGAGATGGTCCGCTTCATCTCGGCGACCTTCCGGGACCGACTGAGCCGCCTCGGCTGGATGTCGGACGAGACCCGGCACCAGGCGCTCGCGAAGTTCGACCGGTTCCGGGCCCTGATCGGACACCCGGACCGGTTCCGGGACTATACGTCCGTCCGGGTCGAGCGGGGGGACTTCCTCGGGAATGTACGGCGCGCGGCGGCCTTCGAGTTCCACCGGCAGAACGCCCGCATCGGCGGGCCGGTCGACCGCAACGAGTGGGAGATGACCCCCCAGACGGTCAACGCCTACTACGAACCGACGCAGAACCAGATCGTCTTCCCGGCCGGGATCCTCCAGCCTCCGTTCTTCGACCCGTCGCTGGACGATGCGGTGAACTACGGCGGCATCGGAGCGGTGATCTGCCATGAGATCACGCACGGCTACGACGATCAGGGCCGACGGTCCGATGCCGATGGCAACCTCCGGGACTGGTGGACGGAGAAGGACGCCGCGGAGTTCGGGGCGCGGGCGAAGGAGATCGTGCGCCTCTACGAGATCGGCGAGGTCCTGCCCGGCCTCCACGTGAACGGCGAGCTCACGCTCGGGGAGAACATCGCGGACTTCGGCGGCGTTAGCATCGCCTTCGAGGCGCTCCGGCGCGATCTCTCCGAGCACCCGGAGAAGCGACGGGAGATCGACGGTCTCACCCCCGAACAGCGGTTCTTCGTCTCATGGGCGCAGGTCTGGCGGTGCAACTACACGGAGGCCGAGCTGCGGCGACGCCTCGTCCTCGACCCCCACGCTCCGGCCCGGTACCGCGCCGTCACTCCCCTCATGAACTTCGGCCCGTTCCACGAGGCGTTCGGGTCCCCGGGCGCCGGTCCCTCCGGCCGAACGGAGCTCGTCCGCATCTGGTGAGACGAGTCGACCCACGCGTTCCTCGTCGCGTCGCGGCTCGGACCCGGTCCGCCCTCGCGCGTTAGGTGAACAGGTCCTCGAGAGGGTTCTCCATCTCGCGGACCTCGCGGAGCCGGACGCCCCGGGCCTCGAGGTCGTGGATGAGGCCGGGGACCTCCTCCGGGCCCGAGAGTTCGCGGAGGTAGTAGTCCCCGCTCCGCTCCCAACCCTCGAGCGCGGGGGTCGGCGTGAGGGTGCGGACCCCGATGACGAAGTGGGCCGCGCGGACGTTCTCCATCCGGTCGAACAGGGTGAGCGCGCCCCCACGGAGCGTGATCACGTACCGGCCGATCTCCCGGGCCTCGAAGAGATTGTGCGACGAGTAGAGGACGATCCGCTCCCGGCTCAGGTTGAGGATGAGGGTCCGGATCTCGCGCGCGACCTTGGGATCGAGGTTCGCGGTCGGCTCGTCCATGAGGTAGATCGCCCGCTCGCGCAGGAACACCCGCGCGATCGACACCCGCTTGCGCTGCCCCGCGCTCAGCTTCGAGATGAAGCTCTTCGTGAACTCCCGGATCTCCAGCTGATCCAGGACCCGCTCGACGTCGGCGGGCGTGGCCCGCTCGACCCGCGCGTAGAAATCGAGGCATTCACGGACCGTCAGCCCGTCGGGCATTCCGTCCATGTGGGACAGGTAGTGGAGGTGGTCTCGGGACCCCTGCTGTCGGATCGGCACCCCGTCGATCATGACCTCCCCGGCCGTGGGCCGCAGGATGCCGGCGATCGTCCGGAAGAGGGTGGTCTTGCCGGCGCCGTTCGGCCCCAGGACGACGTACACGGAGGGTTCGTCGATGGTGAACGAGACCTCGTGCAGGACGGTCTGTTTCCCATAGCCCGAGGAGAGCGAACGACAGGCGAGGGAGACGCCACCGTCCGGGGTCGGGCTCGGGATGCTTCGCGCTCCGGCTCGGAACATCGACGACGCCTGCTCCGACTAGGCAGGAGACAGCATTCGCTCGGGGGGCATGAATCGGTCCGTACGGGCGAGCAGGGAAACGAGCACGACGAAGAGGGCCAGCTCCCCGATCAGGAGGGCCCGGCCGGAGTAGCTTCCTAGGGTCAGCGCGAGGAGGAGCAGCCCGGTGGTCGGAGCGACCCCGATGAGGGGAAGTACGCCGAGGGGGCTGTTGAGCCCGGCGCGGGGCGAGGAGAGCGTGGTCCAGTAGACCCCCACGGTCGTCATCAGCGTCACCGTGAGGTAGCTCATCGGGAAGGTGTAGGCGAGCAGGACCTCGAAGAGCGCGGGGGTGAGCGGATAGCCGCTGAGCAGGTACGTGGTGAGGCCCGCCCCGACCCCGGCGCCGAGCACGATCGACACCTGGACGATCCCGGCGAGCAGCGCGTTCGCGAGGATCTGTCGGGGGGAGACGCCGTAGGCGACGAGGTACTCAAGGACCCCCTTGGTCCGGTCGTTGGTGAAGACCAGCGCACCGCCGAGCCCTCCCGATACGGCAAAGACCGGCAGGATGACAGAACCGATGTTGATGAACAGCGGTCCGCCGATGCCGAAGGCCGCCGAGTAGAGCACGATCATCGCTCCTCCGAGGAGGAGCGAAATGCGCCCCACGACCATCGACCGGCGGATCGTGACGCCGAGGAGCGAAGGAAGGGGTGCGTCGGCCCTGACTCCTGCGGATCCGGGCAAGGCGGACACGTCCGACCCACCGTTTCTGGACTACTTATCCCAAGTCGCGCCGTCTGCCGTCCGCGGTCCATTCGCGGCGGTGGCCCGTCGTTCGAACCCGTCAGGGGTCCCGAGGAGTTGGAGGGACCCTTCTGCCATCTCGCGCTCCGCCAAGAGGGGGAGAGTGCGACGGGCCGGTCGTCGCCGCGGAGGCCCGGCGTCGTGGGTCTCGAACCGTCACCTCGTTCGGACCTCGTGCTGGACCCCGATCTCGGACGGTTCCGAGGATGCGGATCGCTCGGGAACTCCGATGGCCGAGGGAAGGGTACACGCGCCGGGAGCGGGCCGGGTCGCCCGGGCCCTCAGGCCCTGACCTCGGGCGCCGTGATGACCGCGTGCACCTCGACGGGGATCTTCGCCTGTTCGAACAGGGCGCCGATCGGGCAGATCCGCACGGTGAGGGCAAGCGCGGTCTCTACCTCCTCCTTGGGGGCCTTCGTCCGGATCCGGAACACCCCGTGGACCGCGGTATAGGTGGGGGCCTTGGGGGGACGGTCGCCGACGAGCTCGGTGCGCATCTCTTCGAAGACGAGCTTTCGCCGCTTCGCCACTAGCGCGAAGACCGCGTTGATGCACCCGGCGAGCGACAGGAGACCGAGCTCGAACCCCGATGTTCCCCGGTCCTGCCCGCCCTCCTGCCGGGTCACGTCGATGAGGTAGGAATGCCCGCGGCCGTCGTCCAGTTCGTTCTCGACCCCTCCCCGCCAGATCGCGTTGGCTCGGAACTCCGCCGTGATCCCACCCTCTCCGCGGGGGGTAGCCGACCCCCGTTTTGGCGTTGGCGCTGGCGCGCCACAGGCGGCCGCGGACCGGCGTTCCCGGCGTGCCGGTCGCTCGCGGGAGTCACCCGATCCGCGCGGTCGGTTTCCGGCAAGGCATGGACTCGAGACTAGGGTACCGCAGTAGAACGGGCCTCTAGGGCGCGGGCGCCCGGCGCTCGGCCCGCGAAGATGAGGGCGGGAGAGGCGCCTCGTACTCGCTTCGGTCCACGACGAACTGCGGGCGGCCGTCCCGGAAATAGCGCCCCAGGTTCTCGAGGGCCATGCGAACGGCCCGGGTACCGGCTTCGGCGAACGCGTCGGCACAGTGCGGAGTACCGTAGAAGTTCGGCAGGCGGGAGAACGGATACCGCGGGGTGAGGGTGCCGTGGACCCGGTCCTCCTCCCACCAGACGTCGAAGGCCGCGCGGAACTCCGGGTGGGTTCGCAAGTGCTCGTAGAGCGCCCCCTCATCCACGGTCCCGGCACGACCCACGTTCACGAACACGGCGTCGGGGGCCATCGCCTCGAGCTCGACCGTGCCGATGGTACCTACGGTGGCCCGGGTGAGCGGACGGACATCGAAGAGGAACGATCCCGCCCGGACCGCGTCCCGGAGCCGGGAGGCCGAGAACATCTCCGCGACCCCCGCCTCCGGAGTTCCCGCGCGGTTCTGCCCCACCACCCTCGTGCCGAACGGGACGAGCCGCGCGGCGATCGCCCGCCCGATCATCCCGTAGCCCAGGATGACCGCGGTGGCATCCACGAGTGTCCTCTGGCGGGGCGCAGGACGGAGTCGCCCCGCGTCGATCGCACTCTGCGCCCCGTGCAGGTCGCGCGCCGCACTGAGCGCCAGCGCGACCGCATGCTCGGCCACATATGGGGCAAAGCCCCCGACGTTCCCGGCGATCGATACGGCGGCGGGAAAACGATCGAGCGGAAAGCGGTCAAGGCCCGTCCAGACCGCCTGGACGAACCGGAGCTGGGGGGTCGTACGAGCGTCGAAGTCGGCGAGGTCGTGTGGATGGCCCCCGACCAGCATGGCTCGGACCGAGCTCCGATCGGAGGGCCGGCTCCCGTCGAGGTACGCCCATGGGACGCCGGGCAACACCTCCGGCACCAGCGCATCGACCGCGTCGCTCTTTGTCAGCGCGATCAGGAGCTCGGGGAGGGTGGCGCTCATCGCGCCGAGCAGGCGTCGCTCCGCGTTAGGCCTTCGGGCGGATCCGACGCGAGGTCGGTGAAGCCGGGCCGTGGGCGGCTTCCCTGCCTATCCCGGGGCTCGTGATGGCCGTGCGTTCGGCGCCGGCCCGTACGATGCCGCCCCTCGCCGTCCGACCGAGGGGGTCACGACGAAGATCGGGGCGAAGGGCGACCGGTCGTTGGATGACGTGGGGGGCTGGTAGACCGGGATTGACCTACGGTCTATGCCTTCGAAAGCCCACAACCTGCGGGGGTAGTCATGACGCCCGCGGTGGCTGGAAACACCACTCCGCTTGCGACCGGATACACGGGAGGAACGGTGGCCGGTGCCACCACGCTTCGGAGCGCCTTGGGCCGGCTCCGAGCCGTGACATGGATGGCCTTGGTCACCTCGGTGCTGGTCCTCGTAGAGAGCTATCTTGTCGAGATCGGCACCTTCGGAAAGATCCCGCAGCCGGGGGGTTCCTTCTCTGTCGACTGGATCACCGGCGTTCAGATCGGTGTGGGGATCGCGCTGGGGGTCACGATCGCGATCCTCGTCGTGGTCATGATCGTCTTCGGGGTGCTGGGACTGATCGCCTGGCGTCGCGGCGTCCTGGGCATGACCTCCGCGGCACCGGAGATGGGGCCGGCCCACGCTGCCGCCTGCCTCCAGGCGCGCCGGGATCACAGCGTCACGCTGTGGCTGTTCCTCGTCTTCGTGCTCGCCGCGATCGTCGTCTCGGCCACGTTCGCCGGGGTCAACGGGATCCTGTCATGGCTCGGTGCGGGTGGGTTCGAGGGCGCGGTCGGATCGGCGGCCTCCGGACTGGCCACGGGAGCCGTCCTGGTCCTCATCTACTACTATGGGACGCGCCACCTGTCCGAGCTGCTGGGCGCGATCGCGACGCCGAACGAGCGGGCCCTCCTGGAAGGGGGGAGTTCGTTGATGGTCGCCGGCGCGATCGTGGGTTTGGGTGCGGCGTTCTCCTCCTTCTTCTGGGCGTTCAACGTGTTCTCCGTGCTCTCTCTTGCAGTGATCCTTCCCGGAGTGGGGAACCTCTGTCGGGCGTACGACCTGTGGCTGGCCGAGCACCGTCCGGCATCGGTGCCGGCGGCCTTGGCGGGAGTCCCGGCGTAGGTCATGCTCCGGGCTCCGGCCCACGGCCTTGGGCCCGTGTGCCCGAGCGCCGGCCTCCCGTCCCCTCCCGTCGCGGTCGCCTCGGGCGGGCCTTTCACGCGACGGACATAGGGGTGAGGGTCTCCCGGCGGCAGGATTCCCGAACGGGGTCGGTCGGGGTCCGGGAACCGACCCCCGGGCAGGCGTGGGGGGTGAGAAGCGTTAAACCCGGCGACCATGGGCCCTTGGGCGGGGAGCCATGGAGTCGGGAAGCCTCTGGATCGGCTCGATCGTCGTGGACTGTTCCGATCTTCCCAGAATGCAGGAATTCTGGCAGGCCGCCTTGGGGTACGTGCCCCGCGACCCGCCTGAAGAGGACGGAGTCGTGCTGAAGGACCCCCAGGGCCGAGGGCCCAACCTCTCGCTCAACCGGACCGCAGGGGGCCCACTCGAAGATTACCGGGTGCACCTGGACCTCTACTCGTCCCACCCGACGCGGGAGGTGGAACGACTTGTCGCCCTGGGGGCGACGGTCCTGCGACCCGCGACCGAGGGCAGCGATTTCGCGACCCTCGGCGATCCGGAGGGAAACCCCTTCGATGTGATCGACAAACGCGGGTGGTCGTTCGGTCAGCGCGTGTGAACCGGTCCGCGGTCCCGTCGTACCGCTAGGTTCCAAGTGGGCCGCGCTATCGACCGGCCGCCATCCGATGCCCGATACCCGTGGAAGCGTGCTCCATCAGCAGGCGCTCATCGTGTCGGCACTGTTCACGGGCCTCACGCTGACCGCTCTCGTCCTCATCCTCGGTTCGCCGGGAGCGTTCCGCGTTCCGCTCGGTCCCCTCAGCGGGGAGGGCTACTTCGAGACGGTGGTCACCTACGTCGCGGTCGTGAGCGCGATCTGCAGCGTCTCCACGCTCGCCTTCCTCGAGATCGCCGGTGGACTATCGCAGACGTTCAGCCTTCTCGACAAGCTGGGGACGACCATGTTCCTGACCAGCGTCTTTGGCTTCATGGGCATCCTGCCGCTGATCCTCTCCCCCTTCTCCCGGACCGGGGCTGGGGTGGTCCTCCTCGCCGAGGTCGTCCTTCTTTCTCTGTACTTCGTGGGCCGCCGCGTCCGGTCCCGCCCGGCGGCCGACCGCTGAGCCGGTCCGGCGCGGGGGCCCGGACCGTTCCCGGGCCGCCGATCGGTTCAATCCCAGTGGGACGGGAACTTCGGACCCCACGACGTCCAGATCGCTCCCATCACACCGCCGAGCACGATCACGGAGACCAGAATCACGATCACGCTTTGGAACACGGAGAACCCGGTCGCCCAGAATCCCACGTAGAGCAACGTGAAGCTCAGCCATGCCACCGGGCCGAGGATCGAGGCGATGATGCGCCATCGCCAGCTTCCCGTCAACAGTTCCCTTTCGGTCCGTCCAGGTCCGCTCTTCGTGACCGATGCCGGCTCCATCGGACTCACCCGCCCATGATCCCGGCACGGGACGAAAGCTGGTCCGTGAAACGACATTGACCCCGGGCCGCCGCCCTCCCCGGTCCATCGATCCCCGGGGGCGACCGGAACGGGGGTCATTCGCCCCCGAGGGGCGCTAGTGGGGACCGCCCGCGCACTCGGCCGCCGCATCTCGAAAGCGATCGAGCCGGTCTGCTCCGGGCCCGGAAGGCGCGAGGGACGGCCCAGGGTTACTCGCGCGTTCGCCAGAGGCGATGCCGTCACGCCCGCTGTGAGACCCGAACGAGGACGTCGCGGTTGCGGGGCCCACCGGCGAGGACGCCCATCGGGGCCGGCTCGGGCTCAAGGTTAGGACGACGCCCTGAGGACGTGGATGACCCCGCCCGGTCGATCGTTCCCTTCGGGTGTCGGTCCCCCCCGGCTCCGCCCGGGGTCCCCGGTGCCGCCCACCAACGTCGTTCGGTCGACCGTGTCCTTATGCCACCCCCGCTCCGGGGTCCAGGTCAGGTCGTGCCCCGCGTAGGGTCCGGGACAGCGGTGCACCTTGGCATACAATCGGTCGCATCGGTTCTTTCGTAAGGGCTCAGCTCCGTGGCCCGAGGGGCCGTGAGCTTCCTGTCGACCGATACTGATTTCCGGCCCTCCCACGCCTCGTCCATCGAGGCGTACGATTGCTCGCGGACCTTCCGAGGCTCTTTGCGGCCAACACCCCGGACGATTCGATTCTCGTCTCTCGGAGACGGCTCGCGGAACTGCTCGAGGAGAAGGAGAAGCAGGAGCGCGAGCTTCGGGAGGCGCGGGAGGAGATCCGTCGCCTCCGCGAGGAGAGGGCCCGCTCGCGCGAGAAGCACTCGGCGCTGAGGGCCGCGCTCGACCGCCTGCGTACCTCCCTCTCGGTCCTCGGTACCGATGCCAAGACGGCGGCCTCGGTCGGGGTCCCCTCGAGTCGGGTCTTCTTCCGGCAGTCCCCACCGCCCGACACGAAGCGTCGACCCACGGGTGGCCAGCCCGGACACCCTGGGACGACCCGCCCTCGACCGACTCCGAATGCCCCGCCTCGGATCCTCGACCTGAAGGAATGTCCGAAGTGCGCCCACGACCTCGGCGCTCCCGCCGATTCGTGGCAACGGCCCGTCACCGACCTCCCCGCCCCGGGCCTTGAGATCTTCGACCTCGTCGTGCTCCGCTACAAATGCCCCGGGTGCGGGGCGCGGGTCCACGCGCCGATCCCCGAGGCGTACCGAGGCGAGTTCGGTCCTCGCCTCAAGGCGTTCGTGGCGGAACTCCGCGTGTTGGGGATGCCGTTCGAGAAGATCGCCGAGCTGCTGCGGATGCGCCACGACCTCGAGGTGAGCGTGGCGTCGCTGATCGCGATGGAAGAGGGGGTTGCGGAGTCCCTCGACACGACGTATCGGGAGCTGGGGGAGGAACTGCGGGACGCGAAGCGGACCCCACACGCGGAAGGGGACGAGACGGGGATGCCGGTGGGGGGTCGGATGGAATGGCTGTGGGTCGGGACCTCCCCGACCCTGACGGTCTACCAGATCCAAGAAGGTCGGGGCGGGGACGAGGCCGCCACGATGTGGGCTGGGTATCGCGGGAAGCTCACGCACGACGGGCTGGACGCCTACAACTCGGTACGGGAGGCAGGACACCAGATGGATCTGGTGCACGCGAATCGGTGGCTGCAGAAGGTAGAGGCAAGCCACGGGATTCGACCGAGAGGGCTGCTGAAGAAAGAGGAGCCGACGTATCTTCGGGCCGGTCGGCCGCCGGAGGAGTTCCTTCGGTTCGCGGCGGGGGTTCGTGCTCGCCTTCGAAAGGAGGTGCGGTGGACGGAGCGGTATCCGAAGGCGTCCGGGGCGGCTCGCGCGCGTCGGTATCGTCGGGCGGTGCGGTCGATGGGGCGGTTCCTGACACGGGCGTGGCGAGACCCGGACGCGGTGCGGATCGCGGACGAGTTGGGCCAGCGCCTCGAGACACTGTTCACGTTCGTGCGAGACCCCGGGACGTCGTGGAACTCGAACGAGGCGGAACGGGAAGTGCGGGTGGTGGTCGTACATCGCAAGATCTCCGGGGGACGGCGAACGGAACAGGGAGCGCGTGTCCTCGAGCGGCTGCTCACGGTCTGGCGGACGTGCGCGAAGCGGGAGCACCGGTTCTGGGAGATCGTGAGCGGCCGTCTCGGCGCCTTACCTCAACCCGGCCTCGGACCTCCGTCAGCCCGGCCAGCAAGCTGAGTCGTTACGTTCTTTCGACACCCAAAGTGGCGGGATAGCGGTCGGAGGCGGGTGCCACTCCTCGTGCAGTTCACGGCGCCGTCCCCTACCCTCCGCGACCAGTGGGCTCGACGTTGGGGAGGCGTGGCTCTTGACGCGGTCGCTTCCGCCGTACCTAATGCGCTCAGGGTGCGTCGGTCCCTCGGCGGGCGGAGCCTGTGCGGGTGACGCGCAGGGCTCCCATTGTCCGGAAGGAAATGTCCGAGCGGTTGCGCCCAGGACGAGAGGCCATCGCATCCGGCACGAACTGGACGACCGTACCGGCCTCCCCGATCCGCGTGCAGCCGCCCCTCGGAAAGCTCGCCCGACGGAAGGATTATCGCGGGTTCCCCCGGCTCGAGGCGCGGCCATGCGGGTCCCGGCGGGCGATGTTCGAGAGGGAACCGTGACGAGGCCGCGTCCGCCCCACGTCACGCGCCGGGGCTAACGGAGACCGATCATGAAGTTCCGAGAGCATTTGGCCCGGCTCGAGTCTGACCGACGGCTGCTCCGTATCGGCACGCGCGTGAGCCCACGGTTCGAGATCCCCGCGCTCCTGAAGAGGAACGAGGGTCGTCCCGTCCTCTTCGAGAACGTGGAGGGGAGCGAGCTCCCGGTCGCCGGCAACCTCCTCAGCTCCATGGACCTCCTCGGGGCGAGCCTCGGCATCCGCAAGGAGGCGTGGATCGAGACGCTCACGTCGGCCATGCAACACCCCGGGCCGGTCCGCGAGGGGCGCGGGGAGTTCGTGTACTCCGAGCCCGACCTCGACCGGCTTCCGATCCTCACCCACTATCCGAAGGACCAGGGCCCGTACGTGACCTCGGCGGTGGTCTTTGCCGAGCGGGGCGGCTCGAAGAACCTCTCGTTCCATCGGCTCGCCAAGATCGGCCGGGACCGGTTCGTCGGACGGTTGGTGGAGAAACGCGACCTGCACACGATGTACCTCGACGCGCGCGATCACGGGGAGGACCTCCCGGTCGCGATCGGGATCGGCAACAGTTCCGGGGTGCTCGTGGCGGGCGCTACCAGCGTCGAGCGGGGGACCTACGAGCTCGGGATCGCCGCCGCTCTCGAGGGAGCGATCGAGATCACGAGGGCCAAGACGAACCCGACGAGCTACCCGGTGGACACGGAGATCGTCCTCGAGGGTCGGATCGTGCACGACGAGACCGCCCGCGAGGGCCCGTTCGTCGACCTGACCAATACCTACGACGTGGTCCGGGTCCAGCCGGTGTTCGTCATCGACCGGATCGCGATGCGCCCGGGGGCCGTGTTCCATGCGCTGCTCCCGGGAGGCAACGAGCACCGGATCCTCATGGGAGCGCCCCGTACCCCGACCATCCACCGGGCGCTCACCGACGCGGGACTCTCGGTCCGGAACGTCCACCTCACCGAGGGGGGCAGCGGCTGGCTCGATGTGGTCATCGCCATCGACAAGCGTAGCGAGGCGGACCCGCGGACGGCGATCGATGCGGCGATCCGGGGACATCGGAGCCTGAAGAAGATCACGATCGTCGACCGCGACGTGGACGTCACGGACCCGAACGAGGTCAACTACGCCGTCACGATGTACTGGGAGGCCGGTAAGGAGCGCGTGTTCACGGATTCGAAGGGATCCAGCCTCGACCCGATGGCGACGCCGGACGGGATCGGCAGCAAGCTCGGGATCGATGCGACACGACCGCTCGTCGTTCCTCCGGAGAAGGAGCTCAAGATGAAGCGGGCCGAGTTCCCTTCCGGCGCCTGAGGGAAGGACCGTGGACGAACTTCGGACCTCCCAGCCGATCTCCTGGCTCGACGACGTCGACCCGGACGGGGTGGTCATCAACCCGGCCCACGAGCTCTATGGCCGGAGCCTCGCGGGCGTCTCGCTGAGATATCCCGGGGCCTCCGGGTCGACGGTCGGATCCGACCGCATCGTGAACCTGGCCGTCCGAGGACGGGCCCCGAAGAGGATCCGGCTCGAGCGGGCCGACCCGATCACGCTCTGGGGCGCCATCCTCGGCAAGATCGACGTCGAGATCCTCGGGGCGCCGAGGACGCCCGTCGACCGGGGCCGTCTGGAGGCCCTCGGGGTCACGGGGGAGGTCGCCGACTTCCTGGCGAGGGCGGCGGAGCTCCTCGGGACCGACGAGTTCGTTCCCGCCGATCATGTTCAGATCGCTGGGGTCTCCTACAAGACGATCACCGACACCGGTCTAGAGCTCCGGCGCTACTGGGGGAGCCGGTACCGGTTCCGGGCGAAGCACGTCACCATCAATCCGGCGGGGATGGACCTCGAGGACTGGCGGTCGCTGGGCTTCCCCGAGGCGTTCGCCCAGAAGCAGCAGGAGATCATCGACATCTACCTACGGATGGGCGCCACGCCGACCGTCACCTGCACGCCGTATCTCACCGGTGCCATGCCCCCGCCGTTCACCGACGCGTTCCTCTCGGAGTCCTCGGTGGTGAGCTACGCGAACTCCGTCCTCGGGATCCGGACGAACCGGGAGTCGGGCCTGAGCACGCTCCTCTACGCGATCGCCGGCTACGGCCCCCGGTACGGATTGCATCTACCGGAGAACCGGCAGCCCCGGCTCGAGGTCCGCGTGACCGAAGCGCTACGGGGCCCGGTCGACTTCGGACTGCTGGGGTACGCCCTCGGAACCCGGGTCCACGGGCGGATTCCCTACCTCACCGGGATCACGTCCCGGCCGAGCGTCGAGGAGCTCAAGGCCCTGAGCGCCGCCGGGGCCGCCTCGGGGTCCATCGATCTCTATCACATCGAGGGGGTGACCCCGGAGGCCCAGGCCCACCGGGTCTCGCTCGACCGGGTCGAAGAGACGATCGAGATCGATCGGGCCGTTCTCGAGGACGCGAAACGGACGCTCAACACCGGCCGGCCCGAGGAGCTCGATCTGGTGACGTTCGGGTGCCCGCACGCCTCGCTGGACGAGGTGCGCGAGATCGCCGCGTACCTCGAGGGAAAGCGGATCCGGTCCGGCGTCACCCTGTGGGTCTGTACGTCGCGGGCGGTGAAGACCCTCTCCGACAGGCTCGGGTACGTCGCCACGGTCGAGGCGGCCGGGGGTCACGTCGTGGCCGACACCTGCATGGTGGTCTCTCCGATCGAGGAGATGGGCCATCGCACCACGGCGACCAGTTCGGCCAAGGCCGGGAAGTACCTCCCCCGGTTCTGCCGTCAGAACGTGATCTTCGACACGCCGCAGGAGATCCTCTCCCGGATCGTCGTATAGGTTTCCGGGGATCGAACCGACGCGGCGCATGTGTCACCGTCCGACGAACGAGGGTTCCGGCGGGATCTCGTGGCATAGAGTCTCGCGTGAGCGGGCGGTCCACGGCCCGTCCACGGACGACACGGCGCGTCGGGTCGCACCGTCTCCTCCCGGCGATGCCAGCCGAGGGTCGCGGGCGAGCTCGCCGTCCCCGCCTGCGCGAGCGGCCCTTCCGACCACGAAGCCTCCGCATTCGCCACGCGGACCGAGATACCTCCGGCCCTTGGGTCGTCGTCCCCTTCGTACGGATGGATCCCCCGTCTCGCCGGGGTCGTGACCTTCGGGGCGGGGGAGGCCGAACTCGATCGAGTCCCCGTGAGAGGCGGTTTCCTCCCTTCGTGACCGGGTCGACGACGATAGTTTCTATAGTATTATCAGGTGGCAAACCTCCCAACCGGTGATGCGCGTATCCCCCCAACTCCGATCCTGGCTCACGGGACGGAAGTCTGACCCGAGCGTCCGCTTCCGGTACTACACCGAGGTGGAGGGTCGGCCCGCCGGAGACCCTGCGGTGCGGGCCGCCCGTCGGTCGATCGGCAAGACCGGGTGGGCGGCGGCGCTGCTCGAGGGCCAGTTTCCTGACGGCCACTGGGGCACCCCCGGGTCCGCCGGCCGGGACCTCTACGTGCCGAAGTACCTCGTGACGAACTGGCGCGCGATCGTGCTCTCGGACCTCGGGATGACCGGGAGCGACCCTCGGATCCGCCGCATGGCGGAGCTGATCATCCGACGGTGGGAGATCCGTGGCAACGGGCTCGCGGATAAGGACGCCGAGATCTGCATCGTCGGGAACACGGTCCGCTACCTGGCGCGGTTCGGCTACCTCGACCTTCCGGGCGTCCAGCGAGGCATCGACTGGATCGTCCGGTCGCAGAAGCCGGACGGCGGCTGGCACTGTTTTCCCTCGCGGACCGGGACGCTCGACGGCTGGGAAGGGCTCGCCGCCCTCGCGGAGATCCCCGAAGGCACCCGGAGCGGACCGGTCCGTCGGTCGATCGAACGGGGGGCCGAGTTCTACCTCTCCCGTCACCTCTCCGAGGAAGGAAAGGACCGCTACCCGCCCTGGTTCCGCATCCACTATCCGAACCACTACTACTACGATCTCCTGGTCGGCCTCCGTGTCCTTACCCGCCTCGGCTACGGAGGGGACCGGCGTCTCCGTCCGGCGTTGCGGTGGCTCGAGAGCAAGCGGCGCCCAGACGGCACCTGGGCGCTGGATGCCGACCACCCCGACCTGGACGCCTCGAAGGGGGGGTATGTGTTCGAGCGTCCGGTCTTCCCACTGCGACTCGAGCAGCCGACCCTGCCGAGCCGCTGGGCGACCGTCGAGGCGCTGAGCATACTCACCCGGATCCCGGCGAGCTAGGGCTGTAGCCCGCGGAGCGCCGCCAAGAGCTTCGCCCCGCTCGGGCTTCCGAGCCCCGTGCAGGGGTCCCAACCGGGGCCCGCCGAATATCCTCCGTTGTTCCCGCTCGTGATGTCGCGGAACGTCGCCGCCTCCGCCGGGCGGTAGAGCCACGGATTGAGGTACCCGAGCGGGCGTCCGAGGGACTGCGCTAGGCGGGCGACCAGTCCCGCCCAGAGCGGCGCGACGGCGCTCGTGCCCCCGATCACGGTACGGAGCCCATCGACCTCAACCGAGTATCCGGTGGCCGGATCCGCGTCCCCCGCGACGTCCGGCACCCCCCTCCCGGCAAACCCGTTCGGGGCGGGCGGGACCGACGCGGAGGACTGGAAGGTCGGTCGCGCGAAGACCTCGCTGACGCCACCGCCCGTCGCGCCCTCGCCGATCGCCTCCGCGTTCCAAACGGTCTCCGAGGCCACGCGTCCGTTCGCGACGACGAGACGCGTGCCCCCGCAGCCGGTCGCGAACGGGCTGGATGCCGGGAAGTCCACGGTGAGGGCGCCGCCGCTCCCGTCGGTCGCTCCTTGGTCGCCGGAGGCGGCAAGGACCGTGATCCCCATCGTCGCCGCGTCCTCGCATGCGGCATTCATCGCGCTCCGGCCCTGGGCCGTCCAGGTGTCCTCCGGCCCGCCCCAGCTGATCGACACGACGGCGGGACGATAGGTCGTATCATGGAACGCCGTGGTGAGCCCGTCGAGGAATCCTTGGTCGGTATTGGGCGCGAAGTAGACGACGATCCGGGCCCCGGGCGCGACCGACCCCGCGACCTCGATGTCGAGCTCGACCTCCCCGTCGGGTCCGTCCGGGCTGCCGGTCGGCGCGTTCTGACCACCATCGACCGAGACCGCGACGATCTCGGGGACCGGAAGGCCGAGGGTCTCGAAGTAGTCGGTCAGATCTCTTGGTCGGTATCCTCCCCCGAGCTCGAGGATCCCGACCGTCGTCCCGGCGCCGTCGGTGCCGGGCGGAAAGCCGTAGGCCGACGCCACCTCGGGAGGCGTGTAGGAGGCGTCGGTGGCCGCCGCCGTCCCGTGGCGGCGGAAGTGGGGTCGGGCCTGAGGCCGGTCATCGAGCCCGAACACCCCGACCACGATCGGTTCGAGCTCCGGAGGCAGGACCACGGGGCCCACCCGACCCCGGTAGGAGCCTCCCGGGTACGCCCAGCGCTTCAGCGAGACTCCGAAGGCCCGGGCGACCTCCGAGATCGGACCGGCGACGCGGACCGTACGGCCCCCGACCGACTCCGATTCGATGAGAAACCGGCGGGCGGAGGCGAAATCCCGCACGGCCCGAAGATCGTCCGGGTGCGCCCCGTGCCGGGAGGAGAACACCTCGCGAGAAAGGGGCTCCCGATCGCCGGTGACGGTTCGCCCGAGTTCCTCCAGCGAAGGAATCGGGGCCACGTCGGAGCGCCGACGCAGGAGCAGCGTGATGGTGATCGTCGCCTCGGGGATCGATTCTCCGATCGCTCGAGCGCCGGGGACCGGAGCGCGCTCGCTTCCCAGCAACGGCATGGGCGTGGGACCGATAGTCCACCCTTCTCTTCTACCTCCCGACCCTCCGGGATCGGGCCCGGTGCGGGGCACTCGTTCGGACCGGTGCCAACGACCCCGCAGTACTGGGGTCCACTTCGCGGCGGCGCCCGCTCCGCGACCCGGGGGACAGCGATTCGCGTTCTTTGAGGATCCGGAGGGAGATCCGGAGAGGTCTCTCGCTTTCCGCAATCCGGGAGTACTCACCCCATCCGAATGCCAGTCGCGCTCCATCCGCTGCCCGGGTGGCCCCGGCGGGGCCGACCCGTAACTTCGAGGGCCCGGGAGCGCTCGGCCTAGCCGGGTGGGACGGCGCCCCGAGAGGCGCCCCGGCGCCGCAACCACCCCGCGGTCAGGAGACCGGCTCCGATGGCCTCGAAGACGCCGAGCTCGACCGCGCCGAGGGCGAAGTAGGTCGTCCAGAGCGGGAACAGCACGGCGAACGCGAGTCCGGCACCCGCGGAGGCCGCCCCGATGGTGACGAAGAGCTCCCAGGGCATCTTCGGTCGGGCCCCTCCCAGGAGACCGTAACGCAGCATCGGATCCAGGGCCGCTCCGCACCGGACTCGGAGGCCCGAGTATTTGAACCGACCGCGGGACCCGGACGGGAGGACCCTCGGATTGCGCCTATCGGCGCTTTGACCTCCACCAGCCGTTTCCCCGGGCTGCGGCCATGCGGCTCGAGAAGGTCGGCCGGATCGAGCTGATCTACACCGCGGTCGACGAGGAGACCCCGTATCCGGAGGGCGGACAGGTCTACGGCATCCTGACCGGTACGCTCGACGCGGGCCGTCTTCATGGCATCGTCCACGCCACGAACTTCGCCCGATTGAGGCCGGACGGCGTGTTCCTCCCTCGACTGCGCGGGATCCTGACGACGTCCGAGGGGCCCCGGCTGATGTTCACGATGGACGGGCTCTCGGTCCGCGACCCGCGCGCCAAACCCCCTCGCCGGCTCGTGACGACCGGGATCACCCTGTGGAACGCGGACCCCCGGTTCCGGGAGTGGAACGAGAGCTACCTGGTCGCCGAGCTCGAAGGAGGTCCGATGAAGGACTCCTGGGGCGTGATCGGTCCACTCTACCGCTGCGTGTCCGAACTATAGCGCGGGGCCGTGGTCGCCGTCCCGCAGCTGAGCGTGGCGGAAGCAGCCGGTCAGGTGGTCGTTCACCATGCCCACGGCCTGCATGTGGGAGTAGATGATCGTCGAACCGACGAAGCCGAAGCCCCGCTCCCGCAGGTCTCGGCTGAGGGCGTCCGACTCGTCGGTCGTGATCGGAACCTCCTTCGCGGATCGCCAGCGGTTCTGGCGAGGACGGCCCCCCACGAACCGCCAGCAGTACGTGTCGAAACTACCGTACTCCCGCTGAACGGCCAGGAACGCCTTCGCGTTCTGCACCACCGACTCGATCTTGCGGCGGTTGCGGACGATGCTCGGTTCCTGCGTCAGGCGACGGACGCGCTCGGGGGTGTAGCGGGCCACCCGCGCCGGGTCGAAACCGCTGAAGGCACGCGCGTAGCCGGGACGCCTCCGCAGGATGAGGGACCAGCTGAGCCCGGCCTGCGCGCCCTCCAGGACGAGGAACTCGAAGTGCCGCCGATCGTCGTGGACCGGAGTGCCCCACTCCCGGTCGTGATACTCCTGCATCAACGGGTCGCCGGAGGCGCCCCACGGACAGCGCTTCATGCGGTCACCGGCGGGAGCCCGTCCGGTGGATAACCCAGCGCCACGCTGGGAGGGGGTACCACCCTCCGCGCGCCCCGGCGTTCAGGGATGGGGTCCGCGAGGTCGGCGAACTCGTATCGAAGCGGACCTCGAAGTCCCCACAACTCGCGACCGTGCTCGGGGAGATGTACGATGCGGACCACGCGTCGCCGAAGCGGCTCGCGTCCGTTCGCGGGTGCAGAATGGCCCCTCGGCCCTTCGTTGCCGACCGCCGCGATCACGGGCCACGAGAGCCGTGGGTCGCCGATGACCGGGCGCGGAGGTGCGCGAGGTTGCGGGCGAACTGATCCGGTTCGGTGAATTCCCGGAATCGCGCGGGGATCTCCGGTTCCCCCGGCGCGCGGGAGAGTTCGACGACGGTCGAGAGATAGTCCCGCATCGTATCGAGCCCCTCGGTCGACCGGAGCGGACCGTGTCCGGTCGCGATCCGCTCCGGCCGCAGCGCCTCGATCTCGTCGAGCACGGTGAGCCAGTGCTCCGGATCCCCCGAGAGCACGTTCGGGTGGGTACCCGCGACGACCAGATCGCCCGCAAAGATGACCCGGGCCTTCCCGAGAAAGAGGACCGTGTCGCTCTCGGTGTGTCCGGCCCCGAAGGAGAGGAGCCGGGCGTCCCGGTCCCCCGGGAGCCGGAGCTCCCGGTCGAACCCGTCGGTCGGGAGCGTGAGTCGGCGGTCGCCCGTCTCGTCGAGCAGGGCACGATTGAGCCTCAGCGCCCCGTCGAACGGGGAGGGCTTTCCTACGAGGCCCTTCGCGCGCTGGTCGATCTCGAGCTGCCGGATTTCCGCCTCGAGGCTCTCACGGGCAAGTTCCCTGTCGAGCTCGGCCCGCCTCTCTCGGAGGATCTTCCCCGTGCGGCGGGAGGCGTAGATCGGCCGGTCCGCGAAGACCTGGTTGCCGAGCATGTGATCGAGGTGCCAGTGGCTGTTCACGCTCAGGGAGGGAGGTCGGCCGGTCAGCACCATCGAGGCATCGCGGATCTCCCGGGCCGATCGCTGGGTAAGGCTGGTGTCGAAGATGAGCGTCGACCCTCCGAGGTCGACGACCCCCGTGTTCGAGAGAGCCGTCCCCTCGGCCCGGGCCCGGCCGAAGCCGATCCCGTCCTCCAGGACCTCGAACGAGTAGTGCTCCGAGCGCGGGAGTGATGCGGCGGGCATCGCCTCGGGCTAGCGGCCGGTCCCTATAGGGGAGTGACTCTCGGCTTCCCGGATCGCGGCGGACCCGAGCCGCCAACCGGGCGGCCCGATCCGCGCCCCGGCAGGAACGTCGCGGGCCGCAACCGGGGAGCTACGGATGGAGATCCTTAGCCCGAACGGTCGGTCCCCTTCAGGAGCGCCCCGGTCAGCTCGCGGACCCGGGACTCCGCGGCGTCGAGCGCGTCCCAGCTCCGGGCGCGCGCGACCTCGTGCACGAGATCCGAGAACAATCGGCTCTGCTCATTCAGCGCGCGGGCGAGGTCCGCCGCATCGTACCTCGCGAAGGTCGCGGGCAGGCGGGCGAGGGTGTCGCGCTCGGCCCACGCTTCGAGGAATCGGCCCGAGTGCCACACGTCGACGGAGCTCCCCCGGCGCACGATCGCCTGCCACTCGATCAGGCGGAGCAGGAGCCGCTTCAGGTAACCGTCCATCGCCATCTTCGCGGTCCACAGCTCTCCCCGCCGGAGCTTCTTCGCGGACCAGAGCACGTGGTACCAGAAGTCGGCGACCACGGCTTGGAACTCCGCCTCATCCGGCAGAGGTGCGGGCACGGCCGATGCCGCTCGGACCGCGCTCGGGATCGATGCCAGGTGGCCGTCCTTGTCCACCACCACCTCCACCCCCCGCGCGAGCACCGACAGTCCCTCCCCGCTCTCGGCCACGAGCGTCAACGCCGCCGCCGGAAACACCGAGAAATCGACGTCCTGGCCGTCGGAGTACAGGACCCGTCGCTCCCGCATGTGCAATAGCGCGGTCTCTTCGACGGTCGTCAGGACCACCGGGCCAAAGCGATGGACCCACTCGGGCGAATCGACGAGCGACTCGGGGGAGTCGTGGAAGATCACGAGGTCGAGGTCCGACCATTCATCCGCGGGGGCGACCGTCCGGGCCTGGGAGCCCACGACGATCGCCCCGCGCACCGCCGGCTCCGCCTCGGCCCAGACCCGGAACCTCTCCAGGATCGGGCCAAACCCGCCGCGCACCATGACGGGAGCAGGGACCGGGGGTATACGAACCACGCGCACGCCCCGGGCCCCGAGGATCCGGGACCCGATCCGGGGCGGGGTCGTCGGCTATATCCCGCGAGGACTCTTCCGAGCTCGTGACGAACGTACGGGTCGAGTACGTGTACAGCGGGATCCGGGTCCGGGGCCTCGAACGCTCGTTGCGATTCTACCGGAAGATGGGCTTCCGCGTCCATGCACGGGGGACGATGGGTCACGGGGGCCGGTGGGTCCACCTGATCTTCCCCGGTGCGCGGCAGCGCGTCGAGCTGAACTACTATCCCCGGTCGAATCGGTTCTACGAGCCGTTCCGCAAGGGTACCGAGTTCGACCACTTCGGCTTTCGCGTCTCGAACGTGGAGGCATGGGAGGCCGAGCTCCGCCGGCGCGGTCTCCCGATCGTGGCCCGCATCCGGGAGCCGCACGAGAACATCGTGTACACCCGGGACCCGGACGGCAACTGGCTCGAGTTCTTCGGTCCCCCGTCGGAGTGACCCCGAGGACCGGCGGTCCGCCGGCGGGGCCCGGTCGCCGGCGCTAGTGACCCCCGCTCCCCACGCGGATCCAGGTCATCTCGGGCGGGGCGAGGTCCTGCTGCCACATCGCGCCGATGATCTCCCCGAGATGATGGGCCTGCTCGAACGACGTCTGCATCAGGGCGTCCGACGCAGTGTAGTGTCCCGGCATCCAGAAGGCGTGCACCGGGCCGGCGAGACGGGCAGAGGTCGCCCGGGCCATGTACCCGTCGACGATCGCCCAGACCCTCCGATGGTAGGCTCGGAACCCCGCCCAGTCCTTCGGGTGCCGGGTCCCATCCCGAAAGAGCGTCTCGAGCTCCCGGTCCGAGCCGCGGCCCGACAGGATGTATCCGAGCCAGACCTCGTGCACGTTGAGGATGTGAACGAGGGTGTCGAAGAGCGATTGGTGGCCGATCTCGCGCTTCCGCTTCGCATCCTTCCACGACAGCCCCCGGATCCTTCGGACGAACCGGTCGAAGACGCGCCGGTTGTACGCGTACAGTCGGCGGGCCTGGGCCGGCGTGAGGAGTTCCGAGCGGCGCGAGATCGGGCGCGGGCTCATGGGGGCCGGATCGCGCTCCGCCTCATCGCCGTTTCGGCCACGGCGCGCGCGGTGGGATGGCGATCCGGCTACGCATGATGCGGTAGGAGCCGTGGACCGAAGAATCCGAGGACCCGGGGCCATGCGTCCTTCGCACTTGCCTCGTGGTAGTTCGGGCGACGGTCGTTGAAGAAGGCATGCTTCGCCCCCGGGTAGACGTGGTGCTCGAAGTGCTTGCCTGCGGAGCGCATCGCCTGCTCGAGCTCGGGGACCGTTCCCGTGATCCCCGGGTCCTCGCTCGCGTAGAGGCCGAGCACGTCGGCATGGATCCCCGGGACGTCGGCGAGGGGCGGGTTCTGGCCGTAGAAGATCACGGCGGCCCGGAGCTCGGGGTCCTGGGTGGCGAGCCGAGCCGACAGCCCTCCTCCGAAGCAGAACCCCACCGAGCCGATCCGCTCGGGGTCGACCTCGGGCAGACGGGCGAGGAAGCGGGTGACCGCGACCAGGTCCCGGGCGAACCCCGCCTGCGCCCGCGCATCCCGTACCCGCCCCAGGGCCTCGAGGACCGGGCGCCGTTCGGACGGCTGCGTCGCGATGAACGCGGACATCTTGGACGGGTCCTGACGGAGGTCGGGAGGGGCCTGGGCGAGCGCCTGCATCGCGAGGGCGATGTTCGGAGGGGTGAGGATGTGCTGGAGCTCTCCGGAGAAGAGGTTCGGTGCCGCCCCGACGTATCCCTCGGCGGCGAAGCGCCGGGCGACATCGCGGATGTGCTCGTCCGCGCCGAAGATCTCGTGGATCACGACGACGGCCGGTAGGGAGGTCTTCGGGTGCGGCGGGATCGCGAGGTAGCAGTCGATCTCACGGTCTCCGCTCGGAATCCGGACCGATCGTTCTTCCATAGGATCCCTCGGGGCGGCGCTTCGAGAGACCGCGACCTACATCAGGTATCCGAGATCGTTCGGGCGCGTGAACCCCCCGGCCCCTCTCGCCCGGCCGTCTCACGCGCCCGCGCCGTTCGGACTACAGCGCCGGCTGCTGCTGGGTCAGGCAGTGGACCGTGCCGAGACCCCACACGAGGTCCCGTGCGTGGATCCCCACGACCTCCCGGCCCGGGAACGCGCGTCGCAGCACATCGATCGCCACCGGGTCGTTCGGGTCATCGAACGTCGGAACCAGCACCGTACGGTTCGCGACGTAGAAGTTGGCGTAGCTCGCGGGCAGACGCCGACCGCCAAAGCTCACGGGGCGCGGCGCCGGGAGCTCGCGCACCTCGAGACGCCGGCCGTCACGCGTGCGGAACGTCTCGAGCGCCGCCCGGTTCTCCGTGAGGATCTGCCTGTCGGGGTCCGCCAGCCGGTCGGAGGTCACGGTGACGACCGTACGGGGGCCGACCCACCGGGCCACGTCGTCGATGTGACCGTGCGTATCGTCCCCCGCGATCCCTCCCGGGAGCCAGACGACCTCGTCGATCCCGAGGTACTCCCGGAAGACCTCCTCGTAATCGGTCCGGGTCCATCCCGGATTGCGCGCCTGCACCTCCCCGGTGAGGCACTCGTCGGTGGCGAGCAGGAGCCCGGCGCCGTCGACGTCGAACGCTCCGCCCTCCAGGACGACCCATCGGCCGGCCCGCTCGGGCCTCCACAACGGTCCGGGCCGAACGGTCGCGACGAACTCGGGGACCCGCCGGTCCCGTTCCCAGTCGTCGTACTTCGCCCAGGCGTTGAACTGCCAGTGGACCAGCCCGACCCGCTCGGTGTCGGCGGCCCCTTCCCGCACCAGGAACGTTGGCCCGGAGTCGCGGAGCCAACCTCGGTCCATCGGACAGACCCGGAAGACGACGTTGGTGCGGTCAACCCCGCTGCGATCGAGCACTCGACGGGCGCGCCTTTCCTGCGGCGCGTCCGAGACCAGGACCTCGACCGTCTCCTCCCCGCGGAGCTGACGTACGATCTCGGCATAGACCCAGGGGATCGAGGAGAACTTGCCGGGCCAGTCACCTCTCGCCCCCGGCCAACCGATCCACGTCGCCGCGTGTCGTTCCCACTCGGGGGGCATCCGGTAGCCGAGGCGGCGGGGCGTCGCCGGTCCCGGCGCTCCGCTCATACCGCGCCGCCCGGCTCGTCGAGGTACCGCCGGGCGATCGGACCGTAGGCATCGACCCGCCGGTCACGGAGGAACGGCCAGTGCCGGCGGATCCGTTCGACCTCGTGGGGGTCGACCTCGACGACCAGGATCTCCTCCCGGTCCGCCGGGGCCTCGGCGAGCACGCGGCCGAACGGGTCGCAGACGAACGAACTCCCCCAGAACTCGATGCCCGGCCCGTCGACCCGGTCGCCACGGACGTCCCCGTGCTCGAGCCCGACCCGGTTCGGGACCGCCACGTAGACCCCGCTCGCGATGGCGTGACCGCGCTGGATCGTCCTCCAGGCGTCGTGCTGGGCCTCTCCGAACTCCTCCTTCTCGCCCGGGTGCCAACCGATCGCCGTGGGATAGACGAGGAGGTCGGGCCCCGTGAGCGCGGTGATGCGCGCCGCCTCGGGGTACCACTGGTCCCAGCAGATCAGCACGCCGACCCGGCCCGCGTGGAGCCGGAACGACCGGAAGCCGAGGTCCCCCGGCGTGAAGTAGAACTTCTCGAAGTAGAGAGGGTCGTCCGGGATGTGCATCTTCCGATAGATCCCGGCCAGCGCGCCGTCCCGCTCGATCACCGCGACCGAATTGTGGTAGATCCCGGGGGCGCGCCGCTCGAAGACCGGCGCGAGGATACCGACCCCGATCTCCCGAGCGAGCGCCGCGAGGCGATCGACCGTCGGCCCGGGGATCGGCTCGGCGAGGTCGAAGAGGGCGTGGTCCTCGCGCTGGCAGAAGTACTGCGACCGAAACAGTTCGGGCAGGGCGATCACATCGGCGCCGCGGGACCTCGCGGTTCGGACGAGCCGGATCGCCCGTTCGAGGTTCTCCTCGGGATCCGGCGTCGCCGACATCTGTACGACCCCGATACGGAACTTCCTCCGGTCCGTCATGGTCCGACCTCCCGTCCCTCCCGGCGGCGACCCGTCCGGGTGAGCTCGCCGTCCAGATAGCCGTGATGATGCCCCGCGACGCGTCAGCGGAACAGGTTCACCTTCGCGAGGTCGACGATCTCGTCACCGCGCCCGCTCAGGATCGCCTTGATCAGCCAGAGCCCGAAGCCCTTCACCATCGAAGGCTCGATCGTCGGCGGCATCACGATCTCCTGACGCGCGACGACCGCGTCGAGCAGCGCGGGACCGGGGTGCGCGAGCATCTCGCCGAGCATCGGGCGGACCTCTTCGGGCCGCTCCGCCCGCAGGCCGAGGAGCCCGGCGGAGGAGGCGAGCTCGGCGAAGTTCGGGTTCACGAGGTCGACACCGGACTCGAGGAACCCCGCGGACTTCTGCTCGAGCTGGACGAATCCGAGCGAGCGGTTGTCAAAGACGACGATCTTGACCGGCAGGTCGACCTGACGGAGCGTGAGGAGCTCCCCGAGGAGCATCGACAGCCCGCCGTCGCCCGAGAGGCTGATCACCCGACGGTCGGGGAAGGCGCGCTGCGCCCCGATCGCCTGGGGGAGCGCATTCGCCATCGACCCGTGCCAGAAGGACCCGACGAGGCGCCGGCGGCCGCCCAGGCGGAGGTACCGGGCCGCCCAGACCGTCGGCAGGCCGACATCGCAGGTGAAGATCGCATCGTCGGGGGCGAGCTCGTCGAGGACCCGGGCCACGAACTGGGGGTGGAGCGGAACCGACCCCGTCTCCCCGACCGCGAGCTCGTCGAGGGCGCGGCGCGACTGGCCGTAGTGGGCCATCGATTGGGTGAGATGACCGCTGTCGGCCTTCGGCGTCAGGCGGGGCAGGGCCGCCCGCACGGTAGACCCCACGTCCGCCACGACGCCGAGATCGACGGGCGTGCGTCGTCCCAGGTGCCGGGCGTCCCGGTCGACCTGGACCTTCCGGACCGTGGCGGGGTAGAACTGCCGATAGGGAAAGTCGGTGCCAAGGAGGACCAGGAGGTCGGCGTCCCCCATCGCATGGTATCCCGAGGAGAACCCGATGAGCCCGGTCATGCCGACGTCGTAGGGGTTGTCGTGCTCGAGGAACTCTTTCGCACGCAGCGTGTGGACGATCGGTGCGCGGAGCCGGGCCGCGAGCGCCAGCACCTCGTCCCGCGCGTCTCGGCAGCCGCCCCCGGCGAGGATCGTGACCTTCCGCGCCCCGTTCAGGAGCTCCACGAGCCGGTCGAGCTCGGGGCCGCTCGGCGCTGGGTCGGCCGAGGGTGGGGCCAGCGTCGGCGGTGACCGCGGCGCCGGCCCCGGGACGACCGACCGCTCGGCGATGTCGCCCGGCAGCACGACGACCGCGACCCCGTGCTCCGCCTTCGCGACCCGGATCGCTTCTCGGGTCACCGGTTCGAGCATTTCCGGCGAGGAGACGACCCCGCGGAAGTGGCTGCACTCGCGAAAGACCTCCTCGGGATGGGTCTCCTGGAAGTACTCGGATCCGATCTCGGGACTCGGTACCTGCGCCGCGATCGCGAGGACGGGCGCCCGGCTCCGATGGGCATCGTAGAGGCCGTTGATGAGGTGGAGGTTTCCCGGGCCGCAGCTTCCGGCACAGGCGCCGAGGCGGCCGGTCAGCTGGGCGACGGCGCCGGCGGCGAACGCCGCCGCTTCCTCGTGACGCATGTGGACCCAGCGGATGTCGTCCCGGGGCCGCAGCGAATCCGTGACCGCGTTCAGCGAGTCCCCGGCGACCCCGAAGACCGATCGGACCCCTTCGGCGCGAAGCAGGTCGACCAGGAGATCTGCCACCCGTGTCATCTACTCGTACCCGCGCAAGGCGGGATTACCGGGCCCCGAGCATGATTCCGCCGTATTTGAGACCGGAACGACGGGGTCGTGCGGTACCCCGCGGTGACGCACTCCGCGGCAGAGTACCGGGCAACAGCTCGAATACCTGCGTGCGTACTCCCGGGTCTGTGGGAAAGGAAGGGGTGGCCCGCCAGGGCAGTTCTTCCGAACAACGGGCGTTCTGGGCCTCGGCGTACGATGGCCGATCGTACCGGGACCTCCCCTGGTTCGAGCCGACGCCGAGCGCCCACGTCGCCCGGGCGGTGTCGGACGCCTTCCTGCCCGCCGGTGCGTCGGTGCTCGATGTCGGGTGCGGCGCCGGCTCGAACGTTCTCTTTCTGGCGCGGAACGGATTCGACGCCCACGGTATCGATCTCTCTCCGGGGGCGATCTCCGCCGCGCTCGAGCGGGCCCGGGAGGAGAAGCTCTCGCCGGGCCTCCGGGTCGGGGATGCCCTCGCCCTCGAGTTCCCGGCGGCCCGGTTCGATGGCCTGATCGACAACGGGTGCTTTCACACGCTTCCGCTCGCGAGCCGCGCGACGTACGCGCGTGAGGTCTCGAGGGTGCTCCGCCCCGGCGGCGTCCTCCTCCTCTCCTGGGTCGCCCGGGAGCATACGACTCCATGGGGTCCCCCGCATCGACCGTCCCTGGCGGAGGTGACGAAGGTCCTCGAACGCGATTTCCTCTTCGTGCGTACCGAGTTCCACCGCGGGGCGGACGGAGAGGGTCCGTCCACGTACGACGCCCGGCTGGTCCGGCGCACTCGGCCGCAGCCCCCGCCCCGGTGACCCGCAGCCGGGGCGACCGATCTCCCCCCGTCTCTTCGGTGGTCCTTTCGCGCGAGAACGCAAAGTGTAAGGGAAGGCGCCCACCTCCTCTCTTGGGGTGCCTCCATGAACTGCGAAGGATGCGGAGCCGAGCTGGCCGAGGGAGCGAAGACCTGTGCCGCGTGCGGACGACCGGTCTCTTTCGGACAGCGCGCCGGAGCGGGGACCGTCCACGCCGCCGAAAGGACGGGCGAGGTGGCGGGTAAGGTCGGTCGCGGACTGGTCGGCGGCGTGAAGGGGTTCGCCTCGGGAGCCAAGAAGGGGTTCAAGGGCTCCGAGGAAGAGAAGAAGAGCTGAGCCCGAGGCTCGCTCCACCGAGGCACGCTTCGGAACCCGCCCCCGGTGCCGACTCCGGCACGGGGGGCGAACCCATTTCGGGGCCGAGATTTGCCGTTTAATATATATACTTAGATGGCGGTATTTCCGTCGATGCGGCTCGAAGCGAGCCTGATGCGGGAGCCCGGCGAGCGGGCCCTGCCGCCCGAGATGCGGATCCGAGTCCCCCGGCTGCGGGGTCGTCCGCGCCAGGAGTTCCGGCCCCATGTGCGGACCCCGAAGGACGTGGAGCGACTGCGGCGGCACCGGGTGCCGGCGCTGCTCGTGACCGCGGAGTGGGTCACCGAGAAGGGCTATCCCGTGCACTTCCGGCCGTGGCTCGCGGTCCCCGAGGCCCTCTCCCGCAAGGTCTCCTCGGACTATCGGATCCTGCCCGTGCGGGACGAGGAAGCGCTTCGCGAGCCCGGGGTCGAGGAATTGGTCACGCTCCTGCTCCGGTTCGACGCGCTCGCGGCCCGCGTGGTAGCGACCCGCAACCGTCGGTCGATCGATCCCCACGAGCTCTACCGCCGCGTCCGCAACGAGGGCCTCGAGGCCGCGGCGACGAAGGTCCGGCTCCAGGACTTCGCCCCGGCACTCCCGAAGGTCGGTACGCCGCTCCCGCGCGAGGAACTCCGGTGGATCGAGCGGAACAACCCGGCGCTCGCGGAGGGAGGATGACGGAGCCCGAGGTGCGCGCCGCCGACGAGATCCTGCGACGCCACGGCATACGGTTTGTCGTCATCGGAGGCCAGGCCGTCGCCCGGAACGCGGCGACGTCGACCCACGATGTGGATGTGATGGTCGCGACCGCCGACTTCGTTCGGTCGATCGAGACCCTCCGCACCGATCCCGACCTCGTGTTCGACTGGGAGGACCGCCACCTGGCCCGATTCCGCATCCGGTCCCAGGGCGGCGTCCCGCTCGACGTGATCAACTCCGCCGCGTTCTCCGGGAAGAAGGCCGGCGAGGAGTTCTATCGGTTCCTCGCCGAGAAGGCCTCCACCCAGGCGGACGGGATCGCCTATTCCTCCCCGGAGGCCGTGTGGTACACGCGGCTCTTGACGAAGCGGTGGCGGGCCTACGCCGAGAAGATCGTCACGAACGTGATCGACGGGGTCGCCGTGGATCGCCTCGGGCACGTGGAGGAGATCGCCCGGGAGTTCGGCAACGAGTCGACGCTCCGGGAGCGGATCGCGTACGTCCGCGAGGAGCTGGCACGGCCCGACATCCGATCGCTGATCCGATCGGGCTAGCCCAGGACCTCCTCGGCGACGGCCGAGGCCCTTCCGGCTTCCCGAACGCACTCCGGAAGCCTCAGTCTCCGAGCGTGAGCTCCCCGTGGATGACGGGGACCGAGAACCCTCCGACCCGCACCTGCACCGGCCGGCCGTCCTCCAGGCCGGCCCGCGCGTGGATGCGGCTCGGCCGATGGACCTCCCAGCCCTGCTCCACGAGGAGCGGCGCGTCGGGCCGGGCGAGACCGTGGAGGACCATCCAGGCGGCCGCCGGCCCGGCGGCCGAACCGGTCGCCGGGTCCTCCCCGCCCGCGAAGAGCATCCGGGCGTGGAGGGCGGCCGAGGGGTCGCGGGTCTCCCGGGTAACGAGGTAGAAGAACTTCGCGTCGGAGCGCCCGAGGTAGTCGTCCATCCGCCCGACGTCCGGTCGAAGGCGCTCCAGGACGGCCCGTCGGCGGAACGGGACGATCGCGAACGGGTTGCCGGTCGAGATCGTCTGGACCGGGGCCTCGTCGCTCAGCTCCGTGCGGTCGACGCCGAGCGCTCTCGCCACCTCCTCCGTGTCGTGGACCGCCCCGACCGTGGGATCGACCTGGACCATCTCCCCGAAGACCCGCCCGTCCCGCGGGGTGAACGTGACCGGGATCCGGCCGACGTTCTCGAGCAGCGCGATCGCATCCCCTCCGCGCTCGGCCCGCAGGACGCTCGCCGTCCCGAGGGTCGGGTGGCCGGCGAACGGCATCTCTCCCATCACGGCAAAGATCCGGGTCCGGAACCCCCGCGCCCGATCGGTCGCCTCCTCCCCTGGAAAGACGAACGTCGTCTCGGAGAGGCAGGTCTCCCGGGCGACCGACTGCATCTCGGTATCCGAGAGCCCGCGCGCGTCGGGAAAGACCGCGAGCGGGTTGCCCTCGAGCGGGGCGGACGCGAACACATCGACCCAGACGAACCGGTACCGGCGCGTCATGGGGCGGAGGCAGCGGTCGGTTCGGCAAAAGGGTTCGCGCCGGAAGAGGTCCGTCCGGCATCTCCCGCGTCCCCGGGGCTCAGTCCGCCCTGCGAAGCTCAGGGGGGTTCGGGCGCCTCCGCCCGACCGCGGGTCCGTTCCTACTCCGGAACGGGGATCCCGGGGGCGGCGGTGCTCTCGGCCGGAGGCGCGGCCGACCTCGGGGTGGGTTCGGGGGCGATGGCCGAGCTCTTGCCGAGCACCTCGCGCCCGAAGAGGACGAACCCGCCCGAGAACGCGAAGACGGCGGCAGCGATCGCGAAGGCGATCTGGAAGGCCAGGAACTTCGGCAGGTAGCCGAAGCCGGGCACGAGGATCGAGGTCACGTACGTCGTGAGCAGGGTCCCCGAGAGCGGCGCGCCGACCGCGCTCCCGACGTTCCGGAATACCGCGGACATCGAGGTCGCGAGGCCCATGTCCCGGGGCTCGACCGTGAGCACGAGGAGGTTGATCATCCCCGCGTTGACGATGCCGATCCCGGCGCCCATGAAGAACTCGATCACGAGCAGCGTGTTGAGGGGGTGGTGCGGGATCGCCGCGAGGAACGCGGCGGCGGTCACCGCGGAGCCGATCGCGGTCATCGGGCGGGTCCCCACGCGCGAGACGAGCACGCCGGCGATCGCGGCGAAGATGAGCATCCCGAGCGCGAGGGGAACGAGCGAGAGACCGGCGCCGAAGATCGACATGCCGTAGCCTCCCGAGATCCCGGGCAGCTCGAGCAGGTACACCATCGAGAGGAGGGCGAGGTACATCCCGAGCCCGGCGACCAGACCGAGCACGTTCGTCACGGCGACGTTCCGTCTCCGCAAGAGTCGCAGGTCGAGGATCGATTCGCCGCCCGCGCGGGCGTACCGGGTCTCGAAGAGGACCAAGGGGACCAGGAGGACGACGCCGGCCAGGAACAGCGAGAGCGTGGGGGTGGAGAGCCAGCCCCAGGCCGAGCCTTCCGAGAGCCCGAGGACGACGAGCGCGAGGGAGGCCCCGAGCAGGGAGGCACCGACGTAGTCGACCCGGGTCTCCGGCCGGCGGTACTCGGACTCACGGACCAGGAGGAAGACGAGGACGGCGAGGAGGATCACGAACGGGATCGCCGAGTGGTAGGTGGCGCGCCAACCGTAGCTGTTCGAAACCCACGCGCCGAGCGGGAGGCTGATCGCGAACCCGGCGCCGAACATGGCGCTGAGGAACCCCTGCGCCCGAGGGACCATCTCCCGGGGGAACTCCTCGCGGACGAGGCTCATCCCGAGGGGAAAGATCGTGAGCCCGATGCCCTGGAACGCCCGGGCGGCCACCATGAAGCCGTAGCTCGGCGAGAAACCGGTGACCGAGACGCAGGCCGCATAGAGGAGCATCACGATGCCGAGGACCTTCTTCTTGCCGTAGATGTCCCCGAGCTTGCCGACCACGGGGCTCAACGCGACCCCGGTGACGATGTACGAGGAGAGGATCAGGCTCGCCTGACCCGTCGTGATGCCGAACTCGGTCTGGATGCTCTGGAGCGAGGGCGTGAGCATCCCTTCGATGTAGAGCACGAGCGTGATGATCCCGGCGAGGATGATCATGACGCGACGGGCGTATGCGGCGTCGTAGCGGCCCCCGGCGCCCTTCGCCGCAGCCGGGGCATCCGCCGAACGGCTCACGGACATGGCCCGGCCCCCTCCGAGTGGGCGGAAAGACGCTCGCGGCGGGCGCGGAGCTCCCGGGCGAGCGCCGGTAGGGAACTGGCGAGCGGGGCGCGGACCGAGGACGGCAGCGCATCGATCGCCTCGCGGACCGAGCGCTCCATCTCCTCCTCCAGCGAATCGAGGACCCGCTGGCCGCGGGCCGCGAGGCGGACCCGTACTTCCCGACGGTCCGTCGTGGATCGTTCCCGGACCACCCAGCCCTGCGCCGCCAGCAGGTCGACGAGCGAGGTCGCCGCGGGGCGAGAGATCCCGAGTCCCTCGGCGAGCTCGGAGAGTCGGAGGCCCCGGTCCCGCTCGATCCAGTGAAGCGTCATGGCCTGGCCGATGGTGAGCCGCCGGCGGTGGAGGAACTGCTTGCCCATCAGCCGGGTCTCGACCATCACGTCCCATAGCGCCGGCCAGACCTCGGCCGGGGTGGAACGCGGAACCGTGACCGTCTCGGGCATTATCATGAACGTAGCTTAATAGTTAGATAAACCTAACTAGTATGCGACGCCGGCTCATGGGAGGCCGTCTCTCCCCGGTTCGAAGGAGGAGCGGCTCCCGCGGGCACGGCAGGCAAGACCCGTCGGTCGTAAGGCTCTTGGGAGGCTCCGTCTCCCCCGGGCGACCGACCGATGCCTTTCGAATACACCGGGATCCGCGTGCGGGATATGGCCCGATCCGTCCGCTTCTACACCGAGGGTCTCGGCCTGCGGGCGGGCCCGTCGGGTCGGATGACCGCAGGAGGGCTCTGGCAGGAGCTCCGGGACCCGGTCTCGGGTGCGGTCCTCGAGCTCAACTACTACCCCGGAGAGCCGCCGTATCGTGAGGGGGACGAACTCGACCACCTCGGGTTCCGGGTCGATCGGCTCGAGGAGGCGATGGAACGCCTGCTCCGTCTCGGGGCCCGGGTGCGCATTCCGCCGTTCCGCGAGGGGAGCGACCGTCTCGTGTTCCTCACCGATCCCGACGGGGTCTGTGTCGAGCTCTACGAGAGCGGGTCGGACGAACAGCCGCCCGCGTCCCGCGCCGGCGACTGACGACCGTCGTGCCCCTCGACCCGACGGGGATATGAACCGGGCCCCATCATCCGCTCCCGGTCACCGTGGGGTCCTCGAGCGGTCCGTCCTCCCATCCGGACTCGGTCCCCCGGCCGGCGTACTCCCTGACCCTCAGTTCGGGGGTCGTCTTCGCGACGAGCCTCTCGGTCCAGCTGCTCGGTCTGATCGGTAGCATCTTTCTCGCAAAGCACATCGGCATCAGCCCGACGGGCCAGGCGCTCATCGGGACGGCCCAGCTGTTCCTCCTGATCGGCTCCTCGGTGAACGGGGTCGCCGACCTGCGCCTCGGCTCGGCCTACACGTACTTCCTGGCCCGGGGCAAACCGGCGACCGACAACACGTCGACGTACCTCGCGGTCCGTCTCACGACGATGAGCGTCGCGGGGGCGATCCTGTTCCTCGTGCTCCCCCTCGTCGTGCCCGGGGCGACCTTCACGGGCAACCTCGCCTCGTTCGGGATCTTTCTCCTCCTTCCGCTGTTCTGGTCGTTCTCCACCATCTACAACTCGATGTTCATCGGGCTCGGGAACTCCCTCCGCGCCCAATTGCCCTCCCTGATCGAGTCGCTCGCCCGGCTGCCCCTCCTGATCTACGCCACGTACTATCTCCAGACGGTCGAAGGGATCACCATCGCCTACGCCGTCGGGGCGGCGGCCGGGGCCGCGTTCGCCATCCCCGCCATCCTCCCGAAGCTCCGACAGGTCCGCTGGCTGGAGCTCGCCACCCTGTACCGGTTCGCGTGGCCCCTCATGGCGAGCCTCCTGCTCAACTACATGGTCACCAACGTCGTCCCCCTGATCATCGCCGGAGCCCTCGGCAACCAGCAGCTCTCGATCTTCCTCGCGGCCAACGGCTGGCGGATCCTGGTGCTTTCGTTCCCGGGGGCCGTGACCACCCCCCTGTTCCCCTACATCGCGGGACTGTTCAAACGACGGGAGCTCGAGCCGGTCCGTCAGGCGACCTGGCAGGCGTTACGGTACTCGGCGATGATCCTCGTCCCGGGGGTCGTCGCCCTCGTCACGTACCGGTACAACTTCCTCAATGTCTTCCAGAACGGTCTCTATGCCGGGCCCGGGTCGATCCCGCTCGCGATCCTGGTGGTCAGCGCCCTGCCGCTCGCGCTGAGCCAGATCATCCAGTCGACGATCAACGCGATCGGTCGCCAGCGCCTCGAGCTCTACATCACGAGCACCCAGGTGGTCGTGCTGTTCGGGCTGGTCGCCCTCCTCATGCCTCCGTTCGGCGTGTTGCATCTCTTTCCGGTCGGCGACGGGCTCGTCGTGGGGTCCGTCGTCATCCTCGCCTCCTCGGGGGCGGCGCTCTTCCTCAACACCTACTTCATGGAGTCGCTCATCCAGGTCCACATCCACCCGCGTCCGATCGCGGCGATCACGCTCAGCGCGGCGGGTTCCTTCGGGGCGCTCTGGACCCTGAACCACGCCCATCTGTTCCCGGTCAGTGCATGGTACCAGCTGCTCTCGGCGGTCATCATCGGGTTCGTCGCGTACGTCCTCATCCTGGCCGGCGTCGGGGAGCTGACGCGGGGGGACGTTCGTCGGATCGGCGCCTCGCTTGGGGTGCCGTACCGGCTGCGGGAGCTCTTCGCCCGCATCTGCTGGAAGGAGAGCACGCCGGACCTGGCCCCCTTCGACGTGAGCCGGACGCTCGCCCTGCGATCGACCGAGCTCCCCGAGGTGTTCACCGGGACGCGGGAGTTCCCCGAGATCGCGCCCCCGCCCGACCCTGACCCGAACCATAGCAGCAACTCCCGGCCCCCGATCTGATCCTCGCGCGCTGGTCCCTCCCGCTCCGACCGAGGGGGGTCCCGCCGGGTACGCGGTCGGTCCGCCTCCCCGGTACACTGGCGTGTGGAACAGGCCCGCCCGGTTCTCCCTCGGCTACCCTTACGATCCGGTCCACGGAAGCGGGGTCCGTGGGGCTCTTCCGGTGGGGTGACCCTATCCCCGCCATCCGTTCCGGGTCGGCCGGAGGACCCCGCCGAACGACGGGTCCCGTCGCCGGGAGCCGAAGGTCGCGGTCGGGTCACGGAAGGTCCGGCAGCGGGACGTGTCAGGGTGTCTCGATAAATACGGGGGGGCGGCTCACGCGCGCCCATGACGGGCGAGGCGCTGCGCAGCGAACGGCTGCGCAAGGTCTACACCACGCGCGGGGGCCCGTCGGTCGAAGCGCTCGCGGGCGTCTCGATGGAGGTGCGGCGGGGCGAGCGGGTCGCGCTCCTGGGCCGTAACGGCGCGGGCAAGACGACGTTCCTCAAGATCGCCTCGACGCTCCTCCGTCCGACCTCGGGGTCGATCGAGGTCTTCGGGCACGACGTGGCGCGGAACCCGGACCGGGCCCGCCCGTACATCGCCGTGGTCCCGCAGGAGGGGAAGCCATTCTTCCACCTCACGCCCCGGGAGCAGGTCTACACCTACCTGCGGACCCGCGGGCTCTCTCGAGAGACGGCGAAGGCGCGCACGGAGGAGTCGCTCGAGCGCATGGGCCTCACCGAGATCGCCGACCGGCTCGCGATCACCCTCTCGGGCGGCCAGCGCCAGCGGACGATGGTCGCCACCGTGATCGCGACCGAGGCCCCGCTGCTCTTCCTGGACGAGCCGTCGATCGGCATGGACCCGTTCGCCCGTCGCGACGTCTGGGAGTCGCTGCGCACCCTGACCCAGCGCGGGTCGACGATCCTCCTCACGACCCACTACCTCGACGAGGCCGAAGCGCTCAGCCATCGGCTTTACATCGTCGAGCGAGGCGAGGTGCTCGTGAGCGGTACCGCCGACGACCTGAAGCGGTCCGTCGGGGGGACCCTCAAGGTCACGATCCCCCAGGGCGCGGTGCAGGTGGACGCGTTCCGATCGTTCGGAGCCTGCGTCGCGGACGGGGAGCACTTGAGCGTGATCGTGGCCCCCGAGCGGATCGGCGAGCTCATGGACCTCGCTGTGCGGTCGAGACTGACCGCGACGGTCGGTCCGGTCACGCTCGAGGAGGCGTTCCTCCGGGTCGTCGGGCGGTCGATCAATGAGGAGTAGCGACGTCGTCGCCCCGGCCCCGTTCCGGGGACTCCTCGCGTTCCTGTGGACTGAGGCCCTGGTCCAGGCCCACGAGAACCTCGCCATGGCGACCTCGATGGTCGTCCAGGGGGTGCTGCTCGTCTTCGTGTGGATCCTCTCCCCGGGGCTCATCGGGGTCGCCCTGGTGGGGGCGATCCTGTTCTCGATGTTCGCGATGGGTCAGCGGGTCCTCAACGAGGCCGCGTACATCCGCATCGACCACAAGGCGAACGATCTCTACCTCGCGGGTCCCCTCTCGCCCGAGGCGTACTTTCTCGGCCTTTCCGTCGGGATCCTGGTCGTCTACCTCACTCCGGTCGTGATCCTTGGGGTCCTCGCCGAGGTCGTGATCGGCTTCGCCCCGGCGTCCGTCGGGCTCTTGCTCCTGCTCGCGGCGGCCGTCTGGCTGTTCGCCGCGTCGCTCGGGTACGTCTTCTCGACGTTCTTCCGCGACAACCGGGCGATATGGGCGTACTCGAGCCTCTTCTTCAACGCGTTCGGCGTCCTGCCCCCGGTCTTCTACCCGTTCGGGAAGTTCCCGACGGCGCTGCAGCCGATCGCCCTCTTGATGCCGCCGAGCGCCGCCGCGGCGCTGATGCAGCACGCGATCGGGGCGACCGCGCTCTCCCTCGGCCAGCTCGAGCTCGCGGTCGGGGGGCTCCTGGTCGAGACGGTGTCGGTCTTCCTCTTCGCGATCGTGTGGGCCCGGCGCACCGTCCAGGGGGCGTGAGATGGCCGGTGTGACCAAGGAGTTCCCGAACGTACCGACCGGGGGCCGCGCGCTTCCGGCCTTCCTGATCATCGGATGGCGTTGGATCGGTCGGAACCCAGCGGTGGCGATCGCGCCGATCCTGCTGCCGTTCATCTTCCTGTACTTCCTGTCGTTCATCTCGCCCCCGTCGCTCTTCCCGCTCGAGATCGTCGGGGCCATGCTGTTCACGATGCAGAACATCGGCTCCTGGGTCCTCGGCGACAGCGCGACCTGGCGGATCGAGTGCTCGCTCCAGGACATGTTCGTCGCGAGCCCGCTCGGGAGGCTCCGGTACCTGTTCGGGATCGCCTTCTCGAACCTCATCGCGATGCTCCCGGCGCTCGTGATCCTTGCCGGCATGCTCGCGTGGGTCGGCGGGCAGGACGGGGTGCCGCTCACCCCCTACGCCGGGCTCGTCCTATTCGTCAGCCTGGCGACCCTGTGGGTGCTGTTCTCGTCGATCGGGATCGCGATCTCGAGCCGGATCCGTACCCAGCGGGAGATCTGGCCCGTGGGCAACCTCACGTTCACGATCCTCGGCATGCTCTCCCCCCTGTACTACCCGATCACGGTCCTTCCGCCCCTCTGGCAGGACGCCGCCCGTTTCCTTCCGGCGACGTACGCCGCCCTCCTGGTCCAGGGTGCGATGGGGATCACTCCGGCGAGCCCCCTCGAGATGCTGACCTACGCCGGGCTCCTCGCGGCCACGACCGTCGTCGTCCTGACGATCACCCTCCGGCTCTACCGCTGGGGGGAACTCTGACCGCGGAAGGAAATGTTCAAGCGCACCCCCGGCATGGTAGGCATGGTGAGTCCTCCGAATCCCTCCTCCCTCGTAGCGTCCCTCCCCGGGGCCGGCTGCATGGTCCGGAACCCCCCGTTACCGCTCCATCCTTCCCGTTCGGGAGGACGGTAGAGAGATCCAACAATGGGCAACGAGGAGTTCGACGAGATCCTGTCCGCGCTCGACCGAGAGACCGCCCGGATCCGCGTGCGGGCCGAGCCCCGGCGGTACAACAAGCCGGCGACCGTCATCTCGGGATTCCCGCCGGGCGTCGACCTTCCCGACATCACCCGCCAGCTCAAGAACCGCCTCGCGACCGGCGGTTCGGTCGTGGAGGGGGAGGTCTATCTCCAGGGGGACCACCGGGCCCGGATCCGCGAGGAGCTCGGGAAGCTCGGGTTCGATCCGGAAACGGTCGAGGTGTCGGACGTGGCGCTCCCGAAGCGCGGGCGGCGCGGGTAGGCCGTCCGGGTCACGGGACCCCCACGGATCGGGTGAATTTACACACACCGGAGAACGTATATTCGGGCAGCGCTCCCGCTCCGGACGCAGGTGAAGTCGTTGGCGTCGTACGCTCACCCTGAGGTACTGGTCGACAACGAGTGGCTCGCGGCGCATCTCTCCGACCCGAAGGTACGCATCGCGGAGGTCGATTACGACCCGGCCGCGAACTATGCGATGTCCCACATCCCGGGCGCGGTCCTGTTCGACTGGCGCCGGGACATCAACGACCCGGTCGCGAGGGACATCCTGAGCCGGGAGGCGATGACCGCGCTCCTCGCCGGGGCCGGGGTCGATGGCGACACGACCGTCGTCCTCTATGGGGACTACAACAACTGGTTCGCGGCGTTCGCCTTCTGGGTGTTCGCCTACTACGGGGCGAAGCACCTCGTCCTCCTGAACGGGGGCCGCAAGAAGTGGATCTCCGAGGACCGGCCGCTCACGAAGGAGGTCCCGGTCCCCCGCCCGGGGAACTTCCGGGCCTCCCCGCCGGACGCGAAGCTCCGGGTCTACCTCGACGACGTCCGCGCGGCCCTTCCCCGGGTCCGGGCCGGCGAACTTCACCTGGTCGACGTTCGCGGCCCGAAGGAGTTCACGGGGGAGGTCACCGCTCCCCCCGAGTACCCCGCCGAGCACGCCCAGCGCGGCGGACACATCCCGGGCGCGAAGAACGTCCCCTGGGCCCAGGCGGTGCAGGAGGACGGGACGTTCAAGTCCCGCGAGGAGCTCGAGGCGCTCTACGGGTCGCAGGGGATCCAGCCCACGCACCCGGTCTACACCTACTGCCGGATCGGCGAGCGGTCGAGCCACACCTGGTTCGTGCTTCGCTACCTGCTCGGGTTCCCGGACGTCCGGAACTACGACGGATCGTGGACCGAGTGGGGCAATCTCGTGCGGACCCCGATCGAGAAGTAGGACCGGCGGGAACTAGCCCCTCGCCCCATCGGCCCCCCGGCGACGGGGACGGGGGTCGGCCTCCTTCCGCACGAGGAAGTGGTGGAGCCCCCCCTCCACCCGGTGCGTGAGGAGCGTGTGTCCGGTGTCATCGGACCAGCGGACCATCTCGATCGGGCTGGTGGGATCGTCCGACACGAGCAGTACCGCCTCGCCCGGGCCCCTCCGGGCGAGCTCCTCGTTGAGCCGGGTAAGGACCGCCGAGCACTCGAGACCGATCTCGTAGAGCTCGAGGTCGGGGGTCTGCGGCCAGCAGCGGATCCGTTGTCGGACGATCCGCTCCTCGATGCGCCCCGCGATCGCGGCCGCCTCCTCGAGGAGTCGCCCGGGATCCTCCGGTCGCACGGCCCGCACTCGGGCGACCCAGCCGGCCCCGTACGGGTCGTCGTTCACGAGACGCGGTCGCTCGACCAGGCGCTCGTTTCGCGCGAGGAGCTCCGCGTCGAACGGGAGACGGACCGCGCCGGTGAACCGCACGCTCTCCACGGTCGCGATCGAGCGGCCGCGGGCGACCACCGGTTCCACCGGCCGGAACGTGAACGTACGGAAGGGGCCCGCGAACGCCGCGAGGGTACCGAGGAGCCCGATCCGGCCGACCCCCTTCTCCCCGTCCTCGAGCCACCAGACGTCGGCCTCAAGGTCGTAGCGCCGGTCCTCCGGCAGGAGGCAGCCCCGGATCTCCACGCGGGCCGCCAAACGGCCGGCGTTCATACGGACCTAGGTGTGCAGTAGCAGGACATCTTGCCGTCTGAATTGTCAGGACATATTGCCGCCCCCGGGAAGGGGTGGCCTTGGTCAAGGAGGATGTTCGTCTCCGACTGCACGCCGTCAAGCAGCATCTCGAGAA
>JAKASE010000037.1 GCA_021819135.1 Thermoplasmata archaeon | reverse complement strand
GGCTGTAACTCGCCCTCATGAAAATGGATTCCGTAGTAATCGCGGGTCAACATCCCGCGGTGAATGTGCCCCTGCTCTTTGCACACACCGCCCGTCAAGTCATCCGAGTTGGGTCGGAGTGAGGGTGACTCATTGGGGTCGCTCGAACTTCGGTTCAGCAAGGGGGACTAAGTCGTAACAAGGTATCTGTAGGGGAACCTGCAGATGGATCACCTCCTAAACGCCGACCGTTCCGGTCGGCCGCTCAGGGTCGTGATCGAGCCGATGGTTCGCTCGCGCGTCGCTCCTGGCCTGTCGGGCTATCAACCCTTTTTTGAGTAGCTACACCTTCTTTATTTACCTACCCCCGGTCGATCCTCCATGCTCGGCGTGGAGAGTGCCCGACCGATACCGGCCACGCTCGCCGCCGCCGCCGAATCGCTCGCGTCGGGCGAGCCGATCCTGATCTACGACTCCGCGGACCGGGAGGGGGAGACCGATCTCGTCTTCCTGTCGGAGAAGGCGACGCCCGAGCTCGTGCGTCTCGCCCGGAAGGACGCGGGAGGGCTCATCTGCACCGCGATCTCGGACGAGCTCCGCCGCCGGCTCGATCTCCCGTTCTACTCCGAGCTGCTCGCCCTCGGGGCCCGACAGTTCCCGAGCGTGGCCGGGCTCTCCGAGCGGCCCCGGTACGACCGGCGCAGCGCCTTCGGGATCACGATCAACCACCGGACGAACTTCACCGGCATCCCCGACAACGACCGGGCCCAGACGATCCGCGCCGTCGGGGGGATCGCGGCGGCCGCCACCCGGCTCGCCGACCCCGCGCTCATCGCCCGGTTCCGCTCGGAGTTCGTGAGCCCCGGCCATGTCCCATTGCTCTACAGCGCAGGGCGGCTCGTGCACGAGCGAAAGGGCCATACGGAACTCGTCATCTCGCTCGCCCGGATGGCGGGTCTCTCCGAGTCCGCGACCGTCTCCGAGATGCTGGGGGACTCCGGCGGGGCCCGGGCCCCGGAGGCGGCCGAACGGTACGCCCGGGAGCACGGTTGGCCGTTCCTCGAGGGGCAGACCATCGTGCGGGCGTGGCGGGAATGGTCGTCCGCGTGATGGCGACGGGGGTCTTTGACCTCCTTCACCCGGGCCACCTGTATTTCCTCACCGAAGCGAGGAAGCTCGGCGACGAGCTCGTGGTCGTGGTCGCGCGGGACCAGACGGCCCGGCGCCTGAAACACGAGCCGTACGTCCCCGAGACCCTGCGGCGGGAGATGGTGGAGGCGCTGAAGCCGGTCGACCGGGCGATCCTCGGCTCCACGACCGACATCTACGAGTCGGTCGTCCACGAGAAGCCGAACATCATCGCGCTCGGGTACAACCAGGTCTGGAACGAGACGGAGGTGGTGCGCGAGTGCGCCCGGCGCGGCGTCCCGGTGACCGTGGCCCGGATCAACCGGCGGCCGTACGACGATCTCGCGACCCGCCGGATCGTGGAGCGGATCGTGGAGCGCCACGCGAAGGAGGCGCGGCCGTGAAGAAGATCGGCGTCGCCGACACGACGTTCGCGCGCGTCGACATGGCGCGCTACGCGGTCCGGGCCCTCCAGGGCCGCGGGACCGGATTCAAGGTCGTCCGACGCACGGTGCCGGGGATCAAGGACCTCCCGGTCGCGTGCCGCCGCCTCTTCCTCGAGGACCGGGTCGACCTCTGTCTCGCGCTCGGGATGCCCGGGAAGGCCGCCTACGACAAGACCTGTGCCCACGAGGCGTCGCTCGGGCTCATGTTCACGGGCGTCCTCGAGGGCAAGCCGATCGTCGAGTGCTTCGTCTTCGAGGACGAGGCGACGGGGGAGAAGGAGCTCGAGGCGCTCTCCCGACGCCGCGCCGAGGAGCATGCCCTCAACGCCTACGCCCTGCTCTTCCGCCCGCAGGACCTCGCCCGGCAGGGGGGCGGGGGGCTCCGCCAGGGATTCCCCGACGTGGGCCCCGTGCGGCGGACGCACTGACACGCACCCAGTAGTACATTCGAACGGAAGAGGAGAGGATCACGATGCCGAAGGCAACGAACGAGGGGAAGGGGATCCGGGTGGCGATCGTCGCGAGCGAGTACAACTACGATGTGACGCTCCTGATGCTCGAACGGGCGAAGGAGGAGGTCGAGTTCCTGGGGGCGACGCTCGGACCGGTGGTCCGGACCCCCGGCGTCTACGACATCCCGCTCGCCACGAAGGTCCTCTTCGAGAAGCCCGACGTGGACGCGGTCGTCGCGCTCGGCGCGGTCATCGAGGGGGAGACCCAGCACGACGAGGTCGTGATGGGCCAGGCGGCGCGGAAGCTCACCGACCTGTCCGTGGAGTACGGTAAGCCGGTCGGCCTCGGGATCTCGGGGCCCGGCGAGACCCGTCTCCAGGCCCAGGACCGTATCGAGAACGCGGGGAACGCGGTGCGCGCGGTCGTCAAGATGGTCCGGCGGCTGCGCGCGCTCGGCTGAGCCGGGCGGAGCCCCGCCCCGGCCGGGGTCGGGTCGGCCGCGGGCCTTTCGGGTCCGCGAACGGCCGAGAGCCCTTCTCTCGTCCGCGACGAAACGTTCTTGGAATACGGCCGACCTCGTCGGTCACCGGGCGGCGCCGCGATGATCCTCCAGGCCGGCGAGCAGGGCCTCGCCTCCGAGTCCGTGAGCGCGCTCTCCGGTCCGTCGCTTCAGTCCGGTTACCTCTACCTGACCAGCCACCGGATCGTCTTCGAGGGCCTCTTCTTCGAGCCGCCGGTCGGCTGGGTGCCCCGTACGCTCCTCGACCTGCCGCTCGTCCAGGTCTCGAACGTGGTCGCGGTCCCGGGGCGGAAGGACCGTCACACCCTGCGCGTGGAGGCCGGACGGGGGTACGTCTACACCTTCGTGACCCCGAACGCCCACGGCTGGGTGCGGTCGATCCTTACGGCGAGGGGGAAGGCGCCCGCGCCGTCCCGGACGCCGGAGCCGTCCTCGGCAGGGATCGTGGTGAACGTCCCCGTGGGTTCCCCGCAACCGTCCGTGTTCTTGCACTGCCGTCACTGCGGGTCGCTCGCCCCGGCGGGGTCGGTCCACTGCTCGAGCTGCGGCGCCACGCTCTAGGCGGACGTCGCTCGGCCCGGTCCGGTAGGTGCCGGTGTCATGGGGGCGCGACGGTGGGCGCGCGGACGGCGGTCGGGCCGGAGCGCGTGGGCTTGCCCGGAGGAGCTCAGCCCGCGAGTCCGATCCGACCCCGGATGAGGCTCCAGGCGGCCTTTCCCTTCGCGGAGTGCGGGATCACGTTGAGCGGCCCCCCCGTCGCCGGCCCCGCGGGGCCCCCGCTGAGCGCCCGGCGCAGGCGGTCGTGCCCGACCTCGATCGTGAGGTCGGGTCGCTCGGAGCCCCCGGCCGCGACCGACACCGCTCCGCCGGCGTCGACCCGGAGCGAGACCGACTCCTGCTCGGTTCGGAAGACCCAGGTCTGGGGGAGGTACTGTCGGATCATCCCTCCGAGGAACCCCTGGAGCCGCCTCTTCAGCTCCTCCTCGAGCCTCGGAGCCGAGCTCCGGAGCAGCTCCTCGATGCAGGTCATCCTCGACTTCAGGGGAGCCGTCAGATAAGCACGATTCCCCGGTCCGGGGCCGCGACGGCGAGGGGTATCGATCCGCGCGGTACCCCCGGACCGGGGACGACAGACTCTTGGGCCGATCGGACCTCGAGGGATCCGCGGGCCGGTCGATGACGGGAATACGGGAACAGTACCCCGAGATCGATTCGACCCAGGACCGTGCGATCGCGCTCGCGCGCGGGGGGGCCGAAGAGGGGACCCGGGTCGTCGCGGACCGTCAGACCCGAGGGCGGGGGCGCCGCGGCCACTCCTGGGTCTCCCCCCGTGGGAACCTCTACCTTTCGATCGTCCTCGCCGCTCCCGAGGCCCACGCCGACCTCCTCCCGGTCGCCATCGGCGGCCTCATCGCCGAACGGCTCGGACGCGCGTGCCCCCTCCCGCTCCGGCTGAAATGGCCCAACGACATCGTGGTCGTCCCCGAATCCCTCTCCGTGCGCAAGCTCGGAGGGATCCTGGTCGACCGGGTGCCCGCCCCCCATCTCGGATGGGCGGCGGTCGCCGGGATCGGGATCAACGTCGACCCCGAGCGCTCGTCGTGGCCTCCGCCCGATGTGGGGCCGGTGGCGTCCCTTCACGACCTCCTCCGCCCCTCCCCCCTCCTCACCTCGGTCGAATCGTGGGTCGTAGAAGCGGCGCTCGAGGCCTCCTCGCTCCTGCGGGAGGGCGGGGGGGCCAAGACCCTGCTCGACCGGTGCCGCGCGGTCTTCTGGGGCATCGGCGAGAGGGTCCGGGTCGACGGCGTCCCGGCGGGGGTCATCGTCGGTCTGGGGGACGACGGCGTGCTCCTGGTGGAAAATGACGGGGTCCGGACCGCGGTCCGCACGGGAGAGCTCACAATCGATCCCTCCCGGGCCCCCTAAGCGAGGAGCCGCCGGCGATCGGACGAGCCCGCTCCGACCCGCGTGGGTCCCGGACGGTTCAGGGGTCGGCCCGGTCGCTCGGGGCGGGGCGGTCCCCCGGCTTCGCCGGACCCCCGCCCGTCGCGTCCGCAGCCGAATCGGGATCGAAGTCGAGGTGCGCGAGCCGGGCCCCGCGCGCGATCATGTCCCCTTCCCGGACGTAGATCGCGGCGACCGTGCAGTCCCGGGGGGCCTCGAGGTACGTCTCCATCTTCATCGCCTCGAGGACGAGGATGGTCTCGCCGGCCTTCACGCGGGCGCCCTTCATCACCGGGACCCGTACGACCTTCGCCGGATAGTGCGCGGTGACCTCCTCGGCGACGGTCGCGACCCCCGAGCCGCCGGTCGGCGGCGCGGTACGGGCGGAGGCCCGTTCCGCGACGACCCGCTCGCCGTTCAGCAGGAACTCGACGGCCGTGGGGGTCCGTCGGAGGAGCCGGACCGAGTAGATCCGCTGCCCGATCGCGACGACCGAGGTCGGCGGCTCGTGCTGGAGGACCCGGACGATGAGGGGCCGCCGCTCGGAGCCGAGGTGCACCTCGAACTGGTCCGCCGCGCGTCCCCGGGTCGCGAGGGAGACCTTCCGGCTCGCTCCCCCGATCGCGATCTCATAATCCATCGACGAACCTCCCGCCGACCCCGGCGTTCGGGAGCGTCGGTCGTCCGCGGGACCCCAGGGAGCGGGCCGGCGTCCGGGCGGCCCGGGACTGCGCGAGCAGGAACGCGGCGATCGCGAACCGGTCCGGGTCGGCCTCGCGTGCGCGCTCGGCGAGGCGCGGAAGGATCCCGCTCTCGTCCAGGAACGCGGTGCTCAGATCCCCCGCGATGAATCGCGGGGCGACCATCACCTCTCGGTGGAACGGGATCGTCGTCGGGACACCGACCACCCGGAACTCGTTCAGCGCGGCGAGCTCGCGGGCGCGTGCCTCTTCGAACGTCGCCCCCCAGGCGACCGCCTTCGCCAGGAGAGAGTCGTAGTATGGGGTCACCTCCATCCCCTCCGTGAGGGCGGTGTCGACCCGGATCCCCGGGCCGGCAGGAATGCGCAGATGCTCGATCCGGCCCGTCACCGGCAAGAAGTCGTGGAGCGGATCCTCCGAGTTGATGCGGCACTCGATCGCGACGCCGCGCGGCCGAACGTTCTCCGGCCGGAAGGGGAGCGACCCGTGCTGGGCCACGGCGAACTGGGCCGCGACGAGATCGAGTCCGGTGACGAGCTCGGTCACCGGGTGCTCCACCTGGAGCCGGGCGTTCACCTCGAGGAAGTACAGCGCGCCGGTCGCCGAGTCCCGCAGGAACTCCACCGTGCCGGCGTTCGCGTACCGGACGGCACGGGCCATGGTGGCCGCGTAGTCGGCGAGGCGGGCGCGGCTCTCCTCGTCGACCACCGGGGAGGGGGAGATCTCGACGAGCTTCTGGTACCGTCGCTGGATCGAGCATTCCCGCTCTCCGAGGGGAATGACCTCGCTGCCGGTTGAGTTCCCGAAGATCTGGACCTCGATGTGCCGGGGACGCTGGAGCCGCTTCTCAACGAACACCGCCGCCCGTCCGAACGCGCTCTCGGCCTCCCGCCGTACCGAGGAGAAGGCGTCGCGCACCTCCTCGCGCGAGGTCGCCTCGCGGATCCCGCGGCCGCCGCCGCCGAAGGCGCTCTTCAGGAGCACCGGGAACCCGATGTCGGAGGCGAACCGCGCCGCCTCCTCGGGATCCTCGAGCGCCTCCCGGGAGTACGGGACGACCGGTACCCCGTTCGCCTCGGCGAGCTTCTTGCACTCGATCTTGTTCCCGCTCGTCGCGAGCGTCTCGGAGGTCGGGCCGACGAACCCGATCGAATGCTCCCGGCAAAGGCGGGCGAAGGCGGCGTTCTCGGAGAGGAACCCGTACCCGGGGTGGATCGCGTCCGCGTCGCACTGGCGGGCGACCTCGACGATCGCCTCGGCATTGAGGTAGGTGTCCACCGCGGAGACGCCGGGGAGCCGGTAGGCCCGGTCCGCGAAGGCGGTCGGCAGCGCGGTCGCGTCCGCGTCCGAGTAGGTGATGGCGCTCTCGATACCGAGGGTACGGAGCGCGCGCAGGACCCGGAGCGCGATCTCCCCCCGGTTCGCGACCAGCACGCGGCCGAAGTCGGGCATCGGGACCTACCGGGCTCCCCCGGAGCGCTCCTCCGGCCGCCTCGGGGCTCCCCGTCCCGCGCTCAAAGCTGGATGTTCCCGTGCTTCTTCGACGGGCGCTGCTCGCTCTTCTTCTCCAGGGCGGCGAGGGCGCGGATCAGCTCGGGCCGCGTCGCCGAGGGCCGGATCACCGCATCGATGATCCCCCGCTCGGCGGCGACGAACGGATTCGCGAGCTTGTGGCGGTACTCGGCGACGAGCCGCGGCATCGTCTCGGGATCGTGCGACTTCTCGAGCTCCTTGCGGTACACGATCCGCGCCGCCCCCTCCGGACCCATGACGGCGATCTCGGCGGAGGGCCAGGCGAAGTTGAGGTCGGCGCGGGAGAACTTGCTGCCCATCGCGCAGTAGGCCCCCCCGTAGGCCTTCCGGACGATCACGGTCACCTTCGGGACCGTCGCCTCGCAGTACGCATACAGGAGCTTCGAGCCGTGGCGGATGATCCCCCCGTGCTCCTGCTCGGTGCCGGGCATGTACCCCGGGACGTCCACGAGCGTGACGACGGGGATGTGGAACGCGTCGCAGAACCGGATGAACCGGGCCGCCTTCGACGACGAGTTCGAGTCGAGCGCGCCGGCGAGATGCATCGGTTGGTTCGCGACCAGGCCGATCGTGCGGCCGGCGAGGCGCCCGAACCCGACGACGATGTTCGCCGCCCACGCGGCGTGGAGCTCGAAGAAGTCCCCGTCGTCCACGAGGGCGGTGATCACCTGCTTCATGTCGTAGGGCTTGTTCGGGTCGGGCGGGACCACCGAATCGAGCGATTCCTCCCGGCGGTCGGCCGGGTCGGAGGACTCCACCGCCGGCGGGAACTCCGCGTTGCTCGACGGGAGGAACGCAAGGAGCCGGCGCGTCTGCTCGAAGCATTCCTCCTCGGTCGCGGCGGTGAGGTGGGCGACCCCGCTCTTGGAGGCGTGGACCTGCGCCCCCCCGAGCTCCTCGAACGTGACCTCCTGACCGAGCGCCGCCCGCACGACGTCCGGCCCGGTGATGAACATGTAGCTGGTCGACTCCTTCATGATGACGAAGTCGGTCATCGCCGGAGAGTAGACCGCGCCGCCGGCGCTCGGGCCGAGGATGAGCGAGATCTGCGGGATGACGCCGGAGGCGAGCGTGTTCCGAAAGAAGATCTCGCTGTAGGCGGCCAGGCTCTGGACCCCTTCCTGGATCCGCGCCCCGCCCGAGTCGCTGAGTCCGATGATCGGCGCCCCGGCCTTGAGCGCGAGGTCCATGACCTTCGCGACCTTGCGGCCGAACATCACCCCGAGCGAGCCGCCCTGGACCGTGAAGTCGTGCGCGAAGAGGTAGACGGTGCGCCCGTCGATGGTAGCGTAGCCGGTGACGACGCCGTCGCCGTAATGCTTCCGGGCGAGGCCATGCTCCCCGACCTGTCCGACCGCGAACCGGTCGATCTCGACGAACGAGCCTTCGTCGACCAGGAGGGCGATCCGTTCGCGGGCGGTCTTCTTGCCCTTCCGGTGCTGCTCCGCGATCCGCTCGTGCCCGCCGCCCGTCTCGGCGGCCCGGTTCATCTCCTCCAGGCGGTCGAGGACCGACTTCTCGGCGCCGGCCAGCCGGTGCGGTGAGGGCTCCGTGCTCATCCGAGATCGCGCGCTCCCGGGGACGCGACGCGACGGGCCCCTTGATTATAAAGGCGCTCGCCGGAAGCGCCGGTCCCCCGAAGGGACGGGGCGGGCCGCCCCGCCGCCCGCCCCCGGGGGCTATAGCGGGGCGACCCGGTGGCCGCAGGAAGGGCAGACGGCCGCGCCGGCCGGGAGGGTCGTGCCGCACCAGACGCAGAAGTCGGGAGAGACCGCGGCCGACGGGCTCCCGGAGGTCCCGGATGGGAGCGGCATGCCCCCGGGGTTGGGGAACGTCCCTCCGTAGGTATCTCCGGCCGGCCCACCGGCGGCCGCCCGCGACCGGGCCGGCAGGTAGACGAGGGCGAAACCGATGAAGATCCAGGCCACCAGCGCGTAGAAGGTGATCGGGGAGTAGGCCGGGAACTCGAACAGGACGAGGAACGCGACCATGATGGCGACCATGTTGGCGAGGGAGAGGACGGTACGCAGCCGCATCGGTGTCGACCGGGGTACGCGTAGGCGCGTACTTGGCGGTTTGTCCTGCCCGGTCCGCCCGGGGCCCGCGGGCGCGACGGCCAAATAGGGTTCCCGGTTCGCGCCGCTCCATGCCGAAGATCCCGAAGCTCGTCGCGCGCGACGAGTTCATGTTCGAGATCCCCCGGGAAGAGGTGGAGGGGATGCGGGTCCCCGGTCTCCTCTTCTCCGATGCCGCCCTCCTCTCCGGTGTTGAGGGCGACCCGTCGCTCATCCAGCTCGCGAACGTCGCGACACTGCCGGGCATCCAGCGCTACGCCCTCGCGATGCCGGACATCCACTTCGGCTACGGCTTCCCCGTCGGCGGGGTCGCGGCGTTCGACATGCAGGAAGGGGTCGTCTCGCCGGGCGGGATTGGCTACGACATCAACTGCGGCGTGCGGCTCCTCCGGACGAACCTCACGGCCGAGGAGGTGCGGCCGCGCCTCGCCGCGCTCATCGACCGGCTCTACCGGGAGGTACCGGCCGGGGTGGGCTCACACGGACCGGTCTCGCTGCCCCGCTCCGAGATGGACGAGGTCCTTGCGAAGGGGGCGGCCTGGGCGGTCGGACGGGGCCTCGGACGGCCCGCCGACCTTCCCGTCACCGAAGAGCGGGGGGGCCTCGCCGCGGCCGACCCCGCCCAGGTCTCGGACTCGGCGCGCAAGCGCGGACAGAAGCAGCTTGGAACCCTCGGCTCCGGCAACCATTTCCTCGAGGTGCAGACCGTCGACCAGGTCCTCTATCCGGAGTTCGCGGAGGCGATGGGGCTCGCCCCGGGCCGGGTCGTCGTGATGCTCCATACCGGTTCGCGCGGCCTCGGCCACCAGGTGGCGACCGACTTCATCCAGAGGATGGACCGCCGGCTCGTCGAGGAGCACGTCACGCTCGTCGACCGCCAGCTGTCGTGCGCGCCCGTCAGCTCGGAGGAAGGGGCCCGGTATCTCGCGGCGATGGCCGCCGCCGCCAACTTCGCGTGGGCGAACCGCCAGGCGATCACCGAGGGGGTCCGCCGCGCGTTCGCCGCGGTGTTCGCCCGGCCCGCGGAGGAGCTCGACCTCTCGGTCATCTACGACATCGCCCACAACATGGCGAAGGTGGAGGAGCACCGGACCGACGGGGCTCCCCGGAAGCTCCTCGTCCACCGCAAGGGCGCGACCCGCTCCTTCCCGGCCGGCCGCGAGGAGGTCCCGGAACCGTACCGCCCGTTCGGCCAGCCGGTCCTGATCCCGGGCGACATGGGTACCGCGAGCTACGTGCTCGCGGGGCTTCCCACCGCGATGGAACGCTCCTTCGGCTCGTCGTGCCACGGGGCCGGTCGCCGACTGAGCCGGCACGCCGCGGTCCGGAACTTCCGCTACGAGGACGTGACCCGGTCGCTCGCCCGCGAGGGGATCATCGTGCGCTCGACCTCCCGGGAAGGGGTCACCGAGGAGGCGCCCGGGGCGTACAAGAACGTCGAGGAGGTCGTGCGGGTCGCCGAAGGGGCCGGCCTCACACGACGCGTCGCACGTCTTCGGCCGCTCGGCGTTGTGAAAGGCTAGGCCGCGGAGGCCGCGCCCGCCGGAAACGCACTTCGAGGACCACCGCCGCGAGGAGCCCTCCGAGGCCCACCGAGATCTCGAGGATCTGACCCGCGGTCAGGACGATCAGCGGATGGACGTCGACCGTCCAGGTCCGGTTCGCCTCCTCGCCGACGCTGTCGGTCACCGTCACCCTCGCCGAGTAGACCCCGTAGACGGAGTAGTTCCGGTACTGCTCCTCGCCCGACACCGGGGGCGCCCCGCCGAACGACCAGCGGTACGTGTACGGTGCGCCGGTCCCCCCGACCCCGAGCGCGGTGAACCGGACCGTGATCGGAGGCACCCCCCCCGCCGGGCTGGGCCCTCCGTAGATCACGAGCGGCCCGTTGGCGACGAGACGGTAGGAGTCGGTCACGCTGTCGCCGTAGCCGTCCCGCACGATCGCCTGCACCGTATAGTCTCCGGCGGCGTAGAAGGTGTGCGTGATGCGGAACTGGGTGGAGTACGTCCCGTCCTGCCAGACCCACGTGACCGACGGTGAGCCGGGACCGGACGCGTGCACGACCCCGGTCACGGCGAGCGGGGTCTGGCCGTAGGTCGGCGAGAGGACGCTCGACATGGTGAGCAGGGAGATCGCCGGAACGAAGCCGCGGGCCTCGACCGCGAACTGCGGGCCGATCGAGAGGTTGAGGGCGTCGACCACGACCGCGTTCGGGAGGACCGCGAACAGCGTCGCCGTGAGGTTCCCGGCCCCGCCCGAAGCGGGGGCGTAGAACGTCTGGTTCGCGAGCGCGCCGAACGCAGAGTGCCCGTACCCCCAGCTCCACTCGGTCCCGAGGTCCTCGCCCGCGAAGGAACCGAGCGCCTGCGCCGTGAACCGCACCGTGGTGCCCGACGCGATGTTCACCGCGGGGGATATGGTCGCGACCAGGCCGGGCCCCTCCGCGGTGGGCGTGGGCAGGACGTCGATCACGAACGCCTCGCTCGTGTTCCCATGCCCCCGGTCCGAGAGCTGGCCGACCGCGACGTACTCGCCGGGGATCGGGTAGATCGCGCTGACCGTATGCCCTACCGCGGTCGCCCCGTTGCCAAAGTTCCACTGGGCCCGGTTGGCGTCGACCCCGTATCCGCCCTGGGCCGCCGCGAAGAACGTCACGCTGAGCGGGGCCGGGCCGTAGGTGATCGACGCCGCGAACGCCCCGACCAGGGCGGGGGCGATAGTGACGTTGGTCGTCGCGTAGGCCACCTGATTGACCGGGTCGGAGACGATCGCCCGGACCGTGTACGATCCCGGCGTGTGGAAGATCGCACACCCGCAGACCGCGACGTAGGAGGCGTTGGTCGAGTTCGTGAAGTACTCGACCGAGTCGGCGAGTCCCCCGGCGGAGGTCGCCCCGCCCGAGATCGCGAAGAGGCTCGGGAAGTCGGCCGGCGCGTCCCGCACCGCGCCCGAGGTCGTCGGAACCGCCGTGAGGGGGGTCGCGTCGTTCTGGCAGTTGGGGCTCGGGGCGTTCCCCACCTGCTCCGCGACGCGCGGGCTGGCCCCGCCGTCGGGCGGCACCCCGGAGTCGGACGCGATGACCTCCGCGCAGAACCCTCCGGCCGCGCCGTAGGTGTGGGTGATGGCGGAGGCGGTGGTGTTGTCGAGATACGTCCCGTCCCCGAAGGTGTACGAGTACCGAACGGACCCGTTGGCCCCGGTCACGCTCGCGTGGAACGTTACCGCGGTCCCGACCGTGACCGAAGTGTTCGACGAGGTCAGGCCCACCGAGAGGGCGACCCCGCCACCGACCACGATGACGATCGGGGGAGAGGCGCTCGTGTTCCCGGAGGAATCGACGACCCAGGCTGACGCCGAGTAGACCCCGGGGGTCGGATACACGTGGGTCGTCGTGGCGACGAACGTCGAGGCGTTCCCGTCCCCGAACGACACGCCCCGGGTCGGGTAGGCTCCGGTACCTCCGGTCGCGCTGAGCGAGAAGGTCACCGTGAGGGGGGCTTCGCCGAAGCGCGGGCTCCCGTACAGGAACACCCGGGGCTCCGAGGAGGTCGGGGCCGCGAAGGGGGTCAGGTCCCCGACGAGGACGGTCGCGTTGGGCGAGCCGAGACCCGTGACCGGGTCCCAGCCGGGGCCGGCGATGTAGGCTCCATTGTTCCCCGACGTGATGTCGTGGAAGGCGGAAGCGTAGCTCGGCCCGGCCGCGATCCGGTAGAGCGCCGGGCTGAGGAGTCCGAGGGGGGTGCCGGCGTGCTGGTCGGCGAGCGCCGCCAGCCCCGCCCACAGCGGGGTGCCGACGCTCGTGCCGATCACCGGTGTGGCGGATCCGTGGTAATAGATCGCCACCGGCGTCCCGGCGTCGATCGAGACGTCCGGGACCCCTCGGCCCGACGGAGGAGTCGAGAGCCCGGTCTGCCACCACGGCCGCGGCAGCGGGGAGTACCCTCCGCCCGAACCCCCCTGGTTCTTGCAACCGGGCAACGCGCCCCCGGTCACGTTCCCGGACCAGGCGACTTCCGAGAAGTATCCGCCCGACGTCGTGGCGGTGAGGACGGTGCCCCCCACTCCCGTCACGTACGGGTCGGAGGCGGGGAAGTTCGTGGTGATGCCCGCCGTACCGTCGGCGGACCCGCAGTCCCCGCTCGCGGCGAAGACGCTGATCCCTTCCGCCGCGGCGAACTCGAGGACGGGGCCCAGGATGTCGTAGGAACCGTCGGTGGTGGCGTTGCAGACGAACGAGCACGGGGAGGTGATCGGATTGAAGATACCGGTGTCGGGCTCCCCCCAGCTCAGCGAGATCACGTCGACCAGGTGGCCCCCGACGAGGGAGGCGATCGCCGCATAGAGGCCCGGCCCGGCGTCCGGGGAGAACGTCATCTCGAGCGACGCGCCCGGGGCCGCCACATGGGCCCACTGGAGATCGAGGCTCTCCTCGAGGGCCCAGTCCGGGTTCACGCTCGAGTTGTTGAGGTCGAGCGAGGTGGCGACCGGATAGAGGTAGTGGACGGTGGGCACCGGGAGCCCGAAGGCGGCATCGAACGCGGCGAGGTCGGACCCGAGCTGCGCCTGGGTCTCCTGGCCGGAGTAGGCGTCGACGATGCCGATCCGTACGCCGGTGCCGTTCGTCCCCCCGGCGAGGAGCGGCGTCTCGCCGTACGCCCCCTGGACCTCGCAGGGGGAGAGAGCGCCGGACGGTCCGCTTCCGCATCCGGCCGCCGGCCGGACGATCGGAACCGGTGTCGTGGGGTTCCCGTACGCCGGGGTGATCGCCGAGAGGCTCGAGAGGCCAAGCGCCCCGGTCCACGGCAGGTCGCTCGGCAGGCGAGCGGGGGTCGGGTGGTCGATGACGGTCGCCCCGCTCGGCAGTCGGTAGATCTCGAACGAGGTCCCGAACGCCGCCGCGAACGCCGTGGATGGGCCGCGGAGGCCGAGGAGGAGGCCCCCCATAGGGTCGGACACCGTGATCCCGTGACCGGCGAAGTAGGACGTGGCCGCCGCGACCGTCGCCGCCGCCGGCCCGAACCGAGTCTCGACCTCGGCCGGGGTCAGATACTGGTGATAGAGAGGGGTGCCGGGGACGTACATCGCGGCCAGCGTAGCGTTCAGCGCCGCCGGCTGGCTCACGGAGAGACCGACCACGGCCTCCATCGGGGTGGCCGGGGAAAGAGGCCCAACCACGGACGTTCCCACTCCGGGCGCGTACGCCGGAGCCACCTCTACGGTCGTCGCGATCCCCCGAGGGAGCCCGCCCGACGGGACGCCCGAGGTCTCGGGGACCGCCGTACGCGTGGGGGAGGTCGGGTTCGGGGGCCCGACCGCCAGGGCGGCGGGGAGCGAGGCCAGACCGACGAACACGACGACCATGAGGGCCGTCACCACGGTCCGGGCACCCGATCGCGTCGTCACGTACGCCCCCGAAGCCTGGCCCCCGAATATCCACCTTTACCGTTCTCCTGTACCTACGCGCTGGTGAGCGCTGGCAGGTTCCTGCTTCCCCGGGCGGCACCTGCCATCGCTGGCATGCATCTCCGTCCTCCCCAGGCGTTTAGGCTCTCGACCGAACTGGCCGCG